>JAFYEM010000021.1 GCA_017544265.1 Bacteroidales bacterium | reverse complement strand
GTGCCAACAACTACCTGGGCCTCGCCGACAGTCCCCGCCTGGTGGAAGCCGCCAAAAAAGCGATGGACGAAAGAGGCTACGGCATGTCTTCGGTGCGCTTCATCTGCGGCACGCAGGACCGTCACAAAGAGCTTGAGAAAGCCGTTTCGGACTATTTCCACACCGAGGACGCCATCCTCTATGCGGCCTGCTTCGATGCCAACGGAGGCGTTTTCGAGCCTCTTTTCACGGCGGAAGATGCAATTATTTCCGACTCCCTGAACCACGCTTCGATCATTGACGGAGTGCGCCTGTGCAAGGCCAAACGCTTCCGCTATGCCAATGCGGACATGGATGATTTGGAACGCTGCCTCAGGGAAGCGCAGGACTGCCGTTTCAGGATCATCGCCACCGACGGCGTGTTCTCGATGGACGGCAATGTCGCCCCCATGGACAAGATCTGCGACCTCGCCGAGAAATACGACGCCCTCGTGATGGTCGATGAAAGCCACAGCGCCGGCGTCGTCGGCCCCAGCGGACACGGCGTCGCCGAGCAGTTCGGGGTCTATGGCCGTATAGACATATTCACCGGCACTCTCGGGAAAGCCTTCGGCGGAGCAGTCGGCGGCTTCACCACCGGAAGGAAAGAAATCATAGACCTTCTGCGCCAGCGTTCGCGTCCATATCTTTTCTCCAACTCCCTGCCGCCCGCAATCGTCGGCGCAGGAATAGAGATGTTCAGGATGCTGGGCGAAAGCGACAGCCTGCACTCCAAACTGATGGACAACGTGCTGTACTTCCGCGAGAAGATGCTCTCCGCCGGTTTCGACATCAAGCCCACCCAGAGCGCCATCTGCGCTGTGATGCTCTATGACGCTCCCCTCTCGCAGAAATTCGCCGCGGCAATGGCCCGCGAAGGCATATTCGTAACCGGGTTCTATTATCCCGTCGTACCGCAGGGCCAGGCCCGCATACGCGTACAGCTCTCCGCCGCCCATGAGCGCGAACATCTGGACCGCGCAATCGCCGCCTTCATAAAGGTAGGCAGGGAACTCTCCGTAATCTAATTTTAAATCAAGCTGCCAGGTTTTCCGGGGCCTCCCGTGACCTGTGGCAGGTCAATTATTAAAGCACAAAAGTCTAATGGAAGAAAGAAAACAATCGGTAAGGATACAGACTTCGATACTGAATGCCGGCGAGAAAAAGATTCTCGTCTGGATGGCGCAGCGCATGCCCCGCTGGATAAACTCCGACACCCTGACCGCTATAGGCTTGGTAGGTGCCCTCATAATTGCCGCGGGCTACGCCCTCTCCAATCTGGACATACGCTGGATCTGGCTCGCCAACCTCGGACTCCTCGTCAACTGGTTCGGCGACTCGCTGGACGGCACGCTGGCAAGGGTCAGAAATGCCCAGAGGCCCATCTACGGCTTCTATCTGGACCACAACATAGACGTGATCAACGAGGTGATAATGTTCCTCGGTGCGGGCCTTTCACCGCTTGTGAACTTCTCCGTGGCCGCCTGCGCCCTCGCGGCTTATCTGATGATATCCGTCTATGTCTATATAAGCGCCCACCTGAAGAATGAATTCAAACTGACCTACGCAGGACTCGGGCCCACGGAATTCAGGGTAATCATATTCCTGGCGAATATTATTTTCATCTACGTCAAACCCATTGTCGCTTTCAAGTACGAGCTGACGCTTTTCGGCAGCCCCATAAGCCTGGGAATACTGGATTTCATCGCCATCGCAATTACGGTAACGCTGGTTATAATGTTTCTGGTTTCCTTCTTCAAGGACGCCCGATATTTCTCAAGGCTTGATCCTCCCAAGAAATGGCAGTAGCCTCGAATGAAGATATACAGCGCCTGTTTCCGCCGCTTAAGGGAAAGCCGGCACTGGTGAATTTCCTGTTGAAACTCACTGCCCTGGACGGAGTCAACGGCATCGACGACCGGGTCAGCGCCATAACCGACAATGCCCCCGACTATGCCATGGGCGTAATGCAGGACATCGGAGTGGACTATCAGGTCGGCAACCCCGGACGCCTCCTGACGCTCCCCGAAGGCCCGTTCATCACCATCAGCAACCACCCGTACGGCCATATAGACGGCATTATTATGGTCGATATATTCGGGCACCTGAGGCCCGGACTGAAGGTCCTCGTGAACAAGGTGCTGATGATGCTCCGGGGGCTTACGGACAATTTCATTTCAGTGGATCCGGTCGGAGCCGAAAGGACTGCCGCAACGGGAACCAGCGTAAGCGGCATAAAGCAGGCCCTGCAGACCCTCAGGGAAGGCTCTCCACTGCATATCTTTCCCTCCGGGGCAGTTTCCGACCTGAAACTGCGCGACCGCTTCAGGATAAGCGACCGCACCTGGCAGGACGCGGCCATAAAGCTGATAAAGAAGGCAAGGGTGCCTGTAGTCCCTGTCCATTTCCTCGACAGGAACTCCTTGTTCTACTATCTTCTGGGCCTTATCGACTACCGCATACGTCTGGTGCGCCTGTGCCACGAGGTCTTCAACAAACGAGATTCGGTACTTCGGCTGTCCATTGGAGAGACCATCTCCGTGGAACGACAGGATGCAATAAAAGACCTTGAGGAGTTCAAGGCCTTTTTGAGAAGTTCTGTCTATGATATGCCTCCGGCGGAGTCTTTCACTCCCCGCTCAAAGCTTTCACTTTCTCCCAGTAAGCCAGCAGATTAGCTCCTGCTATCTTTTTGATCAGTTCAGCTGAATAGCCCCTTCTGGAAAGCTCTTCGGCAAGGGCTCCCATACAGGAAATATTCTCCAGTCCCTCCGGCCCGACCTCGATTCCGTCATAGTCCGAGCCAATCCCCACATGGTCCTCTCCGGCGAGGGACACGGCCCTGTCGATATGGTCAGCCACCTCCCTGACGCCCGGCCGCCAGATTTCCAGAAGGCGGTCCTGGACCTGCTGCCAGGCAAGGAGTTTGGACTTGTTTGAGGTATCCGCGCGGAACTCCGCGTCTATCCTGTCGGCCTCGTCCATAAGCGCGGCCTCGTCAGGATTCGCCAGAAAACGAGGGGAAAGGAAGGAAGGATAGAAATTTATTCCCACATAACCACCGCTCTCCCCGAGGGCGCGGAGCATGTCGTCAGTAAGGTTGCGGCGGTGCGGACAAAGTTCCCTGCAGCAGGAATGAGTGGCCATAATCGGGGCGGCAGAAGCTTCCAGGGCATCCCAGAAGGTCCTGTCATGGGCATGGGACAGGTCAATCATTATGCCCAGCCGGTTCATTTCAGCCACCACTTCCCTGCCGAAAGGGCTCAGACCTCCCCAGCGGGTACCGTGGGAAGCAGCGTCTGCAAGCTCATTGTCTCCATTGTGCGTAAGGGTTATGTAACTGACCCCCAGGCGGTGGAATTCCCTCAGAAGGGAAAGGGACCGCTGGATCGGGGAAGCGTTCTCCATTCCTATCGCAATCGCGAGACGGCCGCTGTCTATGGCTTCGCGGGCCTCTGACGGGCTTTTTACGAGGGATGCCTGGTCAGGATGGGCATCCAGGGTGTCCATGACTCCGGAAAGCATCTCCAGAGCATAGCGGGTAGCGGCGTCTGGCTCCATTACAGGCGGAGTGTATAGCGCGAAAAAGGCACCTCCGCTGCCCCCGCGGCGCATTTTCGGAAAGTCCACGTGGCAATGGTGATTATCCTTGGAAAGGTCCCGCCCAAGGCGGTAAATCTGCGAAGGCGTATCGCAGTGCGAATCGAACCAGAAGAGTTTATTTTGTGCCATAAGGTGCAAGTGTCGAACGGATTATCTTTGTTATCCTGAATTGCGGGCTGCCGGAAAAATACAGGCTGGAGCCATCGGTAAGGGATACCCCGAGAAGTTCGCTTGCGTTGACATTCGCCCTGGAGGAGCCCGAGAGCACCACGTCGGCCTCCACTACCGGGAAATTGTTGGCATCTATTGAAGATACGTTGCTTCCCTTTATGGTGGCATTAGTGGCAGATCCGGTGATGGCCAGTTTGGAAGAGCGCGAAGTAACGATAAAGACCCTGTCGGTATCCGTAGATATTTTCATATTGGACGAGCCGGTAGAAGACAAAGTGACGGAGGCTGTGGCACGCACCTCGCCGGTCAAGCTGGAGGAGCCTGCGCTGTCGGCCGAAAAGTCTGCGGCAGTGCCTGCGACTTTCAGTAAAGCATTACCTTCGGTAACAGCACTTATCTTATTGTCTGCCTGAATTCTAAGCGAAGCATTTGAATTCTTCTTGAGGTCTATTTCCGCAGTATTGCACCTTACGTTCAGAGACTTTATACTGGCCTTGTCAGTAAGGTTCACAGTGAAACGGGAAGCGTCAAATTCGTCGGTGGCTGCAAGACTCGCCCCATCCGTGAGTTCAATAGACTCCAGGTCCGGAAGATAGACAGTAGCCCTGAAAGAAGACGTCAGGGCGTTCTTCCCCTTGTATAATTTCTTCGTCTCCTTTGGCACAGCCTTCTCGTTGAAATTGATATGGAGCACCTTGCCGCGCACATAGGCCTCCACAAACTCGGCGAGGGGGCCGTCCACATAGATCGTAGCGGCATAGGAATTACTCTTTACCAAGCTGATCTGGAAACCGTCCGAAACGGATAGTGAATTGAAGCGGGAGAAATCGTGTGAAATCTCCTTGGTCTGGGCCGAAGCCGTGGCCGCAACAATTAAAGCGACGCTAAAGAAAATTAATTTTATTCTATTCATAATCAGGCAATTTCTAACCATTGTTCTGTATATTTGTCAAGTGCTATCTTGCACTCCAGATATTCTCTTGTGAGGTCCATGACATCATCCTTCTCACCCGGGGCGGAAAGGATGGACTCTATCCCTTTCATCTTCTTCTCCAGAGCGGAAATCTCCTTTTCCAGGAACTCCACTCTCTGGCGCTGCCGGCGCTGCTCCCTGGACACAGCCTTCCGCTGTTCGAATCCGGCGGCGCCGCTGCTTTTTTCAGGCTGCGCAGCCACTGGCGCTTCAGCACGTGCGGATGGCCTTTCCAGCTCGCTAAGAGACTCTATCGAACGTCTCCTCAAAAAGTCCTCTATCCCGCCCAGGTGCTCCTTTACGGCGCCGTCACGGACTTCATAGACCTTGTCCACCAGCCCCTCGAGGAAATCCCGGTCGTGCGAAACTACGACCAGCGTGCCGTCATAAGACTTAAGCGCCTCTTTCAGAACATCTTTCGAGGCTATATCCATGTGGTTGGTAGGCTCGTCCAGAGCCAGCAGATTGCAGGGCGTGAGCATAAGTCTCGCCATGGCGAGGCGCGCCCTCTCCCCACCGCTGAGCACGGACACTTTTTTGTCTATGTCGTCTCCTCGGAAAAGGAAGGCGGCGAGAAGGTCACGGAGGCGGGTCCGCATCTCTCCGACAGCCACCCTGTCGAGGGTAGAAAACACCGTTTCAGAACCGTCCAGCACATCTTCCTGATTCTGTGCATAATAACCGGGAATTACGTTATGCCCAAGCGAAGACTGCCCGGACAGGGGCTCAAGCTGCCGCATTATAATCCGCATAAGGGTGGTCTTTCCCTCTCCGTTACGGCCCACAAAGGCCACTTTCTCCCCCCTTTTTATCTCCACGTCAGCACCCGTGAAAACCACTTTTCCGGGATATCCAGCACTGAGGTTCACTGCCTTATAGACCACATCCCCGGCACGCGCGGCCGGCGGGAATTTCACGGCGATGCGACTGCTGTCGGTATCGTCAATTTCTATCCTGTCGAGCTTCTCCAGGGCCTTAATCCTGGACTGGACCTGATTGGACTTGGTGGGTTTGTAGCGGAAACGGCGGATAAAATCCTCCGTCTTTTCTATCATCTTCTGCTGGTTTTCCCAGGCGGCGGTCTGCTGCGCTATCCGCTCCCGGCGCAGTTCCACGTACTTAGAATAGGGCACCTTGTAGTCGTGGATGCTTCCAAGCAGTATTTCCACGGTACGGTTGGTCACGTTGTCGAGAAACTTCCTGTCGTGCGAAACCAGCAGCACAGGGCCGCGAAAGCCCTTCAGATACTGTTCAAACCACTCTATGGACTCTATGTCAAGATGGTTGGTAGGCTCGTCCAGAAGCAGCACGTCAGGCTCCCGGAGAAGTATCTTGGCCAGCTCGATACGCATGTTCCAGCCCTCGCTGAAGGTCTCGGTGGCCCTGGAGAGTTCATCTCTTTTGAAGCCCAGGCCGGTGAGTGTCTTTTCGGCAAGGGCCCGCTTACCCTGCAGGTTTTCCGAGGCAAGTGAAAGATTTATTTCATCTATACGCTCCAGAAGGGCGTTGTACTCGGAGGACAGATAATCTTCAATCTCCGCGAGACGCTCCGTCTTCTGCTCCAGTTCCTGCTCCAGGGCGCCAAGATGCGAAAATGCCGTCATCACCTCGTCCAGAACGCCGCGGCCCCTGTTATGCCGCATAATCTGGGGAAGATAGCCTATACGGCAGCCCTGCGGGACAGAGATTTCGCCGCCAGTAGGACTCTGCTCCCCGGTAATCAGTTTCATAAGGGTGGACTTCCCGGCCCCGTTGCGGCCCACAAGGCCGATTTTGTCCGAGTCCGAGATATGGAAAGAAACCCCTTTCAGGAGGTCAAAACTGCCGTAGGATACCGTTATGTTCTGAAGGGAGATCATTTCCTTGCCATCAATATACTGAATTCATACAGGCCGTAAAGAGGCAGCGCCAGCACGAACATTGAGAATGGGTCGGAAGGAGTAATCAGCGCCGAGAGCAGCAGGACAGCGACAATCGCGAATTTGCGCCCTTTACGGAGCATATCCCTGCGGACTATTCCCATACCCGAAAGGGCCAGGATGACCGTCGGAAACTCGAAAAGGATTCCGATCAGGAACACCATCGAAGTGAAAAGGCCTATGTACGAGCCCAGCGAGATGGTGTTTACGACATCCGGACTCACGCTGTAGTTCATAAAGAACATCAGACATACCGGAAGGACTATGAAATAGCCCACGGCAACGCCCAGATAAAACAGCCAGGACGACAGCAGAAAGGCCCTGGAGACGCTTTTGCGCTCATTGTCGTATAGCGCCGGGGCGACAAATTTCCAGATTTCCCATACAATATAGGGAAAGGTCACCACTGCGGCACAGAGAAAAGATATTTTCAGGTGTACGAAGAACTGGGCGGAAATATCTATGTTGATAAGCGACATGGAAAAATCCAGCCCGAGCAGGCGGTACAGAATGAAATCCGGCCTGGAGGGCCAGAGAACCGCTTTGAAAAGCAGCGTACGGATACAGAGAAACAGGACGGAAGCAAGGCACAGGGCTATGATTGAGCGGACAAGGGTGCCCCTCAATTCCTCAAGATGGTCCCAGAAGGACATTTCGCCGCCGCTGCTCCCGGCCACTGCTAATTATCTTTTTTGTCTTCTTTCCCGGCCGGAGTATCGGATTCGGAAGAAATATCCTCCTCGACATCCTTCAGACCCTGTTTGAAACTTTTAACTCCCTTGCCGAGCCCGCGTGCAAGCTCGGGAATCTTCTTACCTCCGAAAAGCAGGAGAATCACGAGGACGATAGCGACTATCTCCCAGGTACCGATAAATAAAACTGTGTGCATATCACGTGTTTTTTTCTATGATTTCAACAAGCGGGGCAGGACAGCGCACCGGACGGTAGGTCGATGAATCCAGAAAGCCCAGGGTAACGGAGCCTTCGGCACACACCTCTCCCCTCTGGTTTTTCACCACCTGGCGTATGACAAGTTTAGCAAGCGGGACGCTGTCTATCGCGGCGCTCACCGTAAGCACGTCGCCCATGCGGGCGCTCAGGCGGAAGCGGCACTCCACCCCGATTACCGGTATCACCACCCCGTCTTTTTCACAGCGTTCTATGGGATAACCGGCCTCGGCGATCATGGCGTTACGCGCCACTTCGAAATAGCGGATATAATTGGAGTGATGGACCACTCCCATCTGGTCTGTTTCGTAGTAGCGAACCGGAAATGAAGTTTCAAAATACATATTTTCTGCCCGTTTTTGCCTATAACAAAAATGTTATAATATTTAACAAATTTGTTTTATTTCTTATTTTTCAACGAATTGAGTTGACTTCTCAAACTTTCGAGTTTTGAGAGGGCATCAGCCTCTTTTTTACGCTCGGAAGCAACTACAGCCTCCGGTGCACGGGAGATGAAGGCCTCGTTCGAGAGCTTTTTCCTCACTCCGGCGAGGAATCCTTCATAGCGCTGAATCTCTTTTTCGGTCTTTTCAATCTCTTCCGCAACATCCACGAGACCGGAGAGAGGAACGCTCATCTCCACGGTGCCGACCATGAAGTTTATGCCGCCGTCTCCGAGTTCATCGACCATCTTCACCTCGCCCACTCCGGCCAGTTTTTCCACCAGAGGCACCAGAGATGCGTCGAATTCTCCCTTGATTTCAAGGGACAGCTTCTCGCGTGGAGGGATGTTCTTGGAATTGCGCACCGCACGGACTCCCGCAATCGCCTCCTGCGCAGCTGAGAAGGATGCGAGGAAGGCCTCGTCGACCTTTCCGGCGGCGGGGGTCTTCGCGTACATTATGGTCTCGCTCTCCCCTCTTTCCTTCAGGTCCTGCCACAGTTCTTCGGTGATGAAAGGCATAACCGGATGAATCATCCTCAGAAGACTGTCGAAGAACTCCAGGCTGCAGCGGTAGGTCCCGCTGTCGAGAGGCTGCTGCACACCGTCCACGTATGCAGGCTTGACAGCCTCCAGATACCAGGAGCAGAAATCATCCCAGAACAGCTTGTAAATTGCCATCAGGGCGTCTGAAATGCGGAATTTGGAATAGTGGTCCTCAACTGTCCGGATGGTCTGGGAGAGTTTGCTCGAGAACCATTTCACCGCACTCGCGGCTACGCTCTCCTGGGGCACATCCGCCACTTTCAGGCCCTTGAGAAGCCTGTAGGAGTTCCAAATCTTATTGCAGAAGTTACGGCCCTGCTCAATCTGGGAGACATCGAAGAGTATGTCATTTCCGGCCGAGGAGCAGAGCAGCATGCCGATGCGGACAGAGTCGGCGCCGTACGTCGCAATCAAATCCAGAGGATCCGGGCTGTTGCCGAGGGTTTTTGACATCTTGCGGCCGAGCTTGTCGCGCACTATGCCAGTGAAATAGACATTGGAGAAAGGCTCCCTGCCCATAAATTCCTCGCCTGCCATGATCATTCTGGCGACCCAGAAGAAAATGATGTCCGGGCCAGTCACAAGGTCGCTGGTGGGATAATAGTATTTAAGGTCCGCATTGGGCTCGTGGGCAGGATTGCCGGGAAGTTCAGGGTCGAACACTGAAATAGGCCAGAGCCATGAACTGAACCAGGTGTCCAGCACATCTTCGTCCTGATGTATATCCGCCGCGGTAAGGTCCGGATTAAGCTTCCTGGCGGCCTCCAGAGCCTTTTCGGCATTTGGCTCCACCACTACGGAACCGTCCGGGAGATACCATGCGGGTATCCTCTGGCCCCACCACAACTGACGGGAGATGCACCAGTCGCGGGCATTCTCCATCCAATGGCGGTAGGTGTTTATATAGCGCTCGGGGATAAAGCGGGTACGTCCGCTCTCCACTGTTTCCAGGGCAGTCTTTGCAAGGGCTTCCATCTTCAGGAACCACTGCGAGGAAAGTTTCGGTTCTATGACCGCGTCGGTGCGCTCGGAATAGCCCACCGGAGAGGTGTAATCCTCGACTTTCACAAGGTTCCCGGCCTCTTCGAGCAGCTTCACGATCTTCTTGCGGGCCACGAAACGGTCCTCCCCTATGAGGATTTCGGCCTTCTCGTTCAGCCGCCCGTGATCGTCTATGATTTCCAGCACCGGCAGCTTGTGCCTAAGGCCTATCTCGTAGTCGTGTACATCGTGGGCCGGGGTGACCTTGAGGCAGCCGGTACCGAAATCCATCTCCACGTAATCATCTTCAATAACAGGTATTTCCCTGTTTATCAACGGGATAAGTACTTTTTTCCCGCGCAGCCAGTGATGTCTCTCGTCGGCTGGATTGACGCAGATTGCGGCATCGGCCATAATGGTCTCCGGACGTGTGGTCGCAATCACGAGGAACTTGTCCGTAGGATTGCCCTTGCCGTCGGAGATATAATAGCGGAGGTGATAGAAATGGCTCTTGGTGTCCTTGTGGACCACTTCGTCGTCAGAGACGGCCGTCAGCGCCACTGGATCCCAGTTCACCATACGGATGCCCTTGTATATCCATCCCTTCCTGTAGAAATGCACGAAGGTATTGATGACAGCCTCGCTGAGGGCAGGCTCCATGGTGAAACGGGTACGGTCCCAGTCGCAGGAAGCGCCCAACTTGCGGAGCTGCTTAAGTATTATCCCGCCGTGCTCCTCCTTCCATTTCCAGGCATGTGCAAGGAACTCCTCACGAGTCAAATCTTCCTTGTTAATTCCCTCGCTCTTAAGCTTTTGAACAACCTTATTTTCAGTAGCGATTGAAGCATGGTCCGTACCAGGAACCCAGCAGGCGTTCTTCCCGTCCATACGCGCCTTGCGGATAAGCACGTCGTTCAGGGTGTTGTTCAGGACATGCCCCATGTGGAGAATACCCGTCACATTGGGCGGGGGTATCACTATAGTGTAAGGCTCGCGCGAGTCCGGTTCGCTGTGGAAGAATTTATTGTCCAGCCACCACTTGTACCATTTGTCTTCAACTTCCGAAGGATTGTACTTTGCACCTAATTCGTTCATAAAAATATCTCTTCTTTAATCTTACAAAAATAACTATTTTTTCTGACTTAGCATCAGGCGGTACTTGATATCCTCGAAGCAGTGGGAGACGCCGTTGGCGTAGTCATAGAAGATGATTGGGGCGACAAAGGGCAGGACTGCGGGGGCGATGGCGAGGGGCCAGCAGAAAAATGCCGTTACAATGGCCGCAAGGAGCATAATCAGAGGATTGATTATCCACAGCGCCACATAACGTATGGAATTGAGGAAGGCCTTGTCTTGAAGACCAGGTTTGATTATGCCTATTATTATAAGTGCGGGAATGACAGCTAAGGCTGAAACAGCCGCCACGGGCAGCAAAAGCAGCAGAATAAGAGCGTTAAGGACTATGCCCCAGGTGGAAGTGCTGCGAGCGACAGCCCCCAGCGTCACTCCGGCATCGGCCCTCTGCTTCGCCCTTTGATTAGCCCTTCGCAGGATATTCGGATAACGCTTTGCCAGCCGGGCAGTAATCCTCTGCATCCACAGAAGGCGGCCGTACTGCCCCCCTTCCTTCCTTTTTCCCCGGGAATAGAGCACGCTGGCAGTTTCCCACAGGGCCGTATAACGCTCATCGTCAGGAAGGCAGATTATCGCTCCCTGAAGCCTTTCCGAGAGTTCCAGAA
This sequence comes from Bacteroidales bacterium, assembly GCA_017544265.1. Lineage (GTDB taxonomy): Bacteria > Bacteroidota > Bacteroidia > Bacteroidales > UBA932 > Cryptobacteroides. The sequence continues at coordinate 12,780 of JAFYEM010000021.1, read as the reverse complement.
GCAGTTTCCGGGAAAGTTCCGCCTCGCTTGCACCTTCATTTTCACGTATGAAATCCTGCAGCAATATGGGCTCAGCTATGTTCACCAGCAGTTTGGAACGGAACTCATAATAGTCTTCGTATTCCAGCCCGACAGGAACGATATAGACCGGAATACGGTCCTGAACCCTGCGCCAGGTCTCAAAGGCGATACGCACTATCCCCTTGCGAAGAGGCAGCAGGCTGTGCATGGTCCTGTGCCGCCCCTCCGGGAGAATGCAGAAGGGCACCCTGTCCACGAGGGCTTCCACGCACTTCTGCGTAATCTCCTCATTTTCCCTGAGGGCATCCACCCCGTCCCTTATCCGGTTGATAGGCATTATCTTAAGGAACGACAGCACTCTGGCGGCAGTCTTGTTCTTGAATATATCCGCCCTCGCGACGAACACCTTTTTCCCGTTGTCTATGGAAAGCACCGCCAGGGCGTCCATCAGGGTGTTGGCATGGTTCGGAGCGAAAATAATGGCTCCGTCCGAGGGGATCCGCGACAGGTTACAATATTCGACCTCCCTGTAAGACCTTCGGAATGAACGGTTTATATAGGGAAGCAGAAAATTGTAGAGGGCGTTGTCGTCGTGGATTCTTTTCACTGGTAGATGGAACTGATAAGGTCTATTTTGGCGCGTGTCGGAAGGAGCCTTACGGCAAGTCCGACTGCCTTGTAGTCTATCCGGGGCGTGACACGGGCGGCCATGCGGCGGCGGCGAAGCTGCCCGAGAATAGCTTTCCCGATAAGCTCCGGCTGCATTCCGGAGAGTTCGTCTTTTTCTATCTTCTTGAGATTCACGTCCATAGCCGCGCGGTACGGATTATCTGCCCCTTCAGGGCAGGCGGAAAACCTGCGGGCCGCAGTAAAGCCGGTGGATACATCACCGGGCAGTATGCTGCAGCACTGGATACCGGTACCCTTGAGTTCCATTGCGAGCCCGTCGGTAAGGGCGAGGGTCGCAGCCTTGGCCGCCGAATAGAAGGTCTGGAACGGCAGCTGAAGCACTCCCATTACCGAAGTTACCGTAATAATGCGTCCGGAATTCTGCCTGCGGAATACCGGAAGGCAGGCCTGGATAGTCTTCAGCGTTCCGAAAAAGCAGGTCTCCATCTGGTAGCGGGCATCCTCCTCTGAAGTGAACTCCACGGGACCGTAGATACCGTTCCCGGCATTGCAGATGACGGCGTCCAGACGACCTTCGGTGGCGATTATACCGGCGACGGCCTTATCCAGGGAGTCCTTGTCGTTGACATCCAGTTTAACGGGAACTATACCCTCCATCGGGGTTTCGACTGTTCCCCTGCGGGAACCGGCATAGACCTTCATTCCAGCCTCAGCCAAAAGGCGGGCCGCAGCCGCGCCTATTCCGCTGCTGCCGCCTGTTAAAAGCACAATCATAGGAACTCTTTAAGATGCTCGTAAACCTTTGCTGTCGGCAGGCCCATGACATTGTAGAACGAGCCGTCGATGTGCTCGATTCCTATGTACCCGATCCACTCCTGAACTCCGTAGGCACCGGCCTTGTCAAAGGGAGAGTATTTATCTATATAATATTCTATTTCTTTATCGCTAAGCGATTTAAAAGTTACAATTGAAGTATCGGTGAAAGTATCGCGACGCTCTTTCGAGCGTATTGTCACGGCTGTCACGACCTTATGCGGACGCCCTGAAAGGCTGCGGAGCATACCGATGGCTTCAGCCCTTGAGGAAGGTTTTCCGAGGATGCGTCCGGGAGCGTCGCCGCAGGGCGGCAGTATAACCATAGTGTCTGCCGTAATCAGAATATCATTTTCCCCGAGCGGCCTGTGGAAACCGTCCGACTTGCCTTCGGACATAAGTACCGGAACCTTTTCGAAGGGCACGTCAGGACTGACGCTTTCCCTGAAATTATTCTCCGTGTCTATCTCGAATTCCGGCAATATCCCTCCGAGAAGCTCATGCCTTCTGGGAGATCCGCTCGCAAGTATGATATGACGGCCGTTGAGTTCCATCAGAACTTCTTCTTATAGACACCGACATCGAAGTTCCAGCGTCCCTGGGCTTTCATTTCCTTTTCGATTGCATCCCTCAGGCAGCCTCTTCCGCCTGGAAATTCAGACACCACGTCAGCTATGGCCAGCACGTCCGGGACAGCGTCCGAAGGGGCCACTCCTACGCCGGCAGCCTGCATTACGCAGATATCCGGCAGATCATCCCCGAAATACATAACCTCGGAAGCGTCCAGGCCGTACTTGCGGATGAACCGGTTGAAATCCACCAGCTTGTCGCGGCTCCCAAGATAGATGTCTTCAGGGTCCACCCCGCTGGTAATGAAGCGGCTGCGTATGCTCTCGGAGCGACCGCCGGTGATGACCGCGACCCGGTACCCGTTCATAGTGGCCATGCGGATTGCAAAGCCGTCCTTGGCGTCATAGGTACGGAAAAGATGGCCTTCCAGGTTGCAGAACACGCCCCCGTCGGTAGCCACTCCGTCCACGTCGAATGCAAACGCCTTTATCACGACGGATTACCTCCTCCCAGGGGCCCGCCGAAATCGGCGAAGTTGAAAGTGGTGCCTTTCGGACCCTTGCCGCCGAGGTCTATCCGGCCAAAATGGGCTTCGTACTTGCTGATATTGTCCAGCAGGGCGTTCATCAGCATCTTGGCGTGCTCGGGGGTCATTATGATGCGGCTGACTATCTCCGGTTTCTCATAACCGGGCAGGTTCTTTGCAAAGTCCACTATTACTTCACTGCGGCTGTGGGATATCAGCGCAAGGTTCGAATAATTGCCCTTCGCCACCTCCGGGCTCAGGTTCAGGCTTAACTGCTGCGGTTTATTCTCTTCCATAGATGTTACTTTTAAACAATTAGCAAATATAACCAAAAAAATTGAGTATTTTTGCCCCTTGTATGCGAAAAATCGGGATAATACTACTCGTGATTCTCCTGAGCCTGAACGCCGCCGCCCAGACCACAAAGGTCAAAGGACGGGTGCTGGACGCTGATACAGGAGAGCCCATGCCTTTCGTAGGGGTATATTTCGACGGCACCACCATCGGAGTGTCCACGGACATGGAAGGAAACTTTTCGCTGGAGACCCGGGACCGCAGTGCCCAGATTCTCACCGCCCATATACTCGGCTACGAGCCCCAGTCCTTCGCCATCGTGCCGGGGTCGTTCTCAGAGGTGAATTTCAGCCTCAGGATAGCCTCAGACCAGCTTAACGCCGCAATCGTAAAGCCGGACAACCGGTACATGAAATGGATTCTGGGGAACATTAACAAAAACAAGAAGCGCAACAACCCGGACAAGCATCCGGGGTACAAGTGCAAGGTCTATAACAAGACGGAACTGGACCTTACCAACCCCGAGGAACACCTGCATTCCAAGGTCTTCGACCGCAATTTCGGCTTTGTCTTCGACTATATGGACACGTCCGTGGTCTCCGGACAGGCCTATCTCCCGGTGATGTTCGCAGAGAGCGTAACCCGCCGTTTCCATGCAGCCCCGGACCGCAACCGCGAAATCATCGAGGCCTCCCGTTTCTCCGGCCTCAACCCGGACAATGTGCTCCGGCAGTTCACCGGCTCGCTGTATTTCAAGAGCAATTTCTACGACAATTTCGTCAATGCTTTCAATGTCGAGATACCTTCCCCGCTGTCCCCTGGCGGCGATGTCTTCTACAACTATTTCCTTATAGACAGCCTGAAGATAGACGGCCGGAAGACCTATAAAATCCGCTATCATCCCAAGAAGTTCATTTCCTCTCCGGTCTTTGACGGGGAGATGAGCATCGACGCGCAGGAATGGGCCCTCAAGTCCATGCACGCGAAACTTGCCCGCAGGGGCAACGTCAACTGGCTCCGCGACATTGTGATAGACGTGGAAAACCAGCGCCTGGACGACTCCACATGGTTTTTCCTCTCGGAGAAAATTTATGCGGACCTGTCCATCTCGCTGAACGAGAAATCCAAGATGCTGTCTTTCATCGCCAACCGTTCCCTGGAGTATTCGGATCCCGTCTATGAAGTCCCGAGCGATGAAGAATTCGGAAACGTGGGCGAGGAAACCATAGTCGAACAGGATTCCGGGCGCCGCGACAGCCTCTACTGGAATGAGATACGCCCCTATGAACTGACCGAAAAGGAAAAAGGGGTCTATACGATGGTGGACCAGGTCAAGGAGGTGCCTCTGTTCCAGGTGGGATTCGATGTCGTGAACATGATTGCGGTCAACCACTATGAGACCAAATACATAGGCATAGGGCCAGTGATGCAGAGTTTCTCATTCAATGAAATTGAAGGGTTCCGCCTGCGCCCGGGAGTGCGCACCACCAAGGAATTCAGCAGGAAGGTCAGGCTCTCCGCCTTTGCCGCCTATGGCTTCCGAGACCGCAAGTTCAAGGGCGGCGGCAAGGTCGAATGGACCATCACTCCGCTCCCCTGGCGTAAGCTGGTTTTCGAGGGCAAGCGGGACATGGTCCAGATGGGCGAAGGATCCGACGCGCTTATCGGCGACGGCAATATACTGAAAACCCTTCTTGCGAGGGAGAAGAATACCAGAATGTCGCTGGTGGACAAGTTCTCCCTCTCCTACGAAAGGGAATGGCTGAGCGGATTCAGCACCATATTCGGCATCCAGCACCGTACCCTCCACGCCAACCGTTTCATCAATTACATAAGCCCGGACGGGGTGGAAATCCCGAATTTCACTGACAACCAGGCACACCTGATGCTTCGCTTCGCCCCCAAAGAGCAGGTCGGGCGCGGCGTGTTCGAGAACACCCATCTGACAAGTAAATTCCCCATTTTCACCCTGGATCTGTACGGCGGCGTGAAGGGTATCAGCCCGCGCAGCTACGAGTACCTCAGGGCGGAACTCGGCATTAGATGGAGGATAACCATGGCCCCCATCGGCTTCGGCAACCTTAAGATAAACGCCGGCTGGATTTTCGGTTCGGTTCCCTATCCCCTGCTGAAACTGCACGAGGGCAACGCCACCTACTACTTCGACAAGAGCGCCTTCTCCACCATGAATTACTACGAATATGCCTCGGACCGCTGGGTGCAGCTTATCTACGAGCACAATTTCTACGGCTTCTTCCTCGGAAAGATTCCCTTCATGAGGAGGCTGGCCTGGAGGGAGGTGGCCTATGTGAAAGCCGCATGGGGCACGATATCAGAGCAGAACAGCATGAAGGGCCTGGCTCCGCTACAGTTCCCGGAGGGGATGAAAACGCTTGAAAAGCCGTTTGTGGAAGCGGGTGTCGGCATCACCAATATTTTCCGCCTGTTCCGCATAGACGCTGTCTGGAGGCTCACGCATGTCTATGAGGAAGACATCAACGGCAACATTATCTACGATGACAACGGCAAGAAGAAACTCTCCCCCCGCCGCTTCACCATCAACGCCGGCATCGAAATCCGCTTCTGACAATCCGCCGACGCTCCACCGTCATCTGGCGGGCCTCGACAGCTTGATAGGCTGTCTATGCCGCCGACGCTCCACCGTCATCTGGCGGGCCTCGACAGCTTGATAGGCTGTCTATGCCGCCGATGCTCCACCGTCATCTGGCAGGGCCACAGCGGCTTAATAGGGTGTCTATGCCGCCGTGGTCCTGCCAGATGACGTAACCGCCGCAAACGCAAATCACTATTTTGCAAAAACTTTTTCATTTTTATTTTGGTATTTTAAAAAGTTTCCATATATTTGCAAAAGTTAAAACAATGAAGTCTTATTTATTAAAATTTTTTAATAAGCGACTACTTGTGCTAACCATTCAGAATAACTAACCTTTCTAGGTAAATACACTACTACTAACTAACCAGAGAAGCCCCGCTGTGAAGCGGGGCTTTCCCGATAACTTAAAAAGAAAGTATTGAGAAATGACGCCGTTTCTGAAGCAGGTTGCAAGCCATTATTTCGCTCTTGGGGACATCTCGAGGCGGTGTTTTGTATTCCCTAACCGGCGAAGCGCAATCTTCTTCAAGGAATACCTCTCCCGCGAAGTCCGCGAGGCCGCCCGCCCCGTCGAAGCCCCCGAGATCCTGACCATAAACGATTTTTTCATCCGTGTCTATGGCGGAGCCCCCACGGACAGGCTGCCCCTTATTCCTATATTATATGAATGCTACGCCCGGCTCCATCCCAAGGCCGAGCCACTTGACGAGTTCATCTACTGGGGCGATGTGATTCTGTCGGACTTCGACGACGTGGACAAGTACCTGGTGGACGCAGTGGACCTTTTCACCAACGTTTCGGACCTGAAATCCATACGCGACGATTTCTCATACCTGTCGAAGGGCCAGAGGGAAGCCATCGAGCAGTTCCTCAGCCATTTCCGCGACGGCTCCGGCGAGGTGAAACGCTCATTCCTTGAAATCTGGAACATACTTCTCCCCCTCTATAAAGACTTCAGGAAAAAGCTTTTGTCTATGGATATGGCCTACGAAGGTATGGTCTATCGCAGCATAGCGGAGCAGATGGAAAGCGGCAGCGCGGTGGATGTGCTGAAAGAAGCATTTCCACGCACCGACGGATTCGTTTTCGCAGGCCTTAATGCCCTGAACAACTGCGAAAAAGCAGTGCTCGGGAAAATGAGGGACGCCCGCATCGCCGAGTTCGTATGGGACTGGTGCGGTCCACTGATAAAGAACCCGGAGAACAAGTCCTCCTACTTTATGAAGGACAATCTTGCCGCCTTCCCCCAGGCCTTCCCGGTAAGCGGTGGAGAATCTGTCCCGGAAGTCAGCGTCATCAGCGTCCCCTCAGCTGTCGGGCAGGTAAAGCTTCTTCCGCAGCTGCTTAAAGAAACTCTCCCTGGAGACCCGGTGGAAACCGCAATAGTACTTTCGGATGAGGACCTTCTTTCGTCAGCGCTGAATTCCCTTCCTCCGGAGGTCACCGACGTGAATGTCACAATGGGCTGCCCGATGACGGGAAGCGCCGTTTTCTCGCTTATAGACTCAATACTGAGGATGCAGCTGAGACTTCGTATCAAAGACGGCCACACACTGTTTTTCCACCGCGAAGTCGGGGAGATTTTCTCCTCGGGCCTGCTGCGCAAGCTTCTCACTCCGGAGGAAATTCAGTGCGCCGCCGCCGTAAAGGCCGCCGCCCGCTATTACATAGACATTGACGATCTTCACGGAGGTGCCGCGCTGGATCTTATTTTCCGCCCTGTCGTAACGGACAACGCGCCATCCGCCGAAACAGGCCATAAACTTGAAAAATACCTTCTCGAGATTCTTTCTTTCATAGGCAGCGGTATTTCCGGCAAAGCTGAATTGATGCTTGAGCTAGACTTTACAAAGCGTTATTACACAGCTGTTTCCGTAATGCAGGAAATTGACCTTGAGCTGCGCCCTGACGCTTATATACGCACACTTGAGAGAATGGTTTCATCGGCCTCGGTACCATTCAACGGAGAACCCCTGAAGGGCCTTCAGATTATGGGGCCTCTTGAAACCCGTGCCCTTGATTTCAAGAACCTTATTATCTTCTCCGCGAACGAAGGCTCCTTTCCGAGAAGAAGCGTCAGTTCTTCGTTCATTCCGCCGGAACTGCGCAAAGGCTTCGGCCTTCCCACCTACGAATACCAGGACGCTGTCTGGGCCTATTATTTCTACCGTATGACAGAGCGCGCAGGCAAGGTCATTATGGTCTATGACAGCCGCACGGAAGGTCTCAACACTGGAGAGGAAAGCCGCTATATAAAACAGCTTGAATACCACTTCGGGATAAGCGTAAAGCATATTTCCGCCGTCGGAACCTCAAACAATGCCTCCAAAGCAGAAAGCGAAATTCCTAAGACAGAAGAACATATCCGTACACTCAAAGAAGGCCATCTTTCCGCCTCGGCGATAAAGAATTACATGGTCTGCCCGGCGAGATTCTACTACTACTCCGTCTGCGCCCTCTCTCGGGAAGAAGAGGTTGCCGACAGTATGGACGGGAGGATGATAGGCAATGTCTTCCATAAAACCATGCAGGCCGCCTACCTCGGCCCGGAGGCAATGGATCCGTCCTTCAAAATGGATTACCACGGCTATGAAAAGAATGTAAAGAGTCCGCTTAAAGTTGTTACTGCCAAATACTTGACCGAGCTCATCTCAAATAAGACCGCTATTCGCGAGAAAATCGACGCACTGGTCTGTGAAGAGATGAAAGCCCCGGAAGTTGCAGGGCGGAATATTGTCATCGCAGACATAATAAATGAATATGTGCTCCAGACTCTCAGGCGCGATCTTGAACTTACAGGCATGAGCGGAAGGGATTATTTCGACATTCTCGGCCTTGAGCAGCCCCTAAGCTGCACTCTGGAAGGATTCAAGTTCATTGGCTTTATCGACCGCATAGACAGTTTCCATCCTGACGAGGCGCGGATAATCGACTATAAGACCGGCCGCGTGGAGGGCAAAAACGAGCCCCTGATTGCGCTACAGCTGTTTCTATACGACCTTATGCTTCGAGGCCACAAGCTGCTTGGCGGCCGCAGGAGCATAGTCAATTCCATATACTCCCCTGCCCAGCTTTTTGTTTCCCTGCCGAAAGAAGAGCCCCTGAGCATCGATTTTTTCGAGTCCATGAAGGAAAAAGTGACGGGAATTCTGGATGAAATACAAGACCTCAACGTGCCGTTCTCCCGCACTGAGGAAGTGAATGAGTGTGCAAACTGTGATTTTAAGAATATTTGCGGAAGATGATTACTGTCTATAAAGCCTCGGCCGGTTCCGGCAAAACCTACACGCTTTCCAGAGAGTACATTCGCATGCTGCTCTCAGGCGACATCACGTCATACCGCCATATTCTTGCAGTGACCTTCACAAACAAGGCCACCGCGGAGATGAAGCGACGGATTCTTAAAGAACTCTATAAACTCTCGACGGATACCGCCAAGTCCGATTACTTCAATGAATTCGTTCCGGGTATGTTCCCCGATGCGGACTCTCTCGGAAAAGCTGCGAAAGAGCGGCTGAACGCGATTCTTCACGATTATTCCGCCTTTTCGGTGAGTACCATAGACCGCTTCTTCCAGCAGGCCCTCAAGGCCTTCGCAAGAGAAATCGGGCAGGTGACCGCCTATCAGGTAGAGCTTGACCGCGACTCAATTGTGGAGGAGGCCGTGGGAAGGATTCTGGATTCCATCACCGAGGATGAAAGCGTACTTCGCAGATGGCTTAAAGAGGGCGCCATGGACAAGGTCTCCCAGGGCAAGGCCGCCTCGCTGGAGTATTCCCTTACCGAAATGGCGAAGAGGATAAAATCGCCCTCCCACGACAAGGCCGTCAGGGATGGAAAAATCGACGAAGACAAGGTCTATTCAAGGGAAAACCTGGATAAGATTCGTAAAGGCTGCACTGCTCTGATGAAGGCTTACGCATCCAAGGTAAGTGTAGCCGCAAGCGCTGTAAATGATACCCTGAACACCCTTGGAATCCAGCCCGGGGACTTCAACAGGGGCTTTATGAAATACGTGATAAGCTATTTGTCTCCGGATTTCAGGGAAATAAAGCCGCCGTCAGACTTTGTCAGAGTTTGTCTTCAAGATTCCTCAAAATGGTTCTCGAAGGCTAAAGACAACTTGCGCCTTAGAACAGAAGGTGTACTGGACGGCCCTGCGGAAGCTTTTGCGGCACTCTTCGGGGAGCCCTACAGGGAATACAACACCGCAAGAATCCTTCTTAAGCAGTTATTCTCGCTCGGCATCGCCCGGGAAATAAGCGAAGTATGCGCCGAGCTTCAGAAGGAGAAAGGAATACTTCTGATAGATGATTCCAACCAGCTGCTGAAGAAGATAATAGACGGTTCCGACGCGCCCTTTGTCTATGAAAAGCTGGGCGTCCGCTTCGAACACTTCCTGCTGGACGAGTTCCAGGACACTTCCGATGTCCAGTGGGACAATCTGGAACCCCTGCTTCAGAACAGCGAGGCCAACAATAACGACAATCTGATTGTGGGAGATGTGAAGCAGTCCATCTATCGCTGGAGGGGTTCTGACTGGAAACTGCTGGGATCGGCCATCGACAACACCTTCCGAAGCATAAAGAACCAGCCTCTTGACTGCAACTACCGCACTCTGCCGGGGATAGTCAATTTCAACAATAAGTTTTTCGACTTCGCAGCTAAAGCTCTTGATACCGAACTCGGGACAGACAAAGTATTCGAGTCACTTTACAGCGACGTGGCCCAGGTGCCTAAAACGAAGTTGGAAGGTTATGGCTATATAGAGGCTGTTTTCATCGATAAAGAGACTGACCCTGTTGATGAGATACTCTCTTCTATAGACTCGGTTCTCGCCCTTGGCGGCCACTACCGCGACATCGCCATCCTGGTCCGGAACAATGCCGACGGTTCCCAGACCGCCACATCCCTGCTGGACAAGAACATACCGGTCATTTCGGACGATTCCCTGCACGTGAAATCATCCGTCACCGTAAGGCGCCTGGTGTCACAACTTTCAATGGTCGTTAATCCTCCCGGGAAGATGGAAGGCAGGAAACAATCCGCAGAAGGCTTCCTTGCCAGGGAAATGGGCATTTCCCCAGAGACTCCCTATCTTTCGCTTACAGACCTTGCGGAATCCCTGCTTCGCGAGATACGGAAGTACGACGAAGAGACCTTCGATGCTGAAATTCCCTACATAAACGCCTTTATGGACTACCTGAAAGACAGGGTGGGCACGCTCGGCAGCGACATTTCCTCGCTGCTGAAAGACTGGGAAGGAGCAGATCCTGTCATTGCCTCGCCGAGCGATGTGGATGCGGTCCGCATCATCACCATCCATAAAGCCAAAGGCTTGGAATTCAACTATGTAATCTTTCCGTTTGCAGAAAAGGTCACGCTTTACCATACTGGCAGCCATTGGTGCAGCCCGGCCCTTAAGGACACGAAGCTGAGCGGTTTTGCTGAAGGTGCCTACGACGTGACTCTTTCCGCCGAAAGCGAAAACACACTGTTCCGCGACAGCTACCACAGCGAACTGATACTCCAGGGTATAGACAATCTGAATCTTTTCTATGTCGCCATGACGCGGCCCTGCTGCGCGCTGAAAGTAATCGCGGCGGCCCCTGCGAAGGAACAGATTAAGAGCATGTCTGACGTTCTGTATCAATACCTTAAGGATAAGCTCACAGGTGGCAGATATGTGGAAGGAGAACTATCCGCAAAGTATTTTGTCTATGATGAAAAGACCTCTGAGACAATGCCTGCCCTTTTCCCTTCCTATTCTCCTGAGGAACGCACGCGGCTGAGGGTTTCGGCAGAGGCGTCGGACTTCTTCGGCGACGACGGGTCTGTGGGCATAGACGCATCCAGGCGTATTCTTGGAAATGTGATGCACCGCATCCTTTCCGGAATTATTGTTCCGGAAGACCTTCCCAGGGAGGTGTCCAGAGCAGTTTCCAGAGGAGAGCTGTCGTTCGAAAACAAGGAAAGGGTTACTGCACTGCTTGAAGAAAAGCTCCGTTTTGCTGTGGCACAGGGATGGTTTTCACCTGATGTGACGGTACTTAACGAGTCTTCTTTCATAGACGGAAATGGTAATTATTTCCGTCCGGACCGCATCGAGATCCGCCGCGATGCCGACGGGGCCCGCGTCGCCGAAATCATAGACTTCAAATTCGGGGAACCCAAGGAAGGCTATAAAAGACAGGTCCGCCGCTACGCTTCACTGCTTAGTGAAACCGGCTACAAGGTCCGCCGGGCCAGTCTCTGGTATGTACAAGACGATGAGGTTGACGATTTATTTTGAAATCATAAAAAGATTTCCTATATTTGCGGCCCAAAAGTTAACTTTTAGATTAAAACAGCAATGAAAAAAGGAATTCATCCCGAAACCTACCGTCTTGTAGCTTTCAAGGATATGTCCAATGAAACTGTGTTCATCACCCGCTCATGCGCCACCACAAAGGAGACCATCGAAATCGAAGGTGTTGAATACCCGCTGGTGAACTCGAGATTTCCAATACTTCCCACCCGTTCTACACCGGGAAGGTCAAGCTCGTGGACACCGCCGGCCGCGTGGACAAATTCTACCAGAGATACAAGGCCCGTCAGAAATAGTCCATACAGCGACTTTTCAACTGACAGCTACAAAAAAATGGCCGGACGCAGAGTCCGGCCATTTTTGTATTGCCATGCGCTGCTATGCAAGATCTGCGCGGGCCATGGCGTCCTTGTAGTACTTCTGCTCGATGAAGACGTCTTCCTTGTAAGGATTGATGTGACGCTTGCGGGCGATGCAGATAATCCAGCAGATTGCCGCAATGTTGGTGATAAGGGCAAGTGCGCTGATTACGGTCATCATGGTAGGATTGGCCGCAACGACCGAAGGATCCACAGTGGTTCCCACTACTGCAGCCTCACCGCCTGCGGCGGCATAGAGCTGCTCGATGGTTGCTGTACCCTGGGGATAGAGCACTGGGAGTGTCGCCCAGCTGAACCACTGCTGACCGTTCTTGAAGGTCTCCTGGAACAGAGGGAACACCTGTGCGAACATGCACCAGATGGCAAGGGTGTTTGCGCGGTTCTGGATCCAGCCGCCACGGTTCCAGCAGAGGGCCGCCACGGTGGGGGCGAGGAGCAGTGCGATACCGCAGTACCAGCTGTGCGTGGGCAGGCAGTTGTAGGTATAGGCAAAGTTCCAGATGTCATAGACAAGGATATAGACCCAGGTCATGTCGGCCCAGATCATGTCCTTCTTGTCCTTGGAAGGATACACGTTCCACCATGCGGTCATACACATGATGTTGATAAGTCCGGCGACGCCGTT
>JAFYEM010000020.1 GCA_017544265.1 Bacteroidales bacterium | reverse complement strand
CTCGGCAGCGATTTCTGCCTGGGCCACGGCGACGGCATCGGCGGCGGTGCCGGGGCGGGCTACAACCTGCTGCAGAAGATATTCCGCTGCCGTTTCGCGCAGAAATGCTTCAACGTGCTGCATCCGCGCCTGGCCTTCGGACTCGCGAACGCCTGGTCCGGTTCCGCGAGGAAGCAGCGCGCGCCATATCACTTCGAGCCGGAGAAGGAACCGCTGTTCCGCTTCGTACGCGGGCAGGCCGCATCCTCGCACGTGGACTATTTCATATTCGGGCATTACCACGACTCCGTGGACGTGAGCGTCCCGGAGGGCGGAAGATTCATCTTGCTGAAGGATTGGATAGGCGGAGGTACCCCTCACGCATTCTTCGACGGGGAGGAGGTCAAGGTCATCCCCGCTGCCTGACCTGCGACGACAGTTCGTCCGTCTGGATGACGGTTTTCCTCGGCTTTTCCATGAAGATCGAGTAGTAGAACTGGTCCCACATCCCGCTGTCCCATATCTGGACGAGTTCCTCCAGTTTCTGGTCCTTGCCCTTGGGATCGTAGCTGGTCTTGAGGTCGTGCGAGAACACCTTTGCCACCAGCTGCCAGAAGCCGGCCGCGAAGCCGCTTTCGTAGGTCTTGATGATGTTGTAGGGGGTCATCCCGCATTCCCTGTCCACCAGTTTCATCAGCACCAGGCCCTGGGTTATGGTCATGTTGCGGATGTCCTTCTCGAATATCCTGAGGAGCTCTTTCTCCACGTCGTTGATGTAGGCGGTGCGCTGGGAGCGCTTGGTGACGTCGGCGGCTATGGTGCTGTCCACCTGGGCCATCATCTTGCGGCCCACGAGCGCGTAGGGATAGACTTTGTTGAAATTGTAGACGAGCTTGTAGTAGTTGCGCCAGTCGCCCTTCTTCATTCCGCCCCTGCCCTTTGCGAGGCACCACACCGGCTCGAGCACGTCGACGTAGGTGGTGTCGCCGTCCTCCACGATGAAGAACATCGGCACTCCCTTCGGCGTGGATATCTGCGCCGGGAGGGCGATGCCCGTGAAAAGGGCGATGGAAAGTATGAGCAGTTTCAGTTTCACCGGGGCAAATATAGCAAAAATGTTGCCGTTGTCGTACGGGCGGTTTAAGCCTCGTTTCTCCGTGTCGAAAATGCGCGGAAATTTTTTTTGCCGGGTGGTGTAACTCGCTGAAAAACGAAAAGTTGACTATCAGCATTCCGCGTCGAAAAATATTCAAAATTTTTACGGAAAGTATTTGTATTTCGGATATTTTTCGTAAATTTGCAGTCCTAAAAATTGGCCTCGAACCGCGCAAATGGCTGATTTTCAGGAGGTTAACTGAATTTTTATTTTTAAAGTAATACAGAGATGTTACAACCTAAGAGAACAAAGTACAGAAGGGAACAGAAGAACCGCATGAAGGGCAACGCCCAGAGGGGCAACCAGCTTGCTTTCGGTTCTTTCGGAATCAAGACCCTCGAAAATTGCTGGCTCACCGCACAGCAGATTGAGGCAGCCCGTCAGGCTATCTCCCGCCGTATGAACCGTGAAGGTCAGATATGGATCAGGGTCTTCCCTGTCAAGCCTATCACCAAGAAGCCTCTCGATACCCGTATGGGTAAGGGTAAGGGCGATCCGTATGCATTCGTCGCTCCCATCACTCCCGGCCGCATCATCTTCGAGGCTGAGGGCGTTTCACTCGAGACGGCGAAAGAGGCAATGCGCCTCGGTGCCAACAAGCTTCCCATCGCGACCAAGTTTGTCGTCCGCAGGGATTACGTCGAATAATTTAACGGAGAAAGAGCAATGAAAGCAGCAGAAGCACGCGAAATGTCTGTAGCAGACCTGCGCGACCGTATTGAGATTGAGAAGAACAATCTCGACACAATGAAGATTAATCACGCCATTTCTCCCCTGGAGGACACCTCCAAGATCAGTAAGACCAGAAGGGATATCGCTCTCATGATCACTATCCTTGCTGAAAAAGAAAAACAGAACTAAATCAGAGAAGTCTTATGGAAAGAAATCTTCGTAAGGAAAGAATAGGTGTAG
>JAFYEM010000019.1 GCA_017544265.1 Bacteroidales bacterium | reverse complement strand
TCCGTTACGACCGGCATTTCCCTCTCGTTGTCCTGCATGTAATACGCCTCCGCCTTCTGGAGCAGCTGTTTCATACCCTGCTCGGAGAGGAACTTAATCAGCGGCTGGTACTTGGGAAGGCCCTTGTGGCAGCGCAGGAGCAGTTTTCCGCCTTCGGCCTCGTCGCCCTCGGCAATCTTCTTCTTGGCCTCGATCAGGGTCTGGTTCACAAGGGTGCGCTGCATTGTATAGAGCCGCTCCACGTATGGGCGGTACTCCATGAACTGCGCGTCGTCGTCCGCCTTCTGCATGGGGCCGGAGATAATGAGCGGAGTCCTCGCGTCGTCTATCAGCACGGAGTCAACCTCATCCACGATGGCATAATGATGCTTGCGCTGCACGAGGTCCTGCTGGCGCGTGGCCATGTTGTCGCGCAGATAGTCGAAGCCGAACTCGTTGTTGGTACCGAAGGTGATATCGCAGTTGTAGGCGTTGCGGCGGGCGTCTGAATTAGGCTGATGCTTGTCTATGCAATCGACGGAAATGCCATGGAACTGATACAGGGGACCCATCCATTCGGAGTCACGCTTGGAGAGGTAGTCGTTCACGGTAACCACGTGCACGCCCTTTCCGGCAAGTGCGTTAAGGAATACCGGCAGGGTCGCCACCAGGGTCTTTCCTTCACCGGTAGCCATCTCTGCGATATTGCCCTGGTGCAGGACTATTCCGCCGATAAGCTGGACGTCGTAATGGACCATGTCCCAGGTTATCTCGTTGCCGCCGGCGATCCAGTGGTTGTGCCAGATGGCCTTGTCGCCGTCTATTTCGATGAATTCCTTGCCGGCAGCGGCGAGGCTGCGGTCGAACTCGCTGGCGGTGACCTCCACGTTTTCGCTTCCCGCGAAGCGCCTGGCGGTGGATTTCACAATGGCGAAGACCTCCGGAAGGACCTCCATCAGTATCTTCTCGATGGCCTCGTCCTCGTCTTTTACCAGACGGTCGCTCTCGGTGGCGAGATCCTCTTTCTCGGAAACAGGGATATCTCCTTCAAGTTCCACCTTAATCTCGGCGATACGGTCTTCGAAAGGTTTTTCCACATCGGCGATTTTCTGTCTGATGTCAACGGTACGGGCCCTGAGGTCGTCGTTCGAGAGTGCGTCGATTTCGGGATAAACAGCGAGTATCTTGTCGAGGATCGGACGGATTTTCTTCATATCCTTGTCCGTCTTCGAGCCAAAAATCTTTTTCAGAAAGTCTGCAAGTGTCATTTTCTTCTCTTCTTTTCGAAATCTTTGTGTCATCGCATGCGCATTTACTCGCGCGCACACGCGTGCAATCTTGCAAATGTAGCAATAATTATGCTATAAAGCAAACTGTCATTTCGATATATCTCCGCACATTTCGCCCAGTCGGGAAGACAAGGGCAGGAGACGGGAAACGTCTAGAAAATATAGCAGAACGTGGCTACCACATTCGATGGGAAAAGGTTCCGGTCCTCGGAGCGGAATTCGCGGTTGAAAAGGCCGAAACAATAATAAGCCCCGAGGCGGTAATGGTCCCAGAGAGTGACCCCTCCGCCAAGAGCGGCCTGAATCGCGAAATGAGTGGTGGAAGTGCCGGAATATATGCTCTCGCGCGCAGAATACGTGTCTATGTTGTAGCAAAGACGCGGCCCGAGAGCGATGTAGGGGGCGACAATTCCGGCGAAAGTGTAGCCGTAGGTGGCGAGAACCGGAAGAGAGACATCCGAGAAAAAGACATCGGACTTGTAGTCAGATACCACCCCGGCCGCATCCGCTATTTTCATGGAGGAGGCCTTTGAAAATGAGAAAGCAAGGCCTGGCTCGAGGGCGAGAAGGTGCCCTCCCTTTGCGAGCAGCGGTATCCTCCAGGCCGCCGCTGCGATTACGCCGTGGGGGCTCATTGAAGTGCGCCCGCCGCGTATATTGATATCATTAAAACTTTCTCCGCTGTAGCCGAGCCCCAGAACCAGCTGGGCGCTTGCTACAGTGGAGAAAAGTATTGTCGTCAGTAAGACTGTAAGTAGTCTTTTCAAGGATTAGAGGGTGACTGCAACGCCGATGAACCAGCTGTTGCTGTGGAGGATGACATCCTTGTCTTTGTTGCGGTCGAGGAAACCGAAGTTGTAACCGCCCTTGACCACGAACAGGTCCATGATTTCGATGGCGAGACCCACCTGGCCCTGGACGTCAAAGCGGCTGAGGTCAGGGTTGTTTTTAACGGTACCCTTAACTCCGTCAGCACTAAGATCCCGGCCATATATCTTATAATAGCTATTACTGGTGGTACCATAGGCCTCCTTGAACATAGCAGACTTGTTTTCATATGCAGTTTCAATGTTGAAGAGCAGGTTGGGGCCGAGGAAAGGAGTAATCTTCACGGGGCCGGCGGGAATGGAATAGCTGAAAAGGATGGGGAGGCTGAGGTCATGGTGAACCATAGGACCGGTCTTGGCATCGTCATCCTTGAAGTTGTATTCAGTCTTCTTGCCGTCCGCAACGACATATCCCTTATTCGCAGAGGTCATAGAATAGTAAAGACCGGGAGTAATCTTGAAATTGGGTACAATCTGGATGCCATAGGCGACTCCTGCATAGAAACCATAGGCGTCAAAGCTGGAGTTCCAATTCTTTGCATTTAGGTCCGGGTCAGTTTGCCTGTACGTCTCGGAAGCGAAGCCGAATCCAACCTCGAGCTGGGCGAAAGCGTTGGTCGCGGCAAGCATCATAGCTGCAACGGCCACAATTTTCATTAGTTTTTTCATTTCAGGTACTATTTATTAAACTAAAAATTGTCTATATTGTTTGCAAAATTAATAAAAATTTACAAATAAGCGCCAAAAAGGACCGATTCTTTTCGTGTTCGGGCTATTTCCCGGCGAAGTTTAAATACTTCCCCGAGGTAGCTGATCGGAAGAAATGAGACGTGTTTTACCGATTTCCAGAAGGCGAAAAGGATTACATAGACAGACTCTGCGAAAAGGGGCCACGAGGGGTTGCAAAGCGTAGCGACGGCCCCTGTGAACGTGCTCCGGCGCAGCCTTGCGGCTTTGCCATCCGGCCTCTGTCCCCTGTCGTGGACTGCGGAAACATTGCCGCTAATTCCGATTTTATAGCCATGGTAGCGGGCCCTGTCGCAGTAGTTGTCGTCCTCCCCGTTATGCGTGAAAATCGGTGCGAATGCGCCGGTTTTCAGTATGCAGGTGCGTCGCACAAGCCAGTGTGCCGCCATTACGAATTTCACTTCCTGAATTCCACCGCCACCTTTCCATAACTTCGAAAACTGCCTGTCAGGCTCACCGGTGGCAGACCTCTGCACAGGTGAAAGGATACCGTATTCCTTATTTGACTCGGCCGCTTCCACCAGCCTTCCCAACGTATCCTCCTCCAGCCAGGCGTCCTGGTTCATCAGATACACATAGTCATATCCCCTCTCGACTGCGTACTTCAGACCCAGGTTGTTCCCGGCTCCGAAACCGATGTTCTCGGCTTTACGCACAAGATGCGCTTCCGGGAACTTCGCTGCGACAAAATCTGCCGAGCCGTCCTCCGAAGCGCTGTCCACGGCAAACACGTCCGCTCCCTTCACGCTCCCGAGGCAACGTTCCAGCCACTTCATGCCGTTGTGTATCACTATGATTACCAGAATCTTCATATTTAATTTATCAATAAAGGCGGTGGCTCTGTTTCAATGTTAATACGGATGAATGTTTCCTTCGGGGTTTCGGAAGTGAAGACGCTGCCGAGCACGGCAGAGGCGACACTCTCGCGGAAACCATGCTTTACCAGCCGGCAAAACTCCACTACGGCGACATAGAGTTTCAGGAAGAAGCGCCCGAAACGGTGCGGGGCATAATACAGCAGCGCGCCCTTTACCCTCGCCGCCTTTATCGCAGGCCCGAGAGTCGATGCGGTGTCGCCGGCAATATGGACAATGACCGCGTCCGAATCGCACCAGACCTGATAACCCATTTCGTTGAACTTCTGTCCGATGGCTATGTCTTCCGGAGTGAAAAAGAAACGCTCGTCGAACCATCCCGCCTTGCGGAAAACACTGGTCCTTGCAAGGAAACACGCCCCGTTGAGAGTCCAGGTCCGGAACTGCCCGACCTTCATGCTCCATTTCGTGGGAATGGTCTCATCCACCAGATGGAGGTAATGTTTCATCCATCTCCAGGCATTCCATGGCGCCCGGCCGCAGGTCTGTACCTTTCCGGATGGAAAGACTATTCTCGGAGTCACAGCAGCGCAGCGGGGACCGAACTTAAGCATATCATCCACAAGTTCATCCACAAGCGGCGAATCAATCAGGGTGTCATCATTGACTATGAAACAATATTCCCCGCTCACCTGGCGAAGCGCCAGATTGTTGTTCTCCGAGAAGCCCCGGGTTTCGTTGCTCTCGACAATATGTATGTCCGGAAAATCCTTCCGAAGGGATTCAAGTTCCTCCGGAGGATAAAGATATGCCACTACAAATACTTCCAGCGGCGTTTTCGTGTGCTGCAACAGACCCGAAAGAGCATCCCGCAGACGGCGGGAATTCCTCATCGAGACTATTACGGCACTTACCATTACGCGTCCAGCCTGCCGATAAGTTCGTCGCCGAGGGCCTTCTTGACGCGGATATGCTCCAGGACGGCCGTAACGAACGAATTAGACTCGAAATCGCCCCGGACTTCCTCGAAGTCGCGTTCCTTGTCCTCCCGGCTTCCATCTGCGCCGAAGCCTGTCATTGACGCCAGGTTGAACTCCTTGCGGGCATCCTCGTAGAGCATGTTGTCCAGACCGATAACCGCATCCTCCCATTTCAGCACTATTTCCTTAACCTCTTTGGCGGTGATTGTCTCGGGAGCAATTTCAAAGAACTCCTGAATCCGGTCATAGGCCCATGTCCACTCGTATGTATAGTAGTTGGCGTGCATCTTGCGGAACTCGTCATTGATATCCCCGAGCCGCCCCAGGGTCCCGTTTTCTATCTCTGAGATCACCCTCTCGATTTCACTCATCGGTGCAATCAGGCCGCTCAGGTCCGCCCACTGGCCGTGACCGATTTCGGTCTCAGGGCGGAGTGTCTGCCGGATAAGTTCGTCCGAAGCGCCTGCAGGCAGGTTTTCCAGTTTTTTGATAATCGAGTTTCCGAGGAACTTGGTCACGGCAGTACGGTAATAGCCGATACCGTTGCGCAGCGAGGTGTTGCGGATTTTGGTGCTGTGGTAGGAATAGACATCGGAAAGCTCACCTGAGGAATACTGCAGGTTCCCAAGCAGTTTGAGTCCTTTTATCATCTTCTGGATGGTGTACGGACTCAGGAGGTTGTAATTGATGCAGTCCAGTTTCTCGGGATCTGTGCGCTTGTCGCGGCGGGGCCACTTCTGGGCGTCGCGGATGGTACCCACGCTCCTGAGGTTCACACCCGGCACCAGATAGGTGGTGTTCTGCTGCTCTATGAGATAGGAGAAAGGCAGGTTGGTGGTGTCTGAATGCGTGACGTGCCGTCCCATTACCAGCGAGAAGGCGCCGATTCGGGAAGGCCAGAGAATGTATGAATCCGAAGCAGTCTTCGCGCCCCTTTCCAGAGTGCCCTGATGGATGGGGCCGAGTTTGTACATGTGGTTGGACTGGTTGGAACCGCTGCCCGCGTCCATGAACGAGAACATACCCGCTATCAGCAGGGTGGACTTGTGATGGGTGACGGTGAAAGGCCCGGCGAAAATAGCGCAGGCTTCGCCGTTTTCTCCCTGGCAGTTCGAGAAGAATAAAGAATCGGAAGCAGAGTAGCCGTGACCCAGGGTGCAGGCCTGCCCGACGAAGCACTTGCTGAGCGTAGTGTTGTCCTCGACCTTACTGCCGCTGGATATGATGAAATCTTCCGCGACGACGCCGTAACCGATATGCACAGGCGCCGATGCGTTACTGACTATGCTGCCGTTGCGAAGCCGACCGGCACCGACCACGACCGCATAGTCCCCTATCCGGACGTTCTCCACGCTGCGGGTATTGCGGAGAATGACGCCTTTGCCTATGGTGCCGCGGTCCGAAGAATGCTTTTTGGCATAGGCCTTCGAAAGTGCGTTCAACTTCTCGATAAGCGCCGGACGGTGGCGGTACATGGCCATCATATAGGCAATCTGGGCACTGAGTTTTTCGTGAATCAGCACCTCGCGGCCGCCGGTTTCGTTGAGCACCGAGACCTCGACTCCGTTGCCGAAGCTGGAGAGGCCGTCTGTGACCAGCAGGTCCACGTTGGCGACAAGGCTGCCGTCGCCTATGTCGTAGTTGGCGACATAGTTGGAGACTTTCTCTATCAGGCAGTTGTCCCCTATCGTGACATTATGCAGGGACACGTCGTAGAGACCGGAATGCTTGCTGATTCCGCCCGGGAGGGAGAAACGGGTGTCGAAGCAGCCGAAACGGACTTCTCCGGAAAAGACTACTCTCTTGATATGGCTGGTTACGCCTTCACCGGCGCTGGTGGTCACCTTGGACCAGTCCTCTGCACGGCAACCGGCCGCCTTGAGGATTTCCACCTCTTCGGCGGTAAGATTCCTGTATGTCATTTGTTATAAGCTTCAAGCGCCTTGGAAAGCACCACGAGGGCCTTCGCAAGATCTTCTTTGTTAAGTATATATGCAAGCCGGACCTCATGGCGGCCGTCTTCCGGATTGGTGTAGAAGCCCGAACCGGGGGCCATCATTATGGTCGCACCTTCGTATGTGAAATCGGTAAGGCACCAGCGGCAGAATTTCTCGGTATCGTCAACCGGCAGCTGGACCATAACGTAAAAAGCGCCCATAGGCGTGGGGCAATAGACCCCGGGAATACGGTTGAGCCCGTCAATGAGGAAATTGCGGCGGCCGAGGTATTCGTCATAGACCTCCGCCATATATTCTTTCGGGGTGCTCAGCGACGCCTCTGCGATAAGCTGGCCGATAAGCGGCGGGGAAAGCCTCGCCTGGCAGAATTTCATCACCGCTTCGCGTATGGCCTTGTTCTTGGTAATCAGCGCGCCGATACGTATTCCGCATTCCGAATACCGTTTGGACACAGAGTCTATCAGCACCACATGGTCCTCCAGGCCCTCCAGATGGAAGGCGGAGATATAGGGCTGCTTGGTGTAGATGAATTCGCGATAGACCTCGTCGGAGAAGAGATAGAGGTCGTATTTCAGGACCATGTCGCGAATCTGGCGCATCTCCTGCTTGGAGTAAAGATAACCGGTCGGGTTGTTCGGGTTGCAGATCAGGATAGCCTTGGTCTTGGGAGTTATCTGTTTCTCGAATTCGGCCATGGAGGGCAGCCGGAAGCCGTTTTCAATATTTGTCTTGACCGGTTTCATCACAACGCCGCAACTGGTCGCAAAGGCCATGTAATTGGCATACGAAGGGTCCGTGACTATGATTTCGTCGCCCGAATCCAGACAGGCCATATACGCGAACATAATAGCCTCCGAACCGCCGGAAGTAATGATTATTTCATCCGGAGAAAGGTCTATGCCGTATTCCGCATAATAGCTCACCAGTTTGGTCCTGAGGGATTTCAGGCCTTCTGACGGGCTGTATGCGAGAATGTCCAAACCGACATTCTTGACTGCGTCGAGGGCGCACTGGGGCGTCTTGATGTCCGGCTGGCCGATATTGAGATGATAGACATGGGTGCCGGCAAGTTTCGCCCTGTCGGCGTATTTGGCGAGCTTGCGGATAGGCGAACTCTGCATCTTTAGGGCTCTCTGGGAGATTTCCATTTCCGAATTCTTTATTCAAATGCAAATTTACAATAATTTTCAAAAAATTACCTAAATTAGCAGTCGATATGAAAAAAGCACTGATAACCGGAATTACCGGACAGGACGGGTCTTACCTGTCGGAATTCTTACTGGAAAAAGGATATGAGGTCCACGGAATCATCCGCCGCTCGTCGGTGGACTTCCGCGAAAGAATCGCCCATCTGGAGGGCCGCCGGGGCTTTCACCTGCACTATGCCGACCTCGGCGACTCGATGAGCCTTGTAGATGTGGTCGGACGCGTCCGCCCGGACGAGATCTATAACCTCGCGGCCCAGAGCCATGTGCAGGTCAGTTTCGACTCTCCCGAATATACGGCTAACGTGGATGCGACCGGCGTAATCCGCATTCTCGAGGCGGTCCGGCTGACCGGCCTCGCAAAGTCCTGCCGTATCTATCAGGCATCGACCTCCGAACTGTACGGAAAGGTGGAGGAGGTGCCCCAGAACGAGCAGACGCCGTTCCATCCCTACGGTCCATACGCCGTTGCAAAGCTCTACGGATACTGGATAGTGAAGGAATACCGCGAGGCGTACGGTATGTACTGCTGTTCCGGAATTCTTTTCAACCATGAGAGCGAGCGCCGCGGAGAGACATTCGTAACCCGCAAAATCACCCTTGCGGCCGCCCGCATTTCCCAGGGGCTTCAGGACAGGCTCTACCTCGGCAACCTTTCCAGCCTTCGTGACTGGGGCTATGCAAAGGACTATGTGGAATGCATGTGGCTTATCCTCCAGCAGGACAAGCCGGATGATTTTGTCATTGCTACCGGAGTACAGCATTCAGTCCGGGAATTCTGCGCGCTGGCTTTCAGGGAAGTCGGAATAGAACTGGAGTTCACCGGCTCCGGGGCGGATGAAAAGGGTATAGACAAGGCTACGGGACGCGTTCTGGTGGAAGTTTCCCCGGACTTTTACCGCCCCACGGACGTGGTTAACCTTCTGGGCGACCCGTCGAAAGCCAGGAGAGTCCTGGGATGGAATCCCGCAAAAACTTCATTCGAGCGGCTTGTTCGGCTTATGGTGAAGCACGACGTGGCTAAGGTTGCCGCCGAAGGCGCCGCCGCCCGCGTCCGCACCAACCTTGCCGAATATCTCGAAAAAGGTATTGTAAAATGATTTGTCATATACCCTCCCGGGAAACTCCGCTCAACGCCATGCGTTTCGCTCCGGCCCCTCCCATTGTCTACTTCGTCACCGCCTGGCGGTAACTTGTATCCAACGGGCCCCTCCCCCTGCCCCTGTCCGGGGGTGGACAGGTCCCCTGGAGGGTATATGACAAATCATAAAACAACAATAATCGATGGACAAAGACAGCAAAATATACGTTGCGGGGCACCGCGGGATGGTCGGCGGTGCTATCGTAAGGGCGCTGAAGAAGGAAGGCTACGGGAATCTGGTGTTGAGGACGCATTCCGAACTGGACCTGACACGGCAGGCTGAGGTTGAGGCGTTTTTCGAGGCTGAACGGCCGGAGTATGTCTTTCTTGCAGCCGCGAAAGTCGGCGGGATAATGGCGAACGACAAAGCTCCGGCAGACTTTCTCTACGAGAACATGGCCCTGGAGATAAACGTGATTCACTCAGCCTGGAAATGCGGCTGCCGGAAACTGCTGTTTCTCGGCTCCAGCTGCATATATCCCCGCATGGCCCCTCAGCCCATGAGCGAAGACTGCCTCCTTACCGGCGCGCTCGAAAAGACTAACGAGGCCTATGCCCTGGCGAAAATAAGCGGACTGAAGTACTGCACATACCTAAGGCGCCAGTACGGAGCGGATTTCATAAGCGTAATGCCCACCAACCTCTACGGCCCCGGAGACAACTACCACCCCGAGCACTCGCACGTACTCCCCGCCCTGATACGGCGCTTCCACGAAGCCAGGGAAGCCGGACTCGAAGAAGTGAGCTGCTGGGGCGACGGCACGCCTCTTAGGGAATTCCTCTACGTGGACGACCTTGCTGACCTCTGCATCTTCCTGATGAACAATTATTCCGGTGACGACACTGTCAATGCCGGCACCGGAAAAGAGATGACGATAAAGGCCCTGACCGAACTGGTGGCATCGACGGTGGGCTACAAAGGCCGTATCGTTTGGGATACTTCCAAACCCAACGGCACTCCCCGGAAACTGCTGGACGTTTCCAAAGCCGCCGCCCTCGGATGGACCTATAAAACAGAAATAGGCGAGGGTATCCGCCTCGCCTATCACGATTTCCTGACTTCTCCCGTCAGAGCTGAGAGATAGCCTGCAGGTATTTCCCGTAGGGATTCTTCGCCATCGGGGCAGCTGCTTCAAGCAGCTTTTCACGCGAAATCCAGCCGCTTCTGTAGGCAATTTCCTCAAGGCAGGCGACCTTCAGGCCCTGCCTTTTTTCGATTACTTCGATATAGGTCGATGCCTCGGCGAGAGAGTCGTAGGTGCCGGTATCCAGCCAGGCGAAGCCGCGGCCGAGGGTTTCGACACGCAGTGCTCCATACGCGAGATAGGTCTGATTGACAGATGTTATCTCCAGTTCGCCACGGGCGGAGGGCTTCACCGCTTTCGCGACCTTCACGACGCTGTTCGGATAGAAATACAGCCCTGTAACGGCGTAGTTGGATTTCGGATGCTCCGGCTTCTCTTCGATGCTTATGCAGCGGCCGCTTTCATCGAACTCCGCCACGCCGTAGCGTTCAGGGTCGCTGACCTGATAGCCGAAGACTGTTGCCTCTCCCCTTGCCGCGGACTCCACCGCCTTTTTGAGCAGGGGCTCGAAACCGGAACCATGGAAAATATTGTCCCCGAGCACCATGGCGACACTTTCGCCGCCGATAAATTCCTCCCCGATTATGAAGGCCTGCGCGAGGCCGTCCGGAGAAGGCTGCTCTGCATACTGCATCCTCACGCCGAAGTCCTCCCCGCTGCCGAGAAGGCGCCTGAACGCAGGCAGGTCCTGGGGCGTGGAAATCAGAAGTATGTCCCTGATTCCCGCCATCATAAGCACCGACAGCGGATAATAGACCATGGGCTTGTCAAAAATCGGCAGCAGCTGCTTGCTGACGCCCTTGGTGATGGGGTAAAGACGGGTTCCGCTCCCCCCGGCAAGCACTATTCCTTTCATAATTCTAAAGTATTCAATTTATTCTTGTCTATGTTTCGCGCCGCTGTCCGAACGTCGGTAAAACTGAAATCCGACAGATATCGGCGCAGTTTGGCCCCGGCTCCCTTCAGACCGTAATAAGACTTGAAGCGGCGAACGGCACTCAGCCCGGGGAGGACCTTCTGACCGGCGTCCAGGTCACGGGGATGGATATAGGAAATAAGATAATCGCCAGCTTCGCGGCTCCATTTGCGGAGAAGCGGATACGGACACAGGCGGAAATACCCTCCCCCTGTGAAAGCAATTTCCCTTCCGGCGATACGGTGGGTGGACATGGGAAACTCGAGGATGTCCCCAGAGTTCGTCTTCACCAACGCGGGAGAATTCGCGGGAAAACCATCCCATCCCCCGTGTGAAGCCCTGGCCGGAAAGATTGAACAGTCATATTTAATTTCCTCTTCTGCAAGTATTTCCAGCGCCCATTTCTCATCCTTCCCTATGGAGAAACCCGGTGCCCGGAAGGCTTCGACTTTCCGCCCGGTGATATCCTCCAGACGGGCTTTCGATGCTTTAAGATCCTCACGGAACCGCACCGGTCCCATTACGTTCACCAGTTCATGGCTGTCAGTATGGGAGCCGATTTCGTATTTTTCGGAAATTCTTCGGACAAGATCCGGATATGTCTTTGCTATCCATCCGATTACAAAAAAAGTAGCGCTCGATCCGGAGCCGTCCAGCAGCCGCAGAATCCGCTCTGTATTTTCATAGATCCGCACTTCGAAGCCCTTCCACTGCTCCTCCCCGCGCGTCGCATCGAAGTCCAGCAGATGGAACCACTCCTCCAGGTCGAAAGTCAGGATGTTCATAATTCATCACATTGTTTCCGGAGCACAAAACGTCTCCAGAGTATTTGGGCGATATATCTTATCAGCCATCCGGTATGCTTGAAATACCACTTGGTTTCGTTCCAGAATGAAGAATTCCGCACCACCTGGAATCCCCCGAAACCCATTCGCTGAATCAGGCCACGGCTCATCTTATACTCTCCCAGCATGAAGCGGAACGCCGCCCCCACTCCAATCATAACAATACCATCATTAAGCAAAGGCATCAAAGCTTCTGCAAGGAAATCCTGCTTCGGGGCCCTGAGAGAAGTCCATACGAGCGTGGCGCCGGAATTGTTGATTCTGTCGGCAATATCCTGAATATCATAGGATTCCAGCGGCGCGAAGGGTGGAGAATACATACCTGCCGGCTCAAGTCCGAATTCTTCCCTGCACTTAAGGGACAGAGCATCGAGAGTCTGCTGGGTATCGCCAAGGAAAAAATGCTTCAGCAAAGGCGAGCCCGCCGTTAACAGACGCTCAAAAATATCCGGCCCCAGGACAGAATCCACTTCCTTCAGTCCCCATGCTCTTCCGCACCAGACCAGAGGCCGTCCATCCGGCGTATTCAGAATGGAATTCTCCATTACGCGGAAATACCTGTCATCCTTGTTGGCAATGGTTACCGTGCGCATATTTGAGACACAGATATAGCCTTTGCCGCCATCGCGGACAGTATTCTCCACGACGGAGCAGACTTCCTGCATGGAAGCCGGGCTGACTGGAACCCTACCTACCCTGTACGACTTTGGCAGCATTCTCTTTTTGCAGAATCTTATGCGTCAGCACCCTGACGAGAACGTAGTATATGGCGACATCCAGAAGGAAGAGCAGATTGACATTCATCAGCATGGACAGACCCGCATTCAAACCTATCAAAACCACATCAATAGCCAACAGAATAAACAATGTCTGCTTCTGGGAAAAACCCAGCTGCAGGAATTTATGATGTATATGGTTCATATCCGGCTTGAAAGGACTCTTATGATTCTTAAGCCTGAAGACAATCAGCCTCAGCACATCCAGCATCGGAAGCATAAGCGCGGAAAAAGCGATTATCAGATACTTGCAATTGCGGGTCGGTCCATTGTAAGGGGCAAGCGTAGTTATTGAAATAATCAGATATGACATTATCATACCGAGGGTCAGCGAACCAGTATCGCCCATAAACAGTTTCGTGGACTTTTCCTGACTTCCGAACACATTGAAGAACCAGAATGCAAGCACCGTGGAAAATGTCGTTACTGAAATCATGGACAGCAGCAGCCGGTGCTCGGTAATGAAAATAACCGACATACACCCAAGGAAAACCAGACTGAAGCCGGAAGCAAGTCCATCCACACCATCTATCATATTTAGGGCATTGGTAATATACGCCACCAGAAGAATCGTAAACGGTATGCCCACAAAAACAGACATTCTGTTCACGAAATACAAGCCGTACAACGTGGACATCCACAGGCCGGAAGCGCAGATGATACCCGCGGCGGCAAACTGGACAAGGAACTTCAGCTTGTAGTCAACGCCGGAAAGGTCGTCAGCGATGCCGATCATATAGACAAGAAAAGCTCCCGCGGACATGCAGGACATATGTATGAACCCACGCGAGCCAAGAAAGCCCGGATAGATGAAATCCTGCTGATACAGAATCACAAGTGTAACTGCTGTCACGACGGTTACCGACGGGAGGAATGCCATCCCGCCAAGCCGGGGAATTGGAAGATGATGAATTTTCCTGGCATCAGGCACATCGAATATCTTGTTCTTGTACGATACTTTCAGAAGCAGCAGTATCAGCATTGTGCCGATAAGGAACCCGCCGGCAAAATCGGACAGCAAAACAATAGTTGAAACACTCATAATCAAAAGCTATAAAGAGCTGACGCCCAACTTGTCCAAAAAATAAACTATATACAGACGGTACCTGGAAGCAATACGGTCCAACATTCCGAGATACCACGAACGTTTCTTTACGAATTTGTACGGCTCGATGTCATCCTTGTCGTAGAACTTGAACAAAGTGGCTGATTCTTTTTGCGCCTTCCACAGGCGCCTGGTAAGGCCATTCCTGCCTATATTGACGGAATCGAACAGTTCATCGATGAAAACCGCTTCCCCGACAACTTTGGAAGAAATGCCTGAGCAGTCTTCTCCAAGCAGGCTTTTTGTCCATATCAGGGGCAGGTTGGCCCCAGCCTGGAAGAAGATATGGGAGGTACCGTCATTGCGGAGATTGATCTCATAGAAATAAGCCTTGTCCCCGACAATCCCGTACTCGACGCTGAAGAGCCCGAAATAATTTATTTCCCGGACCAGGGATTCAATTGCCCCGGCGGATATGGACTCCGGCAAATCCGAACTCACGACACCATAGGAACCATCCCCGCGGTCATTGAAACGCACTTTATTCAAGACTCCGGCAAGAAGCACCGTATCATCCATCAGACGGCATCCGTAAACGAGGGCCACGGACTCCTGGGGAATAAGCTCCTGAAGCACGAATCCGGAATCTTTTCTTACAAACTTCATAAGCCGTTCCAGTTCACGGCGGTTACGGCAGATTCGGGTTTTGAATGGGCTGATGTGCCCCTGGACCTTTCCGGACGGCTTCAAGATATAGGGATAACCCCTGTCCGGGAAATCATCCCGGGGAGTGATATGCCGAGTTTCCGGTATCCTGAATCCAAGCCGGGCGGCAAGAGAGGACATCCGGAATTTGTCGCTGTACTCCTCCAGCCGTCCGGGACAATCGGTTCCGCTGACATGATAGAACTGCTCGAAATCGACCCGGCGGGAGTCTATGAAGCCGGCAATAACATCATTTGTATTAATGAGTACCGCTTTCACGTCCGGATGGTTCTCCATCAGGAATTTGTATCCGTCCTCAAGCCCCTCAGTGATGACCTGTCTGGTGCAGTACCTGCTTTTACCGGTACACTTGTAAAGCCCGCCCCATGCGACAAAGCACACATCGTACCCTCCAGCACCTATCTGACGGCACAGCCCAAGGGTATTGTAGTCATCCGCCCCCCAGATATAGACAGTATTATTACACTTTGTCATTTTAAAAACTATCTCTCACTGTACGGGGACTTTCTTTCCCGATACTTGAGCTTCAGAAAAACCGCATCGATTTTTTCTATCGGCAGAAATCTCATTAAAATATACGCCAAATGCTTAATGGCGTGCTTTACAGGATTCAAAGGCCTGATCGAAATACTGTCAACCGAAAGCCCAAGATATTTTTCATAAACCGATTTCAACAGATCGGCATACGGTCTGACGAATGTTTCTCTGACAGTATCATTTATATACATTGTATGTCTCAGGCATAGACGCTTGTCTTCGATGGAGACGACGAATCCGCTGTAATGGAAAAACACAATGGGCCAACTCTGTCCGGAATAATATACTCTCCCGTTCCCGAACGAATAGGAATTCATGTTCCAGTAAGCAATACCGACGCCCCGGTTGCTTATCTCACGCACATTTTCAAAACGCTCACCAAGGTAATCCAGATACTTTTGATCACCATATTTTCCATCTTCCAGCTTCGAATAGCACCATTTAAGACATTCCCCTTTCCACCAGTCCAGCGCGGCGACGCCGCTTTCATTATTTTTAAAATAGACATATTGGACACAGTAGCGGCCGAAAAGAGTCTGGTCAGTGAAATGCGGCGTCAGTCCGACAGATGCATTTTCCGCTTCCAAATCATCCAGCACGCACTCGGGGGAAGAGAAAAACATCAAATCCGAATCCAGATATGTTATATGGGGAAGACTATACTTATGCAGGAAATAGCTTGTCACGAAAGAGCCGCAAGTCCAACAGAACTCAGCCCTTGAGCGGTCGGACCTTGCCTTGTCCAGTTCAGGAGATTCCAAGTCCTCTATGCATTCAACGAAGACATTGTCCAGATTACATCTGTCCAGGATTTCACTACACTTCCTGTCCATTGCCATAACGTACAAAACACTGCCGGGAATATGCTCCAAGAGAGACAGTATCATTGCTATCCCCTTCCCTGCGTAATTTGCATCGAACAATGTACAGAAATACATCATATTACCTGAAAGAATTAATCGCACGGACCACTTCTTCCGCTTCCTCCGGGGACACAGCCTGATTCATCGGCAGACTCAGTTCTTCATCGTGGATTCTCTCCGTAACGGGAAAACACAGGCCGTTCCATGTCTTGTAACACTCCTGCTTATGAGGGGGCACAGGATAATGTATGAGTGTCTGGATACCGCACGAATCGAGGAAAGAGTGAAGTTCATCCCGCCGCCCACAAAAAACCGGAAACTGATGATAGACATTATTCTCGTCCGGAATTCTCAAAGGCATTGTGACAAGCGGGTTATGGATGGATGAATAGTAAAAATCCGCCAGTTTCTGACGGGCACGATTATCTTCGTCAAGATATTTCAGTTTGACAGCCAGCACTGCCGCATCAATTTCCGACATACGGCTGTTCACACCGATATAACGGAAAACATACTTTTTCTGGCTTCCATAATTGGCCAAAGCCCTGATAACAGAAGCGAGCTCGGCATTACTGGTCGTAACCGCTCCGGCATCACCAAGCGCCCCGAGATTCTTTCCCGGATAAAAACTATGGGCGGCCGCATCCCCCAAAGCCCCCGTCTTGACACCTTTCCATGCGCATCCATGACTCTGAGCGCAGTCTTCCATCAGTAATAAACCATATCTCCGGCAAATGTCCTTCAATTTATCTCCATAAGCAATCCGTCCATATAAATGGACAATCATAATTCCTCTGGTTTTCCGCGTGATATGGTCTTCAATCTTATCAATGTCTATCTCAAGATTATCCCAGGTGGGTTCGACAAGAACCGGAACAAGTTTGTTCCTCGTTATGGCAAGGATAGTGGCTATATAGGTATTTGCCGGAACGATAATCTCATCACCCTCCTCAATCAAACCTAATTCCATATATCCCCTCAGTATCAGATATAAGGCGTCAAGACCATTCGCGACTGCGACGCAGTGTTCAGTTCCGGTATAAGAGGCATAAGCGGCTTCAAAAGCAGCAGTTTCCCTGCCAAGCAAGAACCATCCGGATTCAATTACCCTGTTCACGGCTGCCTTAATCTCGCCGCCATGACTCATCGTGATTTTCTGCAGGTCCAATAACTTTACCATCCTCTGTTATTTTTGCGATATAAACTCCAGGTACTCTTCATAAGAACGGATATAATCCTGCTCCGAAAACTCTTCTGAAGCCAGGACAAGACAAACTGCGCCGGAAGAAAAGCCCTGTTCATCAGCCCATACTCCAGGAGGTATATAAATACCCTGATACGGGCGGTTCAACAACACGGTGCGTTTGTTCACTCCGTCGTCAATAAGCACTTCGAATGCGCCGCTCGCCGCCACTATAAACTGATGGCATTGCTTATGGGCGTGTCCTCCCCTTTTTTCTCCTCCCGGAATATCATAAGAATAAAAGACCCTCCGGATCGGAAATGGTACGTGGACATTATTGTAAACATAAGTCAGGTTTCCCTCCGGAAACTCTTCCTTGGGCAACTGTATCAAAGAGCAGTCATATACGGTTTTCATAGACTTTGTCTCCATTTAACAAACTCTTCAAAATCATTTATATAGTCCCCCTCGTTAAAATCGGTTGAAGACACTATGAGGCCAAGTGAATTGGTGGAGAAGTTTTCCATCTCACGCCACATCCCCTTAGGGACATAAAGTCCGTAGTAGGAACGATTGAGAGAGAAACGATAATCCTTCAGGCCGTCGTGAAGTACGACGTCAAAACTACCGGACAGAGCGACAATGAACTCTTCATTTTCCCGGTATGCGTGTCCGCCACGCTTGGACCCGCCGGGAACATCATATATCCAATACGCCCTTTTAATTTCAAACGGGACATGCTTCATTTGTTCGACAATGGACAAATTTCCCCTGCCGTCAGAAATTTTTGGCAACTGGAGTATTTCAGGCAAGTTATTCTTCATCGGACAAAAAATTGACGGTCCTATCCGTAAATCATGTACATAATCTTTGATATCGCCCTCGCAGGAATGGAATGATACCACAAAAACTTTCTCCGGACAGAAGGAATTATCTCCACCTTTTCAGGGAACCTGAACTGCTCCATATCCGGGCAGAACAATTCAAATTTAAACCGGCTGTACTTGTGGCAATTCGTTGCCTCCTCATCAAATGATGCGGATATATCAACCAAACTTTTGACAGGGAACAACGAAACTTTATTCTGCCTGAACTGTGAATAGCAGAAACGTATCGCCCAGGACTGGTTCCGGCCAATGCGCCAGGATTTTAACATTGAGGCGCAGTCTGAACCGCCCCAACGATTGAATGCAGAACCGAATTTTTCAATATCTTCCAAAGAAGGATCCCAATCGACGGTCTTCCACCGGTCCCGCCAGCTACCCCAACCACAGGAAGAACTCCTTACACAGAAGAAAGCATCATATTGATAGTCCTTAGGCATTGGAACGGAGTTCGTGTATCCGCAGATTGAAAATACGGCAGGATTATCCCTATACCGTTCCAGGGCGGCATTCATATATGTCAGGTAACAGCTGACGGGTGCCAGATCATCTTCCAGCACAATCACTCTGTCATACTTTTCAAAGACTGCACTGACGCCCGTGACAATAGACGTTCCAAGTCCTTTATTATGGTCTGAGCGCGTAATGCTGACCGAACGGAATCCGCCGGCACGAGAAGCGACTTCATACACTTTATCAACTTTCAGCGCGTCAGCAGATGATTTGGGACCATCTATGAAAATGAACAGCTCCGAATCTCTCGCCAGGGGATCTCTGGAAAGGATATTGAGAAGATTCTCCAGTTTGCCCGGACGG
The DNA here is from genome assembly GCA_017544265.1 of Bacteroidales bacterium. Lineage (GTDB taxonomy): Bacteria > Bacteroidota > Bacteroidia > Bacteroidales > UBA932 > Cryptobacteroides. The sequence continues at coordinate 31,949 of JAFYEM010000019.1, read as the reverse complement.
TTATAGGCGAACACGACTATCGGGGATAACTCTTTCATAGACAAAGACTATCTGACAAAAATATTAACCTTTTCCGCAATGGCATACCTGATATATTTCATGCCCTCGGGTATGCCATAATCCAGAAATGCATGCAAAACGAACGAAAGAAGGGAAAAACGCAGATCATCCCTTCCTATAGTCTCCATAAAATGGTACTGCCGGATTGCAGTCTGATAACGGATAAACTGATTGCCGGACGACTTGTCTTTGGTAAGGGAGCCTCCTTCGCCGGCAGATGAAATCATATAGACGATTCCTGAATCGGCGGTAATTGTCTTTGCAATATGACCGGTCCGGATTGAGAACATCATATCGTTTGAAACCGTAATCTCCTCGAATAATTCTCCGCTGTCCTTAAGGAACCGGGCAGAGAACAATTTGCAGACCGGATTAACGAATTTATAGCGCAGTCCATCCTCATTCCCTTTCCTGATGTATTCCTCAACAAGTGAATTCATCTTCTCGTGACGGTCACTCCTTGAACCGTCTTCAATATTGTAACTGTCTGCCTTGAAAAAGACTATGTCGAAATCCTGTTTACAATATCTGTCGAAACATTCAAATGCTCCGGGTAAATAATAGTCGTCCGAATCCAGAAAAAGAACTCTGCTCCCGGCGACACTGCCCAGTCCGACATTCCTTGCACGTCCTGCACCCCTCCCCTGTTCGCTGGTCAACAATGTCATGCCGGCCTTTTCCATTGCCGGAAAATCCGAAACCGGAGTATAAGGGCTGCCGTTGTCCACTATTATAATCTGAATGTCTTCCCTGTCAGGAATGGAATGCACGGCCCTGGTCAGCAGGGCCAAATCTCCGGCGAACGGAATTATAACTGAATACTTCAACTCAATTCCCTCCATAACAGTACTTTATTCCTGACGGGGCCCGACTCAAACGCAAACAGAGAAAAAATAATACTGAACAAAGTTATGTTGGCTGCAAGCGAGTCGCTGGCCATCGAACGCATGAGAAAGACCCAGAAAATAAACAACACGACAGGGAAATGCTTTTTGCATTTCCAAATGGAAACTGACGAAAGTGCTACTGCGAACAACAGCCCGTAGATTCCGGTTTCACACAATAGTTCGATGATTATGTTGTGAGGATATGACCCATACCGTCCGAAGACTCTGTACCGTCCGAAGCCAACGCCCGTCAAAGGATTCATCTTAAACTGTTCAATGCCGCTGGAAAGCCATTCTCCCCGTCCTCCACCATCCAGATAGCCGTAAGAGACCACCGAGTTGAGTACACCTTCCCTCTCTATAAGCAGTGGAACGACATAAAACAGGCCGGCCACAAATGCCATTGAAAACAATAACTTTATAAAAAACCGACCTTTCCGGAACATAAAAATCCATAACAATATCACAGTGAACATTGTTATTATCGCCTGTCTCGAACCGGAATACAAAGCCATGACCGTGCTCAGAAGAATAATTATTGAACTCCTGAGGACAGACTTGCCGTCATCAGCAATCAACGCATAACCAGAACCCAGGACACAGTAAAAGCCAAGATTCTGATAATCCACATGGAAAGACTGAGGTTCGTAACCCAGGAACTGTATGGTCTGAAAGCGCAAAAAAGCGATATCAAATAAGCCGGAAGGACCGGGAATGCCGTTAATCTGAATTGCCCACCGCAAAAGGCAGGCAGAATAAACCAGATAGCACAGTCCCAATTTGACCGTGTCTATTTTTTTCAGGTTGGAGAACAGAAATGAGAAGGCCAGCAAAGCCGTGAACCCATTCAACGCAGTCCTGCCCCATTTGCTCATAGCAAAGGTACCGCCGACTGTAGTCAAGGCGGAAAGGCCGAACCAGATTATCAGAAGGCAGAAAAGCAAAGATGTTTTCCAAAAGTTATTCAGTTTGTTCCCTCCCTTCAGCATCCACCAGAAAAGGATTGCCATTCCCACCAGGGACAATGCCCCTCCAAGACCGAATATTCCTCTCGCGTTCAATATAAAGCCAAATGCCACCGGATAATACAGCAGGAGCAGAAAGATATTTTCATACAAGTTGCATCTGACTATAAAAAAAGCCAGCATCAACAAGAGTACTGCCTGGACCGGAAGCGACATAAAAAACATATCCGCAAGCATCAACACCGAAACAGCAATCGGCAACAGATAATCGAACCGGAGCAAACTCCTCCGATTCAGACTATTCTGCCGAACTCTGCTGTTGATTATGCCTGCCGACAATCTCACTTGTTGTTTCTTCCCCTACCGATATACTCACCTATAATGCCGAATATACCGCGATTCATATATAATTTAAACTGGCTGTTTACAAAAAAGACAGTAATCAGCACCAACATAGCGCCGGAACAATACCTCAACCATGACAAGGGTATCAGTCTTATTCCCCAGGCAAAGAAAGTAACTGCGCAAGTCAGGAGAACCAGATAAAAGGATGATCTTTCCAAACTGACTTCAGAATACTTTCCCACAAGGACTCCATACATCGATGCCTGAAGGATATAATCCAGAAGGAAAGCAGCTCCAAGCCCATGCATGCCGAAATGGCCTGACAGGACTATATAGACCGGCAAAACTACAGCTTTCTCCACTATTGTGGCAAGGAGATATGCACCTGTCTTTTTCTTTGCTACCAGAATAATCCAGAAACACTGGGACATTACATCAAACACTGCTGCGAACAATGCAAGATCGAGAAAGCCGACAACGTCACTGAAATCCTTTGTGTAGAGTACATCCACGACAAAGCGGGAACACAGCATCAGCAGCACAAGCAACGGTGCTATGAACAGAATTCCTATCTTCAATTGCCCGTTCAATTCTTTCGAGATACTGCCGTCATTATCATTCACGGCCGAAACTCTTGGGAAATAATCCATTATGAGCGCCGTCGCCACAACCCCGATATAACTGTTGACTACAGTAAAGCCTGCCTGATAACAACCGACCATTTCGAGACCGCCACTTTTTCTCAGCAAAGCTGACAGTGCTACTACGAAAAGCGAATTTACAACGCCGACGGCCATGAGCATCACTCCGGTCTTTATCATAGGCCAGGCCAGTAACAAGACTTCCTTCCAAGTCATGTCCACCCTGCGGCAATCGATCTTCCTGGTAAAAAAATCAGTAACGGCACATGCCAGGACAGCATTGATAATCAGAGCCGGGACTATTCCCTTTTCTCCCCAGAAATAGTAAACCGGGACCGACACGAACAGTCCGATGAAAGAACCGGCCACACTGGACAATGCCAGATAGCGCTGCGCTCTGACACCCTTCAGTACAGATGTCTGGACTTCGGTCCTGATTGTGAAGAATGTGACCAGGGAAAGCAGGATATACGGAACTATCCGGCTGTTGTCTCCAAATGTCCACAGGCTGAGCAAAGGCGACAACATGATGGTAAGGCAAAGTCCCAGCAGGCTTGTCAACAAGAGTATCCGCCTTGTAGCGGTCATAACCCGCTCATACACCAGCCTGTCTCCCGACGCAAGACTATGGGAAATATCCCGGAGAGCGCTCTGGGACAGGCCCAGGCCGGCACCCTTCTTGATGAGTTCAGTAGTACGGAAATAAATTTCCACTTCCCCGACACCGGACGGTCCAAGGAGTATGGCCACCAATTTATTCCGGACCACTCCGACCAGCATCTGGACCACTCTCACGAATGAAAATAGAAGGGTGGAATTGAAGATATTCCTGTACTCTTTATTAGAACTTTCAGCCATTATCTTCAGACTAGGCCTGTACCGGTATCAAGCATCAATACTTTTTATCCCAGGATGTTTCCGGTCTTTTTCGGAAAGGATGGGGCCGCCTTCGGGAAGGGGCCAGGGAATTGCGAGGGTGGGATCATCCCAGGCTATTCCGGCTTCGGCTTCGGGGTGGTAGAACTCGTCGCATTTGTACTGGAAAATATTCTCCGCGGCAAGGGTCAGATAGCCGTGGGCAAAGCCTTTGGGGATGAATACCATCCGCTTGTTCTCATCGGAGAGCTCAGCCATGATGTACTTTCCGAAGGTCTTTGAGCCGGGGCGGATATCCACCGCCACGTCGAGTACCCGGCCCTTTACCACCCGGACAAGTTTTGCCTGTGCGAAAGGCGCCTTCTGGTAATGCAGGCCGCGTAGCACCCCGCCTGCGGACATACTCTCATTGTCCTGCACGAAATTCACGTCAGAGACGGCTGCGGCGAACTCGCGGCGGTTGAAAACTTCAAAGAAATACCCTCTGGAATCCCCGAAAACCTTAGGCTCCAAAATGAGCAGCCCTTCTATATCTGTCTTGATTATATTCATACTCTACATTCTTGCTATACATTTCACAAGCGAATCGTACCAGTGCGGAATCTTAAGGCCGAAAGTTGCCTTGACCTTTGACTTGTCCAGCACCGAATAGGCCGGGCGGCGGGCCTTGGTCGGATACTCTTCACTTCGGCATGGGAAGATATCACAGACATTCCCGGAAAGATCCCTCACCGCACAGGAAAAGTCATACCAAGAACAGACACCTTCGTCGGTGTAATTGTACACACCGGTTTTGGATATCTGCCCAGAGGAAATCACATGGACAATAGCAGAGGCAAGGTCGGCGGCATAAGTGGGAGTCCCTACCTGGTCCGAGACGACCTTCAGCGAAGACCTTCCGGAGGTAAGCTGCCGCATGGTTTTCACGAAATTGCGCCCGTAGGGAGAGTAAAGCCAGGCGGTGCGGAAAATAATATACTTGCAGCCGGAGTCCATAATGGCCTTTTCGCCCTGGGCCTTGGTTACGCCATAGACCCCGAGCGGAGACGTAGGGACATCCTCGCGATAAGGAAGGGACATATCTCCGCTGAATACATAGTCGGTCGATATATGGACAAGTGTTGCGCCGAGCCTTCTGCACTCGTCGGCCAGATATTTCGGTGCAACCCTGTTCAGAAGGTCCGCCATGGCAAAATCATCTTCCGCCCTGTCCACGTCCACATATCCTGCGCAGTTGATGACAACATCTGCCTTCTCAGCCTCGAGAATCAGACGAACAGCATCCGGATTAGTTATGTCCAGATACACGGTCTCGGCATCTCCGAGACTAGCCACGTCAGTGAAAATCAAATGATTGGCATTACCGCGGAAGGCATTTCTGAGCTCTGTTCCAAGCTGACCGTTTGCTCCGGTGACCAGTATGTTCATAATAGGTAACAATTACAATCCCCGGCCACCTTAGCGTTGACCGGGAACAGCCCCGAAGCGAACTTTCCTGTCCAGGAAAGAATCCTCTCCGGGATTTATCCTGCGTCAGCCGTCATTATAGGCTTCAGACGCTCTATTATTGTCTTATCAAGTTCCTTTACGTTGTACTGGTACTTGATACGACGCTCTGAGTGGCAGTCGGAACCAAGCATGGAGACCCATCCCTTCTTCAGGAAAGTCTCTGCCTTGGCCCGCACGTCTTCTCCATAGAATCCCACGAGCGAGGGTATGTTCACCTGAAGAATAACCTTGGATTCAACCAGTTTGTCGTAATCCGAATCCCGCATGTAGCGATAGCGTTCGGGATGAGCCAGAATCGGACGGTATCCCCTGTCCTGCATTTCCGATATAAGTTCCCAGAAACGCAGAGGCGGGGCCCAGGTCGATGTTTCCACAAGGAGCGTCCCTCCGCCGTGGGTGAGCAGGTCACCGGTTCTGAGACGCTCCTCGAAAACATTGTCCATCATATATTCGGCCGCAAGCGCAGTCATCATCTTCCCCTCGTAGGCTTCCAGCAACTGGTCGTAAAGCCGGCGCAGGTCGTCGGTCGTGTTTCGGACATCCTCCATTATGTGCGGAGTGAACCAGACTTTCTTCACTCCGTTTTCCTCAAGCATGGAAAGTATGTCCAAAGACTCGTCCAGAGTACTTACTCCGTCGTCAACGCCGGGGAGGAGGTGGCTATGGTTATCGACAGCGCCCTCAAGAAGGCCGCTGCCGATAACCGAAAAGTATTTGCGGAAGAGTCCGAACATTGCAGAACTACTTCCAGAAAATAAGCCGCCTCAGCAGGGAAGGACGTTTCTTGCGACCCTCGCCATAGACATAGCCATAGGTATAGGACGCGCCGTATCCGTATGAATAGCTGCTGTAACCGCTCTGCTTGCGATAGGTATCCACACCGTTGAGGATAAGTGCAAGACGCGGATAGTGTCCTTCCTTGTACATCTGGTCCACGACAGGAAGGGCCCTCTTGTCGAAGAGGCCGGCCCTGATTACGAGGATGGTCAGGTCAACCGTGGAAGCGATGATGGAAGTATCTGCGACCAGGTCCACAGGAGGACAGTCGAAGAAGATATACTCGTAACGGCCCCTGAGGGTCTCGACCATTTTAGCGAAGCGGTCGGAAACCAGAAGTTCGGTAGGGTTAGGAGGCAGGGAGCCGACAGGAAGAAGGTCAAGGTTGCCCTCGACATTCTCTATATGGCTCAGAAGGTCATCTGTAACGCCGCTGAGATAGGAACTCACACCGGTGTTGTTCTTCTTCAGGACCTTGGACATTGTGGCCTTACGCAGGTCAAGGTCCACAAGGAGGGCCTTGGATCCCTTGAGAGCCATTGACTGGGCGAGGTTGATTATCGTAAAGGTCTTACCGGCATTCGGATTAAATGAAGTCAACATAATGACCTGTGCCGCTTTCCCGGTGGAGTGGGCCATGTGGTCCAGATTTGTACGGAGCACCCTGAAGGCTTCATTTATCAGGTTGCGCCTGCCGCTCTGAACCACGATTCGGGTGTTGGAATCGTCGAACTTGTCCGTACGGAGCCTCTTCCAGTAATTGTCCACAAGTCCGACCTGCGGGATCTCGGCGAGGAACGGCACGCTGGTGCGGGCAATGTCGTTACGACCCTTGACAGAGGTGTCTATGATTGTAATAAGGTAGAACACTGCGAAAGGAAGGCCGAATCCAAACACGAGGGCGATAAGAAGAATCATCATCTTGTTCGGGGAGATAGGGCCGGTGCCGCCGTTAGGACGCATGATAAGACGGGTATTTCCCACGGTCAGCAGGCTCTGGAGCTCGTTCTCCTCACGTTTCTGGAGAAGGAAGATGTAGAGCTGCTCCTTGACTTTCTGCTGGCGCTGTATGGAAAGCAGTTCGAGCTCCTGCCCGGAAGTGTTTGCGATGCGGCGCAAAACTTCCTGTTCCTGGCCCTCGATCTTGTCCACCTGCAGCTGAAGGGTGGAGATAAGCTGGACCACACTGCGGTCGATAGCGTCGCGCATGGCGTCCAGGGAAGTATTCAGATCCTGAACGTACGGGTTGCTCTCGGAGGAAAGTGCCACGAGGCGGTCTCTCTCGAGCAGAGCCTTGTTGTAGTCCGCAATCTGGCTGGACACATTCAGGTTCTGGAGTCCGGAGTTGGCCGGGATAAGATCCCTCTTGTGGTTCGGGTCATCCAGGTACTCCTTGATGAACTTCGCGATTTCGAGCTGGTTGGAAGTCTCGAAATACTTCTGGGAATAGGTGCTGGACTGGCTCAGGTAATTGTTTGAAACGGACTGGATATCGGTCAGCTTGTGAGACTGCTTGTAATCCTTGAGGTCGTTCTCGATACCGCCGAGTTCCCTTTCGATGACCGAGAGACGGTCATTTATGAACACCGAAGTATTCCTTACGGATTTGTTCTTGTTGTTTATCCATTCCTCGTCATAGACGTCCAGTAGGGTGGAAAGCACGATCTCGGCCCTTGACGGGAACACATCCTGCATGCTGAGCACCACGACTGACGACTGCTTCGAAGAGAGGGATGCGTTGAGTCGTCCGCCATAGGCCTTGGCCTTTGCCCTCGCATTGACCCAGGAAACCACGATGTCGCGGTCCCATTTCTCGAAGTGGAGGGTGGGAACCAGACGGATAGGGCCCACAGGAGTCTTGATCGTGTCATTGATGCGTCCCTTGATGGGGCCGCTCTCAAGATCTTCTCCCGCCACGCGGAATTCCTTCAGCGTGAATGTGTCCTCTCCGGACTTGCTGAGAAGGAAGCTGAAGGCAGAGGTGCTGTTTTCCAGGATCTGCATCTCCAGCGGAGTGTTCTTGTAGAGTTCGCGGGTACGCAGGAACTGCTTCTCAACATACGCAGTCTCGAGACCGAGGCGGCGCACGACGATTTCAATCAGGTCCGGCGATGTGAAGGCCTCAAGTTCGTTGTCCACGTTTGTACCGGCGCTGTAACGGCGGTAGTTGGAAGCGAAAGCGGTGAGGTTCCTTACGGTTGCAGCCTGATCGTCCTCATCCACGATTACCTTCATGGTACGGCTGAAGGTCTTCGGGGTCTTGTAAAGATGGAAAGATGCGATGAAAAGGCACACCAAAACGGAGAATACATACCACCACATGTGGTCCCAAATAAGGTTCCAGAGGTCCGAGAGGCTGATTGTCCTCTCATCATCCTGGGCAAAACCCTGAGTCGGGGTTGTGTTCTGATTTTCGCTCATATTTGTTTTGATTTATTACTTGTTGGACTTGGCAGTATTGATAAGCGTGATTATGAAACTCACGGTCGTCATCGAAATCGACGCGAGGGAGATCCAGAATGCACCGCTCTTGAAGTAGTTCTCGTTGATGGTGGACTGGCCGGCACGGACCTTCGAAGGATCCACATAAACCACATCGTTCTGCTGCAGATAGTACGCAGGAGAATTGAAAATTTCGCTGTCGCGAAGGTCCAGGACGTACAATTCCCTGACCCCGTTCTTCTCGCGGAGGACTTTCACGGCGTCGCGGCGGCCGTGGATGGTAAGGTCGCGGGCGAGGGCGAGGGCGCCGAAGATGGTTATCTTGTCACCGGTCACCGAATAAGTGCCCGGGGAAGTGACTTCACCGAGGACTGAAATCTTTATGTTCATGAATTCCACGGTCACCACGGCGTCGCGCAGAAGTCCCTTGTCCTCAAGTTCGGTGCGGATAAAATCCTGAAGCGCCCAGCGGTTCAGTCCTGCGACATGCACCTTCCCGAGCCCCGGGAAATTGATATTTCCATCATTGTCCACGATGTATCCGGTGATACGCTGGGTACCGCCGCCGCCCATACCGAGTTCCGTGCCGGTCTGAAAGTTCGAGACCGAGAGGTTGAACTGCGCGGCGAGCTTGGGATCGCGGGCAGAAACGATTATGGAAATCTGGTCCTGTGGCTGGATGATAAGTCCAGTGTTGACCTCCATGGGGACGCTGGAATCTTCAGTGACATCCTGCAGATAGACAATCTTCTTCCAGGTGTTCGGGTTGCAGGAGACAAGAGCGGCTGCAAGCAACGAAATCAATGCGATTTTTGCTATGTTCTTCATAACTGAGTTTTTGTTGTCTTATAAACACGCAAATATAATCAATTGTTACAAGTTAAGCAAAAATTTGGTTATCTTTGTGTCCATAATGCCGATGAAACCGAAAATATACCTCTTCACCGACGGAGCCGCGAGCGGAAATCCCGGCCCCGGGGGCTATGGGGTCGTGCTCCGCTGCGGTCCCCTGCGCAAGGAACTTTCCGGAGGATTCGCCTGCACTACCAACAACCGGATGGAACTGCTGGCCGTTATAAAGGGCCTGGAGGCCATCAAGTGGAAAGACGCCGAAATAGAGGTCTGGAGCGACTCCTCCTACGTGGTCAAGGCCATAAACGAGAAGTGGCTGGAAAAATGGAAACGCAGCGGTTTCAAGGGCAAGAAAAACGTGGACCTGTGGCTTCGCTTCGACGAGGCTGCCGCGGGCCAGCGAATTTCTTTCCACTGGCTTAAAGGTCATGCCGGACACCCTGAAAATGAAAGATGCGACGCCCTTGCAGTAGAAGCCGGATCGCAGAGCGGCCTGCCGGAAGACACAGGATATGCTGAAATGCAAGAAACCTTGATATGACAACGTCAAAAAACATTATGGAAAACAGGAAACCAATAGTGGGGATAACCCAGGGAGATAGCAACGGCATCGGATACGAGGTCATAATCAAAGCCCTCGCCGACGCCCGCATCATGGAATCATTCACGCCGGTAATCTACGGTTCATCAAAAATCTTCGGTTTCTACCGCAAGACTATCCACGAACTTGACCAGATGGACACGAACGTCATCGCTTCCGCAGACGACGCCCGTCCCAAGCGGATCAATATCGTGAACTGCCTTCCGGAAAGCCACTACGCCGAGCCCGGGCAGTCGACCCCGGATTCTGCGAGAGCAGCCGTGAAATCGCTGGAAGCCGCCGTGAAAGATCTCCGCAACGGCTCCATAGACGTGCTTGTGACAGCCCCCATCAATAAAAGAGCCATGGTCGCGGAAGGATTCAATTACACCGGCCACACCGAGTATCTGCAGGATGCCTTCGGCAACGGAAACAGCACCATGCTGATGGTCAGCGACAGGATCAAAATCGGTGTCGCGACCGGCCACATTCCCCTCAAAGATGTTCCCTCGACCCTTTCCACTGAGCTGATAGTCAAGAAACTCCGCGACATCCGGGACTCCCTCAAGCGAGATTTCATGGTCACCGAACCGAGAATAGCTGTGCTCGGCCTGAACCCTCACTGCGGCGACGGCGGGCTTCTCGGGGATGAAGAGCAGCAGATTATCCTGCCGGCTGTGCGCCAGGCCGCCGAAGAAGGCATTCTCGCCTTCGGCCCATACTCTCCCGACGGTTTCTTCGGCAAGGCCGCCTATGAGAAATTCGACGCGACTCTCGCGATGTACCACGACCAGGGGCTGGCTCCTTTCAAAGCCCTCTCATTTGAAGACGGCGTGAACTACACCGCCGGACTCTCAATCGTGAGGACCTCCCCCGACCACGGCACAGCTTACGAAATCGCAGGCCGCGACCAGGCCGACCCGAGGTCTATGATGAGCGCGATTTACACGGCAATCCGCATCCAGAGGAACCGCCAGCGCTACGACAGTCTGATGGAGGGAAGACTCAGGCAATCCTGACAATGCGGCTGCATTGTGCCGCTACAGCCTCACGGTGGGTAATGAAGATAATGGTCTTGTCTCCTGACAGGGCCATTATATTTTCCATGAGACGGAGTTCAGTCGATGGATCCAGAGAAGAAGAGAACTCGTCAAGGAGCAATATTTTTCCGGGGCGAAGCAAGCCCCTGGCTATTGCAATCCTCTGGGCCTGACCCTCGCTGAGTCCGGTTCCGCCCTCCCCGCAGACAGAGTCCATGCCGTCCGGAAGGTCCATCACGAAGTCCGCGACAGCGCTGCGCAGCGCCCACTCGAGCCTTTCGGAAGAAGCCTCCGGATCGCCCATCAGGAGGTTTTCGCGTATGGTGCCGCTGAAAAGGGTGTTGCCTTGCGGGACATAGACGAAATTGCAGCGCGTCAGCGGCGACGAGTTCACCGCGGTATCGGCATTATAGACCTCCACGCTGCCCTTTACGGGTCTCAACAGCGAAAGGATAAGCTTTATGAGTGTGCTCTTTCCGATTCCGGTCTCGCCGAGTATCGCGGTCGATGATCCGGGCGGGAAATCGCAGCTGAAGTCATTGAAAATAAACTCATTCCCATCAGGATAGCGGAATGAAAGTCCGCTGATGCGGACGCCTGAGGGGCCGGCAAGCTCCACAGCTTCGCCGCTTTCTTCGCGCGGAGCCTCCTCCAGTTCCATCAGGCGGTCTATCGATGCAGTGGCATAGATGAAGGCTGGAATCTGACGCGTCAGATTAACCACCGGCCGCTGAATCTGTCCCACAAGCTGCAGGAAGGCGGTCATTGTTCCGAAGGACGTACTGCCCTTGAGAATCCCGTAGGCACCGCGCAGAAAGGCTAATATGTAGCCGAACGAGAAGCTGGCGCTGACTATGGTGCGGGCCCACAGGTTGAACCGCGTGCGCTCGACCACCCGGCCGTACTCCTCTTCCTGAAGGCTGTCCAGACGGTCTTCCATCCTGTCTTCATTCTCCATGGACTGAATCACCATGCGGTGCTGCAGGCTCTCCTGGAGATGACTCTGGACCTTGCTCTCAAGGTCACGTATATCGCGGGTCATGCCCCGTATCTTTCGGAAGAAAAGCCGGCTCAGAATAAGCATCACCGGGGTGAAAAGCACCAGCACCAGAGCCAGGCGCCAGTCCATGAAACAGAGGAAACCGACCGCTGCGACAAGCTGCACGAGGGTCGTCACCACCTGGGGAAAGTCTGAAACTATTACATCGGTAACCTTACTGACATCCGTCTCAAGCCGGTTAAGGGTATCCCCTGTATGGAATTTTTCCCTCCCCTGCCACTGCGACTGAAGGATGGAGGAATAGAGATTCCTGCGGATAATGAAATTCATCCTCGATGACGCCAGATTCTCTATTTTCACATTCACGGCCGAAACAGTAAGCCGGAGCACGATTACAATGAGGACTGCTATGGTATAATGGACAATATTCGCGTCCAGCACTCCCGTCGCGATATCCACAATCCGCTTGCAGATATAAATGAATCCGAGAGTAAGAGCCACATTGAGGATCCCCAGGAGCACATTCCCGAAAAGCGACATCCTTACCCCCTTGGAGTGCACCCAGAGCCATCGGGCATATTTCATCAAGCTTTTCATTGCCAGCGGTCCTTTCTGCGGAGACTGTGTGCAAAGGCACCGAAGGCGTATCGCAGCGAATCCAGAGGGAAGATAGGGAATTTGGAAAGCCGCTCCCTGATTACCAGGCGATAGAATGAGTAAAGCAGCCACTTTACCCTGGACATGGAGCTGCGGGACCTGGAACGAGGCTTTTTCTTTCCGAAATTGCCGCTCCGGATAATGTCATCCGAAAGGCGTTCGACCCATACGGAAGAATTTCCGGTGGACAGCGGCAGCCCGCTGAGCCCGAGCTTGACTTCGCAAAGGTCCGCAAAAACGACCCACTGGCGCATCAGGCCGTTTTCTTCCAGAAGCCTGCGCAGCGCGTCGGTATCAATCCTCGGGGCCTCTTTGCGAAGCATCAGGGCCCAGTCCACAATCTGCCGGAAACCCACTCCGCCGGTCCAGAAGTGGTGCAGTATGTGGGTGAATAGGTAAAAAGCGTTGAACTGCGGATGCGGCACCATCACATCGGCATCCCCGATTCTGACCACATCCGGCGGCAGATTCTCAAACGAGTAACGCAGGAACCTGTCCAGACTGCGGTCCAGGGAGGGCGAAATGAGAGTCCTCACAGACCCGTGCAGTTCCACCTCTATGCTGCCGTACATGATTCCGGTCTGGAGTATGTACTGGTCTGTCTCTTCTTTTTTAGTAGCCTTCTTCAGAAAAACCGGAGAGAGTTTTTCATAGGTTTCCGGCAACATCAGAAGGTCGATGTCCCCAGGTTGGCGCTGCAAGGGATGGTTATGGTACAAACCGATTCCCTGCCCCTTGACAAGCCAGACCTCCTCTCCTGAAGCAAGGCTGAGGAGCTTGGGAATAAAGCGGTTCAGCTGGTGATTGCGCTGTTCGACGACGAAGATATCGCAGAGGAACAAATCCAGTTCCTCCGGGGTGGGCATCAGTTCCAGGGGAAGCAGATTGATTCCGTCCACCACATTGCTCACTACGGTCTGCTCTGAGGCGATGCCGTAGATGGCCTCCCACGAAACGGGCTGGGAGAATAAAGCAGCGTCCGGAGACTTCCCCTGAAGCCCCGAACGAAGCAGTTCGAAAAACTGTCTCCTGACTATTGCGCTATGCCCACTTCCACCCACTGGGCGCAAAGGTTTTTGGCGTCTGCAAGTGCCCTCTCACGGTCCACACCCTCATACTCTGAAAGAATCAGCTCGGCAATCGTCCCGGCATCGAATTCAATTCCCTGAACCTTCTGGAAGAGGAATGCCGCAGTCTCGTTCAAAGAGACCAGCTTGGAAAAATTCACGTTCCGGGTACCTTCCCCGGAGATCACATTCTGACCGCAGATAGTGCGCAGAACGAAGCCTTCTTTTATCTTCATAATCAATCAATAATTCTGTCGGACCCAGCCGATATTCCACGGCAGGTGCTTATATACAAACAAAATATAGCGGCGAAACGGTCGAAGCGCATCCCAGAATCGCACTTTGCGAAGATGCCCGGGACTTCTCGGGTCCACCGGGCGCTTCCCGTCACGGAGCACCGTGACAGCCCTCGCTATAACTGAGGACAGCGGAACCTGCTCGGTGTTCTCAAGAACTCCGTCCCCCCGGATCACAGCCCACATCGTTCCTTTTCTCTCTTCCAGGCGGATAATCCGGTGCATTACATAGCGGCCTTCGCCTTCGCGCCCGACGTAAAAGAGCACTATGTCCCCCGGACGGTAATCATTCTCAGGCTCAAGCACGACCAAGTCCTTACCACCGCGGATAAATGGCAGCATCGAGTAACCCTTTACCGGAATCGTAACCTTACGCTCAGAGGCAAGAAGCCTCTTGACTTCGGCAAAGAATTCATCATTAGATATTACCATTTTGTCCATAAACTCGGCAAATTTAGCAATATTCCGTAAAAATTCGTATAATTGTAAAATAAAAAGTGCGTATATGGCAAGCGGGCTTGAAATGGAACTCCAGTATTTGCCCAAGGTCGGGCCTAAACGGGCCGCCCTGTTCAAAACGGAACTGGGCGTGGAAACCGTCGGGGACCTTCTGGGCATCTATCCATTCCGCTACATAGACCGGAGCAAAATTCACGCAATCGGCGAAATCCGTCCGGACCAGGCCTTTGTCCAAATACGGGCCACCGTTCTCTCCGAAAGCGTCCTTCCCGGAAAATCCGGCAAGGAAGGCCGCCTGTCAGTCATTGTAGGGGACGGTACCGGCGAGATGGAACTGGTGTTCTTCAAACGCATAAAATGGCTTGGGCCCAAGCTCACCCAGGGCAGCACATTCATCTTTTTCGGCAAGCCCACCGTCTTCAACGGACGGGTGAATATGGTCCATCCCGAAATAGACCCGCCCGACAGCGCCAGCTCGGGAGTGATGACCGGTGTCTATCCAAGCACGGAGAAACTGAAAAACGCGGGCGTCACGGCAAAGGTGATGAACAACTTGATGAACTCCGCCCTGGCGGAGGCTCTTCCGCATCTGAAAGAAACTCTTCCGGAGTATGTGATACACGAAAAGGGCCTGGTCCCGCTCAGCTTTGCTCTCCGGCAAGTTCATTTTCCCACCGACCAGAATGCCCTCGCAAAGGCTCTCTACAGGTTAAAATTCGAGGAGCTGTTCCTGCTGGAACTGTCCCTGCTGAAACAGAAATTCATCAGGTCCAGAAGCGACAACGGCATTCCCATGCCACGTGTCGGGGAGTTCTTCAACAAATGCTACAACGCTCTCCCCTACTCCCTGACCGGAGCCCAGAAAAGGGTTATAAAGGAAATCCGGGAAGACCTTAAAAGCGGCTCTCAGATGAACCGCCTGCTGCAGGGAGACGTGGGCAGCGGTAAAACCATGGTCGCCGTGCTGAGCGCCCTGATTGCCGTCGGCAACGCTTATCAGTGCTGCCTTATGGCCCCCACGGAAGTACTTGCAAATCAACATTATGCAAATATTTCCAGATATCTCGCCCCGACCGGGGTACAGGCGGCCCTGCTGACCGGGTCCACCCCGGCGTCGCAGAGGAAGAAAATAGACTCCGGTCTGCGCGACGGTTCCATAGGAATAATCATAGGCACTCACGCCCTCATCGAGGATACTGTCGTCTTCCGCAATCTCGGCCTCGCGATAATTGACGAACAGCACCGCTTCGGCGTCGACCAGAGGGCAAGGCTATGGTCCAAACGCACCGACGGACGGCTTCCGCACGTTCTGGTGATGACCGCCACCCCCATTCCGCGCACCCTGGCGATGACTCTTTACGGCGATCTGGACGTGTCCGTAATCGATGAGATGCCACCCGGCAGAAAACCCGTACAGACCATCTGCATAGGCGAGAACAAACGTCTGGCGATGTACAATTTCCTCCGCGATGAAATAGCCAAGGGCCGCCAGGCCTTCATTGTCTATCCGCTCATTTTCGAGAGCGAAAAGATGGACTATCAGAACCTTCAGAACGGCTATGAGCAGATTGTCAGCCGCTTTCCCCTGCCGGACTACAAGGTAGCCATAGTTCACGGCCAGCAGACCACGGAGGTGAAGAATTTCAACATGGACGCATTCGCTGCCGGAAGGGCGGACATACTGGTCTCCACTACGGTAATCGAGGTCGGGGTGGATGTCCCGAACGCCTCCGTGATGGTTATCGAGAGTTCTGAGCGCTTCGGACTCAGTCAGTTGCACCAGCTTCGCGGCAGGGTCGGCAGGGGCAGCGAAAAATCCTACTGCATACTCATGCGCGGAGAAAAAATTTCCAAGGAATCCCGCAAACGACTGGAACTTATGTGCGCCACCGAGGACGGGTTCGCGCTTGCCGAGGAGGATATGAAGATGCGGGGGCCTGGAGACCTTGAAGGCACCCAGCAGTCCGGTCTTCCGATAGACCTTAAGGCTGCCTCGCTCGCCCGCGACAGCCGCATTGTCGCGGAATCCCGTGACTATGCCACCAGAGTCCTCGAAGCCGACCCTTCACTCTCCTCGCAGCGCAACGAACTGCTCGCCACGGCGCTGCAGGGCTCGAAATACATACAGAAAGACTACAGTAAAATATCATGACGACGAAAGGACTGCCTGTTCACTTTTCCTGCCGTCGCCTTCCAGGCGACCCCTCCCAACTTTGTTGGGCCCCTCCCTCTTATGGTGCCGAGGGTGGCACAGGCGATAAAAGTGAACAGCCAATCCTTTAACAAACTATTCATAATGAAAAACTACGGATACATAAGGACGGCGGCGGCTTCACCGAGGGTGAAGGTCGCGGATGTGGCTTTCAACAGGGATGAATGCGAAAGGCTCATCGATGAAGCCGTCGAGAAACAGGTCTCGCTGCTGGTGTTCCCGGAACTTTCGGTAACGGGGTACACCTGTGCGGATCTTTTCGGAACCAATCTGCTGATTGACAGTGCCGAAGAGGCGGTCGCGCATATTGCGGAACACACCAGGGGCCTGACTGCCACGGTAGTAGTCGGGGCACCTGTACGCTACCACGGCAAACTCTACAACTGCGCAGTGGTAATCCGCAACGGGCAGATCAAGGGAATCGTGCCGAAGATTTACCTTCCGAGCTACAATGAGTTCTACGAGCCCCGCTGGTTCTCCCCCGGCTCGGACTTCCTTTCGGGCAACATCCACAACGAAGGACGCTTTCTCTGCGACGGAAAGAATTTCGTCCGGGAGGGCTTCCGTGGCGAGGTGACCTATGCCGGCACGAGATGCAACATCTCCCCCAACATACTCTTCACTATCGGGCACGCCACCTTCGCAATAGAGATGTGCGAAGACCTGTGGACTCCGATTCCGCCCTCTCTGTACCATGCCGTCACCGGGGCGCATATAATAGTCAACCTCTCCGGCTCCAACGAGATTCTGTTGAAGCATAAATACCGCAAGAATCTCGTTTGCCAGCACAGCGCCCACTCCCTCTCGGGCTATATCTATGCCTCCGCATCCTACGGAGAGTCCACCCAGGACATGGTCTTTACCGGCTCTTCCCTGATTTATGAAAACGGCACCCTGATGGCGGAGGCGGAACGCTTCTCGCTGGTATCGACAATGATCGTAGCGGACCTGGACATAGACAAGCTGGTGAATCTGCGCCAGCGTCAGAGTTCCTTCCATTATGTCACGCCGGACGGCACAGGCGCCGCTACTTACGCGCAGCTTTACTCCCGCGTGGACATAGGCTCGCCGGCACCTACCGACTTGGAAAAATGTCTATGCCGCGAAGTCGAGGCCCATCCTTTTGTGCACTCCGGTCCGCACACGGACGAGCGCTGCGAGGAGATTCTGTCCCTACAGGTCCATGGACTCGTGACCAGGCTCGACCACATCCAGGCCAAAACTGCCGTGATAGGCATATCCGGCGGACTGGACAGCACCCTTGCGCTGCTCGTGACGGTCAAGGCCTTTGACAAACTGGGCTGGAGCCGCGACCGGATCATCGGAGTGACCATGCCGGGACTGGGCACGTCGGGCCGCACCCGCACCAACGCCGACGACCTGATGGAAGCCCTCGGAATCACCACCAGGGCCATCTCCGTAGTACCCTCGGTGGAGCAGCACTTCCGCGACATCGGGCATGATCCCTCCGTAATGGACACTACCTATGAGAACGCCCAGGCAAGGGAGCGCACGCAAATTCTGATGGACATTTCCAACCAGACCGGAGGGCTCGTGATAGGCACCGGGGACCTCTCGGAGCTGGCGCTCGGCTGGTGCACCTACAACGGCGACCACATGAGCATGTACGGCGTGAATGCTTCCATTCCCAAGACCCTGGTGAGATATCTCTGCCGCTGGGCCGGAAAGACGCTCCAAGGCGTCGCGGCCAATGGCCGGAAAGCATCCGATATAATTTCAGACATAGCGGACACTCCGATTTCACCTGAACTTATCCCCACCGACGACAGGGGCGAAATCGCCCAGCTCACCGAGGATCTCGTGGGACCTTACGAGCTCCACGATTTCTTCCTCTATCATTTCATCCGTTTCGGAGCCTCCCCGGAAAAGATATTCTTCCTCGCCCGTAAAGCCTTCGGCGGAAAATACTCCCCGGAAGTCATCAAGCACTGGCTCAGGACCTTCTTCAAACGCTTCATAGGGCAGCAGTTCAAACGCTCCTGCATGCCTGACGGGCCAAAGGTGGGCAGTGTATCACTCTCCCCCAGAGGTGACTGGAGGATGCCTTCAGACGCCAAATGGGCCCTGTTTATTAATTCCATAGACGAACTTAAATGAAAAGACTGTTTTCCCTTCTTGCAGCTCTGCTATGCCTTGCAGCAGCAGCCCAGGACTTTTCCGTAAACCCGGAAAGAGCCGCCAATGAAAGATACCTCTATCAGTATCTTGAATCCCCCCTCAAACTGCCTGCACCGAAAGGCTATAAGCTTTTCTATATCAGCCATTACGGCCGTCACGGTTCCAGGACAAATGTCGGGGACAGCGAGCAAAAGAAACTGCTTAAATATCTGGGCGAGGGACATCTTACCCCGGAGGGTGAAGCCCTTCTGAAAGACGTCCAGGTGATGGACTCCCTGATGAATGGAGCGGTTGGAGCATTGACCACAAAAGGCATTGAGCAGCATACGGTTATTGCCCGTGGGATGTATAAAAGGGCACCGTCGCTCTTCGGAAGCAAGGGCCGCGTCAGGGCTGTTTCATCGACGGTACAACGGTGTATTTTGTCTATGACGGCTTTCACCAACGAGCTTATGCGCCTCTCTCCGAAGACACCGCTGACGGTTGACACCAAGGACGGATTGATGAAGGTCCTGACCGTCAAGACTCCGAAGTGGCAGAAAGCATTTCTCGACAGTTTGCTCAAAACAGACGAGCCTCACGGATGCGACACGATGAGACTGAAGGAATTGCTGTTCGACGACCCTTCGGCCTATCCGGCCAAATGGAAGTCCCTTGTGAGTTGTGTCTATGGTCTTGCCGCAGTGGCGCAGGATATAGAAGGGGCCCCATATATGATGAAATATCTCACTCCGGAAGAGCTTCGATACAGATGGAAAAGAAGCAACCGCTTCTTCTACCTTAAAAACTGCGCCAACTCCATCTCCGGCAAATCGGTGATACCCTACTCCGGACCTCTTGCCAATGAAATTGTTTCCAAGGCCGATGACGCCATCGCTGGGAACGGTGTCACCGTCGACCTTCGCTTCGGACATGATTTCCCTGTACTTACCCTGCTGAGCCTTATGGGCGCGGATGTGGTCCCACCCATCGATTCCCTTGAGGAACTTGACCTCAAATACAAAGGCTGGGAGGTTACACCGATGGCTGCAAACATCCAACTCTATTTTTTCCGCAATAAAAAGGACGACGTGATAGTGTGGCCGCTTCTCAATGAGCACCCCATCAATATACCCACACTCACACCGGTCTGCAATGGCTGCTACCGGTGGGGCGAGATGAAAGAGCTGATTTACAATAATTTAAATCAATACTCAGAGTCCTAGGGTAGCGACCATTACTGCCTTGATAGTATGCATACGGTTTTCGGCTTCGTCGAAAACTATGCTGTTTTTGCCCTCGAACACATCCTCGGTGACCTCGACTCCGTCAAGGCCGAACTTTTCGTGGACATCGCGGCCGACTTTGGTCTCGAGGTTATGGTAGGCCGGGAGGCAGTGCATGAACTTGCAGTCGGGATTTCCGGTACGTTCCATAAGGGATGCGTTTACCTGATAGGGCTTCAGAAGGTCTATCCTCTCTTTCCAAACCTCATCCGGTTCGCCCATAGACACCCACACGTCGGTGTATATGAAATCGCAGCCTTTCACTCCTTTGCCCACATTATCCGTAATGGTTATGCGTGCTCCGGTTTCCCGAGCTATCCTGCGGCATTCGGCAACCAGTTCAGCAGCAGGCTGCAGCGCCTTAGGAGCAACTATTCTCACGTCCATTCCCATCTTCGCGCCTCCCACAAGAAGGGAGTTTCCCATATTGAAGCGGGCGTCGCCGAGATAGGCGTAAGCGACCTGGTTTAACGGCTTTTCGGAGTGTTCGCGCATGGTGAGGAAATCAGCGAGAATCTGCGTGGGATGGAATTCGTTGGTGAGGCCGTTCCAGACCGGGATGCCGGAGTACTGAGCCAACTCTTCCACTGTCTTCTGCGCAAAACCCCTGTATTCTATTCCGTCATACATTCTTCCAAGTACGCGAGCGGTGTCTTTCATTGATTCCTTTACGCCTATCTGGGAGCCGGTGGGACCGAGGTAGGTGACATGGGCGCCCTGGTCGTGCGCCGCCACCTCGAAGGCGCAGCGGGTCCTCGTGGAGGTCTTTTCGAAAATCAGAGCTATATTTTTCCCCTTGAGCCGGGGCTGCTCCGTCCCTGTGTATTTGGCTTTTTTAAGTTCCGCTGCAAGATCCAGCAGGAACTCAATTTCCTTCGGTTCAAAGTCCAACAGTTTTAGAAAGCTTCTGTTTCTTAAATTGTATGCCATAGTAATTATTTGTTTTGTATTTTTCTATTTTATTTGAAAAATAACTGCACACGTTTTTCCACCTTCGCCCTTCGGGCTCGTCCCTCCCAACTTTGTTGGGCCCCTCCCGTTCATAGGCCACGGGCGGCCACGTTCCAAACGTGTCAGTTATTTTTCATAGCAGAGTTATTGAATAATTCTTGTTCCACACGCAGGGTTTTGCAGCTCTGATGCTTCAGTGATTACGCACTGGCGGAACTCGGAGGCGTCGTCACCCTGTCCAGCCGACGGGGCCCTGTCTTCCGTAGCCGTATTCGCGGTGACGAAGTAAATGCCGGCGCGGACCTTCGGGGCCATGGAACCTTCAGTGAACATGCCTTCGGCAAGATAGCGCTCCGCCTCTGCGACAGTCATAGTGTCGAGGGCCTGCTGGGAAGAAGTCCGGAAGTTTATATAGACCTTAGGCACGTCAGTGAGGATATAGAATTCATCCGCACCGACCTGGACAGCCGCAAGCGCGGAGGCAAGGTCTTTGTCTATTACGGCTTCGACGCCGCGGTGCCCTGCTTCAGAGGCAACGACCGGAATCCCGCCCCCGCCGACAGTCACCACTATATTTCCCTCGCGGGCAAGGCGCCCGACAAGGTCTATATTGCTGATACGCACAGGCTTGGGTGATGCTACGACCTTCCTCCAGCCGCGTCCGCGGGGATCTTCGCGATAGACTCCGGCGCCGGAAGCGGCGAGGGCCTCGGCCTCGGCGACGGTATAATACGGGCCGACGGGCTTGGTGGGATTGGAAAACATCTCGTCGGCCGCATCGACCTCAACCCGCGTCACTATAGACACGACACGCCGGTCTATGCCTTCTTCGCGCAGGACGCGTTCCATAGCGGTTTCGATCAGGTAGGCTATGCTGCCCTGGGTTTCCGCCCCGCAGAAGTCCATGGGCATGGCGGGAAGACCGAACTGGCGGTGGCCGGCCTCGTGGCGAAGAAGGGCCGAGCCGACCTGGGGGCCGTTCCCGTGACCTATTATAATATTGTAACCCTCGCGGAGCAAAGGCCGTAGCTGAGAACAGGTGCGGGTGACATTTTCCAACTGTTCTTCAAATGTACCGGCCTGACCGGCCCTAAGCAGCGCATTGCCGCCAAAGGCCACTACTGCAAGCTTACTCATCTCTTCTAAGCGGCAATGTGGAACACCTGAGAAGACCTCCCATCTTGGAAATCTCCCTGTACGGCACAGTCTCCACGGTCATTCCCCAGACTTCCTTCATGTGAGTGTTCAGGCGTGTGAAATGCTCTTCCGAAACAACCACATCGGGGGAAATGGAGAAAATGTTGGAGTTCATGTAGTACATCTCCTGAAGAGTCAGCTCAAACACATTCTCGCGGCCGAAGCGCTCTATGATATGGTCAGCATCGCGCGGATTCATGAATCCCGGCCTGTAGATTATCGCCTTGCCGCGGCCTACCGGCATAAAGGTGCAGTCCAGATGTAGTATACACTCAAGAGGATCCGTATCACTCTTTCTGAGATTCACAGGGGCAATCTCCTTATTCGGGAAAATCATCCTAAGATAGTCCAGGGCAAGGCGGTTGGTCCTTGCTGTCTTGAGTTCCCGGTAATCCGGAAAATCATACTGCCCGAGGAAAATCGTTTCACCGCAGAGCACCACGTCGCCGCCTTCCACATGCACCGTCTCGGGGAGGTTGTAGATGTTCTTGTAGTGAATCTGGCGGTATATGTTCTCATAGGCGTCGATCTCCGCCTGACGGTCGGGAATGATGTTGGAGACTATGATTTTGTCATCTATGACAAAACCGACGTCGCGGGAAAATATCTGATTGCAGTTTTCCACCGGAGCCGGACGATAGACCTTCACGTCATACTTTTTCAGTATGGCTTCGAAGGCCCCCATCTCCCTTACTATGTCCTCCTCGGCAGGGTACACCCCGTTGAGTACAGATTCGTATGATTTGCTGTCGCATGTTTCTTCAAGCGTCGGGACGGGACCTGATGAAAAAGGCCAGCCAAGTACTACTTCCCTCAGCCTCGCAGTTTCAGATGTTACGTGTAATTCCATAAATTATGTGGTAGTATAAATTGTCTATGTAGTTTTCATCTGAGTCAAAAGTATTCCGCCCATGGCGACGGCAAGTCCCGCCCACTGCCACAGCGAAAGGACTTCGTCGCCGAAAAGGAAGGACAGCACAGCTGTGACCAGCGGCACCACGGCGAGGAAGACGCTGGTGCGCGCCACCCCGAGATGTTTTATGGCATAGGCCCAGATGGAGAAGGCAGTGGCGGAACAAAGCAGCGCCAGAGCCAGGGTGGGATACATGACTTTCCAGGAAAGGTAAACTCCGGCGTCGTAAGCGGCAATGCCTTTTGTCAGGAAAAGGGGCAGGAAAAGCACCGCGCCGAGCAGGAACTGGTACATCACGATCACCGATGGCGAATAGGACTCGGAAAGAGACTTTGTGAAGGCAATCTGGCTGACTTCCGAAATGACGGCAATGAACAGAATCAGTATGCCGGCAATGAAATACTGCCCCGTGGACGACTGGGTCCATGTCACCAGCCATAGGCCGGCGAGAGTGATGAACACGCCAAGGATATTCTTCCAGCCGAATTTTTCCTTAAAAATGAAAATCCCGGCCATCATCGCGAAAAGCGGGTTGGTCGCTATCACGAGGGAAGTGATGGTCGGAGATTCAGTGAGTCCCAGGCCGTAGGTCTCGGCAATGAAGTACACGAAAGGCATGCACAGGGACAGCAGTGCGAAGCGCCAGATATCCTTCCGCCTCAGCCTCATGTCCAGCCCTGCTATCAGGTTCAAAATCAGCAGCAGGACTCCGGCGAGAAGAGTTCTCACCGGTACGAAAAACTCAACGGGAATCCCCGCCTCCAATAATCTGTCCGCCCAGATGTAGGACATTCCCCATAGCAGCACAGTGCCGACAGCTGCCAGGTACGCTGAAACCTTACACTTCATCAATAATATAATACATTCAGTTATTGTGAAAAAATACCTGCATCGCTTTCATCTAACCGTCGCCTTCCAGGCGACCCCTCCCAACTGCGTTGGGCCCCTCCCTCTTATGGTGCCGAGGGTGGCACAGGCGATGAAAGCGATGCAGGTAATTTTTTCATCGTATCAATCGTTTTTGATATGAACATCTCTCTGCGGGAATGGAATTTCTATTCCATTGTCATTCAACGCTATGTATATCAGTTCCTTAGCTTTCGCAGCAAAGGAGAAATGCTCTTCCACGGTGGTGTACAGAAGAATCTGCAGGTTTACGCTGTTGTCGCCGAACTCCTTGAAGCGGACCTCTATGCCGAACTTCGGCTCCACTATCTCCCGTCCGTACTTGTCCTTGATGCAGAGCGGCTGCATCGCGGCGAGAATGATATCCCGGACCTGCTCCACAGAGGAGCCGTATTTAACGCCCACCTCGAAGGAAAGCAGTTCGTAGCCGTGGTTGCGCGTCAGGTTCTTGAAATTCTTGTTGAAAAGCGTGGCGTTGGGAAAAGCCATCACGGAGCCGTCTGAAGCAATGATCTGCGTGCTCTGATAGCTTATGCTGTCCACCTTTCCCCGGACTCCGTCACACTCCACATAATCCCCTACCCTCAGGCGGCCGGACATCAGCTGGACCCCGTAGAAGAAGTTGTTAAGTATATCCTTCATGGCGAAGCCCAGACCAGTGGCAAGTCCCGCGCCTATGACCTTGACGGCAGTAGTTGGAATACTGAGCAGGACGAACAGTGAAATTACATAGACGCTCCACAGGATTATGCCTATGATATGCCGGGCAAGGGTGAAGTTCACTTCGTTCTCATTGAAATAGCCGCCGGATGATTTGGAGAGTATTTCGCTGATTTTCCACTGGCGGTAGAGTGCTCCGAAAAGGTAGTTCAGATAGCCGAAAACGAAATACAAGCACACGACAAGGATTATTCTGGAGAAGGAAAGGCTCACATAACCTTCCACATTGAGGAAGGGATAGCTGTAGTAATTCGCGAAGATTCCCTTCAGGTCGAATACCCCGGAAGCCATGAACAGACTGAGCGGTATGGATATTACTATCGCCATGGGAAGCAGGGCCTTTTTCACAAGGGAATGGAACCAGGTCACTGCAATCAGGTCTTCGTCAGTGCGGTGCGGACGGTCCGGATGATTCTTTATGTATGCCGCCGTGGAATTCCGGATATGGCTGTGATAGAACATGTCCAGGAGGTCATAGACGGCGGTTATGGTCTGAAGCAGGGTCAAGAGGAAGAACCACCATATAAGCAGCTGGATGCCCAGCAGGACATAGCCCCTGAAGGCCACTGCCGAGGTGAGAATCATGACTGCGAAGGATACCCAGCCGAAGATGCGGTCGCCGCCCCTGACCTTCCGGCCGAGTCTGAACAGCACCAGTCCCTGGACTGCGGTCGTAATCAGCAGCACAGGCGGGAAGATGATGTTTATAAGGCTGTTGGGGACAAAGGCGATGCGGAGGGCAATGACCACCAGACTCATAAGCATGACGGGAACGTACATGCCGAAGCCCTTTTTCACGGACGAGCCCTTGTAGCGGATTACCAGCGAAATCAGGATTGCCGCAAGCATCCAGGCGAATTCTATCAGCAGGGCTGCTGCCATGGAGAAGAAGTGCTGGGAGGACAGTGCCGCAGCAAACATTGTGGAAATTGCGAAAATGACCACAGTTGCAATCAGCACCATCGCGAAGGAGTTGTTCTGGAAATAGGTCTTGGCGGCGAAACGTCCGCGGCGTCGAAGCACGGCCACAAGCACCGAGGCTATAACTCCCGAAACAATCAGATAGAACAGCACGAAAATGCCGAAACCGGCGACCATAGGCCCCCTCCACTGGCTGTGGACATCTCCATTGGGGTCACGGCTGTATTTGTCGGTGGCGTCAGACACAGCCTGGTGCCAGTAGCGGCCGAACTGGCCGACGATGGTTGCATAATCTGACTGACCGTCTATGAAAATCTTGGTCTGGACATTCTTGTAACGTTCCTGCGCATAGTCATAAGCGGATTTCAGCATGTCGGCGGTCTCCTGGTAATGAGTGGAATCCCGCACCAGCCTCTCTTTCTGCTGCAGACAGTCATCCAGCAGCCATTTTGCATAGACGATGCAGCTGTCGCGGTCAGCGATTCCCGCCGAATCCAGCTGGAACGGGCGCTCCTGTTCCCCGTAGGTTAGCGCAGGGTGCTGATGCGCGGCGAGATAATTCACTCTTCCGGCACTGTCCACATACTCCATGACCGAGGAAGGGGGCAGGCTGCGAAGGGTATGCACAAGGCGGTCATAGCGGTCTATATCTATGTCCAGACGCCTCAGGATGTCGTCGAAGGGCAGCTTGCGCGAAGAGAACTCCTCGTACTGCTTGGACACCTCGTTGAGCGCATAGGTCATGTCGAAGGTATAGTCCTGTTTCTGCGAATAGAGCATCAGCGATAGTTCGTTGCTCCGCTGCATCATGGACACGAGGCGGGCGTGCTGCCTGTCGCCGCGGCTCTTCATGCGCTTGGAGAACTCCGCACGGGACTCGCAGGCGCTGCGAAGTTCATACCTGAGAACCGAGAGCGTACCTGCCAGATTATCTTCGCTGAGGACAGCGAATGTGGGAATTGCGGCAAGCAGCAGGGCCGCCGCGAAGAGCAGTATTTTTTTCTTCATGATCCGCGTATTAACGCACCTCCACGGAGGCGCTCAGGCGGATGTCTGCGGAGGATGAGCCGATCTGGATTTCATATTTTCCGGGATCTGTGCGCCAGGCATGGATTGCAGTGTCATAGACCTTGAAAGCATCCGCGTCAAGATGGATGGTGTAGCGTACGGATTTGCCTTTTGCAATCAGCTTCTTGTCATAACCCTTGAGTTCCTTTGCAGGACGCATCAGGGAAGGGTTCTTAGGGGCGACATAGACCTCGGCTACCTCTTTTGCGTCTGCCTTTCCGCTGTTTCGGACAGAGAAACTCACGTCGAAGCCGTCACCTGCAGGAATCACGGAGAGGTCGCTGTAGTCAAAGGAGCCGTAGCTGAGACCGAAGCCGAAGGGATAGAGGGGCTGCACTCCGAAGTGCTCCACTCCGCGGTATCCGAGGAAAATACCCTCGCCATAAGTGGTGAAAGGATAGCGGTCGCGGCTGGCCCTGGGGTGGAGCGGAGCTGCCTCATACCATTTCTGGGCAGGGTTCTTCTCGCACTCTCCCCAGAAGGTGAAGGGAAGCTTGCCGGAAGGAGAGACCTTGCCGCTTACGATGTCGGCAAGGGCGTTGCCGCCCTCCTGGCCGGGATACCAGTCCATGATGATGGCCTTGACCTTGCCTTCCCACCTGGTTAGGCTGAACTCTCCGCCGGAATTCACGACCACTATTACATTCTTATTGTACGACGCTACGTTCTCGACCAGTTCATCCTGACCCTTGGGAAGAGTGTATTTGCGGTCCTTGCCCTCAGTTTCGCTGAGGTTGTCAAATCCAATACATACAATTACGGCCGCCGCTTTTTTGAGAATATCGGGCTGGGGAGTACCCATGAGCTGGACATTCCATTTCTTTCCCAGACGAAGCAGGCCCTCCGCGAGAGTCACTGCCTTGCCGTCCTCGGGATTGACCCAGCCGGAGCCGCCGCCGCAGGGGATGATATTGGCGTTGGGGCCGATTACGGCAATTACATCTTTGCCGGGCTTCAGGGGAAGCAGGTTTCCTTCGTTCTTGAGGAGCACCGGACCTTCGATCGCGATGTCATAGGCACGCCTGCGGGATACTGCGGGGTCCTCAGCCGACGGGTCCGCTTCCAGGGAATTGTCAAGGAAACCATAGGCGATGAAACTCTGAAGTATGTTCTGGCATTTTTCATTCAGGTCCGCTTCGGTCACCACGCCGTTCTCGAGAAGCGCCTTCACGGCTTTCTGGTTGGAGACATAGCTGCGCGGCATTTCAAGGTCCACACCGCCGGTCATGAAGTTTACGGTGCTATAGGAGGAAATCCAGTCGCTCATCACAATGCCGTCGAAGCCCCATTTGCGGAGATTCTCCTTCACCAGCCATGGATTCTCGGCCGCATGGGTACCGTTGACGAGATTGTAGCTGGTCATGACGGCCGCGACATTACCTTTCTCGACGGCCTTGCGGAAGGTCGGGAAATAAAGTTCGTTGATGGTACGCTCGTCCGCGTTGGAGCTGACTCCGTGACGGTCGTATTCCTGCTGGTTCAGGGCGAAGTGTTTAATCGTGGCCATGACGCCTTCATCCTGCATGCCTTCTATATAATTGAGGGCAGTTTCGGCGGCAAGGAAAGGATCCTCTCCGAAATATTCGAAATTACGGCCGCAGAGGGCGCTGCGATAGATATTTACGCCCGGGCCGAGCATAATCTGCACTCCGTGGGCTTTAGCAGCACTGCCGATGCCGGCGCCCATTCCCCTCACTGCCTCACGGTTCCACGACGCCGCCGCGGAAATACCGCAGGGGAAGAAAGTACTCTGGATATTCTTTCCGTCCACGTTACGCACACCCTGGGGACCGTCAGCCATGCGGATGCAGGGTATCCCGAGCCGGGGAATGCCGTGGGTCTTGAATCCGTCTATCTTGCCGGAGATAAGGTCGATTTTCTCTTCGACAGTCATCTTTGAAACAATGGATGCAGCCCGCTCTTTACGCTCCTTGGTGATGACAGGAGCGGCACTCAGCGAAAGAGCAATTGCGGAAAGTGAGAGGAAAAGTATTATTCGTTTCATCTTTTGATTGGTTTATCTTTACAAATAACGGAAATTTTTCAAAAAAAAACTATATTTGGGAGTATTTTTTTTCAAGATGGCTTGTTTTATTTTTCTCGCCGACGGTTTCGAAGATATGGAAGCCCTCGGCACAAGAGATGTCCTGCTCAGGGGTGGCGTCTCCGTCAGCACCGTTTCCATGAATGAAGACGTGATGGTATGCTCTTCCCACGGGCAGGGAGTATTCGCAGACTGCACATGGGAAGAATTCGCGGACGGGCCTGTCCCGGACAGGGAGGACATCCTCGTTTTCCCCGGCGGAATGCCGGGATCGAAGAATCTCGCAGCCCACAAAGCATTGATGGAACTCACCTACACACACTGGAACTCAGGCGGCAGGGTGGCTGCCATCTGCGCCGCTCCGGGCCTCGTGCTCTCGCAGCTGGACAGACTCGAAGGCCGCCGTTTCACCTGCTTCGACGGCTTCCAGGACAGTCTCATCGCCAAAGGCGCTGTATATACCCCCGAACCCGCCGTCACTGACGGGAACATGATTACCGGCCGCGGAGCCGGTCATGCCATTGCTTTCGGCCTCGCCATTCTCGAATCCGTCAAGGGCAGGGCCGCAGTTGAAAAAGTACTTTCCGGACTGATGTTATGAAAAAACTGGTTTTACTGTTTGCGCTTCTATGCATGGGCATCCAGGCAGGCGCCCAGATTGCTCCTGTGCAGTATTCCCACAAAGGCATCCGTCTCACTGAAAACAATATCAAGATTCCCTGGGCAGTCCAGGACAGCATACTCGCCAGAACCGGGCTGGAGAAAGACTGGAGGACTGGAGCCCATCTTCGAGGCTGGGGGATGGGCACCTGGATAACCGGCTCGGCTCTTGCCGTTTCCGGTTCAATCATGTTCCTGATTTCCAGCGCCGGCACTCTGGCGGGTGTAATCATCGCCGCGCCCATCGCAGGGCAGCAAGGCGCCGACAATGTAGTCAGTTCCACCACTCCGTATATGACCGCGGGGCTTGCCATGAGCCTCTCAGGCATATTGATGGTGGCGGCCGGTATTCCGCTCCACTGCGCCGGTGTAAAGAAATTGAACAACACAGTCAATAGAATAAACCGTTTCTCCACCGCCCCCGAGCCGGTGCTCGAACTCAGCTTCACCCCCGGCGGCCTCGGCCTAAGCTACAAATTCTGATATGCAGCTTCGCAGAATACTGTTTTTCCTTCTTGCCGCAGTCGCGGTTTACGCCTGCGCTTCAAGAGAAAATGGCGAGATCTCCGGAAAGAGTTCTCCCAAAGAAGATTCCCAGCAGAGAACTTTCGGAGCTGAGGGCGGCGATTTCACCTTCTCGCTTACCTCCGATTTCAGCCTTTCCAGCGAAATCACGCAGGGAAAAGAATGGATTATACCCACGTCCAAGGCCACTGATTACGAACTTGTGTTCCGGATTCTTCCTAACGAGACAATCGAAGCCAGGCAGGGGGAAATAGTATTCACCACCAAAACCCATATCTGGAAAGTTGAAATCCGGCAGGAAGGAGTGGATCCAATACTCTTTGCAAAGACCGACAGGCCGGCGGTATTCTCCAGCGAAGCCTCCAGCCTGAAAGTCACGCTGATCTGCAATGTTCCCGTCAAACTTGCCATATCCGAGGGCTGCGACTGGATAAGCCTCGACGGAGAGCCAGTCAAAGAGGAAATAATCAGCTACAGTTTCCTGATTGCCGAAAACACGGACTACAGCCCCCGCGAAGCTGTGCTCACCTTCTCCAACGAAGCTTTTTCCCTTTCCTCAGGAATCAAGGTCTCGCAGGCCCAGAAAGATGCTTTCATACTCAGCGGCGGAGATGTCGAGGCGGCCGAAGAAGGCGAAAGGCTCAGTTTTGAGATAGCCCGGAACATAGACTTTTCCGTGACAGCAGACGCTCCCTGGATAGTCCCTGTCACCGTGCAGCCGAAAGCCCTTGTCCGCGAGACGGTAAGTTTCGACATACTCCCCAACGACAGCGACGGTTTCCGCGACGGATGCATAATCTTCACATCTGCCCTCGGCGAGCAGAGAATAAATGTCCACCAGCTCTGGCATGAGCATCTCCTGGACAATACCGTCCCCGGAGTCTATGGCTTCAGCCGGGAGAACTGGGCGCTGCGCGACGGGGAGGACGTGCTCTGCTGCGCCTTCCGCGACGGCAGATGGGATGAAACCTTCATACACCCTGCCACAGGCACGTTCTTCAGCGCCGGCGGCATAGGCAATGATATTAATGAAGGAGATGAGCTCGATATAGACATACTCCAGAATTTCTCCACCGCGCTGCCTGCCCGGTCTGCGCGGAAATTCAAGGTCGTCGGAGTCACTGAAGAACTTGTCTATCTCAAAGACGGCGAAAATAACGGACTGATACTGAAGAAGTAACATGAGAGCTATTAAAATACTTGCAGCAGCATTGATGACGATGCTCTCCGTTTACGAAGCATCTGCCGTCCCCGCCCGGCCGAGGCCCTTTACCGTAACGCAGCCGGACGGAAGCAAAATCACCCTCGTTATGCACGGAGACGAGTTCCTGAACTGGATGACTGACACCGGGGGCAAGTGCATGGTCCGGGATGCGGACGGCTTCTTCCGCAACGGTCCCGCCCCGGGCCAGGCTGAAATAAGCGCGGCGCGGACGCTCAGGCGCAGTGTCAACGAAGGCAATGTCGCATCGCCCGGCTTCAGCCTGCGGTCGTTCACCAACGGTACCGGCAAATTCCTGGTTGTGCTGGTGCAGTGGAACGATCTCAAGTTCACCGTTTCCAACCCCCAGGACAGCTTCAGCGCGCTGCTCAATGCCCCGGGTTACAGCACCGGCGGCGCCACAGGTTCAGCAAGAGACTATTTCATAGACAATTCACTCGGGAAATTCCAACCGGATTTCGATGTCGTCGGCCCTGTCACCCTGGACTGCGACCATGACGATTTCGTCAGCTCAGACCCTTCGAACCACAGCCGTTCCGCCGAGAGTTTCTTCTACCGTTCGCTGGTGGCCATCGATGAATCCATAGACTTCTCCCAGTACGACAATGACGGCGACAGCCGTCTGGACAACGTCTTTTTCTTCTTTGCGGGGCACAACAAGGCGGAAGGCGGCGGCGACGACACAATCTGGCCGCACAAATGGAACTTCGCAAACCACTCCGGCAGCAAACTGGACGGACTCCGTCTGGGAAC
>JAFYEM010000018.1 GCA_017544265.1 Bacteroidales bacterium | reverse complement strand
CTCGCAGGAGATTCGTTCCCACTATGAGGCCAACGAAGCTATGCCGTCATCGGTGCATTCTCTGGCTTTGGACCTTTATCAAAAGTATCTTGTTGTAGGAGGTATGCCAGAGAGCGTGCAGAAATGGGTGGACACACACAGCTATCTGGAGTGCAGAACCGTTCAGCAGTCTATATTGGTTGGCTACAATGCCGATATGGCCAAATATGCTAAGCCTGCAACTACAGTGAAGATAAGGGCCTGTTTTAACAGCATTCCGGCCCAACTTGCCAAGGAAAACCGTAAATTCCAATATAAGCTGGCCATGAAAGGCGGTACGGCCAAAATATTCGGAGAAGCCATTGAGTGGCTCATTCTTGCCGGCACCGTACATAAGTGCAAACTGATTACACACGGCTTCATCCCTATCTCGGCCCAGGAGGACGACAGCGATTTTAAGATTTACATGTCCGACGTGGGACTTCTGAATACCAAGACGCAGATGCCGGTTCAGATGCTGCTGAACGCTATAGAAACCGACAATACCTTCCTCGGCTCTGTCGCTGAAAATTACGTAGGCCAGGCACTTGCGGCCAATGGCATAACACTCCGTTATTGGAAGAACGACAACACACAGGAGGTCGAATTCATCCTACAGGACGGGATGAACGTGATACCTGTAGAAGTCAAAAAGGGTAAGAAGGTGGATGCTATCAGCCTGAACAATTTCAAAAAGACCTACAATTGCCCTTACGCCTACAGAATCTCCGGCAAGAATTTCGGGTTTGCAAATGGAATCAAGGCTGTTCCCCTCTATGCCGTTTTTTGTATTGAAGCTAATGGGGACCTTGAATAAAAACAGATGTAATATTACTTGATTGTAGGGTCTTAAATCAAATCCTTATCGACCGTTATTACCCAATCTAAATTCGCGCCTTTTACAGGGAAAGTGGATTGGTAAATCAATGCGATAATGAATCCCGGAGAAGAAATCAACAGCAGATTTTTCACATTTTTTGAATTTTTTGCCATTTGATTCTATAGTATATCGTCACTAATTCAGTTTCGATATGCAAAACCTTAAACTTGGGATTTTCTTTCAAAAAGTCCAGCCTTTTTTCAACTATTTCTCAGGAAGTTACACCGTTTCCGTGGACAACAGGTATATAGTTCCCCTATTTTTCTTCTTCAGATATCGGAAATAATAATTATATTTGCGACGGTCAGGGCCGTGCCGTGGAGACATATCCTTGACTGATGAGTATTTTAGATTGGTACATCAACAAACATAACAAGCATGACTAAACGAATTTTTGGGGCGATTTTTTTCGCAGTTCTGTCATTAGCGGCATGTTCAAAAACAGATGATAATGATAAGGGGACAAACGCGACAGTTCCCACGCCGGTTGCTGTGGATCTCGGCCTTTCCGTGAAGTGGGCATCATTTAATCTTGGGGCCTCTGCACCAGAGGAATATGGAGATTATTATGCCTGGGGCGAGATCAAGACAAAAAACAGTTATTCCTTTTTGACATATAAGTTTGGAACAGAGTCAACCGGGCCATTATCCAAGTATAATTCGGCGTCAATTCTGGATTTGGAAGATGATGCTGCCCATATCCTGTTGGGAGGGAATTGGCGCATGCCGACAATCAGTGAATGGGAAGAACTCAGATCCAATTGTGAATGGT
The DNA here is from genome assembly GCA_017544265.1 of Bacteroidales bacterium. Taxonomy (GTDB): domain Bacteria; phylum Bacteroidota; class Bacteroidia; order Bacteroidales; family UBA932; genus Cryptobacteroides. Next base: position 49,124 of record JAFYEM010000018.1, on the reverse strand, counting down.
CATTGAATGAATCCAGGAACGGCTATAAGGTAACCGGTGGGAATGGGAACAGTATCTTCCTTCCTTTGGCAGGTTTTAGGAGCGAGACTTATCTTTTAAAGGCAGGAGAAGCCGGTCTATACTGGTCTTCCACATCTTTCGAGAGAGCTACAAAGGATGAGCCCTGGAATGCGTGGTTTGAGCACCTTTATCCTGATGATGACATCTATGCCATCATGGAGGATTATGCCATGCGCTGCTATGGAATGACAATCCGCCCGGTAATAAAATAGGGATAGCAGTACCCCGACTTAATGGCATAATTCGAAAATCCCATCCGGCATGCCTGTGATGTTCAAGAAGGTCAGCACCGGAAATATCTTGGGATTTGCATGCCTTATGCGCGTCCATGATTAGGATTATCAGACAAATTGGTCTATATTTGCATGGTAAATTTCAATGATATGAATAAACAGGAGCCCTTTATCATTACATTAAGCCGGGAGGTTGGATCCGGAGGACATACGGTAGGCAGTATTTTGGCAAAAAAACTGAACGTGCGCTATTGCGACAAACTGTTGCTTGAGAGCCTTGAAAAGCAGTTCAACTTGACCTCAAGCGGCATAGAAAAGCTCAAGGGAGAGAAGAAAAGCTGGCTGGCAGACTTTCTGAAGTATGTTTCACCCATCCCCTCTGCCAGGATTATGGGACTGGATCCCAAGTATACACAGGAATTTAAGATAGATGTAACTACAGATGACATCTACAAGGCCGAAGTTGAAATTCTGCGTGGATTCGCCGAGATGGGTTCCTGCGTCATAGCCGGCCGCAGCGGATTCTTTATTTTCAAGGACCATCCGAATACGCTTAATGTGTTCATCACGGCGTCCAGGGCCCACCGCATAGACCGGATCATGAGAAAACAAGGCCTGAGCGAGGACTCAGCCAAAGCCCTGATTCAGGGCATAGACCAGGAACGCGACAATTACATCCGGCGCTATGCCGGCGTAAGTCGCTTCGACGCTCGCAACTATGACATCGTCTTAAGCGCCGACGCGCACACAGAAGAGCAGCTGGCCGACATCATACTGTCATATATCGGATAAAAGTCTGGGGTTTTGCCCGGAATCCATGAAAAAATACTATCTTTAAGCCTCAAGACCAATCTATTATGCGTTTCCGCTACCTTCTGGCCAAGCTTATGTGCGCCGCCATTGTCCTTTCCGCTTGCGAAAGAGATGAGCTTGTTCCGACAAAAGACCCGCTTCCCATGCCTCCCGGCATGGAGGAAAACAAGGATCTTTCGGTGAAGCCAGGAGATAGCTTTTACGACTATTGCAATGGCTCATGGATAAAGAAAACGCCAATTCCAGCCACGGGCGCGTCGGGTGGAACGTATGATCAAATTCCGGCCTGGGCCCGGCGCGTGGAGCAGCTGAAGACCGTGAATAAGGATATCCGCCGGATGTTTGAGCTGCGCGATGCCGCTTCCGGACAGCCGGAAGTCTCCAAACCATTCCTGGATAATCTGAAGGCACGTTTCCCAAGACCCACGACGAAGGAGGAATTTTTCATAACCATGGGCAAGATGCTTGCCGAAGGTTTCCCCTTGTGGGGCCATCCGATCCTTCCGGCATGGTCTCTGGTCTACAAGGACGGCATACTGATGGGTTCGATCAATCCGCCTTTGGAACTTATCCCCAGCCAGTTGGGCCTTACGCCTGACATCGACCCCGGCGACTATGTTCCGCTATCCGCCACCAAATCCGGCGCAGACAATTCGCCCCAATCTCTTATTATCCGGGGACTGGGACTGGATCCTTCCCTTTTTGTCGATAATACCCAGATGGCACAACAGTGGGAGGATCTGGATAAGAAGTCGCTGGATGAACTCCTCAAATTATACGACTATGCCTGGGAATACCTTGAGAGTTTCGCTGCCGAGCAACTGAGCGATAACGTGCGCGTCAACGCCTCCTTCGCATTCAGTTACACACTGTCCTATCATCTGGTCCAGGAGTTTATCTCCCCCTCCTTCAAGGAGAAATATCTGAACATAACAAAGGAAATCCAGGCTTCGCTTCGCAAGCGTATCAGTCGGGCACAATGGATGAGCCAGACCACCAGGAACAATGCCATTGAAAAGCTCGACTACTGTACGCTAAACGTAGCCTATCCCGACCAGTGGTATGAAGACTGCCTTGCCGATATGTCTGACTGTCCCACTCTGGCGGAGGCCGTCTACCGTGGCAACCGTGGCCATGCCTTGCTGAAGGGGCATCTTATTGGCGGGAACGACAGATTCAGTCTCCAGCTCCTGTCAGCCACCCTTGACGCGAATGGTTTTATTCCGACCGACCTCTCACTGGTCAATGCCTTCTACTCAGCCCCCTACAACTGCGTATTTATCTATCCTGCCCTCCTGTTTCCTCCGTTTATGCCTGAGAACGTGAGCCAGGCCTATGAATACGCCGTATTCACTGTCATTGGGCACGAACTCACCCACGGATTCGACTCAAGCACCGGTTCCAAATACGACAAGATGGGGAACAAGCGCAACTGGTGGACTGTAGCCGACCAGATGGCCTTCGAGGAACGCAGAGACATCCTTGCCAACTGCTACAGCCACATGGAGATCGATCCCTTGCGCGTTCCGGGCACCTATTCTGACGGGATGTTAACCCAGGGCGAAGACATCGCGGACCTGGGCGGCTTTCTAACCACCCTGGATGCATATAAAGCCCGACTGGAAGCCGACGGTTATTCCGGTGAAACCCTCCGGGGGCAACTCCGCAAATTCTTTGAAAGCTATGCGGATATCTGGAAAGTCGTATACAGCGATGCGAAGCTGGCCACTTTCCCAAAGAAGGACGAACATTCACATGCACGCCTGAGGGTCAATGGAGTAGTGATGAATACGGACCTGTGGTATGATCTATACGGCGTGAAGCGCGACAATATCCTTTATCTCCCTCCTGAGCGACGGGCATCTATCTGGTAAAGCTTTATTAAATTAGGTATAACACACAGCAACAAAAAGTACTATGAAAAAAGTATCCGCCATATTCCTTGCAATCTGTGCTGTTCTCTTTTCGTCCTGCCATAAGGACATCTGGGACAAGCTGAATGACCACGAAAGGAGAATTGCACAGCTTGAGACATTATGCAATCAGTACAACACCACTATTGAATCCCTTCAGCAACTGATTGCCGCGTTGCAGGCCGAGAACAAAATCAAGGACATCAGTCCGGTTATGGAGAACGGAAAGACTGTCGGCTACACCATTTCCTTCACGTCCGGCAACCCCATAACCATCTATAACGGCAAGAACGGCCAGGACGGACATACCCCCATCGTAGGAGTCAAGCAGGATACCGACGGTTTCTGGTACTGGACCATCGACGATAACTGGATGCTGAACGGCAAAGGAGAGAAAGTCCGTGCAGATGCGGCACAAGGAATAACTCCCAAGCTGAAGATCGAGGACGAGTACTGGTGGGTGTCCTACGACGAGGGCGAATCATGGAGCAAACTGGGAAAGGCTGTCACAGACGGGGCAGACGACTCCATGTTCAGCGAAATACGCCAGGATGAAAAATACGTCTATTTTGTGTTGACAAACGGACAGACTATTTCTATTCCCAAGAGTCAGGGTTTGACGTTTGTCTATGTCAATCCGTAAGTTTGCGCAGGGAAAAAGTATTGCTATGAAGAAGATTATTTCACTGCTGCTGTTCGCGGCAGTATCCGTTTCACTCATTGCACAGACAGGCAGGACTTATTTCAAGTCTTCCGAACTTCCGGACCTTGTAAAGTGCCTTCCGGCACCCCCGGAGAAGGGTTCTCCAGCCTTCAAATACGACCTGGAGAGATACAAATGGGGCAAGCAGCAGAGAAACGACCCTGCAAGGGCGGAGATGACCAGGGCCGACGCCGTATGGAGCTATGAAGCGCTGCTGGAGCAATTGTCTCCCGCCTTCGGCATGGCCGTCAGCAGACAGGACACTCCCAAGATATGGAGAGTTCTGGAGAACAGTCTCATGACCATAGACCCGATAAGAGTTGAGCCCAAGGCCTATTATCATAGACTCCGGCCTTTCGAATATTTCAAGGAAAGCACTTTCACAGGAGAAGATGACGCACTTCGCGGCGAAGGGAGCTATCCTTCCGGACATACCATCCGCGCCCATCTGGCAGCGCTTCTGCTGGCAGAAATCAACCCCGCAAGGGCTAATGAAATCTATGCCCGCGCATGGGAGTACGGCGAAAGCCGCGTCATAGCCGGTGCCCACTGGCAGAGCGATGTGGATATGAGCCGGGTTGCCGCCAGCATTGGCTATGCTGCGCTTCAGGCCAATGGGACTTTCCGCAAGCAGATGGCAAGTGCACGGGAGGAATTCCGTTCCAAGGTGCTTGTCTCACTTGAAAAAGCCGTACCGGACGCAATTCTGGAGATCCGATATTTCAGCACATATAACTTCGTCGGGAAGCGAATTGACGGCTATAGGGCACCCACAGCCTACCTGACCCGGCAGGCTGCCGACAGCCTGAAGGCCGTAAGCGACGACGTGATGCGCATGGGATACAGGCTCAAGATTTATGATGCCTACAGGCCCCAGCGCGCCGTTGACCATTTCGTCAGATGGGCTGCCGACGTGGCCGACACCACGATGCGGCGCTATTTCTATCCCGACGTGGACAAGAGCCGTCTCTTCGACGAGGAGTACATCATGGCTAAAAGCGGCCATACTCGCGGTTCCACCGTGGATCTGACGCTCTTCGACATGACTACGGAAAAGGAATTGGACATGGGCGGAACTTTCGACTGGTTCGGCATCGAAAGCCATCCCGACTATACCGGGATTACCCCGGAGCAATACGCCAACCGGATGATACTTCGCGAGGCAATGCTGCGCCACGGTTTCAAGCCGCTTCCTACGGAATGGTGGCACTTCACCCTGAAAGACGAACCTTTCCCGGACACCTACTTCAACTTCCCGGTAAAATAGATCTTACTGAATCACCGTTTCCTCGAGTTTCCCTACGCGGGAGGCATCGTATGTAGCGGCAAGTCGTATGTAGTTGCCGGTATAGCCCTCCATATAGCCACTGTGGTTGGACGATTCCCAGAGAACAGTCTCCCTGAGACCGCGACATTTTTCGCGGAAATCCGCCTGGAGCCGGACATTCAGTTCTTCCAGCCGCTGCACTCTATCAGTCTTCACGCTGTCCCTGACCTGGTCTGGAAAGGAAGCAGCACGGGTTCCCGGACGCTTCGAATAGGGAAAAATATGAATGAAGGCAGGACGGACTACATCTGAAAGGAAGCGGTATGTTTCTTCGAAAAGTTCGTCCGTCTCCCCTGGAAGGCCCACGATCACATCTATTCCGAAGAACACACAGGGTCCCATCTTCTCCCGGATCCTGTCTATGCGCGAAGCAAAGAGGGCTGTGTCGTAGCGGCGGCCGACGCGCCTCAGAAGCACATCCGAGCCGCTTTGCAACGGTATATGGAAATGAGGCTGGAACTTTGTGCCGGAGGCTATCCAGTCTATAATCTCATCCGTCAGAAGATTCGGTTCGATTGATGAAATCCGGTAGCGTTCAATGCCTTCAACACCTTCGAGAGCCTGCAGAAGAGACAGGAAACTTTCTCCGGTACTGCGCCCGAAATCGCCGGTATTAACCCCGGTAAGGACTATTTCCTTTATTCCGGAGGCTGCAATTTCCTCCGCCTGCCTCACCAGCGAACATATCGGAATGTTCCGGCTGCGGCCCCGCGCGAAGGGTACGGTGCAATAGGCGCAGAAATTATCGCAGCCGTCCTGGACTTTGAGGAAGGCCCTTGTGCGGTCGCCAGAGGAATAGGCCTCGAGAATGGCTTCTCCGCCTGCGGATTTGCCTGTTCCGGCAACGCCAAGGCAGGAAAGCACCTCCGGTACAATCTGCGACTTTTCCCCGGCCCCGAACACTTTCTTTACTCCCGGAAAAGCTTCAATCTGCTCCCGGCGCAGTTCCCCGTAGCATCCGGTCACGAATACAGGAGCCCAGGGAGAAAGCCTGTGAGCCCGGAATATCAGGTTGCGGGACTTCTTCTCGGAATGCTCCGTAACGGCGCAGGTGTTTATCAGATAAGCATCCGCCACCTCGCTCCAGGGCACCACCTGAACACCGGCGGAGACAAAGCCCCGCCTGTAAGTTGAACTTTCTGCGAAGTTCAACTTACAGCCAAGGGTATGCAGGGCTATTTTCAATATCCGAAGAGTTCCTCGAGGGAAATTTTCTTGACCGGACCGAGGGTTGAAAGGAACTTGAGATCCAGGTCAGAAGGGTCGCCGAGAATGGCATAGGAATAGGTACGGCCCTCAATCCAGCGCTTGTGGGCCGCAAGAAGGTCATCCATTGTCATATCCCCAACCTTTTCAAATACCAGACGGTCCACGCTCTCGTCCAGGCCAAGTTCCTTGTCGTCGAGATAGCTGTACAGCACCGAAGCGCCTATGGTCCTCTTTGTGCGGAGCTGGGAAAGTATGGATGCCTTGGCTATGCGCAGGTTTTCAGGTGCCTGGGGCATGGTCTCGATAATCTCGTCGAATGCCCTGACGGCTTTTTCAAGTTTGTCGTTCTGTGAGGCGATAAAGGCCATGAAACGGTACTTGTCGCCGATGAAGGAAGGCTCTATAAGACGCGCGCCGGCGCTGTAGGCCAAGGCGCGGGACTCCCTCATCTCCTGGAACACTATGGCGTTCATTCCGCCGCCGAAATACTCGTTGAACAAGGTCACTGCAGGAACCTCTGAAAGTTCATAGGCCTCTCCCCTGCAGGAGAACTGCATATAATTGAACTGACGGGACTTGTAGGGAGCCAGAAGCACCACAGGAGAAGGGGTCAGTTCAACTTCGGGATGGCTCTTCACCAGTACTGCGGCATCAGGAGAAGCTGCATGGGAGATGGAGAGCATCCTGCGGACTGCCGGCTCTTCCTCGGGGCCGTAGTAGAGTATCTTGTGGCCGCAGGAGCACAGGCCTGAAAGTACGGCAAGAAGGTCTGCGGAAGTCACTGAAAGCAGGTCTTTGTTGGAAAGCGTGGTCTGCTTGATGTAGTCGGGGCCGTACATCTGGTAGCGTCTGAGCGCACTCTGGCAGGCCCTCTGGTTGAGTTTCGCATCGCTCCTCTCGCGTATGATGTCGCCCTTGAGGGCATCCAGGACCTCCTCGTCCGCCTCGGCGCCGAAGATACGTTCCTCGGTAAGGCGCAGGGCTTCGCCGATATTCTCGCTCAGGCCGCTCACGGAAATGGTGGTCACGTTGGCACCGACGTTGATGCTGCTGTTGCAGGCAAGTGAGTAAAGAATGCTGGAAATTTCATCGGCACTCTTGTCCGGGGTTCCGAGGTATTCCAGGTAGGAAGCCGCGATTTTCAGAAGCGGGTCGTCATCTGAACCGCGGTCGAAACGCAGTGAGAGGAACGCTATATCATTCTTTTCATTCTTCTTATAGAGCAGTTCCTGGCCCTGGTACTCGCCAACGGACATATCCTTCGAGTAGTCCACGAACACGGGTTCGATTTCTCCGGGCTCGGAAGCGATTATCTCCGCTACGAAATCGCTCTGCATCTCGCGGTTGGAAAGGATCGGGGTGATCTTCGGAGCGTCGATTTTGCGAATGCTCTTGTCCTCCCCTATCCTCTTATAGACAGCTGCATAGGAATTGGCGCCGAGGTACTTGTCCGCCCAGGCCACGACATCTTCCTTGGTGAAGCGCTCCACGCGGGAAAGCCTCGTCACTACATCTTTCCAGGGAGTCCCGGAAACGAACGCATCCACAAACATGTCGGCACGGGAAGAATTGTTCTCCAGGGCCTGCATCTTATAGAGTTTATAGTTACTTTTCACAGCTTCCACCAGGGACTCGTCAAATTCGCCTTCGCGGAGCTTGCGCATCTCTTCCAGAACTATGTCGCGTACCTCGTCCAGGGTCTGGCCTTCCTTGGGAGTAGCGCTCACGGCAAACATTCCATAGTCATTGCGGTTGTAGCAGAACGCTCCGACATCCAGCACTTTCTGGGCGCTGACCACGTCCAGGTCCAGAAGGCCGGCCATGCCGTTGTAGAGCACCTCGGCTACGATATCGGAGATTTCACTATCGCGGGAAGAGGATCCAGGAGTGCGCCAGCCGAGGAAGAGAAACTCGCTTTCATAGCCATAGACATCCTTCTCGCGGGGTTCCTCGATGGGAGCTTCAGCCTCGACGACAAACTCCGGAACCGCCGGATTGGGTTCCCAGTCGCCGAAGTACTTCTCTATTATTGAAACCATCTCGTCAGGGTCGAAATCACCGGACAGGCAGATAGCCATGTTATTCGGCACATAATAGGTGTCCTTGTGCTTGCGGATGGCCTTGAGGGAGGGATTCTTAAGATGGTCCTGAGTGCCGATGACCGTCTGGGTGCCGTAGGGATGGGAAAGGAAAAGCATTGAATCCACTGCATCGAAAGCCTTCTCGGAATCGCTGACAAGACTCATGTTCTTCTCCTCATAGACAGCCTCAAGTTCCGTATGAAAACCGCGGAATACGCAGTTGCGGAAGCGGTCGGCCTCGATTTTGGCCCAGTCCTCTATGCGGTTGGACGGAATCTCCTCGACATAGCAGGTCACGTCATTGGAGGTATAGGCATTGGACCCGTCGGAGCCGATAACCGACATCAGCTTGTCGTATTCGTTGGGAATGGCAAGACGTGACGCCTCATAGCTGATCGAGTCTATGACGCTGTACAGCGCGAGCCTCTCGCCCTCGTCGGTGAGGGTCCGATAGACCTCGAAGAGCGAGTCTATCTGGGCGAGCATCGGCTTCTCGGCTGAATAGTCGGAGGTACCGAACTTTTCAGTGCCCTTGAACATCATGTGTTCCAGATAGTGAGACAGACCGGTGTTGTCCGCCGGGTCATTCTTTCCTCCGGCACGTACCGCGATGTAGGTCTGGATTCTCGGCTCGTCCTTATTGACGGTCATATAGACCTTCAGACCGTTGTCGAGGGTATAGATTTTCGACTTCATGGGGTCTCCCTTGACAGTTTCATAGCGGGAGCAGCCAGCTAGGGCGAAGATTGCGGCAAAGGCCGCCAGGATGATTTTTTTCATTTTACGTTTATTTCGAGTATCAATAATTCTTCAGTGCCGTCTGCAAACTCCAGCAGGGCCTCGACGGTATGTGCGCCGGAAAGCAGGACTACGCTTTCGGACGAGACGGCTGCGGAGTCATAGAACCACTTCACGCTGTCGGGAGTCCTTCCTTCCGCCTCGTCAAGTGCGAAAACGAACTTTTCGCCGGCCTTGTACGACTCTTTCGCGGATATCACGTTCACGCCGATATGGGCCGGAACCACGGATTCCTCGCTCCGGATATATGGCGCAACCCATAGTTTATAACCTTTTTCCTCGTTCCATACAGGAGATGACGGGTCGGTGGAAGTGCTTGAGTAGCAGCCTCCGTAGGCGTTTCCCTGCTCCATCAGGAATACGTAGGTCGATGACGTTCCGCTTACCATGTAACCGATATAATAGTCCTCGCCGGAGGGGACTGGTATATTGAGCGATGATACGTCGATTATGTCCCATTCCCCTATGACAGGCTTCCGCTTCGTCTTTGTCCAGACTTTCTTGCTTTTCGCTCCCTGGATTACAGCCGTAACGGATGTTGCGGACTCAACATCAGCATATATATAGTATCCCACGCCACTGATTATTCCGTCACCGTAAACCGAGAGTTCTGCCGGAGTGAATCTGGAGGCCGCCATCTTGTACTCGGGCAACAGGTAATCCATGTCCTCTCCGTTGAGTTTGACTACTTCCCTGTCCATCATCTGGCCGACCTGCCTGATGCCGAAGTTGACGCTTACCTGTCCGCGTGAGACGGAACTGCCCTGGCGGAGGGTACATAGCCGTTTTTATGGACCGTGATTATGAAATCGTCCTTTGCAGAAGCCGGCAGGTTAAAGGTGAATGTGCCGTCTGTCTTAGTGGTGGCGACGACATCAGTCGAAAGCGGAGGAGGAGTACCGGGACCGGAACTGCGCACTCCCCTCCTGTCCAGCGAGAGCCGCACTTCAGCTGCAGGAACAGGCTTGCCGTTATAGTCCGTGATTTTTCCATTGACAGCCCTGCCGGCGCTGCTGTACGCGGCCCTGAATGACACTTTTCCGCTCTGCTCCGAGAATGAAATATTCGAAAGTGTCAGTCCGTGGGAGTTGTCGTCCCAGTCCAGGGGTTCCACGCTCGTCTTTCCGTAATACCCCGGAAACACAAAGAAACTAAGGTAATCCCCTTCAGCAGAACGGACTATATCGAAGCAGGGATGCCCCCCGACGTTGTTGATATTGTTATAGCTTTCCCACTCGTTCCACATCTGCGCCGCAGTAAAGTCGCCATAGACAATCCGGTCGGACCGGTCTATGTGATAAATGACAAGGCCGCTGACGCCTATGTACTTGTCCCATCCACTCCCGTCACGGCACTCATAGACAAAGTACTCCCCGGGGACATTGCTGTTGCTCCGGTACGCCTGGTTTTCCGATATAGACGAAAGGGTGTAGATGCCGTCCGATAGCTCTTCTGCCGGCTCCATCCACCCGAGCATCTCCCTTTCCACAGCATTGAAATTGGGCGGAGTGCGGCTCTCATTGTTATACGAGCCGCCACACATTAAGGAAAAATTCGCCAGTGCAACGTTTTCCCCGCCGCTGCTCTCTTCATCAGTATCGTAAAAATCCGGAAGCCCGAGCGAGTGGGCGAATTCATGACAGGTGGCGCCGATTCCGCACATAAACTTTCCGGAGCCGCCATTCAGTTCGGAAGTACAGAAATAACGGTTCAGGTGGACTCCGTCAAAGCGGTTGTCCACAATTTTCTGGTCTTCACTGTAATTCATATAGTACTGGTGAGGCCAGATGTCGTTGTAATTCCCGCTCTCCGCGGCACTGTATCCGGCATAGTACATAAGAAGCATATCCACCTCCCCGTCGCCGTCAGAATCGTATTTCGAAAAATCTATGGTGTCGTCCAGCAGGAAGCTGGCCTCATAGATGGCCGCCGCGGCATTGTCGCCATTCCTATGTCCATAATACGACACAGTATGGGAAACCTGCACGGGGCCATAGACATCGAAAACCGGAGTGTATTTGCCGCCCGAATTATCCACGTAGAAGTCACGCACCGAGCCGGTCGCCCCGTTATCGCTGTAGCCCGGCTCATTCAGAAGTGCGGAGAAGCGTTCCGCAGGCTCGTTTATGGAGAACGGCGTTTTGTCGAAACTTATGAGAATCACAGGTATCCTGTGCTCTCCTAAAGAAAAGCCGGAACGGAGCGAGCGCCTCCTCAGGGAACGGGTCGCAGGGAGTTTCCCGGCCATCGGGGACTCCACCGCCTCGACAACTTTTCCGGAGCCGTCGGTCAGGAAACTGTGTAATTCATCACCGTGATTTTCCACAACCACGGTTTTACCGTCACGCACGACTGTAATTTTTCCCTTTTTGGCCGGAATGGCATGTAAGGAGAGGCCGACGAGCGCGATCAGCGCGGAAAGCAGAATCTTGCGCATAGACCTACCTCCTTACAATATAATATGTGCCGTCACTGCCTTCCAGGGCAAGCCGGACGCCGTCCACCGACAGCACCTTGACCTGATATTTGTTTTCCGAAGCCAGCTTCCCTCCATCCGATATACGGACAGTGAGGGTAAATTCACTGCCTTTCACCGCATCTTCGGGGATTCCGCCGAATTCTATCATGGAAACCGTCGAAGGGGTTATGATACGGAACCATACCTTGCCCTCGGAACGGAGTACTCCGAGCTGGTCGCGCCCGGGCATGTACGAAGCCGACTGCCCGTTGGAAAGGTAGAGGCCATAGACCGTGGGGACTTCCCGGGTTTCCTCCCGGGCATTCCCTTCATTGGCAGTGTCCTCCGGCGGGGTGTAGCCGTAGTAACAGGATGATACCGCAAGCGCGGCAAAGAGGACAAGCACTATTGTTTTTCTCATATCTTTCTCATTTTGGCAAACTTAAGCAGCATAATCTTTTCCCCGAAGCGGTCGAAGACTATCCTGGATTTGCGGTCAGGTTCTTCTCCGCTGATGGATTTTATCGTACCCGGACCGAAACGGTTATGTTCTATGCGGTCGCCCTCGCGGAAGGTCGCAGAAGGATCCGGAACGAACTCGGAGTCAGGGATTTTCGGCGGCAGGGGCCGGGCTGCCGGAGGGGCCGGCGAAGGCCGCTGGACCGACGGCCCGCGGGATGGGCCGGAAGAAGAACGGGATGGGCCGGAAGAAGAGCGGGACCACCATCCGCCGGAGCCTGAGACAGAGGAGGATTCCGCACGTGCGGTGAACGAGCCGCCCTCACCGGGAAGCGGATGGTCCAGATAGCGGGGATTTATTTCCCTGAGGAAGCGGCTCGGAGGATTCTCCACATAGGAGCCGTTCCGGATGCGGGAAGTGGAATAGGACAGCGTCAGCGCCTTTTTAGCCCTTGTCATGGCCACATAGCAGAGCCGTCTTTCCTCTTCGATATCCGATTCCGAAGCGAGCATGCTCCCGGAGGGAAAAAGATTCTCCTCCATGCCGGCCACATAGACATAGGGAAACTCCAGGCCTTTCGCGGAATGCACTGTCATCAGGGCAATCTTGTTGGAAGTGTCGCCGTCTTCAATGTCTATATTGGCAAGCAGGGATATGTTTTCCAGAAAATCCCCGAGCAGCACCTTCGGATAGCTGTCATCGGGCACCTCGGACGGATCAGAGATTGTTCCGTCGTCCAGCAGTTCCGATACGTATTCCTGTCCCCTCTGTATCCCGTACTCCGCGACACTGTTCACGAGTTCCTCTATATTGGCGGCCCTGGCCTGGCCCTCTATGGAGTTGTCCAGTTTGTACAGGGCATAGAGTCCGCTGTCGCGGCTCAGGCCTTCCGCCACCGGATAGGCATCCTCCGTGAGGGCTTTTTCAGCCGCTTTTTCTATCATGGAGCAGAACTCCAGTATCTTTTTCACCGCAGGTGCCTTCAGGCCGAAACGCTCCAGATTGTTTTCGTGCGCGGCCTTGAAAAGCGGCATCGAGAGACTCTTCGCGGCATCATCGAGGGCGGCCAGGGAAGTCGCGCCTATCCCCCTTGCGGGCTTGTTGACTATACGCCGGAAAGACTCGTCGTCGGAAGGATTCACCGCGAGTTTGAAATAGGCCATCATATCCTTTACCTCGGCCCTTTCGAAGAAGGAATTGCCGGAATAAATCACATAGGGGAGGTTGCGTCGCCTGAGGGCCTCCTCCAGCGCCCTGGACTGGGCGTTCGTGCGGTAGAGGACGGCGAAATCCTGGTACTGGGCACCGTCATCCCTCATCCTGCGGATAATGGAAGTGACAGTAAGGGCCGCTTCTTCGGATTCCGTGAAGGCCCGGGTAAGGTGTATCTTTTCACCCTCGTCCCCCATGGATACGCAGGTCTTGGGAATCCGTTCCGAATTCTTTTCTATAAGTGAATTCGCAGCCTCGACAATATTCAGGGTGGAACGGTAATTTTTCTCAAGACGGAAAACCCTGCACTCGGGATAGTCCTTCTTGAAACCGAGAATATTCTCCAGCCTGGCACCTCGGAAAGCGTATATGGACTGGGAATCGTCCCCGACCACGCAGATATTCCTGTGCTCCTGGGAGAGTTTCTTGATTATCAGGTACTGGGCATAGTTGGTATCCTGATACTCGTCCACCATTATGTATCGGAAACGGGAAGCAATCTGTTCCAGCGCCTCCGGATGGTCCCGGAAGAGGATGTTCATGTTCAGCAGTATGTCGTCGAAGTCCATGACGGCGCTCTGGCGGAGTTTCTGCTGATAGAGGAGATAGACTCGGAAAATCTCGCCCTTGCGGGAGGCCCTGTCCTTGCTGATTATATCGGCCGATGCGGCGTAGCGCTCCGCCGTAATCAGGTTGTTCTTGGCCGTGGAAATACGGGAGAGCACCTCACGGGGCTTGTATATGGCATCGCTCAGGTTCAGTTCCTTTATGCAGGCTTTCACAGCGCTCTGCGAGTCACTCTGGTCGTAAATCGTAAAGCTCCCGGGATAGCCCGTAAGGTCCGCATATTCGCGCAGGAAACGTACGAATATGGAGTGGAAGGTGCCCATGACTATACGCCGGGCATTGCGCCCGCCGACCAGCAGGGCAATCCTTTCCTTCATTTCAGTGGCAGCCTTCTTGGTGAAGGTCAGGGCCAGCACGGTAGAAGGATCAGCACCTTTTTCGATGATATAGGCGACCCTTGTCGTGAGAACCCTTGTCTTTCCGGAACCGGCGCCTGCGACTATCAGCGAAGGCCCTTCCGTACACTCAACGGCAGCTCTCTGCTCTTCATTCAAATCGTTCAAATAGTCCGTTGTCATCACTCAGTACTTAAAACTTGTTTTAAGACGAGCGAAATTACGAAAAAAATCGCTATCTTCGCCCGATATTTTTAAAATACTAAAAATTTATTGATAATGTCCAACAATCTAGATTTGAGAAAAGGTCTCGACATTCCGATTTCGGGTGAGGCCGAACTCAAAGTCACGAAGAAGGTTGTCCCGGATGAAGTGGCACTGAAACCGACCGATTTCAAGGGTCTCGTACCGAGACTGCTTGTAAAGGAAGGCGACAAGGTCAAAGCCGGAAGCCCCGTCTATTGTGACAAACAGAATCCGGACATCCTGTTCACCTCCCCGGTAAGCGGCTTTGTCCAAAGGATTGTCAGGGGCGACAAGCGTAAACTCCTTGCAATTGTAATAGCCCCAGATCAGAACCAGGAGTGCATCCGGTTCAACATCCCTGAAAAACTTGACGGAGAATCCCTAAGGAATCTGCTCCTTTCCTCCGGTCTCTGGCCTTTCATAGTCCAGCGCCCCTACGGAGTCATGGCAGATCCCGCCCTCAAGCCAAAGGCGCTGTTCATTTCTTCATTCAGCACAGCTCCGCTCGCACCTGACACCGATTTCACCCTCGGCGGCAGTTTTGCGGACATCCAGAAGGCAGTCGATGCGCTCTCGCTTCTCTCTGACGGCGGAGTGCATTTTTCCGTTTCGGCCAAGGCCTATTCCAAGAGCCCGTTCCACAAAATCGAGAACGCAGTGCTCCACGTCGTGGACGGCCCGCACCCCGCTGGCAACGTAGGCGTGCAGATCAGTCACATCTCCCCCATTCTCAAAGGCGAGACCGTATGGACCGTGTCTATGGAAGGTGCCGCCGCGATCGGCCGCCTGCTCCGCACCGGACAGGTGGACCTCTGGAGGAAAGTCGCCGTCACCGGTCCCATGGCTCCGACCGCAGCTTACGTCGAGGCTCTTCCCGGCACTCCCCTGCGCCAGATCGTAGCAGCCGCCCCCGGAACCCGTATCATCGGAGGCGACGTGCTTTCCGGCAGCATTCTTTCCAATGACGGATACCTCGGATTCTTCGACAGCCAGCTCACCCTGCTCTGCGAAGGGACCGACCGCGAAATTCTCGGCTGGGCAAAGCCCTTCCGTCCCGGCGTGTTTTCCACATCCATGTGCTATTTCTCCTGGCTCACCCCCGGAAAGAAATACGACATGGACACCAACATGCACGGCGGGCCGCGCGCTTTCGTGCAGACAAAATGCTTCGAAGACGTCACTCCGATGGACATTTTCCCCATTTATCTGATAAAGGCCTGCCTCGCGGGAGATATCGAGAAAATGGAGAAATTCGGCATCTATGAAGTGCTGCCCGAAGACCTCGCCCTCTGCGACTATGTGGACCCTTCAAAGAACGAAATCCAGTCCATCATCGCATCCGGCATAGACCTTATGATTAAAGAAATGGCATAAGTTATGGCAGACGGCAATAAACCAGCCCTTTTTGACAAGGGCGGAAAATTATACTGGCTCCACTCCTCTGTCGATGCCTTCGACACCTTCCTCCGCGTTCCAGGCACTGTGACCACCCGCGGAGCCCATGTGCGCGACGGCATAGACCTCAAGCGAGTGATGATCATGGTCGTTATCGCCCTCGTTCCCGCAGCCCTTTTCGGCATGTACAACGTCGGCCTTCAGACCTCCCTTACCTACGGACTTGGCTGGGGCTTCTGGAAGATGTTCTGGTTCGGACTCCTGAAGATGCTCCCCCTGTTCGTAGTTTCCTACGCGGTCGGCCTTGCGATTGAGTTCGCATCGTCCCAGATACGCGAAGAAGAAGTCAACGAGGGCTACCTCGTCACGGGCTTCCTGATTCCTCTGATTGTCCCCGTGGACGTTCCACTGTGGATGCTCGCCCTTGCGACCGCATTCTCCGTGATATTCGTCAAGGAAGTGTTCGGCGGCACCGGCATGAACATCTGGAACCCGGCTCTCGTGGCCCGCGCCTTCCTCTTCTTCTCCTATCCTTCATCCATGTCAGGTTCATCCGTATGGGTCCATGCCCCGAAGGGTGTCGATGCCGTTTCCGCGGCCACCCCTCTGGCAATCGCCCATGACGGCGGCATCAGCGCCCTGAGTTCCCAGTATTCGTTCATGGACATGTTCTGGGGCTTCATCCCCGGCTCCACCGGCGAGACCAGCGTCGTGGCGATTCTGCTCGGCGGCATTCTCCTCGTATGGACCGGAGTAGCTTCCTGGAAAATCATGGTTTCCTCGATTGCCGGAGGGCTGCTCATAGGCTGGCTCGGTTACATCGGCGGCGCCACTGAACTTCCCTGCTACTACCAGCTCGTGATGGGCGGCTTCCTCTTCGGTTCCGTATTCATGGCCACCGACCCCGTGACCGCTGCCCAGACCGAAACCGGCAAATGGATTTACGGCTTCCTGGTGGGCGCGCTCGCAGTTGTGGTCCGCCTTTGGAACCCCGGCTACATGGAGGGTATGATGCTCGCCATCCTTCTGATGAACACCTTCGCCCCGCTTATCGACCACTGCGTCGTATCCGCGAAGATGAACCGCCGTTACAAAGTGAAAACAGCATAAGGAGGAGTCGAGATGAATACTAACAGCAATATCTACACAGTCATCTACACGACCGTTATTGTCGTTGTGGTGGCAGCTATCCTGGCCTTCGTTTCCCAGTCCCTCAAATCGCGGCAGGAAGCCAATGAAAAGGCGGACACCATCTCCCAGATGATGACCGCGGCGGGATTCGGCACCAAGGCCTCCTTCGAAAAGATGGGCAATGCCGCAGTGCTCGCCCGCTACGATGAAGAAATTTCAGAGGCTTTCACCGTGGACGCCCTGGGCAACAAGGTGGAAGATCTTCAGCAGGGCAAGGTGTTCAGCCCTTCCGAACTGAAGAAGCTCAACTACAGCATCAAAGGCGGCGAAAACCCTGCTCTTCCGGTGTTCCTGTTCAAGAACGGCTCTACTGTCGTGCCCGTCTATGGCGCCGGCCTCTGGGGCCCGGTCTGGGGCTATATTGCCTTCGAAACCGGCTCCGACAAGATTCTCGGCGCATATTTCGACCATGAATCGGAAACGGCTGGCCTCGGCGCCAAAATCAAGGACGACCCGGCCTTCCAGGCAAAGTTCTCCGGAGAAACCGCGGACTTTGGCTCTGAAAATGTATTCGATATAGTCAAGGGAGGTTCTCCCAAGGACGAAGCCGGGAAGGAAATACAGGACAACAAGATAGACGCCATCACTGGCGCGACCATGACATCACAGGGCCTGGACAAGGCTATAGACACCTGGCTTCACGCCTATGCCGGCTATTTCAACGCCAATTCCGCATGCGCTCCCCAGGGCGAGAGCTGCTGCTGCAGCGGATGCGTGAACAGCTGCTGCGCCAGCTGCCCCTGCGAGAAATGCTGCCTGAGCACCGACTGCACCGCCGGTTGCGGCGAAACCTGCTGCTCGCAAAACTGCGGCTGCTGCGGCGAAGGGTGCTGCGAAACTAAAACAGAGGAGGTATAGATATGGACGCAAAACTTAAAGAAACCATTCTGAACCCGATATTCAAGGGCAACCCGATTACCGTACTGGTGCTCGGTATCTGCTCTTCCCTCGCGGTTACCGTCACCCTTAAAGGTGCGCTGGTCATGACCCTCTCCGTGATTGTAGTCTGCGGCATTTCCAGCCTGATTCTGTCCCTCCTCCGCAATACCATCCCCGGCCGGGTCCGGATTATCGTGCAACTCGTCGTCGTCGCTATGATGGTTATTCTGGTGGACCAGGTGCTCAAATCCTTCGAAGCGACCTACGCCATAGACAAGCAGCTCAGCGTCTATATCGGCCTTATAATCACTAACTGCATCGTCATGGGCCGCATCGAAGCCTTCGCCCTAGGCAACAAGCCCTGGCCGAGCTTCCTGGACGGCGTCGCGAACGGCGCGGGCTACGGGCTGATTCTGCTCGTGGTGGCGTTTTTCCGCGAGCTTCTGGGCAGCGGCACCCTCTTCGGAGTGAATATACTCAATTGGATGGGCTATGTGCCTAACAACCTCGTGATCCTGCCTCCTTTCGCCCTGATACTTCTCGGGTGCATAGTCTGGGTGCAGCGTTCAATTCAGAAAGACCTTCAGGAAAAATAACCTTAACACCGAAGAATTATGGAATATCTAAGCTTGTTCGTAAAGTCCATCTTTGTGGATAATATGATTTTTGCGTACTTCCTCGGAATGTGCTCATTCCTGGCGGTATCCAAAAATGTAAAGACGGCTGCAGGACTCGGTCTGGCGGTTATTTTCGTGCTGCTGGTGACCCTGCCAATCAACTACCTTCTGAATAAGTACGTGCTCGCCCCCGACGCCCTCATGCCCGGTGTGGACCTGAGCTTTTTGAGTTTCATCATTTTCATCGCTGTCATAGCGGCGATCGTGCAGATAGTGGAAATGGTCGTGGAGAAATTCAGCCCCTCGCTGTACTCTTCGCTGGGTATTTTCCTTCCGCTGATTGCAGTGAACTGCGCAATCCTCGGCGGCTCGCTCTTCATGCAGCAGAAAGACTTCGCAAACATCGGCGAGGCTTCTGTCTATGCTCTAGGCAGCGGCCTCGGATGGTTCCTCGCAATCGTTTCGCTGGCGGCAATCCGTGAAAAGATGGCCTATTCCAATGTTCCGGCGGCTCTCAAAGGCCTCGGCATCACTTTCATAACCGTGGGTCTGATGGGCATGGCCTTCATGACCTTCATGGGTATTTCACTGTAGGAGGACGGGACTATGACAAATACAATCCTTTTTGCAATTATCGTTATCACGCTCCTGACGCTGCTGCTGGTGGCCCTCCTGCTGTTCGTGAAATCCAAACTCACCCCTTCCGGCGAGGTCAAGATTACCATCAACGAGGGTTCCAAAGAACTGTCCGCCACACCCGGCGGAGACCTGATGCACACTCTTGCCGACCATGGAATTTTCCTTCCCTCCGCATGCGGCGGCAAAGCCAACTGCGGACAGTGCAAGGTCCAGGTCACCGAAGGGGGCGGCACCATCCTCCCCACCGAGACCGGCTTCTTCTCCCGCAAGCAGATAAAGGAAGGCTGGAGACTCGGCTGCCAGGTCAAGGTCAAGGACAATCTCTCGATTGCAGTTCCTGAAAGCGCCCTGAGCGTAAAGAAACTCGAGTGCGAAGTCATCTCCAACAAGAACGTCGCCACCTTCATCAAGGAGTTCACCGTGCGTCTGCCCGAAGGCGAGCACATCGAATTCAAGTCCGGCGAATATATCCAGATTGACATCCCCGAGTACGAAGCGGACTTCTCCGACATGGACGTGGATGACATCTACATGGGCGACTGGGAGAAATACGGGATTACTTCTTTGAAATACAAGAACACCGTTCCAACCATCCGTGCCTATTCCATGGCCTCGTATCCGGCCGAGAAGAACGTCATCAAGCTGAATGTCCGCATTGCGACTCCTCCTTTCGACAGGAGCCAGCCCAAGGGCGTCTTCAAGTTCGTTCCCGGAGTGCCTCCCGGAATCGCATCGACCTACGTCTTCTCACGCAAGCCGGGCGACAAGGTGTGGATCAGCGGCCCTTACGGCGAGTTCCTCCTTCCCAAGGACGATCCCGACAGCCAGGAATACATCTTCGTGGGCGGCGGTGCCGGTATGGCTCCTCTGCGCAGCCACATCATGCATCTGTTCAAGACTCTGAAGACAAAACGCGAGGTCCATTTCTTCTACGGCGCCCGCGCACTTGTGGAAGCCTTCTACCTGGAGGATTTCGCGGAAATCGAGAAGGAATTCCCGAATTTCCACTTCCATCTCGCGCTTGACCGTCCGGATCCGGCAGCCGATGCAGCAGGTGTGAAATATACCGCCGGCTTCGTGCACAACGTGATGAACGAGACCTATCTCAAAGATCACGAAGCCCCCGAAGACATCAAGTACTTCATGTGCGGTCCGCCCATGATGACCCAGTGCGTGAACCAGCTGCTGGATTCCCTCGGTGTATCCCCTGAAAGCATCTTCTACGACAACTTCGGCGGCTAGGGATCAATCACCAGCAGTGCGAGGGTGTCGCGGTTTACTGGAGGGCCGGCGTTGAAATAGACTAACGCAGACCCTCCTTTTTTTGTGTGGATCGTCAGGCCGTGGCCGTCGGGGTCTATGGTATAGTCATAGAGTTCCGCCACATTCTCGTGGTCATCGTATGCCAGCTGCTCTATCTCCACGGGGGTGCCCGAGGGTGAGATGTCGCACCAGATACGGAAATCATCTCCGCTGCGGCACTCATTGTACGCTGAGGGATGGAGGTCGAAGAACACTTTTGCCGGCTCGTCTTCAATAGCCTCCTTGTCCACCCTCCAGCCGTCCTCTGACAGTCCGTCTCCTTCCGGGCGGAGCGTAATCCTGTAATGGACATTGCGGCGCACGTCAAAGTTATTCAGGGATTCTCCGAGATAGAAACGGTAAATCAGATATTCCCCGGGACGGGTGTGCTTCGAAGGGGAATGGTATTCGAATTTCATCTCCACCCATGAGCACACTTCGCCATAGCGGGAATCAGTGAATACTTTACCGGAGTCCGAAGTTACATCTGAGAGCAAATCTCCCTGCAGGTTTTCAAGTATGTAAAGGGACACCTCCCCGCTAAGGGCGAAGGAATCGTCCGCATTCAGTGCACTTACGTCGGAGTCGCTCTTGGAAAATCCGCTGGTGAATATATCCGAGGCTGAACGGGCCATGCTCGGGGCGAATGGCGTGACCGACGACGGGCAGCCGCCCACTGTGACGCTCCTTGCCGTCAGGCGGACATCCTTATCAAGGGCGCTTCGGTCTATCCTCAGAGACACTTTAGCCATGTTTCGTTCAAGGCCCAGCTCCAGCCCGGGGCCGGCGCGGACTGCTGATACCGACGACATGAGCATTCCCCTGGAGTATTCGTCAGGATAGGCCATATAATGCCGCAGCTGCTTCGCTTCGTCAAGGGTCCTGGGCGATAGCGCCCTTCCCGCATTTGCCGCGACGCAGAGAGTATAGTCGCAGTCTTTCAGCAGGGACAGTTTCACCACATAAGCGCCCCCGTCCCATACCTGGGAGGCGTCCCTGTAATATTTCCTCCACTCCGCCACCCCTGAAGGAGTAAAGAGCAGGAAATTCACATCCTGAATCCTCGATTCCGGAGGGTCTATGGATTTTGTCGCCCCGGCCGCGGCTACCCTCACGGCGACCTCCTCCCTTTCTCCATCTGGCGCAGATTCTTTCAAACAACTCAGCGTCAGCAGCATGACAACTGTGAAAAGTACTATATTCTTCATCTCAGCCGGACTTTCTAAAAATGGACGACATACTCCGGGAATTCATCCCACGGAAGGACTGCGGCTTTGACCGAAACAGTTTCTGATGAAACGGGTTTGTCCGGATCGTCTGTACCTATTCGGGTCAGCGTTATATTCATCACGTAGTTTTTTGCCGCGGCTATCCCCTCTACGCCTGAGGCATATCCGAAACCCTCCCGGTTTATATTGATGGGATAATAGTACTTCCGCCCCATCAGCGTCCCTTCGATAACAAGACGCGTAAAACGTCCGTTCAGGCTTTCTTCCGGAAGCTGGTTGGGATATGTGTAAAGGCAAATATCCGGGAACAGCACGCTGGAGCCCGCTTCTCCCCGGAGATTCGAGCGAAGCATCTCGGGGTGGGACAGCCTTTGGGCGTCTGTCTCCGAGAACATTCCCGTATTCATCCAGGAAACGCATTCCCCTGAAAGCGGCCGGTACTCGCTGCATACATTTGTAAGATATATACTCACATCCTTAAGCGTCTCGCCCTCATAGGCCTTGCCCGAAAAATCACAGCAGAGGGATTCCACATATATGCGGGCAAGCGACGGTTCGAGTTCCAGGGTACAGTCGTTTCCTGCGTGGATATCCTGACGTCCGCTCATCAGCGGCCTGGAGGGATCCTCCTGCGAGAGGGGGAAGGCTATCCCGGAAAGAGACTCCAGGCAGTTCATGGCCCCGTAGGCATACCGGTCCCTTGCATAGTTGGCAAATGCGACCAGAAGTTTGTCCCCGCTCCTGGAAGCTCCGCCGACAGGAGAACCGTCCCAGGAGTCTATCCGCTGGTAGGAATCCAGCACATACGCGGGGGCCGCCTCGAAAAAGAACAAATCCAGTTCGCCCGCGCTTGCATTTTCAGCTTTCTGTATGTATATTTGTGCGTTTTGTGCAGAATCATTCAAGATGGCCGGGGCCGCAGGGGCAGAACACGAGAAGACGAGGACCGGGCTGATCAGAACGATAGAAAGCGAAGACGAGAAGTGCCTTGCCGGGCGACGAGAACCGACGCTAAAGCATAAGGGAGAAGTCCGGTCCGGATGTCTTCTTGCAAAAATTGAGTTTGGAGCATTCATCTGCACAAGTGTTTGAACATGGCAAAGCTATGCATAGAACGGTAGAAATAATAGCGCAGACCGCCCTCCGGGATGAAAAATACGCGTTACACTATATTAATTTATGTTTTCATTCGGTTTTTACCGGAAACATATAATCTTGAATTTTGAAATTATGGGTTTTCGTAAATTTTTTCAGCAATTTTTTTCGAAAAAAATCGATGTCTATCCCATTTTCGCACAGCAGGCATCCTTCCTCTGCCAGGCGTCTGACATACTTGTCAGGATGCTCAGCGGAACAGACCCGCTTCAATGGAAAAGCTGCGAGAAAGAAATCAAGACCTGCGAGGTACAGGGCGACGCGCTGAAGACTGAATTCCGCGAGCAGCTTTCGCGGCACAGACTGGCCACGCTGAACCGTTCCGACCTCCAGGCAATAGCGATGTCCATGGACGACTGCCTGGATGTAATCAAGGATATAGCCAATGCAGTACTCATATACAAGCCTGTAAAGATAGACTCCCAGCTGCAGGAACTTTCAGGGATTATACGCGACGAAGCTTATGCGCTGAGGGAACTGCTGCCCCTTCTGTGGGATTTGAAACGGCAGGAGGCCGCAATAGTCCTCCATTGCGACAGGGTGACCGAGCTGGAACACGAAGCGGACAATGACTATGAGCAGTACATGGGACATATCTTCTCAGACGAACCGGATTTCAGGGAGATGATCAAGTACAAGAATCTCGCGGAACTGCTGGAAAAAGCCACCGACACGGAAAAAAGAGTGGCTGACAACGTACGCATACTGCTCCTGAGAAAAGGATAAGTGATTAATTCTCATAAAAAATTACTATATTCGCAGAATAACTACAGCACATCTATGAAATCCTATGTATTTCCAGGAGATATCGATCCTGAATTGATGGCAATCGGAGCCAAACCCTTCCTCTACATGAGGACCGATGCCTTTTCCGAAATAAACAAAGAATCCGAAAAGATACTCCTCGACCTTATCCACTGCCCCGGCGGAAGGACCATCATCTATACAGGCTCCGGCACAGGCGCCATGAGCGCAGTTGTGGAGAATTACGTGAGCACCAAGAGTAAGGCGATTGTCATAGACGGCGGTTCTTTCGGCCACCGGTGGTTCTCTCTCTGCGAATACTACGGAGTTCCCGTCATAGACTTCAAAGTCCCGTTTGCAAAAGACATAGACTATGGACTCCTTGAAGAGACGATAGCGGCCGAAAAGCCGGAAGTGCTTCTCTGTCAGCATCATGAGACTTCCACCGGTCAGCTTTTCAGCCTGGATAAACTCTCGGCCATCTGCCGGCGCAACAAAGTATCCCTGGTGGTGGATGTTATCTCCACCTTCCTTGCCGAACCGCTGAGCATGGAGAAATACGACATCGACATCTGCGTTACCAGCACCCAGAAGGGGCTGAACATTCCTCCGGGTCTCTCGGTGCTGTTTTTCAGCAGCAAGCTGGACGGATACAAATTCAACCACAGGGGATATTACTGGGATTTTGACTACAATTTCTCCAATTTCAAAAGAGGCCAGACACCTTTCAGTCCGGCGACCATACTCTTCCTCCAGCTCAATGCAAGGCTCCGCCAGCTCCGGGAGGAAGGCGGCGAAGCGAAGAATATCGCCGACGTACGCCACAGGGCTGAATTTTTCCGGGAGCTGTGCCGCAAATACGGCTGGGACATTCCCGCCGAAGTCCCCTCCTTCGCCATCACCGGTTTCCAGACAAAGGATACAGCTGAACGGAAGATTTTCAAGGGCCTGATGGAAAAATACGATACCTACATCATGCCTGGTTCACTCCCGGGATTCTACCGGGTTTCCCACATGGGGCTGCAGAGCGATGAGGACCTCAGGCTCCTCGCCGAAAGAATCCACGAATTCGAGACCGCATGAAAAAAGTTATAACCTACGGCACTTTCGACCTTCTGCATCACGGTCACATAAATCTCCTCAGAAGAGCCAAAGAACTCGGAGACTGGCTCATCGTGGGCGTCACCACCGATAATTTCGACCTCGAAAGAGGCAAGATGAACACCATTCAGAACGTTGTGCAGCGCATTGAGGCCGTAAAGGCGACCGGTTATGCGGACCAGATTGTAATCGAGGAGTACAAAGGCCAGAAAATAGATGACATACAGCGCTACGGAGTGGACATTTTCGCAATCGGCTCCGACTGGGAAGGCTATTTCGACTATCTGAAAGAGTATTGCGAGGTGGTCTATCTTCCCCGCACAGAAGGCATATCATCGACCCAGCTCCGCTGCGAAGGCCCCAGCGTGAACATCGGCATCATCGGCACAGGCAGCATCGCCTCCCGCGTCATCCCCGAAAGCAAGTGCGTGAACAGCAATTGCATAAGCGCCGCCTATAATCCCTCTGAGAAGGAGTGCCGGGCCTTCTCGGAAAAGTTCGACATCCCCATGGCCGCAAAGACCCCGGAGGAACTTCTGGACAATTGCAATGCTGTCTATATCGCCTCGCCCCACTATACCCATTACCAGTATGCCAAAATGGCGCTCGACGCCGGGAAACATGTACTGTGCGAGACTCCGTTCGTGCTTGAAACCGCCCAGGCGGAGGAACTCTACAGCATCGCGCAGGAGAAGGAACTCGTCCTGATGGTAGCCCACAAGACGGCTTACTGCCCCGCTTTCCTACACCTTGTGTCGCTGCTGAAATCCGGAGTTATCGGCGAAATAGTCGAGGTCAATGCCTCCGTGACCACCCTTACGGACGAGTCCTCCGACAAACTGGACAGCAAGCGCTTCGGCGGCAGCATGAATGAAAATGCATGCTTCCCCCTGCTTCCGATTTTCAAGTTCCTCGGCACCGGCTGGCGAAATATCAACTTCTACTCCAAGATGAAACGCGGAGTGGACATGTTCACCAAGGCGGTATTCCGCTACGACAGCGCCGTGGCCTCGTTCCAGATAGGACTCGGAGTGAAGACCGAAGGCAACATGGTGATTTCCGGAACCAAAGGCTATGCCTATGTCCCCGCCCCCTGGTGGCGCACGGACTACTTTGAAATACGTTACGAAGACCAAAACCTGAACAAAAAGTATTTTTATCCCTTCGTGGGAGAAGGACTGCGCTACGAAATCAAGGAGTTCGTATCCAAGGTCATCTCCCGGGATTTCGGCTTCTTCCGGCTCTCCAAGCGGGAAATCCTGAAGATGACCGAGGTCCAGGAACAGTACCTGAAGGGAGTTAACGTATTTAAACTCTAAGATTTGAAAATAGAGAGATTAGAGAATTCCGGATTCTCTTTCAGGGATGTATATAACCTGGTCCAGAAAGCCTTTTCAGAGAGGCTTTCCAATGGTATGCGCTTCGGACTCAGTTTGATGACAGAGGGGGAAATGATTGCCTCGATTCCGGGTGCCGTCACCCTGGTCGCCTGCGAAGATGGACGACTTCTGGGGACAGCCTCCATTGAGACGGAAAAGACCGACTCCAAGGGAGTACATTACGCCTATTTGAGTACTGTTGCAGTACTTCCCGAAACATCCGGCAGGGGAATTGGAAGGAAACTGCTTGAAGAAGCCATCCTCCTGTCCCGCGAGGCAGGCTGCAATTATGTGGAAAGCGACACGGCGATTCAAGCGGAATCATCTGTACGGATGCACCTCAAAGCTGGTTTCAAGATAGCGGAAATTACCCACTTCAAAGACAGGAACTACCTGTCCTATGTATTCCGCCTCCAGCTGGTTCCGGATCCATACTGGGATGACGACAAGGCCGTGGAAGCGGATCTCGAAGCGAACCGCCGGGAATGGCTCAGTAAATTCAATCCCGACTACACTCCCACAAGAAAGTATCTCCGCTCTGAGAAACGCCGCAAAATCCGCTATGCCGTAAAGGAGTGGTTCAAAAGCCGCTGGGACCGCATCAGCGGCAAAAAGCGCAGGATGACAATCGACGACATACACGCGGTCAGCGTGGACATCCTCCGGGACATAGACGCTTTCTGCCGGAAAAACGACATCCGCTACACAATCGCCTTCGGCACACTTATCGGAGCCGTCCGCAACAAGGGATTCATTCCCTGGGACGACGACATAGACATAATGATGCTCCGCGAAGACTATGAGCGTTTCCGCAGCAGCTATACATCAGACAAATACATCTTCCTGGACTGTCGCAACAATGATGATGTCTATATCTCGTTCGGACGCGTCGCGGACACCGGGCGCACCGAAATGCTCTCTGCCATCCCATGGCACGGGAAAAGCCTCCGAACCGGCATCTTCATAGACATATTCCCGCTGGACAGCGTTCCGGACGATATTGAGGAGTATAAATCCCTGTATTCCATCGCCAATACCTATTACTATCAGCAGTGCAACATCCGCAAGACCCGAGGCAGTTTCAACGGCAAGCAGGATTTCCGGACCTTCCGCTACCGTTTTCTCCACCCAAGGCTTATAAAGAGGGATCCTAACTGGTTTGCCCAGAACCTGGAAAAGATGCTGATGATGCTCTCAAGGCCGGAATTCGGGCACGTAGCCCAGCTTTGCTGCCCGGACACCTTGGAAACTTATTTTCCGAAAAGGATATTCGAAGATATCACTTACCTCGAATTCGAGGGAATGAAGGTCCCCGCTCCGAGAGAATACGAATACACTCTCCGCTGCATCTATGGCGACTACATGAGCCTGCCTCCGGCAAAATATCAGAAACCGGCGGTGTTCAAATATGCTGATTTCTTCTGGCGCTGATGCTTTCAAGGAAAGAAATACACTCCCTGCTGCTCGGCATCCTGACGGATGTGGATGCCTTCTGCAAAAAAGAAGGTCTCCGCTATTCACTTGCCTACGGGACCCTGATCGGAGCCGTGCGCCACAAGGGTTTCATCCCCTGGGACGACGACATAGACATAATGATGCCGCGGGAGGATTTCCGTAAATTTGTCGATTCGTACCCTTCAGGACGCTACCGCGTTCTCTTCTACAGCGAAGAAAAGGGCCACCGCTTCGTCAACTGCTTCGCCAAAGTCGAGGACACCGCGACCGAAAGCATAGAAAAGCGCCGCCGCGGGGTCTATGAATTCGGCCTCAACATAGACATTTTCCCGATTGACAACGCCCCTGCCGACAAGGCCCTACATGCCGGCTGGATGAAGGAATGCACAAGACTGAAACACCGCCTGTACTTCCGCCAGAAGCCACTTTTCGCGGCTTCTCCCCTGCCCTCGCTCGAGGCCCATCTGCACAGCCTGGATTACTGGAAAGAGAAAATGGAAGAATGCCTCAACCGCTTCAATTCCGCTCCGAGCCCCTATGCCGGCCCGGCTTCTGGGACGACAGGAACAGTCGAGATTTTTCCGAAAGAAGTATTTGAGAACTACACTGTCCTCTCCTTCGAAGGGCAGGAGTTCTATTCAATCAAAGACTGGGATTTATTCCTCAGACAGCAGTACGGCGACTACATGCAGCTGCCCCCGCCTGAGAAAAGACTGACTCATCAGTTAGAAGTGAGCCTGAGGTAAAGTCTGGCAGGCAGAGTATCAATGCCTCCGAGCCCCTTAATTTCATTACGATAATCCCTGAGTGCTTCTCTTCCGTAGAGGAATGCGAGCCAGGCGCCTTTGGCCATATATTTTCTCTCGCCCGTCCATTTGCCGAGATCCATGTAATTCCGGGCCTCCATCAGCTTGCGGGAGCGTCTGCGGCGCTTGGTCAGCCCGGAGGGATTGTCCTTGCGGTAGTAGTACAGCACGTCATCCACAAATTTCAGGGACCTTGCCTTGCGGGCGAGCTGGATGCACATCACGCGGTCCTCTCCGTAGCCGTAACGCGGATACATGATATCCTCTCCGAAAAGATCCCGGCGGAACAGTTTGTTCCAGAGACAACCGTGAGCCTTACGGGTAAAGATGGCATCCGAGTACGCTGCAGAAGTCTCAGCAAGCGGATCCTTGACAAAGTGTCCCAACTCTCCACCCTTGACTTTCTGCGCGGTGAATACTATAATATCCTCTCCGCTGCGGCTTGCCTGGTTCAGCACCCGCACAGCCTCGACAGACAGATAATCATCTGCATCGAGAAAAAGGACATATCCGCTTCCGACAGCATTCAGTGCTGTCTTTCTCGCCGCAGCAGGACCTGCGTTGGGCTGGCGGATCACTGTAATCCTCGAATCCGTACAGTTTTCCAGAATTGCCGGAGAAGAATCCGTGGAACCGTCATCCACTATCACCGCCTTCCACGAAGGGTCGCTCTGCCCCAAGAGGGAACTGAGACATTCCGGCAGGAAGGCCTCGGCATTATAGACCGGAATCAGGAAAGTGATTTCAGAGTTCATAGGTGGACTTTTCACCGAGAAGAGTCTCCAGGGCCTGGTTCAGTTTCTCCTTCAGCGAAGCGAAACGCTCCGGGCTCATTTCCACGTCGTTGATGCAGACTATATCCCTGTCGGGATTCTTGATGAAGTCGCAAATCTGGTCCGAAGTGGCTATAGCAAGGGAAAAATGGCGGCAGGAAATCCTGCGGTTCACGGCGTCACCCTTGTAATAGATATAGTCCGAGAAAAGATACTGGTTGAAGTTGCCCCTTTCACGAAGCCTGCTGGCCGTGCGGAAAATCTCGTCCTGGCAGATATTATAGACCTCGTCGCAGCGCGATTTCAGCAGAGGGGTGCACGTGTGCTGCGGGCGCAGGAAAAGCGGGTTCAGCATGCACTTCCCGGCGGCCCTGCGCGCAAGGCGGTCAGAATCGCGGGTCAGAATCTTGAAATCATTCAGGGCGAAAAGGTGCCGGGTCAGTTTCTTGACCACCTTGCCTCCCTGGAAGAAGTCACTCTCCCTGAGCGGACGGACAGGAATCAGGTCGTCATTGAAATAGATGAAACGCTCCGCCAGGCCTGGAATACGGTGGAGGAACATTTCAATAGTCGAAGAATTGAAGACCGGAAGGTAAAGAGGCGGAATTATCTCACTGTGAAATACGATGTGGACCTTGCTGCGGTCTATCCAGGAAGGCACCTGACTCTCCGCCGAAACCACCAGATGTACCTTCCCGGTGAAAGGGATGTTCTTTTCAACACCCCTCAGCAGATACTTAAGCGTACCCCAGTCCCTGAAGCGTTTCGAGAGAATCGGTTCCTCCGAATAATCTCCGTACTGCTTCAGCCACTCGGGATCGTTTCCGTCCACGTATGTTATTACTATATCTACCACCTTATAAAGATGAAAAAAACTATTCATTTGTTGCAGCGGAACGCAGAAAATCAGCAGTAAAAGTATGCCCTTTTTCCATAAGTTCCTCCGGTGTTCCCTCGAAGACAATTTCGCCGCCCCTGTCTCCCGCGTCCGGCCCAAGGTCTATCACCCAGTCCGCTGAACGGATGACGTCCAGATTATGCTCCACGACTACCACGGTATGTCCCTTTGAAAGCAGCATATCGAAGGCCTTCAGCAGTTTGTCGACATCATAAAAATGGAGTCCCGTGGTCGGCTCGTCAAAGATAAAGAGTATCCTGTCCTTGCGGGGCCTGTCATTTTCAAGACTGAGCGAGAGGAAATAGGCCAGTTTTATACGCTGGCTCTCCCCTCCCGAAAGCGTGCTGGAAGGCTGCCCGAGCTTGATATATCCGAGCCCCACATCCACCAGCGGCTGAAGCCGGATCGCTATCCGCCGGGCTTCTTCGTCAGGGGAAGAAGCAAAAAAGTCTATGGCCTCCTCCACGCTCATCGACAGGATATCATCCACATTCTTTCCGCGGTAACGGACTTCCAGTATCTCAGCTTTGAACCGCTTTCCGCTGCAGGAAGAGCAGACCATGGTGACATCCGCCATGAACTGCATGCCTATCCTGACGAAACCGTCGCCCTGGCATTCCGGGCAGCGGCCGCCGTCCTGGTTGAAGGAGAAAAACGACGGGGTGAATCCGTTGATTTTTGCAAACTGCTGGGCGGCAAGCAGTTTGCGGATATCGTCATAGACCTTCAGATAGGTCACCGCGTTGGAACGGGAACTCTTTCCAATGGGATTCTGGTCCACGAACTCCACCCTGGTTATCCTGTCCAGATTCCCGCCGAGTCCCCTGAAAGTACCGGGCAGGTCGCCGCTTTCGTTGAGACGGCGGTTGAGCGCAGGATACAGTATATCCCCGACCAGGGAGGACTTGCCGCTGCCGCTGACTCCGCTCACCACGGTGAACGCCCCGAGGGGAAATTTCACCGTAATGTCCTTCAGGTTGTTCTGCATCGCACCTTCCACGCTGATATAATACTGCCACGGGCGCTTTGCCCTTTTTGCAGTCCTGCGTATGCCGCGAAGGTACTGGAGAGTCAGCGAGGCCGACACGACATCATCAGTGAAGGACGCCCCGGAGGGAGCGCTGAAAACGACCTCGCCGCCATTTATACCGGCCCGCGGACCCATGTCTATAAGATAGTCAGCCGCAGCTATGACAGACGCGTCATGCTCCACGACAACGACCGTGTTGCCGATGTCGCGGAGACGCCTCAGCACGGCGATAAGTCTCTCGGTATCACGGGAATGAAGACCTATGGAAGGTTCA
Source organism: Bacteroidales bacterium (assembly GCA_017544265.1). Classification (GTDB taxonomy): domain Bacteria; phylum Bacteroidota; class Bacteroidia; order Bacteroidales; family UBA932; genus Cryptobacteroides. Next base: position 17,782 of record JAFYEM010000018.1, on the reverse strand, counting down.
TCCAGAATATACAAGGACCCTACCAGCGAGCTGCCAAGGGCAGTCACCAGGTTCACCCTCTGGCTTTCCCCTCCGGAAAGAGTGTTCATAGCCCTGTCCAGAGTAAGGTAACCCAGCCCGACGTCGCTGATGCAGTGCAGACGGTAGATAATCTCGTCTATGGCCTTACCCGCAATGTTTCTCTCGTGCTCAGATATGTCTATGTTCTCGAAAAACGGTATCAACCGGTCCACGTCCATGGACATCAGTTCGTGGATGTTCTTCCCCCCGACTTTCACCCAGAGGGCCTCCTTCCGGAGACGGCTCCCGCCGCAGGCAGAGCAGGTCGTACGGCCGCTGTAGCGGCTCAGCATGTATTTATACTGAATCTTGTAGCGGTTCTGTTCCACCCATTCGAAGAATTCGTTTATACCGCAGAAGGTGGTGTCGTCGTCAATGTTGCTGCGGGTTTCCCAGATGGTCTTCTTCTGCTCATCGGTAAGCTGGCAGTAGGGCGTAAAGATGGGAATGCCGTAACGCGATGCGTTCTTTATAAGCTGCTCCTTGAACCAGCTCATCTTCTCCCCTCTCCAGCAGGCGATGGCACTTTCGTAGATGCTCTTTGTCTTGTCCGGCACCACGAGGTCTTCGCTCACCCCGATGATTTTTCCAAGACCGCCGCAGACCGGGCAGGCTCCGAGCGGGGAATTGAAACTGAAAAGATATTCGTCGCACTCGCGGAAAGTCATTCCGTCAGCCTCGAGACGAGTTGAAAAACGCTGCAGAGTGTTCCCCGACGGGGTATAGACATACATCACGCCGTTGCCGCGGGAGAAGGCGGTATCCACCGACGAAGAAATCCTCTGGCGGAGATCAGCGTCGTCATAGACCTTCGCCCTGTCTATGAGAAGCAGCAGCCCGGCGGGGAAGTCTCCGGTCTCGGCAAGGGGCATCAGCGAGTCTATTGGAACGATTTCGCCTGAACCTGGATTGAAGAGCCTGGAAAAGCCCTCTTCCTTGAGCGAAAGCATGAGCTCCACCCTGTCGTCGCGCTCGTCCCAGCCAAGCGGCGAGAGGATATAGACAGCCTCCGGCGCTCCACCGAAAATATAGTCCATCACGTCCTTGATGGTCGATGCGCGGACTTCGCAGCCGCTGACGGGAGAGAAAATCCGGCCTATGCGGGCATAGACAAGTTTCAGATAATCATATATTTCCGTCGTAGTCGCGACGGTCGAACGGGGATTCTTGACCGACACTTTCTGCTCTATGGCGATTGCCGGCGGGATGCCTTCGATGGACTCCACATCGGGCTTTGACATACGCCCCAGGAACTGCCGGGCATAGGAAGAGAGGCTCTCGGCAAAGCGGCGCTGCCCCTCGGCATAGAGGGTATCGAATGCGAGGGAGGACTTTCCTGACCCGGAGATTCCGGTGACCACCACCAGTCTGCCCCGAGGAATCTCGAGAGATACATTCTTCAGGTTATTGACCCTGGCACCCCTGATTATGATGTTTCCTTCCATTACTCCCTGACAACTTCGAGAAACTCCGGCGGTATGTAAGAAGTCGCAACTGCGACATAGCCTTCAATGGAAACCAGCAGGCGGCGGTCGCGTTTAATCCGCTTGATATAGCCCTCGACACCCTTGAGGGGACCGAAAAGCACCCTGACTTTTTCGCCGGTGCGGAAACCGTCTATGCTGTCCCCGCTGAAGAATGTGAGTCCCTTGTCATCCGACCCCACCACCATGCGGAACATACGTACGTCCCTTTCCGAAACCGTCGCGAAATCGTTCCTTTCGGGAGTGCGGTAAATCATCGCGGAAGGAAACTCCTTGCTTATGATGGAATTGAATACCGAGCGGATCTGATCCTTGGTGCAACGGACGAAAAGAAGGCTCGGGACTACGCTTTCCCTCTTGAAAATCAGGGGGCCGTTCTGCTCGTAGGCGAAATACCGGACCATCATGCGGCGGCGGTCGTCGGGGGTCTGAAGTTTCTTCCTGACCCGGATGAACTCCTCACCTTTGACCTGTACCTTGCGGACTGGAATATACACATCGTCCACAGGCATCCCCAACAAGCGGTCTTCCATGTCGAAGACCTTGTTGTAGAACACCTTCATTGCGTACCAGTTGAGGGCGGGTTCTTCCATTTTTCAAAAAAAGCCCGCCATTACGGTGGGCTTTTTCAGTGACGCCTACAGGACTCAAACCTGTAACCTTTTGATCCGTAGTCAAATGCTCTATTCAATTGAGCTAAGGCGCCAGATTCAGGCTGCTGCCTTATTCCTGTGATTTGCCGACAAAGGTCTTTTCGCGGATGCGGGCCTTCTTGCCGGAAAGATCGCGGAAGTAGAAGATACGAGCGCGGCGGACTTTGCCGAACTTGTTTACTTCAATGCTGTCGATGAACGGTGACTGGAAGGGGAAAATCCTTTCGACGCCCACGCCGCCGGAAATCTTGCGGACCGTGAAGGTCTTGGTGAAACTATCCTGCCCCTTGAGCTGGATAACGACTCCGCGGAATTTCTGGAGCCTTTCTTTGTCACCCTCTTTAATGCGGTAAGTCACCGTCACGGTGTCACCCGCCCTGAACTCGGGGTAAGAGGCGGCTTTATTGTTCTCGAAAGCCTGCTCTGCAATCTTTATCAAATCCATTTTTCTTCTAATTTATTGCAACACTACGGCTTCGCAAAGCTTATGTAGGCGGTTGCTCGTTTTTTGGGACTGCAAATTTAGAAGATTTTTTTTAACTGACAAAATATTTTAGAAAATATTCTGCTCTTTTTCAAAAAGCGCCTTGTCTTCCCTCGTTGGATCAGGAGTAAATTCGCGTTCCGAGCGCATGGATTCGAGTTTTTCTTTTTGCGAACGGGACAGTTTGCGAGGAATCCAGACGAGTATCTTCACATACAGATCGCCCGTGCCCCTTCCGTAGCCCTGAACCGCCGGAAGACCTTTTCCGCGCAGCTTCACAATCGTTCCGGACTGGGTGCCGGGCTCTATCCGGGCGGTATAGTTACCGTCCAGGCATGGAACCGAAATCTCGCAGCCCAGGATTGCGTCCGTCACAGAAATCACCTTGGTATAGAACAGGTTCTGGCCGTCACGCCTGAGGTTCTGGTGTGGCAGTTCATTGATTACGAGAATCAAATCCCCGTTCACACCGCCCTTCCCGGCAGAATGGCCTTCTCCCCGCACAGTAATCTGCATTCCATCCTCGACCCCGGCGGGAACCTTCACTTTCACGGTCTCCCGCACCCTTTCGAGGCCGGTCCCGCCGCACTTGTGGCAGGGATTGCTGACAATCTTGCCAGTCCCGTGACAAGCAGGGCAGGCCTGGATCTGCACCTGCTGGAAGAAGCCTCCACCGATTACCTGACGCACCTGACCGCTGCCATGGCAGGTCGGGCAGGTCTTCACGTCGGAAGGATTCCTGGTTCCGACACCATTGCACTCAGAGCAAGTACGGTTGCGGTTAAGAGTAATCTCTTTCTCGCAGCCGGAAGCGATTTCCTCAAGTGTAAGTTTGACGCTGGTCATTATGTCGCGCCCTCTCTGCTGGGCCGGACGACCCTGCGAACGGGAAGAAAAACCGCCGCCGAAGAGGTTGGAGAAGATTTCGAACGGGTCTATTCCGCCGAAGTCGAAACCGCCGCCGCCAAAGCCGCCGAAACCGCCCTGGCCCATCTGGTCGCCGGCAAAGCCGAACTGGTCGTAACGGGCTTTCTTCTCCGGGTCAGAAAGTACCGAATAGGCTTCAGCCGCTTCCTTGAATTTTTCCTCGGCGTTCTTCTTCTCGGCATCTGTACCGCTGACCCAGCGGTCAGGATGCCACTGCAGGGCAAGTTTACGGTAGGCCGCCTTGATTTCATCGGCAGACGCCGTCTTGCTCACGCCAAGTACCTCGTAGTAGTCTCTCTTGTTTGCCATAACTTACTCTCCAACCACGACTTTTGCGTACCTTAAGACCTTGTCGCCCAGGGTGTAACCTGTCTGGACCACATCGATGACCTTGCCTTTGAGATCCTCTGACGGAGCCGGGAACATAGTCACGGCTTCATGGAATTCAGTGTCGAAATCCTTCCCGACAGCCTCGATTTTCTCCAGGCCGCAGGTCTTCAGATATGCCGTCAATTTATTGTAAATAAGTTCCGTGCCCAGCTTTGCGGCCTCGGAATCAGTGCTTTCACGAAGGTTCTTCAACGCGATTTCGCAGTCGTCGAGTATCGGAAGCAGGCCCTTTATCGTATCCGAGGAGGCGGATTTCACAAGGGAAAGCCTCTCTTCAGCGCTGCGGCGGCGGAAAGTCTCGAATTCGGCCATAAGCCTTAGAAAGTCGTTCTTACGCTCCTCTGTTGCACTTTTGGCCTCTTCCAACTGCTTCTCAAGTTCTGCGATACGCTCTTTATCTTTGCTGTTCTTTTTCTCTGCCATTTCTGTTTACATTTAACGCTATATCACGGTAGCCGGCTTCGAAACCGGCCCAAGGCGTACTTCAAATAGCCTGCCACCGCCTCAAAGGTGACAGAATGGCAGTCCGCATGTTGATGCGCCTGTCAAAGAATATCCGGAGGTGGTGATTTTTGAAAAAGAATCACTATCTTTGTATTCTTGACTTTTGATAAACATTTTCAAAGATGGCACGTTTTCTTGATCCTCCCAAACCAAAGGCACAGATTCCTGCCGAGAAAGTTGACAAGGAATACAAATCAATGAGAATCAAGGTGTTCCTGGGAGCCTTCCTGGGTTACGCCGCTTATTATCTGGTACGCAAGAACCTTTCCCTTGCCGCCCCCGACATGATTAACGACGGTATCCTGGACGCGGGAAAAGTCGGCCTTGCGATGTCCGCCGTTTCCATTGCCTATGCATTCAGCAAGTTCGTCATGGGCAGTGTCTCGGACCGTTCAGACGCACGCAAGTTTCTCTGCGTAGGACTGATTCTGTCGGCCCTGACCATGATGTCCGTGGGACTGATTCCATTCGGAGCGAACACCGCGGTTAATACCGCCATAATATTCACCCTGATGCTCGTAGTGGGATGGCTGAGCGGATTCGGCTGGCCTCCCTGCGGACGTATCATGGCCCACTGGTTCAGCCAGAACGAGCGGAGTTTCAAGATGAGCGTGTGGAACGTATCCCATACCGTGGGGTCTTTCTCACTTGGCTTTCTGGCCATAGCGGGTGTTTCCCTCGCCGCCGATCTGGGCATTGTCCAGACCTGGAGAGGCAATTTCGTGTTCCCCGCCCTGATAGCGCTTGCAATAGCCCTGTTCTGCTGGTGGGCGATACGTGACACGCCGGAGTCCTGCGGCCTTCCCGCCGTCGGCGACTGGCGAAACGACCACAGCGGTGTAAAGTCCAAGGGAAGCGCCGGGGAAAAACTTCCTTTCAAAGTGCTCTTCGTGGACTACGTGCTCAAAAACAAACTGCTGTGGGTCGTGGCCATCTCCAATGTAGCCGTCTATATGGTCCGCTACGGAATCGGTGACTGGGCGCCCACCTATCTTCAGGCCAAGGGCATCATGACCGCTGCCGAGAGCAAAGTAGCTTTTTCCGTCCATAACATCGTGGGCGCCGTAGGCACCATAGCATGCGGCTGGGCCACTTCCAGGATATTCAAGGGGCGTTGCGCTCCCATGAACGTAATCTGCATGTTCCTCTGCGGAGCGGGAGTATTCCTCTACTGGATGGTCGGTTCGGGTATCATCAATGCCACTCCAGCCGTCCAGAAGACCCTGATTTACATCGCGCTGTGCGTAATCGGTTTCTTCATCTACGGCCCGGTCGCCCTCACCGGAGTCCAGGCCCTGAATCTAGTGCCCAAAAACGCGGCAGGCACCGCTGCCGGCTTCGTGGGACTGTTCGGATACCTCCTGGGAGATGCAGTCTGCTCGAAAATAGTCATCGGCGGCATCGCCAACGGTTCCTCCTGGGACGCAGCCATGCTTTCTGTCGCGGTCGGTTCCCTTATCGGAGTGCTGCTGTGCGCCCTTCTGATACCCAGCGAAAAGAAACTTGCCCAACAATAGACAAGACAAGACAAACTAAACAAAACAAAACAATATGGTAAAAATCGACATCAAAGGCTGCAAGAATTTTATTGACGGCCAGTTATATGAAAAGTACCTGTGCAAAGCGCTCTCGGCATTCGACGTGCTGGAAAGCGAGAAAGGTGCCGGAAATGATTTTCTCGGATGGAAGAAACTCCCCACTGACACTCCTGAGAGCCTGATTGCTGAATGTGAGGCGGTCAGGGACGATTGGAAAGGACTGGGCGTGGACCTGGTGATTGCGATAGGCATCGGCGGCAGTTATCTCGGCGCCAAATGCGCGATCGAGGCGCTCAGCCACAATTTCTCGAAACAACTTCACCGAGAGGGTGCCCCCGAGGTGGTTTTTGCCGGCAACAACCTGTCCGAAGACTATCTGGCAGAGCTTATGGACCTTGCCGCAGAGCGCAATACCGCCTGCGTGGTGATCTCCAAATCCGGAACCACCACCGAACCCGCAGTCGCTTTCAGAATTGTCAAGCAGTATATTGAAAAGACATACGGAAAAGCCGAGGCCGCCCGCCGTATCGTCGCAATCACCGACGAGCACAAAGGCGCCCTCAAGACCCTCTCGACAAGGGAAGGCTACCGCACTTTCATTGTCCCGGACAATGTAGGAGGCCGTTTTTCAGTGCTTACCCCGGTAGGTCTGCTGCCCATCGCACTGGCCGGTTTCGACATCCGCGCCATGCTGCGCGGCGCCGCCGCAGAGCAGAAAGCTCTCGCCGTGAAGAGCGCGGAGAATCCCGCCGTTGTCTATGCCGCCACCCGCAACGCCCTTTACTCCGCCCTCGGCAAGAAGGTGGAAATCCTGGTGAGCTACAATCCCAAGCTCCAATACCTTGCAGAGTGGTGGAAACAGCTTTACGGCGAATCCGAAGGCAAGGACGGCAAGGGTATTTTCCCTGCCTCGGTGAACAACACCGCCGACCTCCACTCCATGGGACAGTTCATCCAGGAAGGCGACAGGGTGATGTTCGAGACTGTGCTGAACGTTCGCGAAGCTGCCCGAAAGGTAGTAATCGAGGCCGATGAGGACAACCTCGACGGACTCAACTACCTCGCCGGAAAGAGGGTGGAACACTGCAACCAGATGGCCCGACTCGGGACCGTACTCGCCCACATCGACGGCGGCGTGCCCCAGCTGGAGGTCTCCTTCGACAAAATCGACGAGAGCAGCCTTGGCGCCGTGTTCTATTTCTTTGAATTCGCCTGCGGCATCAGCGCCTATACGCTCGGCGTGAACCCCTTCAACCAGCCAGGCGTGGAGGCCTACAAGAAGAATATGTTCGCCCTGCTGGAAAAACCCGGTTACGAGGAAGCCTCGTCAACTCTTCGGGCCAGGTTGTAAAGGTTTTTTACTGAGAATTTCATCAAAGCGTCCCACCATCTGGCGGGAATGATGGAATGGACAAACACTGCCGTACCGGCTATACGCCCGGTGCGGTAGCGTGTTTTAGGGCGGCGGGCATTGGCTGCGCGGGCGATTGCACGGCCGATCACATCGGGAGATGAAAGAAAATTGGTGGCGTAGCCTTTGCGTAGGAAACGTGCCATCTGGCCGCCTTCATCCTCATAGACAGTCCCTTCGCAGGTCTTTTCAAGATGCTCTGCGGCAATAGTTCCCCAGGGTGTCTTGATACCGCCGGGTTCTATTATGCTGACTTTGATGCCGAACTGTTTCAGCTCTATCCGGAGGGCGTCGCTGAGCGCTTCGACAGAATACTTTGAAACGTGGTACCATCCTCCGTAGGGAAGAACCAGTTTTCCGGCGATGGAGGATATATTGATTATCCTTCCGCCGTGGCGCTCCCTCATATAGGGAAGGACGCAGCGAATCATTGCGGCCAGACCGAAAACATTGACCTCCATCTGCATGCGGGCCTCCTGCTCAGGCACGCTTTCAATCGGCCCGAAGGAGCCGTAACCGGCATTGTTCACCAGAACGTCTATTCTCCCCTCCGCTTCGATTACCGTCTTCACGGCCTCCCGGATGGAATTCTCGTCAGTGACATCCAGTTTCACGGGAACAAGCCCGAACTCGCGAAGCGGCTCCATCAGTTCAACCCTTCTCGCGGCGCCATAGACCTTGTGGCCCTGCTGCGAGAGTATCCTTGCGGCGGAATATCCTATCCCGCTGCTTGCGCCGGTAATCAGTATTACTTTCTTTTCCATATCGGGAGACAAAGTTAATTAATTTTGTCATTTCAAAAAAAGTTTGTAATTTTGCAGTCCAAGCGCGAGTGGCGGAATTGGTAGACGCGCTACTCTCAGGAGGTAGTGTCCGCAAGGACGTGTCAGTTCGACTCTGATCCCGCGCACAGGGAGTTGACCTTTCGGTCGGCTCCCTTTTGTTTTTCAGTTAAATAATCTAACTTTGCAGTATGAGTCCTGTAGTTTCTCTTATTGCTGCTCTGCTGTTGTCCATCCCCCATCACGGGGACGTTCCCAGGCCCTGCTGGCCGGACGGGAGCACCATGGACAAGTGGTTCTTTTCCGAGCCGAGGCCGGTCAGATGCTCCCAGGCCAGAAGATTTACAATCACCGACTACGGTGCCGTGCCGGACAGTTCAATAATCCAGACCGCAGCGATACAGAGGACTATAGACGCGGCGGCTAAAAGAGGCGGGACCGTGGTCATCCCCTGCGGAGTGTGGCGCTCCGGGGCCCTGTTTTTCAAGCCCGGAACCCATCTGTTTCTCGAAGAAGGGGCAATTCTCAAGGGCAGTACGGCGCAGGAAGATTATCCGGATGTGCAGGTCCACATCGAAGGAGTGCTGCAGTCCTGGTCTGCCGCACTGATAAACGCAGACGGCTGCAACGGATTTTGCATTCAGGGCAAGGGGACTCTGGACGGCGACGGGGTCGGAGCGTGGAAGGCCTTCTGGGCAAGGCGCAAGGAGAACCCCGCATGCACCAATCTCGAAGTCAGGCGGGCCCGGCTCGTGAGCATCAGCCGCTCATCAGATGTCCGGATCGAAGACGTAAAGCTCAGGCATTCAGCATTCTGGAACATCCACCTGTACAAGTGCAGGAAGGTCTATATACGCGGGCTGGATATCTATGCCCCCTTCGCCCCGTTCAAGGCTCCGTCCTCCGACGGCATAGACCTGGATGTCTGCAGCGACGTCCATATAGACTCGTGCACGATAGCGACCGGAGACGACCTTATCGCCATTAAGGGCGGAAAGGGACCGTGGGCCGATGAAGACCCCGACAACGGAATCAACGAACGGATACTTGTGGAGAACTGCTCTTTCGGACAGGGCTGGGGCGCGGTTGTGGTCGGAAGCGAATGCGTGGGGGCGAAAAACGTGATTCTGCGCAAGAGCAGCGTCCGCAAGACCGACAAGGTTCTCTGGCTCAAAATGCGGCCTGACACGCCGCAGCAGTATGGGGATTTCCTTGTGGAAGATATCTCGGGAGACGCCCGGAACGTAGTGTATGTCAAACCCTACACTCAGTTTTTCGACCTCAAAGGCCGCAGCGACCTTCCCGTCTCCCGGGCCAGAAACCTGCTTGTACAGAGATGCACCCTGAAATGCGTCCGTACCAGAAATATCCTGGATGCTCCGGAGCAGTACACCGTGACCGGGCTGCAATTCCGGGATAATAAATTCAGCTGGAACTACAATAAAAAGGAAGAAAAGGTCAAGCCCTATACCCTCCCCGACCCTCTTGTTTTCGCCGACGGACGCAGTGTCTCCACAAAAGAAGAGTGGAGGGAACGTCGCCGCGAGATACTGGAACTGTTCCAGAAGGAAATGTACGGGGATATGCCTCCCGCCTGCCCTTTCTTCCTGTCTTCTACCGGTGAAGGCCCTGTGAAGAGAGTCAGGATGAGCTTCCGGGAAGACGGAAGCGGGCCGCATATAGACTGGATGATTGTCTATCCCGAAGGCGAAACTCCCGCCCCCGCGGTGCTGATGCTTAATTATTACGGCAATGACGACGTACTCCTGAAGGAAGGCGGCCGGGAACACACCACGGTTTTCCCCATCGAGGAACTCCGTTCAAAAGGCATTGCCTACGTCACTGCCTGCTACGAGGACATAGGCTCTGATCCGGATACCCTTCAGAACTATGAGGAACAGCTCGCCATCGCAAGGGGCCACATGTATGAACTGTGGGACAGGGACTGCAGCACCGGCTCGCTGATGGCCTGGGCCTGGGGCCTGTGCAGGGGGATGGACATGCTCGAGATGGACGGCCGCATAGACGCGTCAAGAGTCATTCTGACAGGTTCGTCGCGACTCGGCAAGGCGGCCCTTCTGGCAAGTGCATTTGACGAGAGATTTGCAGTCACCGTGGTCAACCAGACAGGCGGAGGCGGGGTCCCGCTTTCAAAACGCAACTTCGGAGAATATATCGGCTCCGAGGTGGACCACTTCGGCTACTGGTGGTGCAAAGAGTTCCGTAAATACGCCGGCAGGGAAAAAGACCTGCCTTTCGATCAGCACATGCTGCTCGCCTGCATAGCACCCCGTCCCCTACTTGTGGAAGGGTTCAACAATCCCTGGTTCGACACCTACGGCGAATTCCTTTCCGTCCGCGCAGCCTCTCCGGTGTGGAAATTACTCGGAGAAGAGGGGCTTCCGGAAGTGGAATGGCCGGACAACGAGGACACCGGAGCGATAGGCCGCAGTCTCGGTTACGTACGCAGGGACGGCAGGCACGGAATCAATGCCAGCGACTGGAAGTGGATGCTGGACTTCGCCGGGGGCTTCCTTTAGATTTCCAGGGTATAGCTGCCCGGAGCATATTCCTCAGGCTCTTTCCCTCCTGGCAGAGAAACAGTCGCCGTAGTACCTTCCGGGATAGTGAACGACCACAGGCATCTGTCTCCCTCGTATTTCCAGGCACTCTTGACAAGTCCGCAGGGACTCTTGAATTCAGCGTTCAGCCAGCCGAGCCTGCTGTCAGGCACAGGGCTCATAATTATATGCCGGAAACCGGGATTCGCGGGGTCTGCTGCTATTCCTGCAGCTGTTTCCCATATCCACTGGCACACGCAGCCATAGGCATAATGGTTGAAACTGTTCATTCCCTTGGGACCCATGCCGCTCTCTATGGTATAGCTGTTCCAGCGTTCCCAGATCGTGGTTGCGCCGTTGTCCACTGAGTAAAGCCAGCTGGGATTTTTCCTCTGGAAAAGAAGGTCCCAGGCAATATCCGCCATACCGTTCTCCGTGAGAGTCTGCATAAGTATGGATGTCCCGAGGAAGCCGGTCTGCAGACAGCCTCCATGCTCCTGGAAATTCTTCCTCAGGCGGAGTATCATATCCTCACGAGCTTTCCCTTCGACAATTCCCGTCTTCAGTGCGAACAGGGCCGGAGTCTGCATGGTATTCAACACCTCGGTCCGGAAAAGGCCGTCAGCGTCTATGAAATTGGCTTTTATATACGCTCCCGCCTCAGCCTCCATGGCTTCGAAGGGGGATGCGTCCCTGCCGGAAGCACGGGCCATATCCTTCATCATGCCCGCATCCATAAGCCAGTAACAGGCTCCCAGATAGTTCCAGTAGTCTATTGCCTCCGGAAGAGGATGGCGCTTTCCGGAAGCGTCCTTCGGCGTCTGGGCCCGGTGGCTGTGACTCTCCAGAGGCTCATAGCTCAGCCAGTCCGCCCACTGGAAATTGCCGTTTTCTTCCACTATGTCCGCATGATTGTAGCGGGTTTCATTCACATGGCTGAGGAAACGCTCCATAGCCTCCCAGTTTTCGTCTATGACAGCGGTATCGCCAAACTGCTTCCAGACCACCCAGGGGACTATAATCGCGGCATCCGACCAGCCCAGACGCATTGTATGCCATATCTCCGAGCCGAACTGTCCATAGGGCGCCACCCCGGGGAATCCGCCCGAGGGGCTCTGGCAGTCCCGGATGTCGCGGGTCCACTTGTGGAAGAAGGAATCAGTGTTTGCAAAGAAGGTCCCGGTCTCGGCAAATACCTGGGTATCAGCCATCCAGCCGAGCCGTTCATTCCTCTGGGGACAGTCCGTGGGCACTGAAAGATAGTTCGAGAGCATACCCCAGCGGGTATTGGAAATCAGTTTGTTCACAAGATCGTTTCCGCTTTCTATCCGGCCCGTCTCCATATCCGCCGTAATGGAGGTGACGGGGATGGACAGGATCTTCCTGATTTTCACCTCGGAGCTTGCTGTAATGGACAGGAAGCGGTAGCCGAAGAAAGTGTGTGCGGGCATGTAGCTCTCGTAAGCGCGGGTGCCGGCGAAGGTGTAGTCCAGGCGGAAGCAGTCCGAAGCGCTGCGGAGATTCTCCCGGTGCACGCTCCCCTCAGGGCCGTCCATTCCGCGGCTCTTAGCCCCGTTTCCGTCGTTGAGAATCTCACCCGGAAGGCAGGTCAGTACAGTCCCCTTCTCAGCTTTGAACTCGAAATATGGCACCGCGGCGGCATTCTGGCCGAAATCCACTACCAGTGTCTCGCCCTCGCGGATAACCATTTTCTCAGCGAAGTCACGCAGCCGGACCACTTTGCCATATTCATCTTCGGAAGCATTTTCGATATCCTTCCACACGTAGGCCTCCACCGGCTTGAGGGAAAGGTCTCTCCTGAGGCAGATCTCGGCGCCTTCGGAAGGCAGTATTTCGCCGCAGAATTCAGTATTAATCTCAGGTTGCGACAGCTTTTCGGGAGTATCGAACCCCATAGGCACACGGGCGTCATATTCTTCCCCGTCAAATATCGCGGCATGCTTCACAGGGCCGGCGATTCCGGCTGTCCAGTCGCTGGTATTGGTGCCCAGCAGAGACTTGCTTCCATCCTCGTAAACAAGTTCCAGAACAGCCCTGAAGGCGCATTTTTTCCCGACCATGCCTTCGTGCCCGCCGGGCGTGACTATCTTGTCCGCCCACCATCCGGGAGTCACCTGGGCCGAAAGTACATTCACCGCCCCCGGAGCCTTGTCGAAGACCTCGCTTATATCATAGGTATATGAACGCTTGGTCTTCACGGGGTGGGTGTAACCCGGCTTCAGGAAGTCCTCGCCGACCATTTGCCCGTTGAGATACAGCTGATAGACACCAAGAGCGACGGTGCTCCATTTTGCGGACACTACCCTGCCGCCGTTGGTAACTTCCGAAAGGAACCAGCTGGCCCCGTCGGCAGAACGGCGGTGTCCCTCCTTTGAATTCACCTTCCCGGTGACAACCGGAGCGTCAGCGGCCGAAATCCAGTTTGAAGAATCCCACGCCGAGTCATCCAGCGCAGCGGTACGCTCGCCTACGAAGGAAGAATGGCTGCATGATACAATAAGAAGAACTGCAGTGAGTAAAGAAAAAGCCCGTTTCATATATATACAAGTCTATTTTTGCAGAAGCACAAGCGCCTCGAGAGGCTCCACCCGTATTGTCCCGCCGCCGGTGCCGGGAAGGTCCAGGCCCGCGAGACCGTCAGTTACAATTATGCTGAAACTGGATTCCGGAGCTTTGACGGGCACAGGACGGCGGCTGCCGTTCAGCGCTACCCACAGTCTGCTGCCGTCCGCCGCGTCTATGCGGAAATATACCACACCCTCCGGCGCATCCAGGAAAGTCACCTCCGGGTCAGGACCATCCAACGAGGGCCAGAACCGGGGATGTTCAGTGCGGAAGTGCACCAGGGCGGAATAGTAGCGGAACAGGTCGTTATAGACCTTCTTGTTGTGCCAGTCAATCGCATTGACGCTGTCCGGGCTGCGGTAACTGTTTTCGTCCCCGCCTTTGGTGCGGAAGACTTCCTCTCCGGCGAAGATGAAGGGAATGCCCTGCGCCGTGAGGATGGCGGTCTGGGCAAGTTTGTCCATTTTCAGCAGTTCCTCTTCCGAGGCCCCGGGACAGGACAGGGCAAGCCTGTCACGGAGACAGTAGTTGTCGTGGCAGGTTACATAGCAGATTTGCTGCAGGGGCCTTCCGGTCCAGCTGCGGGAACCTTCTATTGCGGCTTCGAGCCTCTCCTTGAAGAGAGGAGCTCCTGCCGCGAAAGCCGGATCCGAATTGAAAGGAGAACCCACAAGCGCATCCCTGATATCATCGCTGAAGGCACCCACGCCGGGAATTGCGGCCATGTTCGCTTTCATTGCGAGCTGTCCGAAGGGAAGTGCCGGGGCCGATGCAGCCCAGCCTTCGCCATAGACCAGAATATCATCCGGCAGAGCGGCGCGAATGGCGTTCATGGTTTCTATGTCGTGAATGCCCATAAGGTCGAAGCGGAAGCCGTCCACGTGGTATTCATCGACCCAGTACCTGACTGATTCCACCATGAAACGGCGCATCATTTCCTTCTCGCTTGCGGTCTCGTTGCCGCAGCCGGAGCCGTTGGAGAGCGTTCCGTCGGGAAGGTGACGATAGAAATAGTCAGGGACTATACGGCCTAGCGCGCAGCCTTCGGTCTCGTAGGTGTGGTTATAGACCACGTCCATTATGACTCGCAGGCCCGCGCGGTGGAGGGCCTGGACCATCTGCTTGAATTCCTTTATACGCACGGCCGGGTCGGCGGGATCAGAGCTGTAGGAGCCCTCCGGCACATTGTAGTTCTTGGGGTCATAGCCCCAGTTGTAACGGCCCTGGTCCAGAGTGAGCTCGTCTATGGAGCCGTAATCGAAGGACGGGAGTATCTGGATATGCGTCACGCCGAGTTCCTTCAGATGGCTGATACCCGTCGCAAGGCCGTCGGGGCTGAGAGTGGCCGGCTCGGTGAGAGCGAGGAATTTTCCGGGATGCGCCACTCCCGAAGACGGGTGGATGTAGAAGTCGCGGTGATGTAGTTCATAGACCACAGGCGCCCCGAAAGGCGGGCGTACATCCTCGTCCCATGCCTCCGGATTGGTTTTTTCAAAGTCTATGACGGCTGCGCGCTCCCCGTTGATACCGACTGCTCTGGCAAAGATGCCAGGAGCCTCAAGGTTCCATCTGCCGCCGGAAAAAGTACGGAAGGTATAGAACCGGCCCTGCTGGTCGCCGCGTACACCCACCTGCCAGAAACCGTCCTTCACGGGGCGCATCTTCACTGTTTCCGCTTCACCTCCGAGAGGCTCGTCGTAAAGGCGGAGTTCCACATCTGAGGCCTCCCCCGCCCATACGGTGAAAACAGTGGCGTCGGGATTATAGACACATTCATCCGAAAGCCGGCACTGGGCAGACTCCCGGCAGGAATTCAGACAACTCAGGATCATAAGCGAAAAAACTGAAGCTAAAAAGGCTCTCATCAGCTTTGATGGTTAGAGAATAATTACTTTGTCAATATCACAAATATAGTCAAATTTTCGTATATTTGGCGAGCTCTAACAAAAATGCATCAGTGATGTCCGCTGACAGATTGAAGAAAATACGCCACATGGCTCTGGATATGGACGGTACGCTGTATCTGGGCGGCCGGCTGTTCCCATGGACACAAGATTTTCTGAAAACTCTTCGGGAAAAGGGCATAGGCTACACATTCCTGACCAACAACCCGACCAGAAGCGTGGCGGATTACCTCGCAAAACTCGCCGGGATGGGCATCGAGGCTTCCGAAGAGAACATGCTCACCACTTCCCTCGCGGCGATAGACTGGCTGAAAGAGAATCTCCCCGGCGCCCGCAGGCTGTTCATGCTCGGTACTCCGTCGATGGTCTCGCAGTTCGAAAAAGCCGGATATGAGCCCTGCGCGGACGACCCCGCGGACCGTCCGGACGCCCTTGTCGTTTCCTTCGACATGACTCTTACCTATCCCCGGCTGTGCCGCGCCGCCTGGTGGGCCTCGCAGGGAGTGCCCTACATAGCCACCAACCCGGACCGCGTCTGCCCCACCGAACTGGAGACAGTGCTGGTCGATTGCGGCTCCATACAGAAATGCATCGAAGAGGCGACCGGCCGCCGTCCGGACATAGTCCTGGGGAAGCCCGACCCCACCATGCTGCAGGATATTATGCTCAAGCACGGCCTGAGCCCGGACGAAGTCGCCATGGTCGGAGACCGTGTCTATACCGACATCGCGATGGCCCGCAACGCCGGAGCGGCGGGTATTCTCGTGCTGTCAGGGGAAACCACTCCTGAAATTCTGGAAAACGTCCCTGAATCCCAGTCCCCGGACTTCGTATTTGACAACGTCGGTTCCCTGGCCGCCGCTCTGTAGTCCCGGATATAATAAACATAGATAAATTAAGGTTAGACAGAACCGGACTGTCACAGGCACAAATGTAAGTAACAAACTGCAAACTTTCATTCTGCCAAGCTTGAAAGCCCGGCTGAATGTCTGCGATTGCCTGCAACTTTCTGTCTTCGATTATTCTTTGTATATTTGCCAAAATTGTAATCAGGTTTTCTATGAAAAAGCTTTTCTTTCTAACTGCCGTAATCCTTCCCTTTGTCTTCTCGTGCAAATCGGCTTCCAAGCCCGAAGGAAAGCCTTTTGATGAACTTCCCGCGGTGGAAGAGTCTGACATGCTGGCTTTTTTCAAGGCTGTCCCGGCCTCGGATCTCCCGGACATGCTAAAGGAAGCGGAAAAGCGTGAGGTCTATTTCAATAAATATATCGTCATGCGCACGGACGGCATGCTCGGTGACGGGGACGGTCTTTACGCCGCGCCTTCCACCGATAATGTCATTTTCTGGTCCGATTATTTCGAGGAACTTTCAGGGACTGAGATGGAGGATTTTGAAGACAGGCCCCATCCCTATCTGAACTTATATGTCTATGCCGGAGTCGAACAGGGTAAGTTCTTCGGTATCATCAAGTCCGGAAGCTTTGACGACAGTGGTGAGAAGAAGAATCCCTACAAGTATTATTGGTTTGATTCCGCCGCCGCAAAGGTGACTCCTTCCGAACTCCCCCTGAATCCACCCTATACCGAGAACGATCTCACTGCCGACCCGTTGATGACTTTCGGGCATGGGGACCTTTACTATGCGCTCAAGGACGGGATATTCAACAGTTACTATGACAAAGGTATGGAGGTCTATATCGAGGACATCGGCCGCACCGGGGTCATTTACGACTGGAACGGAGTGGAATTCGTCCGAAATGTCACCGGCCGGATTCCCTGCATCCAGAACTGGGGTTTCGCCAACATAGACCTTGGCAGCAAGGTTTCCTGGGTTATTCCAGGATACAACACTGAATTCGTCGCCGCCTCTGAATATGAACAGACTTACAATCTGGTCAAGGAAGGCGGGAATGAGCCGGTGCTAGTGTTCACGACTGACAACAACGGGGAAATCTTCATGATCGATGTCTGTTCTCCGGCCTATTCCAACCCTTACGGCATATATGCCGGAATGCCTTTTCCTGACTTTATTGAAAAAGTCAATGATGTCAGCGAATCCTATGGGTTTGAGATTCCGTATATTTCCATAGATGATTCCCGGGCGGATTTCGTCGTGGTCTATGCCCGGATGGATGAGGACTTTTGCTATAAGGTAGCGAGGTCAGAGTATCTCGGAGACGGGCAGTTTGCCGACGGCGCCAAGATTGAGCGCGTCTGCGTAATGAATGCCGTAGGTTAGCCAATAAAGCGCAAAAAGGTCACACTTTTTATTTGCTGATAAAAGTATAGCGGGCTAAAAAGGCATAAAATGAAGGTTTTTAGCCCGCTATACGAAAAGGTCTTGGAGGGTTACGAAGCTGCTGGGCGTATAGGGAGGAGGAAACGGTCATGGCAAGTGCTAAAACAACTGCGGTCTTATTCATCAGAAGTAGTTTTTAACATGATTGCGGATGTACGAGGCAAAGAAAAGGCTCTCCACCAGGCTGGGCTTTTGAAAT
>JAFYEM010000004.1 GCA_017544265.1 Bacteroidales bacterium | reverse complement strand
TTCATCGCCGTATTTTGCGGCAATCTCGTTAATCTCTTTTTTGATTACTGTTAAAAGTTTCTTTCTGTCGGCAAGAATGCTCTCCAACTCAGCAATCTGAGCCATGAGATCATTATACTCGTTCTGAAGCTTTTCGCGCTCCAAGCCGACAAGCTGACGGAGACGCATCTCCACAATTGCTCCGGCCTGGGCCTCAGAGAACTGATAGCGGTCCATGAGCATCTGCTTTGCTTCATCGATGCTCTTGGTCTCATAGCGGATGATATGGACAATCTCATCTATGATGTCCATGGCCTTCAGGAGGCCTTCCAGGATATGGGCACGCTTCTGGGCCTTGTCAAGTTCAAACTTTGTGCGGCGCACCACAACCTCATGACGGAATTCCACAAACTGGCCGATGATTTCCTTAAGGCTGAGGGTACGGGGGCGTCCCTTCACAAGGGCAACGTTATTGAAGGAGAAGCTGCTCTGGAGGGGGCTGTACTTGAACAGCATGTTGAGTACGACGCCGGAGTTGGTCCCCTGCTTGAGGCGGATCACCACGCGGGTTTCACCACGGGAACTTTCGTCGTTGATGTAGGAGATGCCCTCAACCTTCTTTTCATCTGCGAGCTGTGCTATCTTCTCTATCATCTCACGCTTGTTCACCATATAGGGGATTTCCGTGACCACTATGGTTTCACGGCCGTGCTCGTCTACCTCTATTTCAGTCTTTGAGCGGATGACCACGCGGCCGCGGCCGGTTTCATAGGCCTCCTTGATGCCGGACTTGCCCATTACTATACCGCCGGTGGGGAAATCCGGACCCTTGATGTACTGCATGAGTTCATCCGTTGTAATTTCCGGATTGTCAATATATGCGCAGATTGCGTCACAGCATTCTCCAAGGTTATGGGGAGCCATGTTTGTGGCCATACCCACGGCAATGCCGGAAGCTCCGTTAAGGAGCAGCAGCGGGGCCTTGGTGGGAAGGACGGTGGGCTCCTGAAGGGTGTCGTCAAAGTTCAGGGTCATGTCCACGGTGTCCTTGTCCATGTCCGCGAGGACATCTTCCGACATCTTCTGGAGCTTGGCCTCGGTGTAACGCATCGCAGCGGGAGAATCGCCGTCCATGGACCCGAAGTTGCCCTGCCCCCAGACAAGGGGATAGCGCTGGTTCCACCACTGGCCCAGGCGGACCATGGCGTCATAGACGGAAGAATCGCCGTGAGGGTGATATTTACCCATTACGTCGCCGACTATACGGGCGGATTTCTTGGTCTGGGAAGTGTATTTCACGCCCATCTCGTTCATGCCGTACAGAACCCTTCTCTGAACCGGCTTCAGACCGTCCCTGACATCGGGAAGGGCGCGGGATACGATGACCGACATAGAATAGTCAATGTAGGCCGTACGCATCTCATGGTCTATTTCAACTTGTTCGGTGTAGCCCGTGGGCTGTTCCTGCAAAATGTCTTGATTTTCCTGCTTGTTATCCATCTTTTTCACATTTCTCTTAAACACGCAAATTTACTAATTTTTTTTGACAATTCCGAGCCATTCCGGGCCATTTATTCATGTTGGAATTGTTGTTAAAAATTCTTAAATTTGCGGCTGCTTTAAAGCAAACATTTAACCCTTAAAAGATATGGTATCTTACAAAGAACTTGGCCTTGTGAACACTCGTGAAATGTTCAAAAAGGCTGTCGCAGGCGGATATGCAATCCCCGCATTCAACTTCAACAATATGGAGCAGCTGCAGGCCATAATCCAGGCCTCCGCAGAGACCAAATCCCCCGTTATCCTCCAGGTTTCCAGCGGCGCACGCAAATATGCGAACCAGACTCTTCTCCGCTACATGGCGGAAGGCGCTGTCCAGTATGCAAAGGAACTCGGCTGGGAGAATCCCCAGATCTGCCTCCACCTGGACCACGGAAACAGTTTCGAGCTCTGCAAGAGCTGCGTGGACACCGGCTTCAGCTCTGTCATGATCGACGCTTCCTCCCTCCCCTACGAAGAGAATATCGCCCTCACCAGGCAGGTCGTCGAATATGCGCACAAATATGACGTGACTGTCGAAGCTGAACTCGGCGTTCTCGCCGGCGTGGAGGACGAGGTTTCCGCAGCGGAATCCCACTATACTAAACCGGAGGAAGTCATAGACTTCGCGACCCGCACCGGCTGCGACTCACTCGCAATCTCCATCGGCACTTCCCACGGTGCATACAAGTTCACTCCCGAGCAGTGCACCCGTGACCCGAAGACCGGACGCCTGGTTCCCCCGCCGCTCGCCTTCGACGTGCTCCATGAGATTGAGAAGAAACTTCCAGGCTTCCCTATCGTCCTGCACGGCTCATCTTCCGTTCCTCAGGAATATGTGGACATTATCAATGCCAACGGCGGAAGACTTCCCGACGCAGTCGGTATTCCCGAGGAGCAGCTCCGCGAAGCCTCCAAGAGCGCTGTATGCAAAATCAACATCGACTCCGACAGCCGTCTCGCGATGACCGCTGCCATCCGCAAGATCTTCAACGAGAAACCCGGAGAATTCGATCCCCGCAAATACCTCGGTCCTGCCCGTGACGAGATGAAGAAGCTCTATATGCACAAAATCATCAACGTCCTCGGCTCCGACGGCAAGGCTCTCTAATTGTCAATCCAGCGCCAGCAGTTGATGCTGGCGCTTTTTGTATCAAGATGGAAGGAAAAGTATTGATATTTTCAGCGCCGTCGGGCTCGGGAAAGAGCACGGTGGTAGGGCATATTCTCGGGCTGCATCCTGAAATTGAGTTTTCGGTGTCGGCGACCTCACGCCCTCCGAGAGGCAGCGAACAGGACGGAGTGGAATACTGGTTCCTGAGTCCGGAAGAATTCCGCAGAAAAATCGCCGAAGACGCCTTCGTGGAATATGAAGAGGTCTATAACGACCGCTTCTACGGAACGCTTAAGAGCGAGGTGGAGAGGATTTGGTCCAAGGGGCACGTAATTATATTCGACGTGGACGTAAAAGGCGGAATATCGCTCAAAAAGTATTTCGGCGACAGAGCCCTTTCCGTTTTTATCCAGGCCCCTTCCGTGGAGGAACTGCGCAGAAGGCTGGTCGCCCGCGGCACAGATACCCCGGAAGCCATAGAGGAAAGAGTGCAGAAGGCTGCCGGCGAGATGACCTACGCCCCGAAATTCGACGTAATCCTTATAAATGACGACCTGCGGACTGCCCTTGCGGAAGCCGAGGGGCTGGTGAACAAATTCCTCTCGAAATGAATATTGAAACCGAAAGAAAGTTTCTCGTAAGCGGCGACGGCTTCCTTTCCGAGGCAACGTCAAGCCACTTGATGAAGCAGGGCTACATCG
Organism: Bacteroidales bacterium; assembly: GCA_017544265.1. GTDB lineage: Bacteria > Bacteroidota > Bacteroidia > Bacteroidales > UBA932 > Cryptobacteroides. The sequence goes on along the minus strand of JAFYEM010000004.1, from coordinate 13,871 downwards.
CCCATGACGGAGGCCGTACGGTGCGCGTGCGCCTTGTGGACGGGAAAGGGATTCTCACCATAAAAGGTCCCACCTTCTCCGGACTCAGCCGCATGGAATGGGAAAAGCAGCTCAGCCGTGACGAGGCGGAAGACCTCTTCCTGCTTTGCAAGGAAGGACTGGTGGAAAAGACCCGTCACATTATCCCTGCCGGAAAGCGCCGTTTTGAAGTGGATGTCTTCCACGGCGAAAACGAAGGGCTGGTAATGGCAGAAATAGAACTCGGAAGCGCTGATGAGACTTTCGACAGGCCTTCCTGGCTGGGAGAAGAAGTCACCGGCGACAAACGCTACTACAATTCCTATCTCTCCAAGCATCCATTCAAAACATGGTAGCCGTATATTCCGGAAGTTTCAACCCGCTCCATATCGGCCACCTGGCCATCCTTGAAAGGCTCTCCGTAATGTATGACGAAGTGCTTCTGGTGGTATCGCCGAAGAATCCTCTCAAAGAGGATATATCCGCAGACTCGGGGATGGAACGCTTCGATGCCGCCTGCGCGGCGCTCCGGCGGCATCCCGAACTCAAGAACGTTACCGCAAGTGACATAGAACTCCGTATGGAGCCGCCTCACTACACCATAAGGACTCTGGATGCCCTGCACGAGGCAGAACCCCAGATGCGCTTTGTTCTCACCGTAGGAGGCGACCAGATTGCGGATTTCCGACGCTGGAAGGATTGGGAACGTATCCTTTCAGATTATGGGATAGTGGTTTTCCCGCGTGAAGGTTTCGATGCAATCGCCGAAGCCGCTTCGCTACTTACTGACTGCCCCGGAGCCTCAATAACCATTGTCGATGCTCCCCTTGTCAATGTCTCATCGACACAAATAAGAAACGCCATCGCTCACGGCGATGACGTTTCATCATTGCTGATGTAGCTATTAAAAAAATTACTAGTAGTACTTAAAAGTAAAACTTACGTGTGTGACTTCGTTCTGAAGCACCATCTGGAGAGTGGGATCCGTTTCCTCATCAATAGCGAAAGGAAACTCAATCTTATATCGATCCATCTTCTCAATCCGAGTCCCGTCAGAACTTAAGGTGTAGTCGAAATAATACTTCAGCTTTGCAAGATTGGCCTTTGCAGGAGAAATAATTTCGACGAACTTGGGGAATTGTCTGGTGCCCCGGCCGTTAAGCATGTGCGGGCCGTATTCAGGGAAGCAGAAATAAGTAAGGTCAACAGCCTTCCCAAGTGTCGGATTCTTCGGCAAGGCCCTGTCGTATGAATATATCAGCTCCTCCTGAGAAGATCCATCTTTATAGACAGCAGTGAAAGATGAGCCGATAAGATTCCCATTATTCCATGAAAACGTTATATCCTTTTTAATGCTGTTGTCGTTATAGACCTGGCTGTATTTCGATATGCCTTTTTCAGCATTATAAGTATATGTCGCTTTGTATGACGAAGTGTTAAGCTCTGTCAAGTACCAGTCACTGTTCAGCGCTCCCCACTGGGCTTTCGGAGACTCAGCATAGTCATTATGGAACTCATAGTCGGTGCCGTTATAGACATAGATCCAGACAAAATTCTGGTCCTCGGGATCCTTGTTGACAAGAACGCCGTTGTCGTACATCTTCTGGTTGGAGTCAATGCGGACTACGCGGCCTTGGGCATCGTAAGTATAGACATTTGTTTCCTCTCGTTCCTTTTGGGTGTCTTTAGCCCTGGTGGTTACAGCGGTGTAGCTCTTAATGGCGCCTTTAGGCTGTATGACACCGCCAAACGAATTGTCATCGTTCGGGTGATCATTGTCGCCGGTCTGAGTAGAGCCGCCGTTATTATTGCCGCTCCCCGACGGAGAGTCAGTGTCGGAGATCACAAACAGTCCGTCGCAGGAGACAAGCAATCCAAGGGAAAGAATAAAAACTAATGCTTTTTTCATGCCTAGAAATTAAAGGTAAGACCCATTCCGTACTTTGTAGCGCCGAAATTCAGAGTCGATGCATAGCCGTGCTTCTCGTTATAGTCCTTCTCAATCCAGTTCAGGCGGCTGTTACCGATGATAGCCAGAGGAATACCAGCGCTGAGCAAGGTGGAACCAACTCCGAGCAGAACGCCACCGATTATCATCAAAGGCGCAGTTTCACTCAGATTATCATCGTAGGAATAATCATCACCCCAATGGTCACCATTTGAATTCTCATACCAGGTGTGCGTAACAGTACCTTCACTTGAAAGCGCGCCAATCAAAAAGAGGGTGAGGCCAACACCTGTAGTGATACCACCGGAAATAATGAAGCCTTTACCTAAATTACGCTGCTTGATAGCGCCTTCATAGGTGTTTTCATAGACATCGGCACCAATGAGCTGGTATAATTCTGATTCTGTGAGTTCCCTTCCATTAAGCTCAAAATCTCCACGGGAATACTCAAGTTTTCCACCCGCGAGTGTCCCGTATCCAGGAACATAGGGCGAGTTCTGAACGGGAGCCGGCTGAGCCTTCTGTGCCTGAGGGGCCTGCTGGGGAGCGCCGAACACCTGCTCTGAACCATTCTGGAACTGAATCTTTACGACATTCTCAATATTGACGCGGTAGAGAGGCCCGGTGGGATTGTCGTAGTTGTGATAGACAATGGAGTCATCATTGATTTCTTCGATAATAGCCTTGACCAGGGTGTTGTCCCTCTTGAGGATGATGTCCTGGGCTGATGCTGTGAAAGCCGCAAAAAGCATCAGGCCGGCAATGGCAATGAATAATTTTTTCATAGTTCTATTTATTAAATCGTTTAAGAATATCTTTGTATGCATCTATGCGGCGGTCGCGAAGAAAAGGCCAGCCGCGGCGGACGTATTCCGTACGGCCGATGTCTATGCTGACAACCTTCACGCCCTCTTCATCGGCCCCGAACTCCGCGAGAATTTCGCCCTGTGGACCGGTCGCAAAGGAGCCGCCCCAGAAGGAAAGCCCTTCAGTGGCTCCGGTCGGGTCAGGTTCCAGTCCGGTGCGGTTCGCCGTCACTACCGGAAGTCCGTTAGCCACGCTGTGTCCTCTCTGGACCAGCTGCCAGGCCTGACGCTGCAGGGTCTGCTCCTCCGGAGCGTCGGTGGGCACACCGCCTATCGCGGTGGGATAGATAAGAATCTCGGCACCTGCAAGGGCCATCAGCCTGGCGGCTTCGGGATACCACTGATCCCAGCATACAAGCACGCCGAGCCGGCCGACAGATGTGTCTATAGGCCTGAACCCCAGGTCTCCGGGCGTAAAATAGAACTTCTCATAATAGAGCGGATCGTCCGGAATATGCATCTTGCGGTATATTCCGGCGAGGGAACCGTCACTGTCCATGACAGCGGCCGTATTGTGATATATTCCCGGGGCGCGGCGCTCGAAAAGGGAGAGGACTATGACAAGTCCGAGTTCTTTTGCAAGGGCCCCGAAATACTCCGTGGACGGCCCTGGGATTGGTTCGGCAAGGTCACAGAGAGAGGCATCTTCCACCTGGCAGAAATACCTGGTGTTGTGAAGCTCCTGCAGAACCACCAGCTGCGCCCCCTTTGACGCGGCCTCACGGATGGAAAGGCTAAGTTTCTCAATATTGGCCTTAATATCTTCAGTGCAGGAAATCTGCACCAGACCGACTTTCAGTATTCTATCTGACATATCCTTTGGGGTAATTCATGGTTATACAATGGAGCCCGCCGTGTCCTGAGAGCAGAGGCCGGCAGTCTGTCACTACGACTTCCCTGCCGGGGAAAACGCCGGAAAGGATTTCCTTCACAACTTCGTCTTCGGGAGAATTGCAGCCGGGTACCAGTACTCCCCCGTTGGTGATAAGGAAATTCGCATAGGACGCCGGGAGGCGGTAGTCATCGAGATAAAGCGGCTCCGGAAGAGGAAGCGGGACAAGATTGTAAGGCCTGCCATCGAGCGTGCGGAATTGCTTCAGCTGCTTCTCCATGCCTTTAAGCGGCAGATAATTCACGTCGGAAGGATCGTCGCAGCTGATATAGGCAATGGTATCTTCTGAACAGAAACGCGCAAAAATGTCTATATGGGAGTCGGTGTCGTCTCCGGCGAGTTCAACATCTCTGAGCCATAGAATCCGCTTCAGGCCGAAAGTGTCCTTGATTATTCTTTCAAGCCCACCGTCATCATATTGTTCGTTGCGGTTTACAGAAGCAAGGCAGTCGTGGGTAGTGAGCAGAGTACCCGCTCCATCGGAGTCTATGCTCCCGCCTTCCAGGACGAAAGGGGTCATGTCAATTCTCACGACATCATCCGCGAAGGCACCCAGGAGAGCCATCTTGCGGGTTATCAGATTATCCTTGTCCGCATGGAATTTAAGCCCCCAGCCATTGAACACGAAATCATAGACATACTTTTCACCTTCAGGCCCTGCCATTGAAATACCGCCGTGATCACGGGCCCAGGTATCATTCAGGGGAATCTCATAGAATCTGACGGCGTTGATGTCCGGAGCATCCAGCCCTGCCGAAGCAACTCCGGCTATATCTGCCTTGCACTCTGCGATGTCCCGCGTGACTATTATAAGACGCGTGAAACGCTGGATGGCCCTCGCCACGGCGCAGTAGCACTCCAGGACCTTGTCCAGTTCATACCAGTCGGTGTCCGGATGCGGCCAGGTAAGCTGGACGGCTTCCTGGGGCTCCCATTCGGCAGGAAGCCGCAGCGATCTGGCAATATTACCGGCAATTCTACTCATTATATGCAAAGGTAATAAAAAAAGTGCATCCCCCGGTGTGGGAGATGCACTTTTTAAATTATTCTGAGGGAATTATTTAACCTCGACAGTGACTACGCGGTTCTTGGCAGCGGAGTTGAACGGCTGGGTAGATGAACCGTGGGCAGCGCTGGAGATGTTCTCCTCTTTTGCACCGGCCTTCTTGAGCAGGTCGACTACGTACTCAACACGTTTCTCGGAGAGATACTGGTTGCGTTTTGCGGAGCCGGTCTGGCTGTCAGCATAACCGTTGACGTCAATCTTGGAGTCTGACTTCAGGACATTGTCGGTGTAGAACTCGAGGTGAGCAAGTTCACGCTCGGTGAGCTTGGTCTCGCCAATGTTGAAGTAAAGGGTGACAGGACCGGAAACAGTACCGGCGACCTCGATGAACTCGCCATCCTGATAGAGATAGGTCTGGCCATCTTTGAGGTTGCGATATTTTGCATTCTCTTCTTCGAGGGCAGCAATCTTGTCCTTGAGTTCGGCGTTCTCTTTCTCGAGAGCGGCGACCTTGTCCACGAGGGCGTTGTACTCATCCTCGGTGAAAGGAACAGGAATCACGACAGGGGTGATGCTGGTGTGACGGTCGAAGTTGGTCTTGCCAATGTTGAAGGAGAGACCGAGGGTTGCAGTCGGGAAGAAAGCGATACGGCTGAGCACATCGTTCTTCTTCTCATAAGTCGGGTTGAAAGCACTTGCACGGGCACCAATGACGCCGAGGTCGATCATGAGGTTGATCCTCTTGCCGAGACGGAGCTCGTTCAAGAGACCGAGGTTGAGAGCGAACTCAGGATTGGAGAAGAACTCGCCGTCAATAAACTCAGTGAAGAGTACGCCACCTCCGACATAAGGGATGAAATCCCAGAAACGGGTCTCCTTGTAACCGCCGAGGGCGTTGGAGATATTCCAGAGGGCATCCATACGGAACTCATTGAAAGCGAAGTGGTTGTGATTCTGGAAACGAGGGCCGACCCAACCTTCGACAGTCTTGGTATTGTTGACGAGACCGTGCCACATTACGCGGGTACCGACGCTGGGAGTGAACCATTTGCCGAAGTTGAATTCAGCGGCAGCTCCGATGTTACCGAAGCCCTGGCCCTTGATAGCTACAGCATTAACACCACCACCGATGCCGATGAAGAAATTGTCGAAAAGACGGTTGGTTTCGTACGCGCCACGGACAACTTTTCCGTTCTCATCACGATTGGCATTTTCCTGGGCGGTAGCATTTACCGAAAAGAACATACCTGCAACTGCAAGTATTCCAAGGATAGTTTTAATACCTTTCATAGTGAATATCAATAATTTATAATAAAATTCGTTCTGCCGGGGGTACAATTCCCCCGATAATCAGCGCAAATCTAATGCTTTTTTTTTTACAAAACAAATTTATTCGCTCCAAACCCTCAAATATTCTTCCAAAGCCCACATTTCATCCCTGAATTTGGCCGCGGCGGTAAAATCCAGTTCCGCAGCGGCTTTCTGCATTTTCCGCTTAGCCTCTGCCGCCGCCTTTTCCACCTGTGTCCGGGACATGGAACGGATTACAGGGTCCTGTAGCACCGCCGCGAGATCCGCCCTGATATAACCGTCCACATAGGCGGAATTTCCCTCCCGCTTAGCGTCATGGCCGAGGCCAACCGAGACATATCCCTTGCCGAGTTCAGAGGGATTCGGCACATAAGTCGGGTCCGCGACTGAATTTTCGGCGCTGACATGACCGCTGACGCTGTTTTTCAAGTGGGGATTCACAAAACCGCTCAGATGCCCCGTATCTTCTTTGTCGCGCGAAAGTTCCCCGGCCAGGGCATTGGAACGCACGCTCACCTGGGCCGGAGTTATTCCGTGAAGTTTGTTGTACTCCTGCTGCTTCGAGCGGCGACGGTCCGTTTCGTAGATGGTCTCCCGCATAGACTCGGTTATATTGTCCGCGTACATGATGACCAGGCCGTTGACATTCCGCGCAGCCCTGCCGGCGGTCTGGGTAAGCGCCCTCGTGGAGCGCAGGAATCCCTCCTTGTCCGCATCCAGTATTGCGACCAGCGACACCGTGGGGATGTCCAGCCCCTCCCTGAGCAGATTGACTCCGATCAGGACGTCAAAGAGCCCGTTCTTGAAATCCTCTATTATCTCCACCCTTTCTGCCGTATCCACGTCCGAATGGATATAGCGGCAGCGGATTCCCATTTTCTGGAAATAAGCGTCCAGTTCTTCCGCCATGCGCTTGGTAAGAGTCGTTACCAGCACCCTTTCGTCCCTTTCCGCGCGGATGCGGATTTCCTCCATCAGGTCGTCCACCTGGTTTGCGGTGGGGCGCACCTCGACGGGAGGGTCCAGGAGCCCGGTCGGACGCACAATCTGCTCCACGACAAGCCCTTCGGACTTGTTCAGTTCATATTCCGTGGGGGTAGCGCTGACATAGACAGTCTGACCGGTCACAGCTTCGAACTCGTCGAAGGTCAGCGGGCGGTTGTCCGCGGCGGCCGGCAGGCGGAAGCCATATTCAATCAGGGTTTCCTTACGGGAATGGTCTCCGCCGTACATCGCCCTGATCTGCGGCAGCGTGACATGGCTCTCGTCTATGAACACCAGAAAATCATCGGGGAAATAGTCTATCAGCGTAAATGGCCTCTCGCCGGGCTTGCGGCCGTCGAAATAGCGGGAATAATTCTCCACCCCTGGACAGTAGCCCATCTCCTTTATCATCTCCATATCGTATTCCACACGCTGCTTCAAGCGCTTGGCCTCCAGGAACTTGCCTATGGATTCAAGATATTCCAACCGCTCCCGGAGGTCATCCTGGATCTGCGAGACCGCCATTATACCTTTTTCCTTGCTGGTGATGAAATTCTTCGCGGGATAAAGATCTATTTTGTCAAGTTTCTCGAAAGTGGCGCCGGTAACCGGGTCCACCAGAGCGATGTCATCGACCTCGTCGCCGAAAAATTCTATCCTCGCGGCATAGTCGGCACCGCCGAGGAAAATGTCCACAGTATCACCCCGCACCCTGAAGGAACCTCTCTTGAAATCGGTTTCGGTGCGGTAGTAGAGTGCGTCCACGATACGGTAAAGCAGCCTTGTCATGGAGAGTTGTTCACCCCTGCGGACTGTCACCGTCTGGTCGTGGAAGTCGTCCGGATTGCCAATTCCGTAAAGGCAGGACACACTGGAAACCACTATGACATCCCTGCGGCCGGACATCAGGGCAGATGCCGCACTTACCCTGAGCTCATCGATTTTATCGTTGATACTCAGGTCTTTCTCGATATAAGTATCGGTTACGGGTATATAGGCCTCCGGCTGGTAATAATCATAGTACGACACGAAGTACTCCACGGCATTCTCGGGGAAAAAGGCCTTGAACTCTCCGTACAGCTGCGCGGCAAGGGTCTTGTTATGGCTCAGTATGAGAGCAGGCCGCTGCAGGCGCTCGATGACATTCGCCATCGTGAAAGTCTTTCCTGAACCGGTAACACCGAGAAGAGTGACGTTGTCCACGCCGCTTTCCAGGGCTGAGCAGAGCCCGTCTATAGCCTCCGGCTGGTCTCCGGAAGGCTTGTAGGAAGAATGCAGCCTGAATTTCATCGTGAAATCTTATGAACTCCCCTGAGCACCTTCAACTGCGAAATCACCTTGTCCAGTTCCATATTGGAAGTCACGGCTATGCTCGCCGAAATCTCGTAGCATGAACTGCGGGAATTCTCGGTGACATTGAAGGTCCTTACTGAAGCCTTGAACTGATTCACCGTCTCCATGATCCGGCTGAGCACGGAACCGTCGAGGTCAGCTGTAATCTTGAGCGCCACCTGGAAGGAGCCCCCCGAAGGAGAAGCAGCCCAGCGCACTTTCTGGATACGGTATGGATACATCTCCAGAAGCCTTGCGGCATTGGGACAGGACATCCTGTGTATCTTTATTCCGCCCTCGCGGGTAACGAAGCCGAACACGTCGTCTCCGAAAACCGGATTGCAGCAGCGGGCCATCTTGTAATCCAGGCCCTTGAGCTCGCGCGCGTTCAGGACCATGATGTCGTCGTGGGAATCATCCACGCTGCTGCGGATTCTCGCAGTTTCCTTTGCCTGGGCGGCGGCAAGAGCTTCCGCACGCCGCTTTTCCTCGGAGAGAATATAGTCTTTTATGACATTTATCTCGAGGGTTCCGTCTCCAAGAGCAGCAAAGAAACTGTTGACCGATGCGAACTTGCGCTCCTTCATGAACTCCCCGAGCATTTCATCCGGGAATTCCAGCTTCCAGTTCTTCAGGCGCCTGGAAAGCAGTTCCTTGCCGTCGGCCGCCTTCCGGAATTCCAGTTCCGAGAGAGCCTGGCGGATCTTGGTCCTGGCCTTTGAAGTCACGACGAAATTCACCCAGTCGGGAGACGGCTTCTGGTTCTTTCCTGTGAGAATCTCGACCACATCTCCGGTGGAAAGGACGTATTTGATGGGCACGGCCTTTCCGTTAACCTTTCCACCTACGCATTTGACGCCGATATTGGTATGTATGCTGAAAGCGAAATCCAGTACCGTAGCTCCTGCGGAAAGCACCCGCAGTTCACCGGTGGGGGTGAATACGAAAATTTCCCTTGAAGGAGGCTGGGGCAGTTCTTCCGGGGAGTCATTGTCGGGATGTTCCAGGGCAAAGCGCACTGCGTTGAGCCACTTGTCCATCGTCTCTTCTCTCTGCACGCCCTTATATGACCAGTGCGAAGCAAAGCCGTTCTCAGCAACCTCGTCCATCCTGGAAGTACGTATCTGGACTTCCAGATAGGCCCCGTCACGGTTCTTGACGGTTATGTGCAGCGACTCGTAGCCATTGGCCTTCGGCTTGGTCAGCCAGTCGCGGAGCCGGCTGGTATCGGACTCATATTCTTCCGTAACCAGGGAATAGACCTTCCAGCACTGGGCGAGCTCGGTGGCGCGGTCGGCGTCGCAGTCTATTATGAAACGGATTGCAAAAACGTCGAAAACGCCCTCGAACGGGACCTTCTGCTTCTGCATTTTGGTCCATATCGAATAGGCCGCCTTGGTTCGGATTTTCAGTTTGTATTTTATGCCTTCTTCGGACAGTTTCATCTTGAGCGGTTCTATGAACTCCGCCATCAGTTTTTCCCTGTCCTTCTCGGTAGCCTTGAGTTTGTTGGTAATCAGCCGGTACTGCTCCGGTTCGGCGTAACTCAGATAGATATCCTCCATCTCCCGCTTCATATTGTAAAGGCCCAGCTGATGCGCCAGCGGAATATACAGCAGAAGCGTTTCCAGGACCTTTCTCTCGCGGGAAGCCTTTGGGAAGATATCCAGCGAGCGCATGACTTCCAGCCTGTCAGCCAGTTTCAGAACGGTCACGCGGGGGTCGCGGGAATACTGGATAATCAGTTTTTTATACCTTTCAGCCTCCAGACGCGTATCCTTGGGCTTAATGGTCGATATCTTGTTGAGCCCGTCGACCATGGTGAGTACTGGAGTGCCGGCCCATTCGGAAAGTTCTGTTTCAGGCTTTTCCCGGGACGCTTCGTGAAGAAAGACAGCGGCGATGCACTCCGCAGGAAGACCGATTTCATCAGAGACAATCTTTGCGACTCCGACCGGATGGTCCATGAAAGGACGACCGTTGCCGCGGCAAAGCCCCTCGAGGGCCGCTTCGGCGACTCTCCAGGCCCTGCGTATCATATCGCGACCTTCTTCGCTGTAGGCGGGAAAAAGACTGTCGATTCTATCCATTATTGCGAAGTTTTTCACTAAGTGCCTTCTGGAAGGCCCTTGCATTGCGCTGATGCTCGGCGTAGGTCGATGCAAAAAGGTGCGAGCCGTTCATCTCAGGATTGGCGCAGAAGAATATATAACTGTGGCTTTCGGGATGGAGTACCGCCTCCAGGCAGGTCTTGGGCGGGCAGGAAATCGGGCCTGGAGGAAGTCCGTAGTTAATATAGGTATTGTAGGGCGATTCCGTCTCGAGATGACGCTTCAGAATACGCCGGAGAGTATAGCCGTAAAGATAGGCCACTGTCGGATCCGCCTGAAGTTTCATGCCGGTGCGGAGGCGGTTCAGATAGACCCCGGCGATGGTCGGCTGCTCTGGGGTGTAACGGGTTTCACCATCGACTATGGAGGCGAGTGTCGATACTTCCTCGCGGCTCAGTCCCTGCGAACGGGCAGCGTCAAGGCGGTCAGGCGTCCACCACTCGTCAGCGCGGCGGAAAAGCAGTTCCACCACCTCGCGGGGCGTGTATGTCCATTTCGCCGAGTATGTATCGGGAATAATGTGACAGAACAGAAGAGTGGTATCGGTGCCCACAGATGCAAGAGAATCAGGATTGTTCAGAAAAGCGGCGAAGTCTGCGGAGTCGGCAAGCATCTGCGCCCCGATCTTGCGGGCAAGCGTTCCACGGGAACGGATAGCTCCGGACAGGGTCAGGGACACAGGACTCTGCCAGCCCTTGCGAAGCATGCGCACCGCATAGATGCTGGTAGTCTTTTTGTCCATGGTATAGTGTCCGGTGCAGACGAGCGAACCCTCGCTCCTGAAAGCGCGCCTGAGGCTTCCGGCGCTGCGGACCTTGCCTGAGGCCAGCAGGGTATCAAGAACCTCCGGGGCATCCATGCCCGGCCGTACGAATAGTTCCACCGGAGCCGAAAAATTCGGCTTCCGGTGATCATAGAAGAACTCGGCGGCCAGGATGAAGCCGTATGCCAATACGGCCGCTCCAATCAGAAGCAATATGGTCTTGAATTTCATTTCTTTCGGAAAATTCTCCTGATAACCGACTCTTTGCGAAGCAGTATCTCATCCCCGTCCTGAGGCGTGTATGAGGAGTTGAAGCCGTTCAGCTTCCGGATTGATTTTTCCCTGACGGCGAATCTCTGGCAGATATCCCTCAGAGAGGTATCTCCGTCCACAATATACTTGTCAAGGCCCTTTTCGGTGTTGTTTTTCTTTGCCTGCAGATACACTACGTCACCAGGATGCACGAAAGAACCCTTCGGCGCATCGTTGAAGCGGCGAATCTCATTCGGAAACAGATTGTTTGCCTCGGCGATACTCTCGTAGGTTTCCCCTTCGATTGCATACAGGAAGGGAACACCGTTACGCGAAAGCAGGGTACGGGAAAGGGAAAAGCGGTGACGTTCCGCAGGCTGCTCCCCGTAAGGACGGTCTTCTTCCATCTTGAGGGGAGACAGTGGGATGACGGTTTCCACCGGCGGACGGGGCTCTTCTGCCTCACCTGCGCTGACGGCGACGGCGTTTTCGACACTCATCCTGTCAAAGCGGTCGAGATTATTGTCCTCTATGCATTTGATAAGTTTTCCGGCATAGCCGGGATCAGTGGCGTAACCAGCCTTTTTGAGGCCGTGAGCCCAGCCCTTGTAGTCGGTAGTTTCAAGTTCGAAAAGGGGTTTGTAGCGATCCTTGTAGCGAAGGAAGTCAGAATGGTCCCGATAGCTGTCCTCGACGGTTTCATAGACACGGAAACACTCGTTTTTCCTGTCATCATCTTCCTTCATGCTCTTTCCTTTCCAGGTTTTGTGGCACTTGATTCCGAAATGGTTGTTGCCTTCGCAGGCAAGACGGGAAAGGCCGTTCCCGGATTCTATCATACCCTGGGCGAGGGTGATACTCGCCGGCACGCCGCTGCGGTACATTTCACTGACTGCGAGGGAAGAATATTTGGCAATGTACTTTTCCTGCGGGGTGCGGGGCGCATCATCTGCCCTCAGGACAGCCGCCATAAGACCAAGCGCCGCCACCATCATTACTGTGAACTTGTTTCTCATCATTTGACCACTTTTCAACCCCCTAATATAATCAATTCCTCAAGAATTTAAAAATATAGGGTATCATACTATTTCAAAGATATCCCCGTCGGAAGCAGCATAGCTTTCAGGGAAAACACTGCGGCATTCGGCCTGGTAGCTGGAAATTGCCTTGTCCCGCGAGGAATAGTGCCCGGTTATAAGTTTGGACGCTTTGATCTCCATGGCCAGGCGGGCGGCCTGAAGAGTCGTGGTGTGGTGCCGCTGCTCCGCAAGGTCCTCATGGCCGGAAAGGTATGTCGTCTCGTGATACAGGGTCGTTACACCCTGCAGCCACAGTTTTTCCTCAGGGAATACTGCCGTATCGCTGATATAGGCGTAAGAACGCGGAACAAAGGGGATGTACGCAGCTTCTTCGTGCGATATTACGCGGTCTTCCCGGACCACATCATCTCCCCTTTTCAGCGCGCCGATTTCCGAAAGCGTGAGCCCATACTCCCCGATTGCTTCCTTACGGACATTCCACATGGGGGGCCTTTCTCGGAAGATGAAACCGAAGGTTTCTATCCCGTGGTTCAGGGGAAGGGCCAGGATTTCAAAGCCCTTGCAGGAATAAAGCAACTCGGGCGCCTTCATCCTGAGTGGAACGAAGCGGATTTCAAATCCCACTCCGTCACCGTAGTAGCTGAGGAAGAATTTCAGCATAGGGCCGAAGGCGGGAGGTGCGTAAATGGTCAGGGGTGCCGTCCTCGCTTTCATTCCCATGGTCGAGAGCAGGCCCATGAAACCGAACACATGGTCCCCGTGGATATGGCTTATCATCAGAGCCTCGATCTTCATCATCGGGACCCGGTAGCGGACCATCTGCTGCTGAACGTTTTCGCCGCAGTCTATAAGGAACAAGCGCCCGTGTACATTAAGTACCTGGGCGCTCTGGTTTCTTTCAACGACGGGCATCGCCGATGCGGTGCCCATCATCTGCAGTGAAAAATTATTCACCTTTGGAGAGTTTGTCCTTGAGAGCTGCAAGCTCGGAAATGTCACCGAGGGTGGTCTTCTCCACGGAGGAGTTGATCTTCTTGACAGCCTTCTTGGCGCTTTCAGCCTCAGTTGCAGCCTTGGCCTCCTTAGCTTCCTGGTACGTACGTACATGGGAAACGCGGATGGTGTGGGTGCTGCGGCGGAGCTCGATGACCTTGAAGGAGAGCTTTTCGCCTGCTATGGCCTGCTTGCCGTCCTCTTTGAGGAGCTCGCGGTTGAAGGCAAGAGCCTCGGTGCCGTCCTCCAGGGTGACGGTGGAGCCTTTCTCTGCAATTGCGGTCACGGTACCCTCGACAACGCTGCCGACAGGATATTTGGCCTCGAGCTGATCCCAAGGGTTAGGGAGAAGCTG
>JAFYEM010000017.1 GCA_017544265.1 Bacteroidales bacterium | reverse complement strand
GTGGTCCATTCCATGAACATGCCTGCCGGAAACCGCGGCTACCAGACCGTGTTCTGGAATATCGGCTATTTCGACAAGCCCTATTTCGAGGGCGTCTTCGGCGACTTCCGCTTCCCCGACGGCACTCCTGCCAAGTGGGAGACCCTGGACTGGCTCCAGAAGCACTTCATGAACTGGTTCAACGAGGAGCGCAACAAGTACATCCTCACATTCCCGGTGGAGACCATGGCCCTGCTGACCGACGGCGGCGACGATTTCGCCGACAAGGACTACGCCGACTTCACCGCCGAGATGTGGAGCAAGGGACACAGCTTCTTCTGCTATCTCTCCAACAGCCCGGACAGCCTTTCCAGCTGCTGCCGCCTGCGCAACTCGCTGAAAGACCTCGATACCGAGGATTCCGAGCACAATCACACCACCCATCAGTACTCCATGGGTACTGCTTCCGTCTCCACCGGCTCCAAGTCGGTCATGACCATCAACCTGAACCGTCTTATCCAGGATGCCGCCCGCGCGTACTTCAAGGAGGAGAAGGGCGTGGATCTCGAACCCGGCAAGCCTCTGGAGAAGGGCAGTTACGACAAGGATGCCCTCTACAAGCGCATCAGCGAGGCAATCACCGCCGAGACGGAGCGTGTGCACAAGTATCAGATCGCCTTCAACGAGATTATCAAGGACTTCCTGAAGGCCGAGATGCTCGACGTATACCGCGCCGGTTTCATCGACATGAAGCGCCAGTATCTCACCGTCGGTGTGAACGGCCTGACCGATGCCGCAGAGTTCCTCGGACTCGAGATTTCTCCCAACGACGAATACAAGGAGTTCGTGAACAATCTCCTCGAGACCATCAACATCTCCAACCGCAAGGACCGCACGAAGGAGGCAATGTTCAACACCGAGTTCGTCCCCGGCGAGAACCTTTCCGGAAAGAACTACAACTGGGACCGCAAGGACGGATACTTCGTGTCTCCCAAGCACAACATGTATTCCTCATACTTCTACAATCCCGAGGACGACAGCCTGAGCATGATAGACAAGTTCAAGCTGCACGGCGAGGAGTATGTGAAGTATCTCGACGGCGGAAGCGCCCTGCACATGAACATTGCGGAGCACCTCAGCAAGGAGCAGTACAGGCAGTTGCTGAACACTGCGGCGCACTACGGCACCAATTACTTCACCTTCAACTGCCGCAATACCGTCTGCAACGACTGCGGATACATCAGCAAGGATACCCTTACCGTATGCCCCAAGTGCGGCAGCAAGAATCTGGATTATCTGACCCGCGTCATCGGTTACCTGAAGAGGATTTCTTCGTTCAGCGAAATGCGCCAGGAAGAAGCCTATCACAGGTATTATACTGAAAAATAGGTCGGAGGCTTGAATTCCTCAGGCCTGCGTGGCGGGGAAAAGGCAGGTCCGTCCCCCGAAAAAAGGGGCCGGTACCTGCATTCCCCGCCAGGTGCAAGCCTACGCACGGAATTCAGCCGTTCTGAACGCAGTACGGGTCAATGATAAAGTACGTACCTGAAATGACATCCGTGGTCCTGGAGGAGATTCCGGACCGTGTTTCACTGGCGGTGGATATCAGCAACTGCCGGGGGAACTGCGTCGGATGTCATTCTCCGTTCTTGAAACTGGACATCGGCGAGGAACTCACTCCTGCGATCGTGGACGCTTTGATTGCCGACAATTTCGGGGTTAATTGTTTTCTGTTCCTGGGGGAGGGGCGCGATCCGGAGGCGCTGCTTGCGTTGGCTGCGTATATACGTTCCGCTCATCCTGCGATGGAAATCGCTTTGTATTCCGGCCGCGAGGAGGTGGAACCTGCAATCTGGGATGCTTTCGATTACGTGAAGGTCGGCCCTTACCGTCCGGAATGCGGCCCGCTCAACGAACGCAGCACCAACCAGCGGCTGTATCATGTGCGCCGTACCGCCGGGATGGCGGACGAAGGCTTGCGGACGGGCAATGCCCGGACAGGGTTCCCCTTGTGGGACACTGCCGGGCCCTTTGCCCGGCGCGGATGGCAAGATGCGTCGTCCGCCATCCCGACCTGCGCAGAGGACATCACCTACCGGTTCTGGCGGAAGGGTATAGATCCGAACCGATAGTCGCCGGTCCCGCCCCATCTCCTTCGAAACCCCGGCAGATGTATGCAAAACCTGGCTTTTTGCATACAACCACTTCAAAAACTTGGCAGATGTATGCAAAACAGGGCATTTTGCATACATCTCCTACGTCGAGACCTTGTGTGCCGGGGGCTTCGGAGCCGGGGGCGGGTTCAGGGGAGGTGTATTTTACGAAATGAAATATCTATTGTACTAAACGCAATCGCAGTCAATTGGTAAAAGCTTATCTTTGCCACAACCAAACGTTTACCGAAATGAAAAAGATTTTCAGCATCCTGGCCGTCGCTCTTGCATTTGTGGCCGCTTTCTCTTCTTGCAAGAAAGAAGAAGATACGATTTCCAACACCATGACCGTCAGGGGGCAGACGTACAAGATCGTACACGCTATCTGCGCCAATATGCAGGGATTCTGCCAT
>JAFYEM010000016.1 GCA_017544265.1 Bacteroidales bacterium | reverse complement strand
GTTTTCTCGATAATTGAGTCCGTGGACCTCAGCAAGCCTTACGGGCTTCGGGACAGGGCGATTCTGGAGGTGCTTTACGGCTGCGGTCTCAGGGTATCGGAGGCGGTGTCGCTGAAGATTTCCTGCATATATTTCCAGGAAGGATTCATATCGGTAGTGGGGAAGGGTGACAAGCAGAGGCTGGTCCCCCTCGGCGGGGCGGCTGCTGATGCCGTGGCAAATTACCTGGCAGAGCGACCTGAGCCGTTCTCTCCGGAGTTTTCAGACATTCTGTTCCTGAACAAGTTCGGAAAGAGCCTGTCCAGAGTCTCTGTGTTCAATCTGGTTAAGACCCAGGCAATGGCAGCGGGAATCCATAAGGAGATTTCACCCCATACTTTCCGGCATTCCTTTGCCACACATCTGATAGAAAACGGCGCAGACCTTCGCGTAGTGCAGGAAATGCTGGGCCATGAGAGCATACTCACCACTGAAATCTACACTCATGTGGACACTGCATCCTGGCAGCGGAACATACTCGATGCGCATCCCCGGCGTTAGTCGCCGATAACCCCGAGCAGCACTTTTTCCATTACCTTGTACCCCTCGAGATTCGGGTGCACCGCATCCAGCTCGAGTTCCGGCTTCATTGCGCCGTCGGGCGTTTTCATCGCGCTGTGATAGTCCACGAGCGGAATGCCCTGTTCGTCTGCATAAGCCCGTATAAGTGAGTTGAGCTTGTCTATCTGCGGACGCGGGTCGCCGACACGCCGGCGCCAGCCGATCTCCCATGCCGGCAGCAAGGTGCACATGACCGGTTTGATGCCGTGCAGGCGGGCGAGTTCCACCATAGACACAATATTGTCGAAAGTATGTTCTACGGAAATGTAACCGTTATTACGGCCGATATCGTTGATTCCCGCCAGAATTACTACATATTCAGGCTTGAGGTCCAGGACATCCGCGCGGAAACGGACCAGCATCTGCATGGTGGTCTGTCCGCTGATTCCGCGACCGGCGAAATTGTGCTCCTCCAGCCACTCGCCGTCATCTCTTACCCAGCTCTGGGTAATGGAATCACCGAACAGCACAGCCCTCGGCCTGCGGGTGAGTTCGCTGTTCTTGAGGGCGTATCTGGAGAATTGGGCCCAGTCATTGTCGGCTTTTTCTCCCGGGATTGGCGAAGAACGGATAACCGCGGCCCAGCCGCCGCCGGAGGCCATTTTTATGTCTATCTTGCCGTCTGAAGGGAAAAGCTGCCAGTCCTTTTTATAATCCCTGGCCGCCTTCGATGCATTAACTCCGTCGCGATAGATATCCATGTCGCAGGCCTTCCCTATGAACGAAAGGTCCAGAGTCAGCTCCCTCTCGTTCCAGTCAGTAATCGCTCCTACGTACCAGGTGTCGCCCTTGCGCCTTGCGATCGCGGCGTATTCTCCGGCTTTTCCGTCCAGCGCTATGGTCTGGTCCCAGGTGGTTGGTACTTCGGAAATGAACTGCAGGCATTCAGGCTCACCCATATAATTGGAAGGGGAGTCGCATAGCATGGTGAGGGGGGAGTCGAAAATCACATACTCCGCAAGTTGGCGGCAGCGTGTGCCCTGGGACATGGCCTCCGAAGACACATAGCGGAAATTCTCTTTCGAAGCATTCCTCATGGCTCCCTGGGTGTAGTCCGCCGGGCCGGCCACCATACGTACGAAAGGTATGCTGACCTCATAGCTTACAAGGTCTATCGGGTATTTCTTCTGTCCCTTTACGTTTTCGAGTCCATAGACCCCTTCGAAGTTCACCACATTGGGCCAGGTGCGCTGCAGTCCGGCGGGTTTGAATGCTCCATGGAAATCTATCATCAGGTGATACCTGGCTGCGGTTTCGGCGGCGCGGCGGTAAAAATCCACCATGACCTGGTCGTCACGGTCCATGAAATCCACCTTGAATCCCTTCACTCCCATCCTGGAGTACTCACGGCAGACCTTCTCCATGTCCTTTTCGAAGGCCCAGTATCCGGCCCAGAGAATCAGGCCCACGCCTTTCTTCTCAGCATATTTGCAGAGCATCGGAAGGTCTATTTCAGGTATGACCTGGAAGAGGTTCGCCGCCTTGTTCACGGCCCAGCCTTCATCCAGGATAACGTATTCGATATTGTTCTTGCCGGTAAATTTTATATAGTATTTGTAGGTGTCGTTATTCACTCCGGCGGGGAAATCCACTCCATAGAGGTTCCAGTTGTTCCACCAGTCCCATGCGACCTTGCCGGGGCGCACCCAGCTGAAATCCTCTCCGGCGGCTGGTTCCCGCCCGAGAAGCCAGGGAAGGTCGCAGGTCATAAGGTCTTTGTCCTCCTTTGATACAATCACTATCCTCCAGGGGAAATCCTCTGTAGCCCCGGCTTTGGCGATGTATTCTTCGCGGCTGTCCACAAGGCCCTGGAGCATATTGTGTCCTCCCTGCCTTATGGTTTTGGGGTAAGGGGCGAAAACAGCCTCCAGGGAATTGTCCCCGTCCTGGTTCCACAGGTACATTCCGGGATAGTTCAGAAGATCGCTTTCGGTGATGCAGACTTTCATCCCGCCGGCTGCGTTTATGGTAATAGGTAGAAAAGCCAGCCGGTCCTTCTCCCAGTCCTTGAGTTCTATCTGGCTGTATGGGGTTTCGAAGGAGGAGAAATACTGGCATTCTATATTGCCGGCCTTCTTGCGGCAGTAGGGGACAAATCCTGTTCCGGGCTCATTGAGGCGGAACTCTGCCTGCTCGGACAGGACTTTGAAGCCGGCTTTCTGACTGGCCGTGAAGCGATAGGCCGCGCCGTCGTCATAGACCCTGAAAACAAGATTGAAGCCGTTGCACTGGAGGGTCAGGGAGTTGTAGTGGTCGCGGACTTCACTCTGGCGGTACACCACCGGGGTGACGATGCGGTCCACGCTGGAGCGTAAGGCTCTTCTGACTTTTGTATTGCTGCCGAATACCGTACCGTCTTCGAGAGTCATGGATATGGCGGAAGGGTCAAGTATTTTCACGCCGGAACGCTCCAGGGACCAGTTTATGGATTCCGAGACGTTCACTTCGACTTTGATTTCTCCCGACGGAGACTCGATTTTGTACACTTTCCCGGCCTTGGCCGCAGCTTCTGCTCCGAAGGTCATCAGGATTGCAAAAAGCAGTACCGTCGCAATAGCTGTTCTTTTCATATTCAGATATTCATTTTCCCCAAAAGTACTAAATATCTGTAAATAATGCAAAACAATGTCGCAGTAGAGATTTCTCGACTGCGGCCCTTAGGGCCTCCGCTCGAAATGACAGGGGACGAAGCCAACTGGCAGGGTTCCGGCGGCATCGACCCCCTATTAAGCCGCCGGCGCCCTGCCAGCTGACGGAGGGATGGTCAGATGCCTTCGCCGCCGGCGCCCTGCCAGCTGACGGAGTGAGGGTCAGATGCCTTCGCCGCCGGTGAAGAACAGTTCGCGGGAGGGGCTTTGGAGAATGCGGGACTGGGGCGGAACAGAGTGAGTCAGCCAGACGTTGCCGCCTATGACGGAACCCTTGCCGATGGTGATGCGACCGAGCAGGGATGCGTTGGAATAGACAGTCACGTTGTCCTCGATGATGGGGTGGCGGAGAACATTCCGCGGGCGGCCCGATTCGTCATAGACAAAATTCTTTGCACCGAGCGTAACTCCCTGGTACAGAGTTACATGATTGCCGATAATCGCTGTCTCGCCGATAACGGTGCCAGTGCCGTGGTCTATGGCGAAATACTCTCCGATGGATGCACCGGGATGTATGTCTATGCCGGTTACGGAATGGGCGTATTCAGTGAGCATGCGCGGCAGTATCGGTACCTTCAGCTCCCACAGGCGGTGGGCGGTGCGATAATAGAGGATTGCCTTGACGGCAGGGTAGCAGAAGACAATTTCCCGCTGGCCTGTCGCCGCCGGGTCGTTGGCCTCAATCGCCTCCACGTCGGTCTGAAGCAGACGCTTTATTTCAGGGAGAGTTTCTATGAATTTGTCAGCCACCAGCTCTCCTGCAAGAGATGAAAGCGCCCTGTGGATACGTCTGGGAGCATTTGAAGTGTTCTGGTCGGAATATTCCGGAAACACGGCGTCCTTCACCGCGTCCATCATTTCCGTGAGCCCTTTGGCTGTAGCCTTTACTGATTTCATTGCTTATAGGCGTGCATCCACGACTTCCTTAGGAAGGGCTGCCTTGACGTCATAGACTACTCCGCCCTCCCTGAGAAGGGAGCGTATGTCCATTTTCTGGAAATCGCGGTGAGCCACGGCGTGCACGATCACATCGAACTTCTCCTGCGGCAGTTGCTTCACAATATCCAGGCCGTATTCCTTCTTTACCTGCGCGGCATTC
The DNA here is from genome assembly GCA_017544265.1 of Bacteroidales bacterium. Lineage (GTDB taxonomy): Bacteria > Bacteroidota > Bacteroidia > Bacteroidales > UBA932 > Cryptobacteroides. The sequence continues at coordinate 32,634 of JAFYEM010000016.1, read as the reverse complement.
GCCCAGGGGTCATAGATGACTATGTTGTCGGTATAGGTATGGAGAATCCTGTAGATATCCACCACCTTGGTGTTGCGGATATCTGGGCAGTTCTCCTTGAAGGTAATGCCCAGGAGCAGGATTCTGGCGTCCTTGACGAGGATGCCCTTCAGGTTCATCAACTTGATAACCTGGTATGCGACATATTCACCCATGCTTTCGTTCAGGCGACGGGCGTTCAGCATAACGCGCGGGAAAATGCCATAGGCCTGGGACTTGTGTATGAGGTAGTAGGGGTCCACTGATATGCAGTGACCGCCGACCAGACCCGGAGTGAGCTTGATGAAGTTCCATTTTGTCGATGCCGCCTCAATCACGTCGTGGGTGTCTATGCCCATTGCGTCGAAAATCTTCGCCAGCTCATTCATGAATGCGATATTCACGTCGCGTTGGGAGTTCTCAATAATCTTGGAAGCTTCGGCTACCCGGATGCTGGAGGCCTTGTGGGTGCCGTTGACGAGTACGGAATTATAAACTCCGTCCACTATGTCCGCTATCTCGGGCGTACTTCCCGAGGTCACTTTGCGGATTTTCTCCACGGTGTGTTCCTTGTCGCCCGGATTGATGCGTTCGGGGCTGTAGCCCGCGAAAAAGTCCCGGTTGAATTTCAGGCCGCTGACTTCTTCCACAATGGGAATGCAGACTTCTTCGGTCATTCCGGGGTAAACCGTGCTCTCATAGACCACGATGTCCCCCTTGGATATGACTTTTCCGACTGTTTCGCTGGCTCCCACAAGCGGGCGGAGGTCCGGCGTATTGTCGTCTTTCACAGGTGTGGGTACCGCAACTACATAGAAGTTGCAGTCGCGCACTTCATCAAGGGAGGAGGTGCATTTGAAACCATGTTTTTCGATTGCTTCCTGCAGAAGAGCGTCAGCCACTTCCAGGGTCTCGTCATGGCCGGCCATAAGGGCCTTTACCCTGTGTTCATTGAGGTCCAGGCCTATTGTAGGGTACTTTGTGGAAAACAGTCGTGCCAATGGCAATCCCACATATCCAAGTCCGATGACACAAATCTTGATCTGCTTCATTGCTGTTGTTGTAAATTATTTGTCTTGACACATAAATCCCACAAATATAAGTAAAATTTTTAATTAACTGAAAGGCCGGCCGTTGAAGTCTTTCCAGACTCCGGCGGCCGGCAGAAAACTCCCTGGAGATTTACCAGTTGACGGAATCGTCTTCCACCGTGAGGCTTTCCATCGTGCCTCCGGCAAAAGCGTAACGCTCTGTCATGTAGTCGAATGCTTTCAGTTTATAGCGGTGCGCCCTTTCGAATGTCATGTCGGAGGAACTGCTTACGACCAGCATTTCGTGGTCTGTATCGTTCCCGAGGCAGATACTGACGGGATATGTGCCCACCGGTATCGGAATAGTCACCGAAACAGTTCCTTCTTCCGAAAGGGAGAAGCGTACTTCGGCAGTTCCGTTGCCGGTCTTCTGCTGGATAAGCTGATTGCCGGAAACCGTGCTCAGGTCGAAACGGCCGCTCAGGGTTGTACCGGCAGAGCGCAGTTCAAGTCGGTCAAGCTCCGGCTGGACACTGGTGCAGGTGATGGTCAAAGCGGCTCCGAGATGCTTGAAATGCAAGGTGTTATCGCCTTCATTTACAGGTGCATACATGGGAAAAACCGCTGTCGCTTCAGCTGCGGATGCATAGGAGGAGGGAAGCGATATGTACGAGGTTCCTCCGGCTATGCCCGAGGGGTAGAAAGCGGCAAGCGAGAAACTGGCGTTGTCCGGGGCCGTGGCCACAAAGCGCCCTTTTCCGGCAATGGTCGTGAAAGGCACAAACGAGGCCGATGTGGCGTCCCAGATGTCTATACGGTCGCCTTGCTGCCATGAGAAGACACCGCTGTCATCTATTGAAGCCTTGGTATATTCAGTCTCGAACGCCCATTCCCTCATGAGGGGAGCGCCCTGCTGAGACTTGCTGCAGGAAATGGCCAGAGCTGTTACTGCGCAGATTATTACAATTCTTTTCATAGTCTATTCCTCCAGCCAGTTACCTAATTGATTGACAAAGTAAGACGCGATGTTGGCGCAGCCGGCCTTGTTGGGATGGGAACCGTTCTCCTTGCTGACACCGATTTCGGTGTTGGTGCTGTTGGTGGTTCCCCTCTTGTGCAGATTCACGAACCTGATATCATATCCCTTTCCGTCGAGGAAGGTCCTGACAGCCGTGGCAGCATCTTCATAGCCGTCGTCCATAAGGTCGTGAAGCACAATCACTATCTTGGCTCCGGGATTCTTGGTATGGAAATCTTTGAGGATTGCCACGGTTCCCTGGGAGTAATTGTTGAACTTCGAACCCTGGGGGGCGTCCAAAGCAGCCTGCAGGGACTCGTCTGTGAACGAGCCGAGAAGGATGTCGCTGTTATTGCCCACATAGCCGAAATCGTTCCTTCCGCCGTAGTAAATCAGAATGTCCGGATGTCCGAGCCCATAGTCCAGGTTCCTGGACTGGAGGCTGTTCTCCATGCTGCGGGCGTAAGCTTCGGCGGTTACTCCGCCAACTGTGATATTGGACGTGAAATAGCTCGTGGTGGTTCCTCCCCAGGCATTGCACACTTCCAGGCGGGTATTGGACATATAGTCATGGATAATATGCCACCACCAGGTATCCTGCTCGTTGAGGACCATGGCGTCGCCATAGGTGCCGTAATTGCCCGTGTCGGGATAGAACTTGCCCATTCCGGCGAGGTCGGTGGAGAAGATGTAGCCTTCATAGGTGGAGATGGAGTCTCCTATGATGCTCACTTTCCTGGTGACGATACCGGGGACATCCACTCCCTCTGGCTTCGGATAGCCGAATGTGGGGTCATAGTCCCAGCTGACCGCGGGGACTGCAGGAGAACCGCTGTTCCACTCGCGGACACCTTTATTCAGCGCAGCCGCTATGCCTCCGTCAGCCTCGGTATAACCCAGTACACCGCTAATCGGATGGCTTGAGGAATACATCACATTGTGGTATCCGCGCATATTGCTGTCACCCATCTTCAACGAAATGTCGGAAGTCGTGACGCTCTTCCCGCTGGTCAGGCGGTAGCAGTACGGCCAGGTTTTCTTGGAATAGGCCCTGCGGATGGTACAGCCGTCGGCGTTTACCTGTCCCACGATACAGGCCATTGCGCTGTATGAAGACATGGTCTTTGCATTCAGCCTTGTCCCTCCGATAATGACGTTGGAATAGGTAATAGGGCTGATGCAGTTGAAAAGATCCACGTTGGAGCTGACCATACGGCCGAGAATTCCGCCCACGAACCAGACTCCGGTGGTGCCGGCGGCCTGGGTGCTGCGCATTTCCAGAGGATAGGCATAGCAGTTCACTACCGAAACGTGGCTGGAGCCGCCGGATGCATTGGCTGCACCGGAGATTCCGCCGATGTAGGCACTTGTATTGGAACTCTGGAGAACGGCTTTCGCCATCTTCCCGGCCTCATATACGGGTTCATACACGCAGTTTATAACCAGCACTTCATTTGTTCCGTTCGGATTCAGGAAACCGGCAATACCGCCCACGCAGTCGTAGCCCGTGACATTTCCGTGTGAAGCGCAATTGTCTATGGTGCCGCCGACCACCTTTCCGACTATCGAGCCGGCTGCACGTGCGCCTGAAGTTACTGTACTTGCCGCATCGACGCGGCATGACGAGATCCGTCCTCCATTGGTTAGGAGACCGGCAATGGAACCGGCATTCTGCCCGCTTGCGCTCACGGAGGAGGAAGCGATGTTCAGCTTTCTGACAGTTCCGCCGGAGATACAGCCGAACAGGCCGGCATTGTCACCGCTGACGGATACCGACAGGTTGCTGATGCTGTGCCCGTCAGCGTCATAGACGCCGGTAAAGGGAGCGGCAGAGCTGCCGCAGGGGCTGAATGAAGCGCCGGCGAGGTCCAGGTCTGCAGTCTGTAGGTAACTGGCCGAGAGGAAGTCCGGGTCAGTGGTGCCGGAAAGTTCCATAAAGTGGGCCGGAGTGCTGATAAGGTAAGGGCTCGAAGCCGTACCGGTGCCGCCGCCGAATCCCGGCTTGAAGGGATGCATCTGCACGAGGTGGGCCCGGTAGATGTCCTTCAGTGCCGTGGTGGTGTTCTCGTAGAGAATATCTTCTCCAGCCTTGATTCTGGTGGTGAAGGCATAGGCCCCGATCGGCAGAGGCAGATAGACGGTGATGTTCTCGTTAGCTCCGGGGACAAGGGAAATGCTCACGGCGCCGGCGCCGGAACGGGCGTGGATTTCCCGGAAATCCACGCCGGACTTGAATTCCACGTCCGGATGGTCAGTGAAATTTTCTCCGTCGGCTGAAATCCATCCGTCGTTCAGTGATGAGCCTTCCACGGGGAAACTTCCGCTGAGCGATACGGTGGGCGAAGACAGTTCGATACTGGTCGCCGTGGCGGGAATCCCTTTCAGATTGTATTTCAGCAGTGCCGCAAGGTGGCAGAGCCGTATGTTTCCTTCCTCGACATTCCCGGTCATGGGGAAGGCTGAAGTGGTCTGTATATCCTCCACGGAATAGGAACCAGGAAGGGTAATTTCCATGGCGCCGCCGGCGAAGGAAGAGGGGTAGTAGGCGTGGGTGAAATCATATGACGCGCCGGGAGCTCCCGTAAAGGTGAAAACTCCGTCGCCTGCTTCGGTGGTGAATTCGCAGAAATTGCCGCCCACAGCGTCATACACCGCGATTTTGTCACCGGCCTGCCAGGAGCAGCTGCCGTCGCTGCCCACCTCCGCCTTAGCCCCTGCTTCGGCAAAACTTGCCTTGAGGGTAAAGACGGTGCCTTCGGTCTCCCCGGGCCTGCCTTCCTCTTCCCGCGTGCAGGCGGAAAAGAGGAAAGCAAGGGCTCCGAGAAGGAGTAAGGTGGATTTCAGGATTCGCATAGTCTGCTACTTCTTGTAGAAGATTTCGCCCATACTGGTGAGTATGTCAGGATAGTAATACTTGTCAGTACCGACGGTGTATGAAGTCCACTGGCTAAGGGTAATGTCGCCGAGGCTTCCTACGCTGTCCACAATAGTGTTCAGAAGCCCGTCAAAATATACGGTATTTTTTGCTACTGATCCTGCGGAAGTGTTGACATCCCAAGAAATCATGGCTCTGCCATAGACAATATTCGTTACCATCCTTCCGCCGTATGATACAGAACCGCTGCCGTTTAATTTGTAAGCAGTGCTGCCAGCGCGGTCGCAGTAGCAGTCCTTGGTGGTTCCGCCGGCGTATCCGATGAAGCCGCCGACTACTCCTGTGCCGTCGGAATTAACGGTAGGAAGGGAATTGTCATCTTCAGCACCGCCGTAACCGACAGTGGTGGGCAGGCCCTGATAATAGCAGACCTGGATGAGGGAGTTGGCTTTGCCGCCGCTCTGCGCATTACCGACACCGGCAAAGCCTCCGACACGGATCTTATTGCTTGCCGTGTTGTCCTCATTGGGCGCTTTGATGATTCCTTCCCAGACTACGCAGTTTGCAATTACGGCCTGTTTGTCTGCATTTTCAGCAGATGATTGGTTCATATATCCTACGAAGCCGCCCACGCCGTCGTTAGTATTCTTATTGGTAGCGACTACTCTTTCGGCACCGGCTGCGCAGTTGATTATGTAACTATTGGCCGAGGCAAAAAGGTAACCGACGAAACCTCCTACCTGGCCCTGTCCCTTAACGATACCTTTGGCGTAGCAGTTATAGACTTTGCCGCCGGCCATCCAGCCGATTGCTCCGCCCACGCATTTCTGGTTGCCAATGACGGTAGCGTCGCTCATACAGTGGGCAATGGTACCGGCCGAAATATAACCGACCATGCCTCCTACACCCTGGCCGCCGCCTGTGCTGGTTACATTGCCGTAATTTTCAACGGTCTTCTTGACAGAGGCATCTCCGAGCGCGCCGCCGTTCATACGGCCGATAAGTCCTCCGGCATAAGCAAGGTTGCCGTCTTTTCCAGTCGCTGTGACATTACCTTTGTTCCATACGTGGTTATTGGGGTTTGTAAGGACATTGCCCGATATTCCGCTGGCATCCTGACGTCCGGCAAGGCCGCCTACATTGTACTGGGCAGTAACATTTCCCTCGTTGTACGTATTGGACCAGATTCCGCCGTTCTTCTTATAACCTACGATTCCGCCTACGTCGAAAGTGCCTTCGACTGTACCGGTATTGGTGGTGCAGGCAATGGAGTTGCCGCCAAGCTGTCCGACGATACCGCCGGTATACGCAGCTCCAGTCACATTCCCCTCATTGCGGCAATAGGTGTTTGAAGTGGCATTGATGTCCACTCCGGCTCCGGCATTGCCAACCAGTCCGCCGACGAAGTTTCCGGAACTTGTAACATCGGCAAAATTCTGGCAGCCATAGACCTTGGCTCCGGCCTGGTAGCTCTGGCCGACGATACCGCCGACACTGTTTGCGGTGCCGGTAACCGTACCATAGTTATTGCAAAGAAGAATCTTCCCTCCTGCATTGGCCATATAACCCACGATGCCGCCAATATTGCCCTCACCGCTGATTGCAGCGTAGTTGGTGCAGCCGGACACTTCGGAAGAATTGCGGATGTTGGCGGCGATACCGGCAGCTCCGTTTGTACCGGTAACAGAAGAAGTGCCTGTTACCGAGCAGTCTGTGACCTTGCCGTTGAGCCATCCTACAATGCCGCCGACAGCTTGATTTCCTGAAACGGAAATAGTATTCAGTTCAAGGTTCTTCACTTCTCCCTGCATATTGGCAAAAAGTCCAGCCCAATCCTTGTCGGTTGTGATTGAGAAATTGGAAATCTTCTTTGAATTGCCGTCATAGTGGCCTTTGAAACTTGCGGCTTCTCCGTTGCTTCCGGCGATGCCAACCATAAAGTTAGTAATGTCGGCGTTTTCAAAGTCAAGATCTGCGGTCTGCTGGTAGTTGGCGCCTGATGAGCGGAAGAAGTTGCGCTTAGCAGTGCTGTTGTACTCATAGTACCTGTTCCCTACAGAAGCGTCAGCCGTGACATTGCCCATTGTGGAGAGGGCCTTGAAGTCGTCGCAGGAGGAAATCAGGTAGGGGTGGGAAGAGGAACCGTCGCCGCCGCTGAAGAATCCGTTCAGGCTCTTCTCGAGCTTTTTCAGTTTTCCGCGTCCGAGGGTCATTGCGCTTGTGCGGCTCACGAGTTCGTAGAGGGTATAGCTGTTCGATCCGTCGGTCTTACCATAAACGGCCTTGAGCTGCATGTCCGCGAAACTGCCGCTCTGGGGAAGGAAGAAGAAGAACTCCTGATAGTCTGCGGAGCTCAGGTGCTTGGGTGCCAGGCTGCAGTCGATGGTAAGGGATGTCCCGGCGCCGTCTCCGGAGAGCGCTGCCAGGACAGGCTCCAGGCCAGCCACCTGGGCGTCTGTATCGGCCCAGGTAACAGCGCCGCTGCCAGTGATGTTGACACCGCTGCCGCTGAGTTCCAGGGCGGTGATTGTCTCACCGTCCGCAGCAGCGGAATTAAAGCGGACATACAGTATTGAACCGAGGTTCTTGAAACTTGCCACAGGGTTCTCTGAAGCGGGGATTGTGCCGCAGAGTGGCAGTTTGTCGCCAAGATCTGCGGCATCTCCGGCAACAACTGCTGCGGGCATTGTAAATGTGACCGCACCGGCGTTCAAGGCAAACTCGGCGGCAGGGTAGTACACCTGGGCCTCCTGTCCGGAAACCTCGACTGCGTCCGCTGCTGCCTTGGGCGAGAACACGGCGCTTGCCGAATCATAGACATAGACACCGCTTGCGCTGCCGCATACCACCAGGGCCTCGTCTCCATCTTCGAAGGCAAGGGCGCCGGTAGCAAGAGTTACGCTTACTTTAGAGTCTATGCCTTCCACTTCAACACCGAAGCCGGCAAGATATTTCTCCCCGTCCACATTCACTCCGTCAGCGGGCTTGTCTTCGTCCTCAGAGGCTGTGGCTTCGGGCTGATTCTCATTGATCTTTTCAGTTTCGGAAGTGCCAAGTTCCTTGCTGCATGATATCACGGCAAGAGTCATTGCCATGATACCCAGTAATTTCAGTGATTTTTTCATATCGTTAGCATTTTATTAATTCCATTCTTCTGAATCATCTTCAATTGTCAACGATTCAATACTCACCGTGCCAATAGATTCCCTGCTGGCCATGATGACCGAGTGTATCTCGAGTTTCAACTCGACACTCTTAGGTTCAATGTAAAGTTTCTTCATATTAAAAAATTAGTTAATGTATTTCTAAATCATTCTCCGGGCTGTCCTACCAGTTGACCGGATATTCTGTATAAGGCTCGCCTGAGGAGTCTTTGGAACCGTCTTTTTCAACCCGTACATTGCAGAGTGCGAATTCCCGTCCGGAAAGGACTACCGAAAGGATGGTGCTGCCCACGGTCTGCTCCGAACTGGATACCGTGTGTCCGTCCACCGAAAGGATGGAAGTATCCTGCGATTTAAGGGTATATTCCACGTTTTCCGGAAGAGGTGTGAAGGCGCTGCCGTCGAACCAGTTGAGTGATATTTCCGCGGATTTACCTGCCAGGATGGTAACGTCGGAGCCTATCGTTTCTGAGGAAGGGCCGAAACGGAAGCTCTTTCCGATGGAGGAAACGGCGTTTACGTAAGTGCCGCATCCGTCCGTACTGGTAACCCTGATTACGGCTTCACAGTACCAGGCGAAGCCTTCCATATCTTCCCTTTGTTCCCATCCGAAAGTCACAAGTCCGTCATTTACCGTGGTGTTTTCGCTGTTTGAGCTCCAGAAATAACTGTGCGTTTTGCCGTCGTCGCTCCTGGCCTCCAGCCTGACGGTATTGCCCGGCCAGCTGTAAAGTGTGCCGCTGACCTCGGCGCTTCCGTTGTACAGGCTTACTTTATAGCTGTCAGTACCCGAAGACGACACGTGGACAAGGCATGATGCCTTGATTCCGTTGACCGTTTCGGCTACGACGTATGCCGTACCCACGGCGATTGCGCTGACTAGCCCGTTTGCATCGACGCCAACCCGCCGGGGGTTGGTGGAAGACCATGCGACGCTCTTGTCGCCGGCGTCTGCGGGAAGGATGGTCGCTTCCAGGGCCTTTGATTCGCCGACTTGAAGGTCCATCTCTGTCTGTGACAGGGTCAGCGAGCTGGGAAATACATCTGAATTTTCCTTGCTACCCTTGCAAGAGGGAAGCAGGGCGGCGAGCAGAACAGCTCCTGACAATATGCTGATTAACTTCTTCATACTTACTGAACTTGATAAGCTCCGGGAGTCCATCCGCTTGCGGGTCTGGGATTCCCTTCGGCATCCACATCGATTGCATTCAATGAATTGAGCCAGGCAAAGAATCCGGGGTAATTGTTTTCACTGGAGTTCTGCGTGGTGGAAAATGTTACGTGGGAGGCGCTGTCTTCCTGATTGATGTTGTCGGATTTCAGGACGTTGTTTTTCATCCATTCGGAAGACATGAAGTTGCATGTTACAGTGCCTCCTTTAAGTGTCCCGGCCCAGCGGAAGAGCCCGTTTGAATAGGATGGACTGTCGATATCTGAATAGGCATACGAGCTGGCAGAAGAGCCGGACCCGTATTCTGTCCCGTTTTTAGACACGTAGGTAGTATTTCCGTAGCCTGACTGCCAGAATCCGAACAGGGAGCCGCCTTCCATGTAGAAGTGTGCGGTCGAGCTGGACGAAGCATCCGGAAGGATGGACGTGTATCCTCGGTTGAGCGAAGCGGGAGCCTCAGTGTTCATCAGCAGATTGTTCGCAAAGATATAGTGGTTCATCCCGTTGGGCTTTCCGTTCACACGGATGGCATAGCCGGGGGAGGTATTTGATACAGAATAGATATTGTCTATGATGGTGGTGTTGGCGATAATGGCGCTTCGCTCGAAGTTCATTATGTTCCAGCCATAGCGCTTGTCATCGGGTGCTGAGGCGTTATTATTATATAATGTGCAGTTGTACATGCCCAGCAGGGCTCCCTTGCGGTTCTGCTGGATTACGCAGCCATAGTCGTTCCTGTAGGTGCCCACGGTGTTGCCGGTGAAAAGGCAGCAGTTGAAGAAGGCGTAGGATGCCAGCCATTCCTTGTCATAGTTTCCGCTCAGCCTTATGCAGCCGGCAAAGCCTTTGTCGTAGTTGTTGCGGAAAATGCAGTGGTCGGCATAGACCGCGCCGTTTGCTATATTGATGGCCGAACCGCCCATGTAGTTGCTTGCCTCCGCGGTGGAGTCAAGGGTGCGGTTGTCTTCGAAGATGCAGTCGGTGAGCCACACCCTCGGAGCTGCCTTGAGCTCCTTTTCCTGGTTTGCGGCCGAAGAACCGTAACTGTCTTTCAGGTAAAGCGCCGCGCCGCGGACAATATTGTTGTCGCTTTTGCCCACATTCGCGCTGCTGGCATGGGCGAAGGTCACACCGTCTATATGGATGCGCGCGCGGTCATAGACATTCAGGATTCCATAGGTATCGCTGCCGGAAAACACTGTTTTATTGTGTTCTGGATCGGCCGTTTCGCCGCCGCCGGCCGGATAGCCGCCCTTTAGACTGAATTCGGAATAGACCGTTCCGTCGGCGCCGGAGAAATCCACGGTGAGACGCTCGTTACTGGAATCTCCGAGTACATAGGTTCCGGCTCCGAAGTGGCAGGTGATGCCCTTCGTCTTCCAGATGTGCAGGTAGCGGGAGCACTTCAGCTCTCCAGCAGGGTCGGTGCGTTCCAGAATTTTCTTCAGGGTGCCGCTGTCGCCGGCGTTCTCCCACGAAAGGCCGCTCTTGTCGCCGCGGCCGTTCTCGGTGAAATAATAATCCTTTACTACATGGCTGTCCACGACGCCAAGATCGTAGATGCAGGAGCGCTCGAAGGGGAGCGAGACCTCAGCAAAGGCGGCGGGGGCGGTGTAAGTCGCCAGATGATTTATGGCTATTCCTTTTTCCATTGCGCCGGGAAGAATGGGAATATAGCAGGTCGTGTTGTCCCCGGCCGCTTTCTTGAACTGGCGGGAATAATGGGTGTCGGAATAGGGCTCCTGGGCATAGACGATGTTTCCGTCATTCCCGATGGATGCTGCGATGGTTCCATCCACGGGAGTCATGCCGATGCTGCAGATCTGGAGGATGCTGCCTTTCTTCTCCAGGGTGAATTTGAGAATGGAGCAGAGATTGCGGAACTTGAACTGTTTTTCAGCTCCTGACCTGGCTATGCAGATGCAGGCCTGGCTGAAGCTGGTCTCATCGTCTCCGCTTTTTCTTGTCTTTACCGAGAAGTTGCCTTCAGCATCCACCGAGGAGTCAAGTGTGGCCGGATAAACGGCGAAATAGGTCGATACGCCTTCGGGAAGCGATGCGGTGAATGTGGTCTCGGTGCCGGTAGCGTTGGCAGTGCCTTCGGTCGAAAGCATTTCCGAGGTGGATGGGTCTTTATAGAAAATCTTGATTTTGTCTCCCTCTTCCCAGACGGGAATCCGCTGCCCTCCTTCGCCGGGAGCAATGTCCACCTTTGATCCCGCGGACGCGTCCACAGGAACTTCAAAGGCGCATTTGAAGACGGTGGGAACACCATGCTCCTTAGCCTCCGGGTCGCGGGCGTCTTCCTCCTTGCTGCAGGAAGGCAGTGCGAGGAAGGCCATTGCGGAGACCAGCGCGATAATACTGCGATGACTGTTCATTGTGCTTATTGTTTATTGTATCTGATAGCGAAATAATTGATTGCGTTGCCGTTGCCGTTCACGATTGTGGAAGAGTCGTAGTCGTTCCCGGAAGATGCCTTGTTTTCGCAGGGCATAAGACGTATGTACACCTGCTCGTGTCCCAGAATTTCATCTGCAGGCAGGGGGAAATCCATCTGCTTGAATCCCAGGCTCTGGCTGGGAAGGGTATTGGAATTGATTCCCACGTCCGGGACCACATAGCGGGCGATAAGGTGCCACTGGTCGTCGGCGGAGGCGGACATGTCGCAGCTGAGGGACCACTCTGCCTTCCAGTACCTCGGAGTGCGCAGCGACTGGGATATATTCTGGGTCGAAAGCTGCATGGACACTACGTCGGAAACTATGTCCTTGGTGGAAAATGCGATAATCCAGGCTTCGCCTCTGCCGTTGAACCACCATTGGGTATTGGCCCAGCACAATTTCATTTCCGTGGCGGAAACGCCCTTTCCGGTGCTGTTGCCCCGGTACTCCGCCCCATAATCGCTGCCGTCGTCAAGGGTGATTCCGTAGCCGTTCTCGCTGGTGGTGTAATTCTTTCCGCAGGGGCCCAGATAGGTGAAGTCCGTAGAAGGCCAGCCGTGGGTCTTGTAGGTGCTTTGGATGTAACTTGTGCGCGAATGAGTGAAATAACCGTTGTCTCCGTAAGTCGGCAGCCAGACGTGGTCGGGATTGTCCGCGGGGATGTTCATGTAGCGGTACTCGGTGAGCAGGGCGGAAAAACTGTCAGAAATGTCGTCTTCCAGGTCCAGGTCTTCATAGCGCATGTGCCGTATCTGATAGTCGCCGATGTTGCCGCAGAGGTCTTCGTCCTCATCGTCCCTGTCGATGAAACTGCGGTAGTTCTCGTGCACGATAACCCCGGAGATGCGGCCCTTGCCGTAGGGGAGTTTCCTGCCGTCGCGGCGGTATGGACAGGTGGTGTTGGTGTACATGTACATGCTGCTGCCTTCTATGTCCCGGATGAGGATGGGAAACTTGCTCACCCTGTCACTGTTGAACAGGCTTGTGTATCCCTCGTTGACGGGGGTGAGGCAGCCTTTCCTGACCGGAATTTCGCAGTCGGTGAGCGTTACATAGGTATATATGTCGTCGTCGGTCAATTCTGACATGTGCATGGACTTGACTGGAATCTCGCCGGCCTTCGATTCCAGAAGCATGGATGCGGTCACTCCGTAGATGGAATAGCGCGAGGGGTTTTCTTCTTTCTGTACGGTGGCTCCGTTCAGCAGAATCCTCACGAAACTTTCCGGCCTCAGGACATTGTCCTCCGGCGAGGCTGTCCTGACGCGGAATCCGTATTTCCCGTCCAGACTCTCCACGTAGGCCGTTTCTTCATCAGCCGCGTAGTCGATGTAGTTCATCGCCAGCACGGCGTTCTCTCCCACATTTCCGGACTCAGGGCGGCTCACCACGAAGCCTTCGATGCAGTAATCGTCAGTTATCAGGCTTCCCCCAGTAGTGGCCATTTCCCGAATCTGTGGGAAGGTCTGGAGTTCACCTATAATATTGCCGGAAGGGGCCTGGGTCACCTGTATGGTGAAGACTCGTTCATTTTTCCAGCCGTCAGTATAGCTCAGGCGTATTCTGGCCCGCCTTACGTTCCTTGGGTCGGGATTGTCTGCGGTCTTCAGTTCCAGCTGCCCCTGGCGGAGGCTGACGGAACTTATCCAGTTTTCTCCGTCTATATAGACAACGCTGTGGCTGACGTTCTTCAGGTCCACATTTCCTTCGACCGGGAGGACGGAGGCGCCGCTGCCGTTATAGACGACGATGCCGGTCTGAGGAAAATCCAGCGATTCCTCAATTGCGCCTTTCTGCTTCACTATTACGGTGTCGCGGCGGGTATCGGTGCTCAGTTCCACCATACCGAGCCTTTGGAATCCTTCGTTATAGAGGTAATCCAGGCATATCGTGGCGTCATGGTCGAAAGTCTTCGTGGCTGCGGACAGCCATTCGCCGCCCTCCAGAACGTTTACCCGTCCGGACTTGTTGGCATAGACGGAAAATTCAAGGCGGCCGATGTCGGAGCCCACTGTAAATTCCTTGTCGACGGCCCCGAGTTCGTCTCTATCCAGGTATTCTGCATCGTCCAGCTTGCAGGAGTAAGCCGTGAGCAGCAACAGAATTAACAGGATTTCTTTTTTCATCATGCGGGATTTTGCGTTATAAAGAGTTGGGCGGTAATTTCTTCGCCACGGGCGTCGCTGTGGCTGAGGGTGACAGTCGCTTTACGGGCAACGGCTCCGGAGTTGGGGCTTAAGGAAAGTACCAGGCTGGTTTCCGTGAAGGATACGTTATTAATCCAGTCCTTTTCGCCGTCGGGATAGGAAACCGAGGCCTCAATTTCGGAAAGGTTTTCCTGGATGTTGGTGCTCAAAATCACTTTGCAGCTGCTCACGTCCGCCCCTACATTAAGAGAGGATGGATTCAGGGAAATGAAGGGGGAGGGGACGCCGGAAGCCTGGATCAGGACCAGCGTGTCCTTTGCCGCACCGGCCTCAAAGGCGATGGAGACCTTGCGGGCGCGGCCGTAATTGTCCGCATAGGCGAACCTGACCTCGGAACTGCCTTCTCCCGAGAGCCTGTCAAGGGAGGCCCAGTCCACCGGAGTTACGAATTTAGCCTTCCATGCAGTATTGCTGAACACCATTACCGGAGTGATTCCGTTCTCCGCGGAAAGTTCCACCAGGCGCGACTGCAATCCGAGTTCCCTCTCGAAGGGATCCCGCTTCGCGCAGGCGCAGACGGCGGCCGCGAATAATACAGTTATAATTAAATGCCTACAGTCCATATTGTTTATATGCGTCATTGTCCAACTTATACCCGGAAGCGACTACCTGCTGGTCCGGAATGGGGTAATACTCATGGCAGGGGCGGATATTCTCCTGGACATCCGTGTAGGTGTTGTACTGGTTGGTCAGTTTGTACCAGACTCCCCAGCGGACCAGGTCGAACTTGCGCTGGAATTCTCCGAAGAGCTCCCGGGCGCGTTCCCTGCGGATTTCGTCCATCAGTTTATCCTTGTTGCTGAATGTTCCGCAGGGAGGCAGACCGGCGCGGGACCTGACTTCGTCCAGGCAGGCGACGGCCTTGTCGTATTCTCCAAGTTCGCAGTTGCACTCGGCCATCATCAGTATGGCGTCCGCATAGCGGAACACCTTGTAATTATTGGAATCGTTGGAGGCGTACATCATCGGACACCAGAATTTCGGCCCCATCCAGGTACGGGAGAAACGGTGGCCGTTCCAACTGCTCACCATGTTGTAGTCACGCCTGAGGTCTCCTGCCGCCTCCGGCATCACCGAATTAGAAAAATAGGCGGTCGGACGCAGCGGACTCCATGCTACGGATTCATTCCCGAGTTCCGGAATGTCCACGCCGTCGTAGGTGCAGCTGTCTCCGGCACGCGGATGGGGCATGCAAACGCTGGCGCAGTTGGAGGCGTAATTGATGCCGCCCTTTTCATAGGCATGCTGAATCTCGAAAATGGATTCGGCTGTGTTCTTGTAGCGGAAGGGAATGTCATCGAGGGAATACCGGGACAGGTCTCCGTAGATGCTGCGCAGATTCTCCAGGGCGGATACCGCACCCTGCCAGTCCTTGTTCCACATCTGCATCTTGGCAATCAGCATCCATGCCATCGCGGCGCCGCAGCGGTTGCCGGGTTCGGCGGAAGTGGGAATCTGCTTCATGCGGGGAGCGAATTCCGACAATTCTTCCACAAGCGATTTCCGGGTTTGAACTGCCGACATCCTGGGCAGCGAAGTAACTCTCTCGAGGTCTTCCACGCTGTTGACATAGTCCCTGTAGAAGGGAACGTCGCCGAAAAATGATGTGAGCAGGTAATAATAGTATGCGCGGAGTATCTTTGCTTCGCACAGTGGCGCGAACACTTCTTCTCTCGCCAGCTGGGAATGCTCCATTCCGTAGATGGCGCAATTTGCGTTGCGTATGCCTATGTAGCATTGAGGCCAGACGGATTCACCTATTCCGCTGTTTGCAGGCGAAATGAGAAGCCGCGCGTCCACCTGGGCGGAGCCGTTGGAGGAAGCCAGGTCCGTAGTGCCTTCCACGGCTATCATATACCTGAAATTATAGATGCTCTTCAGGGGAATGTATGCGCCGTTCACGGCGGTCTGGCACTGTTCCACCGATTGGAAGTAGTCTCCGGGCGAGACTATGCTGCTGGTGTCCTCGTTGAGGCAGGCAGTCGTCAGCGAAGCCGTGCAGATTACGGCTGCAATTAGGATTGTATTCTTTACGCTAACCATAGGCTTTAATATCTCAATTGAATGAAACCGATGATTGTCCTGGCCTTGGGATAGGCGCCGAGGTCCATGCGGCGCAGCGTGGAGCCGTCCGAGGATGTGGACACGTCCGGGTCGAATCCGTTATAGGCCTTCAGAAGGAGCAGGTTCTCACCGGACACGCCGAAGGTGATGTCCTTGAGGAACTTTTTGCGAATGTTCCATGTATAGGAAAGCGTGACGCTCTTAAGGCGGAGGTAGGATGCGTCGTGCAGCTGGCGGGTGCTGTGCACATCTTCGTCGAATATGCCTGCGCGAGGCAGGTTGGAATCAGGATTCTTGGTGGGGTGCCATGCGTTGACCATGTAAGTGTACTGGTTGGTGCGCTGGGAACCCGCCATGAACAGTTCTGAATAATTGAAAATTTTTCCGCCTATGGAATAGGCCAGGTAGATACCCAGATTGAATTTTCCTATTATGAAGGTGTTCTGGAGTCCGCCATATACTACGGGGTCGGCGTTGCCGAGATAGGTGAGGTCTTCGCTGTTGAGTACGCCGTCATGGTTGCGGTCCACATAGACAGGGTATCCGAGGGCCGTGCTGCCGTTTCTGGAGACAACGGCATGGGTGACTTCGTTGCGCTCGATTTCTTCCTGGTTGTGCCAGACGCCGGCGGCCTGGAAGCCCCAGAGCGAGTTGATGGGGTATCCTTTCACGTAGCCGTACATCATGTAGCCGGTGGAAGGTGCCGCATAGGCCATTATGAAATTCTCTCCGCCGATGTCCTCGACCCTCTGGGTGTTGTGGGAAATAGTGAACGAAGTGCTCCAGACGAATCCGCGCTTTACGATGTTCCTGGAGTCTATGGAAAGTTCAAGTCCCTTGTTGGAGGTGGCGCCGATATTGGCGAGTCGGCTGGAATAACCGGACTGCTGCGCTACCTGGACGTAGAGGAGAAGGTCGGAAGTATAGGCGTAATAGGCCTCGGCCGTGAAATTCAGACGGCTGTTGAAGAAGGAACCTGTGACCGCAAGGTTCACAAGGTCTGTCTTTTCCCAGCGCAGGTCCGGCGATACAATCCTCGACGGGTAATAGGATACCGGCTGCTGTCCGTCGAAGATATATCCGCCGGTGGTGGAAGAAAGGGCGGCAAGTGAGCGATAGACGGGAATGGCGTCGTTGCCGGAGCGTCCGTAACTGAGTTTGACGGACAGTTCGTCTATGGCCGACAGGTTCCTCATGAAGGGCTCGTTGTGGATGTTCCAGCGGAAAGCTCCGGAGGGGAAGAAGCCCCATTTGTTGTTGCGTGCGAAGTTTGAGGCGCCGTCGGCGCGGGCCGTGAACGTGAGGTAATAGCGTTTCTTGTAGTCGTAATTGATACGGCCGAAGAAGGAAAGCGTCCGCTTGTTGGTCTCCGCGGTGCCTGCATTGTAGGTGTTCTTGTCCAGGACCGCATTCATGTTATTCCATTTTACTGCATCCACCTGGTAGCCCTGTCCGGAAAGGGAGAAGTTGTTGCTGATGAAGGAATAGAGGGACGAGCCTGCCATGACTCCCAGATAATGGCTGCCGCCGAATTTGCGGTTCCAGTTGAAGGTGTTGTCCCAGGTAATCTTGTTCTCGTTGTAGTACTGCCGGGTCGCCGAGCCGCCCTGTCCTTCGCTTCTGCTGGGAAGAGTGGAGGGCCAGTACTGGTACATGTTGCGGTCGAAGCGGAAGAAGGAAGCCTGGGTCTTGAACTGGGTGTGGTCGTTGATTTTGGCGATGGCGTATCCGGCGATGGTGAACATGCTGCGGAGCGCCTTCTTGGTGGATTCCTTCACATGGTAGGTGGGGAGGGTTATCTTCGCACCGGTAGTGTTAAGAGGGTTCACTACGGCGTCCGGAGCCATAAGAGGGGAGAGGTAGATAGCTGAATTGTACAGCCCCGTACCGCCCACGGATGCGACGTTCTCGTCCGTGTCCCTGTAGTTGTAGGACAGTCGGATCCCGGCGTTCAGCCACTTGAACAGGTCAGTGGATGCGTTGAACCGGCCGATGAGGTCCCTTACGCCGCTGTTCTTGATGATGCCCCGGTTGTCGGTATGGTTGAATGAAGCATAGTATTTGGTCTTGCCCATCATTCCGCTTACTGATATCTGCTCGGAATTGTACGGCGCGACCCGGGTAATCTCGTCAATCCAGTCGGTTCCTTTCCCGAGGGAAGCAGGATCGGCTATGGCGAGGCCGCTGACCGGGGTGGCAGTGCTCCTGTCCGCGTAAGTGACACCGAGCTGGGCGAACTCATTCCAGTAGTTGGCGAACTGGGTGGCGTTCATGATGTCCAGTTTGGACGGCAGCATGGACACGCCTCCGCTTATCTTCGCGGTTACGCTCACATTGCCGCTCACGGCTGCTTCTTTTGTGGTTATAAGGATTACTCCGTTGCTGCCCCTGGCGCCGTAGATTGCCGTCGATGACGCATCTTTGAGAACCGAAATAGACTCGATGTCGGCCGGATTTATCTCATTCAGGTCGGTCACCGCATCGACCACGCCGTCCAGCACTATCAGGGGTTCGTTTGACGCGCTGATGCTTCGGGTACCGCGGATGCGGATGGAAGTTCCCGCACCGGGGTCACCGGTCGTGCTCATTATCTCCGCACCGGCGATCCTGCCCTGCAGGGCCTGGTCGATACCTGTGATGGCGGACGAACGGACATCGCCCATTTTAACGTTGGTGACACTCCCTGTCAAATCCGATTTGCTCACGCTTCCGTAACCCACAACCACCGCTTCATTAAGGCGCGTCGAACTGCTGGGCTGCATGACTATGTCGAGGATATGCTTGCCTTCGACCGGCACAACGGCGTCGTCGTATCCAAGGAAATAGACAGTCAGGATGTCGGACGGAAGGCATTCTATGCTGAATTGGCCTTTGGTATCGGCTGTCACGGAGGTACGTACCTGCCCGTCGGCACTCGGTTTCGCCACGATTATGGCCGAGGGCAGCGGTTCTCCGGCTTCGTCAGATACGGTGCCGCCCACGGTGATGTTCTGCGCCCATGCGGCAATCCCGCACAGCAGCAGAAGGGGAGTCAGTAAAATGCTTCTTTTATTCATCTGATTCTGATATTCCGGTTATTCCGTTGCTTTCAACGGGAATTTCGTATATGGACACGCTGCCGATCCGGATGACCGAGGATAATTCCGCGGGCACAGAGAAACTGACGGTGCTTTCGGAACTGAAAACCCGGCCTCCGTTGTATATGTGCAGCTTGAAGAAGTTGTCTGCGCCGAAAGTATCGCTGGCCTGGACGTCCAACTGATAAGAAGAGCGGTTGATGTCCATGAAGCTGGCGCCGCCGTCCAGACTGACCACAAGCGGGAACTGACCGGCATTATCCCCAACCGCATCGGCCCTGGCATTGAAAGAAAGCCATGCATCCTGTATGGAACTGATTCCGTCCATGGTCTTGCTGGTCCATGATTTTCCCGGCTCGACGGCGAGTCCGTTTCCTGAGAAAGCAGTCTCCCATATTTTCTGATAGCCCTGGCGTATGGAAAGGAAGGCACCCAGATAGTTGTCGGGTGACACAAAGCACAGCGAGCCGGAGCGAAGGTCCAGAGTGTTGCCGAGCGCTTTTGCCGTGTAGCTGACGGTATATTCTCCAGGAGCCTCCCTGCGGATGTCCGAGATGGTGAACCAGTCCTCGGACGTGCCACTGGCCTGCTTGTAGAATATATCCACGTCTTCTTCCGAGCGGACATTCAGACTGGAGGATTCTCCTTCGAGGGGGATATAGACGGTTTTGGATACAGCCGAGCCGTCGGCAGCAGTTATCTGGATGCGCCCCGGGGCGGAATTTTTTACCGTACAGGAGCACAGCAGAGCCGCGCACGGCAGCATGGCCAATACCAGTTTTATGATTCTCATTTTATCTTTTTTAGGTTTATGTCCATCATTATTGGGAGATGGTCGGATGGATTGTAAAAGTTTGAGACGCCGGAATAGACAGGCTTTGTGTAGGAGTCCCTGATGGTCTCCGCATAGGTGATGGCCTTCAGGACAGGCTTGGTCACGTAGATATAGTCCACGCGGGCCTGCCCGTAGGTCGAAGTGACAAATGTCCCGGGGTACATTTCGGCAATCACATCATAATAATAAGGTGCGGTCTCCTCGATGTAATTGTGGGTGAGGAAGTCCTCGCTGGCGTCCGACCATTTATATTTGAAGTTGTCTTTCCTGGAGCGGGAGTTGAAGTCTCCCATCATCATCCAAAGACCCTTTCCCGGGTTCTCAACAGTCCTTGTGGTATGGTTAAGTATCCATTCCATCTCCATCCTGCGGTATTTCTCTCCTCCGTAATTTTTCTTGGACTCCTCCCGCTGCTCTTTGGGAATGCCCCGGTAGTAGCCGAACGGCTGCAGGTGCAGAGTCACGATGTTGAATTCCTTGCCTTCGATGACTATACGCGCCCAGCCGGCTCCGTGCTGGATTACGGAGTCCGGCTTTTCGCCGATGAACTGCCCCACAGTGTCTATGGGAAATTTGGAGGTGATTACCTGGGGGAAGGCGTCCCGTCGGCCAGATACAAACATATATTGGTGCCCGTATCGCTGCATCAGTTCTTTCCACCCTCCGTGGAGAAGATATCTTTCTGCCTCCGGAATGGACTTGCTCGTGCCGGTTATCTTGTGGTCCTCCGCCTCGCACCATACGCATATATCCGGGTCCTTGTCCTTCACCCAGTTCACGAAGCGGTCGTAATTGTCCCCCTGTCCGTCCCACATTCCGTTCTGGATATTCCAGTAAAGCAGGCGGATGGTCTTCTGGTCTTTTCTGCCGGCGCTTACACACAGAACGGCCGCTATGCAGATTGCGGCAGGCAATATTATTCTGGACAGTATTTTTTTCATGGCATCAATAGTCTAAGTCTACCAAAATCGGTCGGTGGTCGGATGGAATATAGAAATTGGCCAGGCCGGAAAAGTATGGCGAAGACCACTCCGTGGTGATTACTCCGGCATCCTGCACCCTGCCGTAGGAGGCAGCATCCATATATATATAGTCAAAGCGCGAATAGCCGAATGTTGTGCTGACATAGTTCCCGGGATAGCGGGTGGCTATTAAATCGACCAGCGTGGTGTGAGCAGCTATATAGTCGTGCGTGTCGTATTTTGGAGAACTTTCTTCAAGGTCTATGAAGGCGCTGTCTTTTCGGGAGTGCGAATTGAAATCACCCAGCAGGAACCAGCCGCGCCCTGCCGTCCACTTGTCATTGAGCAGTGTCGCATCCAAAATCCTCGTAATTTCCCTAAGGCGTTCAGAATCCTGTTCGGCGTAGGGGTTCAGGTGCAGAGTGACGAAGTTGAAGGCTCCCTCTGGAGTGTCCACCCTGAACATTCCGGCTCCGTGAAGTATGGGCTCTTCGCCCTCTATATATCCCAGTTGCAGCAATTTTTCAACGGGGTAGCGGGAGGTCACGACCTGCGGGAAAGCCTCTTTGTCACGTCTGGAAATCCCGACGTAGCTGTGCCCGTAGCGTTTGGCAAGCTGTGCCCAGTTGTCAGGAAGATAGGAGGGCGCCTCCAGGCTTATCCACACGTCTGAATTGCTCTCATAGTTGGTTTTGGCCTCGCACCAAACGCAGATATCCGGAGAATAGCAGTTTACGAACGCGACGAAATCGTCGTAATCATACTGGTTGGCCCACATTCCGTTCTGGATGTTCCAGTACAGTATCCTGAGCCGACCCTGTGAAGTCCAGCTGCCGGGTACTTCCCTGACAGTGATATCGTCAAGGTAGAAGCCATGGTTGCCCGGCTCCGCCGAAGCGGCCTGCCACTGCAGTGCGGTTGCATCCGTGCAGTTGTCGATAAGGACTCTGACACTTTTCCATTTTCCGCCTCCGCCAAGAGTCTCTTTGTCCATTGTCAGAGCCGAAGTGGTCCGCTTGAGTACGGCCATGCCGGCATCGCCCTTTTCCCCGTCCAGATACCATTCCCGTATGACTGCAGAACTGCCCGCCGCCATGAACTGGACGTCATCATTTGCGGAAGGATCCATGCAAATTCGGAATGAAACTTCAAGATTCTTGACTGAACTGATACTCTTTAG
This sequence comes from Bacteroidales bacterium, assembly GCA_017544265.1. GTDB lineage: Bacteria > Bacteroidota > Bacteroidia > Bacteroidales > UBA932 > Cryptobacteroides. Next base: position 10,588 of record JAFYEM010000016.1, on the reverse strand, counting down.
CGGATACAGTGAAAAAATGCCCCTGCCGCTGCTTCCGGTGCCCACTGAAATGTATCCTGGGCATTCCCGGCACCTGAGCATGTACATGTAATCGTCAAAGCCGCGGCTTCTGATATAGGAATCCGACATGCTGTGGTTTTCTGAAACCGTGCTGGCATTGTCCTGGAAGCTGAGCTGGATGAATCCGGAGCCGGGGAAGGAGGCGTCCACAGTGTTCCTCGCGTATTCGTACCCGTCCAGGCTGTCGTCTCCGCTAAGTGCAGGTGCGGACTGAGATGGATAAAGGCCGCTGTTTCCTTCCACAGGATCTCCGCCCCAGCAGCAAAGGTCGAAACCCTCGAACCAAAGCAGGCCATGCGGAGCGCTGCCGTCCAGACTGAAACTCCGTAAGTCTCCGGGCTCCAGTTCTATATCTCCCAGATTCGCTTCGATGTATTTGTGGCTACGGTCCACGGCTCTTACTTTTACATCCGTCAGGTCCTGGCCGAAAACCATGACAGGATAGTGTCCGGACGGGTTTTCAGACACTCCGGTGCAGTTTAGTACCAGTTCTTTCGCCTTGCCGTTGAATATGAAGCTGTTGTCTGAACGGTGATAGGAAACCAGTCCGCACACCGCTGCGGAAGAAGACAACTTCAGGGAAACTATATCGCCGGGAACGGAAAAGTCGAGTACGGCAAATGGTGGACGGAAATCCAGGAAGTCTCCACTTGAGGGGTTTGTGACAGCGCAGAAGGGGATAGCCGTCAGGTCGGCTTTCCTGTGCAGCGACTGCATGTTTGGAATCAGGATGTCGCTGGCAGGGTCTTCGCCGAACCATTGGTGGGGGGTATCCTTCTCAATAAGGTAGGCCACATTGACGCCGAAAGGAGAGGGCTCGATATCCACGAACCATGTCCCGGATTTGGAGTCTTTTCCCGGCGAATAATCGACCCCGTTAACGACCACGGTCTTGCCGGAAAAGTCTATCGGGTAAGTGCTCTCAGAGAAAATGCCCTCGTCAGCGGCAAAGCGTATGGTCATTCTGACTTTCCCCTCGTCAAGAGGTATCTCTTCCCCTTCCCGGGCCGCAGGACTGCCGATTTTGCCTGACTCGGGAGTGCAGGCCGGTAAGTAACACAGCCACAGCAGAATAACAAGCCTTCGGATGAAGTTTTCTATGCTCAAGGTCAATCCAGTCTTAGTGTTTTTTTGCAAAAGCAAAATTACATCGTGTCGGAGTCGGAGACAATACTGTCTGCTCCGAAAGTAGTTAATTATTATACTAAAATATAGTTAATCTATTAACTTTGCACATGTTAGTCATAAATTGTATGTAGTCAAATAGTAGTGGTTCCGGGTTTGATTATTATGAAAAATTAGTAATTTTGCACTTGTAAACTGATTTGTATGCGCTTTCGTATTCTTTTATTTTGTCTTATTGTTTTCTCCTCCTGTAACATCGGACATGTGAGTTTGGAGCCCGAACTTGAGGATGCACTTGTTTCCCTCGACCAGGCCCTGGACAATTCTGATATCTATGCCCGCAGAAAGGAAATCCGTATCGATTCGCTGCAACGGCTGATTCCTTTTGCTGAAGGGCGCAGCCAGTTATATGATATCTATGATTCCTTGTTTGACGAGTACGAGATGTGGAACTCTGATTCTGCTTTTTTTTATGCCCACCGCAAGGAATTGCTGGCCCGGACTCTCAATGATTCTGAACTTATTAATGATGCTGCAGCTGATATTTCCTCCCGCTACATTACTTCGTCTATGTATCAGGAGGCGCTTGATGTTATCTTGAATGCGAACAGCATCACCGGCTCATTCTTCCTTAATGATCCGCGCAGAGATTTGTTGCTTTATGAAATATACCATAATCTGGTTCTTTCCTTCAGTGACAAGTATGCGCAAAGTGAGTTCCTGGATCTGGAAGATCTTCATCTTGAAAGGGCGGTCCGTAACATAGACAAGAATGAAATAAATTACTTTATCTTCCTTTCGAAATCGATGATAGCTGAAGGAAAAAGCGGCCAGCTTGTCATTATACTGCGGAATAAACTAGACGACGACAGTATCGGAGTGCATGACAAAGCTATTGTCAACTGGTGGATGGGAAAGGCCTATGAGACTATGGGGGATGCCCGGAATTCTTTCCTGAGATATGTCTTAAGCGCCCGGGAAGATTTAGAATGTGCCAACCGCGAGTACGGATCTTTGATCAAAGTGGCTCAGCTGTGTTATGACATGGGAATGACGGAACGTGCATACCGTTATATCCGCAGATGTTACGAGGATGCCCTCGCTGCTGACGCAAGGAGGCGTCTGAAACAGATAGGCGAAAGCCTGTATGATATCGGTATTGCCTATGAGCAGATATCCCAGAAGCAGAAGTCTATTACAGTTTTCCTGAATATCTCGCTGCTGCTCTTTTTGCTCATGCTTTTAGCTGCAATCGTAATGTTGATAGTCAACAACAATAAATTGACCCGCGCCAACAAGGCCATCAATGACAATATGAAGATCATTGACGAGGCCACCAGGACAAACGAAGTGTATTTGGGACATTTTTTCTCCATGTTCTCCAACCATATTGACGCGCTTGAAAGGTATCGGTCGAGGTTGCGCGTACTGGCCAAGAGAATGGATATGGATGCCATGCAGCAGGAACTCCGCTCGAACAAGTTTATCAATGAGGAACTGTCCAACCTGTATGATGTCTTCGACAAGACTTTCCTCGGTCTGTTCCCGACTTTCATTGAGCAACTGAATGAGTTGCTGCGTCCCGAAGGACGGATACAGACGGACCATCCCGGCGGGAAACTCTCAAATGAAATCAGGGTTCTTGCCCTGATAAAACTGGGGATGACGGAATCCCGGCATATCGCCCAGTTCCTCAGGCTTTCCACGACAACCGTCTTCAACTACCGTGTCAAGTACCGGAATGCCGCGATTAACGGCCGGGAAAAATTTGAAGAAAGCTTGAATTCAATACACCTGTAAGATTCCGCCTTATTTTGCCGGGATTAGCGTTTTTGCTATATTTGCGAGGTATCTGATACGAAAGCTTATGTCCACACGCGAATTCGGCACATGCTTTTTCGAGCAGTATGCTCAAATATCGCTCTCGGCGCTGCTGGGAAGCGAGTTTGACAATCTGATAAACCTGGACAGGCCGGACCTGCAGTCGCCGGACGGCAAGTCGCTGGGCATTGAAGTGACACGGGCCATGGAGGAGAGCAAAACGGCGGAGCAGGCGCTGCTCAAGGATGTGGCGGGGCTGACGAAAGGGGAGGATCTTTACGACATAGACCTGATTCTTGAAAATGGCTATGGCTTCGGCCTTCACGGCGGAAAATATATAGGCATGAAGGAGTTTTCTTACTGGTCTATGGCGCTGCCGCTGCGACGCATCCTGAAAAGCAAGGTTGCCAAGTGCGGGAACGGTTTCTACGGCCGTTTCGACAAGATGGGCCTGTTCGTTTTTTCCCGCGAGAATCTGGGCGCGCAAGAGGCGGTCAAGGCCATGAAATACACAATTTCGCTGCAGAAGTATCTGGATATCAGATATAACAGGCTCTATATCGCAGACGTGGACGATCTGTTTGTCTGCAATCTGGACGACGGCCTCAAAGACGACAGCCGGCTTATCCGTTTCCGGGTAAGCCAGCAGCAGCGTCAGGACTTCTATCGTGAGGCGGTCCGACGTCAGAAAACCGTCTGATTATTGAATTTCTATTATAACTCTTTCATTTGCAGATACTTCCGGGAGAGTCACGATTACGGACTTCCCTTCCTTCCTGCAGCTTCCGGCCTCCTTTCCGTTGAGAAGGACCTTCCCCGGCAGGGATTCCCGTCCCTCCAGCTGAAGGTACAGTTTACGGGATGGATTCATGCCCCGGTATGAGCCTTCCCTCGGGTTCACTTTAACAGTAAGTTTCCTGCCGCTGAGTTCCTTTTCGATAAGGGTGGTGGCATATTCGCTTTCATAGTTCCGGGACAGTCCGTCATCTTCATAAAGGCGGAAGGAGGATTTTCCCGCGCCGGGGACCACCATTATGCCCAGTGTGTCGGAAGCTTCCTGCAGACTGCTGATATGTTTTCCTGCAAGCGGAATGATGCTGCCTGATTTGACATACCAGGGGTTCTGGTCTATGGAGTAGCGCAGTGTCTTTTTGCTGCCGCCCTTGTGAGTTGTGTGAAGCGCCATGTCGTACCAGTCGCAGCCGGACGGGAACCACATGGGCCTGGCCGATTTGCCGTCGGCGCCCTCCGGCTCAGCTATGGCCGTAGCCAGGATGCGGTCGCCGAATAGGTACTGCTCGTTGTAAGAGTAGGCCTCGTCCTTTTCAGGATAGGCATAATACAGCGGCCGGCACAGGCATATTCCCGTGTCGAAGGCTTCACGCGCGAAAGTGTAGATATAGGGGGAGAGGGTATAGCGCAGGCGTATTGCCGCAAACAGGTAGTCGTAGTGGCTTGGATAGGCCCATATTTTCCTCTCCAGGTTGATGTGCTGGGTGGAGTGGGTCTTGAAAATGGGAGTGAACACGCCGAACTGCATCCATCGTGTGTACATGTCCGGCTCGGTGAGACGCTTGTGCCCTTTGAGCTGATGGTGGCCGCCGATATCGTGTCCCCAGTAGCCGTAGCCGACATTGGAGGCAGTTGCGGTGAAGTAGGGGAGGAATTTGAGCACGTCCCATTCGTCGTAGGTGTCGCCGGAGAACCCGAGCTGGTAGCGGTGGCTGCCGAGGCCGCCCCAGCGGTGATAGATGAACGGACGTTCTGTTCCGTTCACGGCCTTGTCGGTAAAGAAGGCGTGGTTGACCCAGAAGGTGTTGCTGAGGCCCTTGACGTATTTGGACTCAATCCACTGCTGCCAGTCCAGCCACCAGAAATCCACGCCCTGCTTCTCCAGAGGGCGGATGACGCTGTTGAAATAGGCATCGGCCCATGCCATCTGGTCCATGCGGTAAGGGACGCTGGCGCGATAGCCTTTTTTACCCGAAACCGCGCTGTTCCCCCGGTACTTCCAGCCGTCTTCCCCGAAGACATAGCCACGGGGGCCGTCATAGTCGTCAGTGCGGGACAGGTAGTCCTTGACAAAGGCGGGATAGCATTCCTCGTAGGGGCGGATGCCGGATGCCGGATGCAGGTTCAGAGATGTTTTATATCCCATATCATGAAGCTCGCCCAGGAAGCCTTCAGGGTCCGGGAAAAGGTCCCTGTTCCAGGTATAACCGGTCCAGCCGTGACTCTCTCCGAAGTCATCCCGTCCGAGGCGCTTGTCAAGATCCTTGTAGGTGTAGTGCCAGTCCATGTCCACTATCATCACGTCTATGGGAATGTCCCGCTCGCGCATCTCCCTCGCAAGGGAAAGTATATCCTCGTCAGTGAAAATCCAGTAGCGGCTCCACCAGTAGCCGAGAGTGTATTTAGGCGGAAGCGGAATGCGTCCGGCAATCTTCACGAAATCACCCAGCGCCGCGGTATAGTCATGGCCGTAGGCAAAAAGATACCAGTCCAGACGGTCTCCGCCGGGCCTTTCTGTCACCCATCCTTCCTGCCAGGCGGGGGAGTCTGATGGATCGAACAAATGCCTGGAGGAATCATCGACAAGGGCCCATCCGTCACGGGAGAGTATTCCGTCTTCAAGTCCGGTCTCGAGTTTTGAAATTTTGTTGAAACCGGTGCATCCGTCCAGGGTGCGGGTGGTGCCCTTCAGGTTGCCGTCGGCTTTCATTCCGGGAGTCCATGTGCCCATGGCGAAGCGTACGCTGAGGTTCGACTGGTCGAAACGTCCGCCCTTATAGACCAGACGTATCTTGTCCGTGGTGATGGTGAGCACTCCGCCCTTGACGGTCGCGCTGAACCGGGGGACAGGCAGATTCCGGTTCACAAAGGCAAGCGAGGCCCGGTCTTCAAATTTGCCGTCCTCTGCCCATTCCATCCTCACAAGCCGGTCCGTCAGTACGGTGAAACGCGCGTTCCCGTGAGTGACCATGGACTTTTCCGCGGCCACGGGATTCTCGCGTGAGTGGGCCTGGAAGGCTGCCAGCAAAAACAGCAGTGCGATATACCTTCTCATATTTTGAATAATTGTGGTTACTTTTATGCAAATATATGCAAATATACTAAATTTTATGCGCGGGCCGGAATAATTTGGATGTTTCGCGGGAAAGCATTAAACTTGTATGTGAATAACAACAAGCTTTTTTATGGATACAGGAATACTTATCTCTCCGGTTGACGGTCTTCAACTGTCCCTGATTTATACAGAGCCTTCGGATGCCCCCAGGGGGATTGTCCAGATCGCGCACGGCATGTGCGAGCACAAGGAAAGGTATATTCCGCTCATGGAGTTCCTTTCCCGGAATGGCTATGCCGTGGTGTGCAATGATCATCGCGGACACGGCGCTTCGGTGAAATCCCCGGAGGACCTGGGATATATGGGGAAAGACGGCTGGCTGGCCATGGTCGATGACCTCAAGGCCGTGACGCTGTGGGCAAAGAAGAAGTGGCCGGGCGTTCCGCTCACACTGTTCGGGCACAGCATGGGCTCCATGACGGTCCGCTCCTATGTCAAGCGCTACGACAGCCTCATAGACAGCCTCATCGTGTGCGGCTGCCCTTCGGACAATCCTGCAAAAGATGCGGGCATACTTCTCTCGAAGATTATCGGCCGGATAAGGGGATGGCATTACCGCCCGCAAATACTTCAGAAAATGTCTTTCGGGGCCTATAACAAGCCGTTTGAGAAAGAGGGCTGGGCCTCCGCCTGGGTGTGTTCGGACCCCGAAATCCTGAAGTCCTACCACTCTGACCCCCTGTGCCAGTACATCTTCACTGCCGACGGCTTCCTGAACCTCCTTCTCCTTATGAAGGACTGCTATTCCACTGACTGGAAAACCCTCCGGCATGACCTTCCCGTGCACTTTATCTCGGGCGAGGAAGATCCATGCCGGGTAAGTGACAAGGCCCTGCGGAACGCAGTCCAGGCAATGAAGGACAGGGGATATGAGAACATTTCCCTTAAGGTCTATCCCGGGCTCCGCCATGAAATCCACAACGAGACCGACCATGACCAGGTCTGGGCCGACATCCTCTCATATCTCGCACATAGACCATAGTTCCTGACTTGTAAGTGTATTCTGGGAGATAATCACAAAGGTGAATAACATGGAGGTAACCAACCTGCTTGACATACACAGCCGCGAGGAGTTGTACCGGTGGTATCAGGAGAATCACGACAAAGTCAGTGGTTTCTGGCTGCGTGTGAACCGGGCCGCCGCAGACTGTCCGGGAGTGCTGCGGTATATCGATGCCGTGGAGGTTGCTCTCTGCTTCGGGTGGATAGACAGTACGATGAAAAACATAGACGGCGGAAAGCCCGTCCAACATTTCACGCCACGTCGCAAGCGGAGCAATTGGTGTGAACGAAACCTGATCCGCTGCCGTCGTCTGGTAAAGACAGGAGATATGACAGTTGCAGGACTATCTGTCGCCCCAGACCTGGATCCCTCTCTGTTTGTATTTGAAGATTGGGTGCTTGGCGCAATTAAGGCCGATGAAAAGGCCTGGGCGAACTACAATTCATTTCCTGAGACATACCGTCGTATCCGAGTGGATTTCATTCAGCACTACATGCATTCAAACCGGGAAAAAGAGGCCCTGAAGGCCCTTAAAAAGTTCGTTCAGAGCTGTCACGATGCCAAAATGTTTCCAGGCTGGGATGATTTCGGAAGGTTGAATTAGATGTTGCCGGCACTCGTTACAACGTACAACCCGATGCCTGCTCTGGCAAAGGGACTTGCAAAAGCATGTAACTTAGAAACAGCTTCTTAATAAGACTCTTCTCAAATTACAGCGAAATTTTTGTACATTTGTATTCATGATTAAAAGATAAGAAACCCAATAATAGTAATATGAAGAAAACGCTGGCCGTGCTCTTTGGGGTGCTCCTTTTGATATCCTGCAAGAACCATAATGTCAATGTCGAACCTGCTGATTGTGATACAATGAAAGCTGTGAATCAAGTTTTAGAAGAACTCAAAGGCCGTGACGTGGTCCTGTTTGTGGCCGACCAGGATGAGATTTCTCCTGCAGAAGTACCATTTCCCGTAGTTTTCACGGGGATGGGGAAGATGCGGATGTTCAGCGCCCTGGTGAAGTGGCGCGAGTCCCTGCCCGAAGGAAGCACCCCCGTGATCCTGAACATCGGCAGCGCCGGATCGGCCAAATATCCCGTCGGCACCATTGTGCCCTGCACCCGCTTTGTCAACGGCGGCTGTGAACTGGTGGACGATTGCATTGAAGTCCCGGGCGAAGGCGCCAGCGTCTTTTCGGGGGATTATTTCATGAGCACCCAGACCTTCAGCCAGGAGCAGGTGAAGGAGCTCTCGCAGCAGTACGACCTCTTTGACATGGAGGCCTACGCAGTGGCCCGGTTCTGCAAGATGTACGATATCCCGTTCTACTGCCTCAAGGCTGTCTCCGACAACTTGGACGGCAACCTCAAGGACTGGCGTTCCATTCTTGCCGATATCCGCGTCCGGTTTACGGAGTTATTGAACGAATAAGATTCCAGGCTAAATGACAAATATGGCCAGGAATGGACATTCTGTCATGCCTGTTTTGCCAAAAAGTCCATCTTTAGGGCGTTGGCCCCTGCTTTGCTGTATCCTCTGGCGTTCCGAAAGGAATCCGGACGGAAGGCCACGTAAGGACCTGAAACCGGAGGAGTTTAAAATGGTTTTGTTATGTTACCTACTATCAGAAGAAATCAAAGCTGGTTGCCTGACATCTTCAACGACTTCTTCGACAACAGCTGGATGGAAAGAACGAACTATACCGCTCCGGCCATCAATGTAATTGAGAACGAGAAAGAATATGAAGTAGAGCTCGCAGCTCCGGACCTGACTAAGGAGGACTTCCATGTCCATGTGGACGAGGACAACAACCTTGTAATCAACATGGAAAAGAAGGCCGAAGACCACGAGAAGAAGCATCACGGACGTTATCTCCGCCGCGAATTCTCCTATGAGAAATTCCAGCAGATGCTCACTCTTCCCGAGGATGCCGAAGCCGACAAGATTGAAGCCAAGGTGGAGCACGGCGTAATGACTGTCCATATTCCGAAGAAGGAGAAAGTGGATATCCAGAAGGCTGTCAAACAGATTGAAATTCAGTAAATTCTGACTGCACAATCATCGACGGTAAGGGCGCTGCCACTTCGGAAGCGCCCTTGCTGTGTTTTTATTCTATCATAATACCCACCCGAACTTGCTGTCTAAGATGTTGCATGCGTAAAATGCCACAAAATAATTGTACCTTTGTGCAGTTGATTATAGCCTCAATAACATCCACTCAACCCATTCAAGAAATGATAGACGTAACCAAACTTGCAGACTCCACCACTGACGGCATCCGCAGTACATCCTTTGCCACCTGCGGGCTGACCTGCTCCACGCAGATAAACCTTGAAACGGAAGGCGATACCATCAGGCGTGTGGAAATCATCAAGGGCTGCGACGGCAACACCAAAGGCGTAGCGCGGCTCTGCGAGGGCCGAAAGATACAAGATGTCATAGACATGCTGGAAGGCATCGATTGCAAGGGGCGCGGCACCAGCTGCCCTGACCAGCTGGCCAGGGCTTTGAAGCAATTATCCCGCAAAGCTCTATAAGCGCGTAGTGAAAGAACTCAGCAGTGCCAGAAACCAGGGTCGCGGATATGCAAACGGCGGCGCTTTCCAGTATTACCATACCATTTTCGACAATTGGAAAACCGCAGTCTTTGACAGCTACGAGCCCGTTTTTAAATTGGTGACAGAGTTTGTGAGCAGATACTGATTCCCGGAAGACCCGCCTTGTCTAATCTGATGATAAAACTCGCTGACCTCGAAGACCTTCGCGTCATCTAGAAGAATCTCTTGTTTAAGGTCCATAGAAATCATTGTTTAGAGATTTACTTACGCAAATCTACAATGCTTTCCAGTGGTCCCTTTTTCAAATAGAATCGTGGGGGAATTTTACTTTATTATTTACACCCTTGACAGAAATACCGTTGTCGGCTATGCCTGGAGCAATGCTTTTGATATGGCCGACAGGGAAGGAAAGATAGAACCGGAGATTGCCGAGAAGACCAAGGCCGATTCCATGAAGCTCTTCGAGCAAGAAGTGGAGAAATAAATGTAGGCATCTCGAATTATTCGCTTGAAAAAATGTAACAAACTTGAATTATTCCCTTGAAAAGAAAAGCAGCTGAATATCAGCGACTTTTGTGGAGTATAGCGCACCATTTTTAGCATTGTAGCATTAGCATAATCCGACGTTTTGCTACAATTCAATGTATTTCCCCGCATCAAATGTTTTATGCTCTCCCGAGAACACATATCCCAGCTGATTAGAAACACATTGTGTCTTTCCAATTACAGCGTTAATGTTCCTGTGCGAATGTCTGTAAATCCAATAATTGGCACCGCAACTCTCCACAAAGTCATATTCCTCGACCGTAAAGGCCCCGTTAATCCGGCTTCCCTTGAAGTCAGGGGATGATAGTACAAATGACGGCACGTGATGCGTGACGATGACCCTGTGAGGAG
>JAFYEM010000015.1 GCA_017544265.1 Bacteroidales bacterium | reverse complement strand
GCCGTCATCGGCCGCAAGAAGATCCGCCTGTTCATCATCAACGCCACCAAGATCGCTGCCGAAATCGGGCTCGGCGGAAGGACCAACACCATCCTCCAGAGCGCATTCTTCAAGATTACCGGCATCATTCCCTACGAGGATGCCGTCAAGTACATGAAGGAAGCAATCGTCAAGTCCTATGGCAAGAAAGGCGAGAATGTCGTGAACATGAACTATGCTGCAGTGGACCGCGGCGGTGAGTACACCGAGGTCGCCATCCCCGCAGAATGGGCTGAAATCGCCGCCAAGTTCGAGAATCCCGGCAAGGAGCGCCTCGCCCCTGAATTCGTAAAGGGAGTGGCTGACATTGTCAATGCCCAGGCCGGCGACACCCTCCCGGTGAGTTCCCTGCTGCCTTATGCAGACGGTACCATGCCTGCCGGCACAGCCGCCTATGAAAAACGCGGCGTGGCCGTGAAGGTTCCTTCATGGGATCCCGGAAAATGTATCCAGTGCAACACCTGCGCCTTCGTCTGTCCTCATGCCGCCATACGTCCTTTCCTTCTCACTGCAGAGGAGGCCGAGGCCGCACCTGCATCCGTCAAGTTCGCAGACGGAAAGGCAGTGCTGAAAGACTGGAAGTTCGCTCTCGCCGTTTCAGTTGATGACTGTACCGGTTGCGGCAACTGTGTGGATGTCTGCCCCGTCAAGCCCGAGAAAGCCCTCTCGCTCGTGCCTTACATCGAGCACAAGGCCGCCCAGGCTGACTTCGACTATCTGAACCGCAAGATCGGTTACCGCAGCGATGTGGTTGCCAAGAGCGCTTCCATCAAGAATTCCCAGTTCGCACAGCCTCTGTTCGAATTCTCCGGCGCCTGCGCAGGCTGCGGCGAGACTCCGAACATCAAGACCCTGACCCAGCTCTTCGGCGACAGGATGATGATAGCGAACGCCACCGGCTGTTCCTCCATCTACGGTGCCTCATTCCCGGCATCTCCTTACTGCACTGATATCCACGGCCATGGTCCCGCATGGGCCAACTCCCTCTTCGAGGACGCCGCTGAATTCGGTCTTGGCATGAAGCTCGGTTCCGACCGTGCCCGCGAGACTGTCGCCCGCCTGATGAGCGAGGCAATCGCCGACGAGAAAGTCGATGCTTCCGTGAAGGAGCAGCTCGCCAAGTGGCTGGACAATGCCTCTGACGCCGCTGTCACCCGCGAAGTCGCCGACGCCCTCGAACCCGTCCTGGACGGCACCAAGATTGCGTCCCTCAAGAAACTCGCCGGGTACAGGCATTTCATCCCGGTTCGCAGCCAGTGGATATTCGGCGGCGACGGCTGGGGCTATGACATCGGTTACGGCGGTCTGGACCACGTGCTCGCGAGCGGCGAAAATGTCAACGTGCTCGTTCTCGACACCGAGGTCTATTCCAACACCGGCGGCCAGTCGTCCAAATCGACCACCGCAGGCGCCATCGCCAAATTCGCGGCATCCGGCAAGAGAGTCCGCAAGAAGGACCTCGGCATGATGGCCATGAGCTATGGCTATGTCTATGTGGCCCAGGTTGCGATGGGAGCCTCTCCTGTCCAGTATTTCAATGCCATCCGCGAGGCCGAGGCATACGACGGCCCGTCCCTGATCATTGCCTATTCTCCTTGTATCAACCATGGCCTCAAAGCCGGTATGGGCCTGAGCCAGAAGGAGGAGAAACTTGCAGTGGACTGCGGTTACTGGCATCTGTATCGCTATAATCCTGCTCTCGAGGGAACTGACAAGAACCCGTTCTCACTCGATTCTAAGGAGCCCGACTGGTCCAAGTTCCAGGATTTCCTGAAGGGTGAGGTCCGCTTTGCCTCGCTCTACAAGCTCTATCCTGACCGTGCCCAGGAACTCCTCGAAAAGACAGAGGAATTTGCAAAGCTCCGTCTGGAGACTTACAAACGGCTTGCAGGAAAATAATGTAGTGCTAGTTTATAGTTAACCTGACACGTTTTGGAACGTGGCCGCCCATGGTCTATGAATGGGATGGGCCCGCTACGAAGTTGTGGGAAGGACGAGGTCCTGAGGACCGAAGGTGGAAAAACGTGTCAGGCTAATTACAAATGAGATAAATAATTAGTAGTGTATTTATTTTAGTTATGGATAAATTTACAAGAAACTACATCGACAGCCTGATGGCGGATGTGGTAGCAAAGAATCCCGGTGAGAAGGAGTTTCACCAGGCGGTCCGTGAGGTCGTCGAGAGCGTTGCGCCTTACATCGCAGAAAACCCTCACTACATTGACTTGAAGATCCTGGAAAGGATAATCGAACCGGAGCGTATCATCATGTTCAGGGTCCCCTGGATGGATGACCGCGGCGAGATTCACATCAACAAGGGCTACAGGGTGTAGTGCAACAGCGCCATCGGCCCCTACAAGGGCGGAATCCGCTTCCACGCCAGCGTGAACCTCTCGGTTATGAAATTCCTCGCTTTCGAGCAGAGCTTCAAGAACAGTCTTACCACGCTTCCGATGGGCGGCGCCAAGGGCGGTTCCGATTTCAATCCCCGGGGCCGTTCCGATGCCGAGGTCATGCGTTTCTGCCAGAGTTTCATGACTGAACTCCAGAAGCATATCGGCCAGGACACCGACGTGCCCGCCGGAGATATCGGCGTCGGCGGACGTGAAATAGGCTTCCTGTTCGGCCAGTACAAAAGGCTCCGCAACGAGTTCACCGGAACCCTTACCGGGAAAGGTCTCGGCTGGGGCGGCTCCCTGCTTCGCCCGGAAGCCACCGGATATGGTCTCTGCTACTTCGCCGAGCAGATGCTCGCGACCCGCGGCAAGAAGTTCGAAGGTGCCACAGTGCTTATCTCAGGCGCCGGAAACGTGGCCCAGTATGCCGCGCAGAAGGCAATGCGCCTCGGTGCAAAAGTCGTGACCCTGTCGGATTCCGACGGATTCGTCTATGATCCCGAAGGCCTTACCGAGGAGAAACTCAATTACGTCTTCTATCTCAAGAATGTCCTTCGCGGACGTATCAAGGAATATGCTGTGAAGTTCCCCGGAGCCACCTACTATCCTGGCGAGCGCCCCTGGAGGATTCCCTGCGACATAGCGCTTCCCTGTGCGACTCAGAATGAAATCGAGAAGCAGGATGCCGAGAATCTGGTCGCAGGCGGTTGCTGGTGCGTTGCGGAAGGTGCTAACATGCCTTCAACACCGGAAGCTATCGCCATCTTCCAGGAGCACAAGATGCTCTACTCTCCCGGAAAGGCCTCGAACGCCGGCGGCGTTGCAACCTCCGGACTGGAAATGTCCCAGAATTCCATGAGGGTCAAATGGACCTCCGATGAAGTGGACAAACAGCTTCACAGGATTATGTCCGATATCCACGCCGCCTGCCTCAAGTACGGCACCGACGAGGACGGGTACATCAATTATGTCCGCGGCGCCAATATCGCCGGCTTCATTAAAGTTGCTGACGCCATGGTTGACCAGGGACTGGTTTAGAACTTTTCACTAATACCATTTAAATGGCAGGTTTCGATTCGCTTATGTCTGTGCGCATCAGGAGGATACTCCTGGTGTGCAACAACTATGACAACTTCTCTCTCGAAGAGGACGGCCGTCTGGATGTCCAGATAACCCGGGAGTATTCCGAACTGAATCTGTCGAACCCTCCGGAGTTCGTCAGGGCGGAATCCACCCTGGACGCCCTTGCACTTGTGGAGAGGGGAGAGCGCTTCGACCTTGTCATCACCATGTACAGTGTCGGGGAAATGGATGTCTTTGAATTCTCATCGAAATTCAAGACCATCTGCCCCGACCCCCCGATTGTCCTTCTGTCTGCCTTTTCCCGCGAAGTCTATCGCAAGATTGAAGACAGGGACACATCTTTTATAGACTATGTCTTCTGCTGGAATAATTCCACCGATCTGATTATTGCGATCATCAAACTCCTTGAAGACAGTCTGAATGCCGAAAACGATATCCTCGGCTGCGGGGTGCAGTGCATCCTGCTGGTCGAGGATTCGGTACGGTATTATTCAACCTATCTGCCTGTGCTCTATACGCTTGTTCTTCAGCAGAACAGCGCCGCAATCCAGGATGCGCTCAACGAGGCACAGCAGATACTGCGCAAGCGCTCGCGCCCGAAGATTCTAATGGCCACGAACTATGACGATGCGCTTGCACTATACGAAAAATACAAGCACAACCTTCTCGGAGTTATCTCCGACATCGGTTTCGTGCTGCATCGCGGAGATCCTTCTTCGGCGGAGAAACTGGATGCCGGAGTGGATCTTTGCAAGTATATCCGGCGCGACGACCCCAAGATGCCAATTCTCATGCAGTCTTCTCAGGAGAGCATGAAGGATGTTGCCGCGTCCATTCGTGCCGGTTTTGTGATGAAGCGCTCGAAAACCCTCACGCACGATGTTTCAGAGTACATCGGCCGCGAGTTCGGCTTCGGCGATTTCGTCGCGGTGGACAGGGGAGAAGAGTACCGCGCCAGCGACCTTTACGGCGCGGAGCGCATTATAGACACTATTTCGGACAAGGCTCTGCTTCGTCTTACATCCAAGAATTATATTTCAAGGTGGCTGCTCGCACGTGGTATTTTCAAAATCGGGAACATGGTCAAGGCGTCGCATTTCGACACTCCCGCCGAATCCCGCGCTTCTGCAGTGAAGGCCATCAGGGATTACCGTATCAGTCAGGGGCTGGGCGTGGTCGCCAGATTCGACAAGGATACTTTCAACGACGCGCTTTGGTTCACCAGGCTCGGAGACGGTTCTCTGGGCGGAAAGGCACGCGGCCTGTCGTTCCTCAACCACATTCTTTCAAAATATAGACTCTATAACGAATGGGAGGATGTCCGGGTCATGGTCCCGAGGACACTTGTAGTGACCACGGATTTCTTTGACCGTTTCATTCTGGAGAACGGCCTTCAATATGTAATAAATGCGGATATCTCCGACGAGGAGATTCTCTCCGAGTTCGTTTCCTCCACTCTTCCCCGGGATCTGACAGACGCGCTCAAGATCTTCCTGCGGCATGTCCGCAAACCCCTTGCCGTCCGTTCTTCTTCCAAGCTGGAAGATTCTTACTATCAGCCTTTTGCGGGTGTTTATTCGACCTATATGATACCCCGCACTGAGAATGAGGACCAGATGCTCAGGTTACTGTCCAAAGCCATCAAGAGTGTCTATGCCTCTGTCTATTTCGCTTCCTCAAGAGGCTATATCACTGCTTCGGCAAATGTGATCTCCGAGGAAAAGATGGGAATAGTCATCCAGGAAGTCTGCGGAAGCGAGGAAAACGGCTTCTATTTCCCTACGCTTTCGGGTGTCGCCCGTTCGCTGAATTTCTATCCGCTTGGCTATGAAAAGGCGGAAGAGGGGATAGTCAAGCTTGCCTATGGACTCGGCAAGGCTGTCGTGGACGGTGAAGAAGTACTTCGCTTTTCTCCTGAATATCCCAAGAACGTCCTTCAGACTTCCACTCCCGAACTTGCAATGCGTGATACCCAGAAGGTCATGTATGCACTGAACCTTCTGCCGGACAAGTTCAAGACTTCGGTGGACGATGCTGTGAACCTCGAGCGGATTCCCATTCCCGAATGCGGCCGGTTTTCGTCTCTGCGCAGGGTCGTATCGACCTTCGACATGGCGAATATGCGTATGGTGGATTCTCCGCTTCCCGAGGGGCCGAAGTTTGTCACTTTCGCGCATATTCTCAAATACGGAAAATTCCCGCTTGCGGAGATTATTTCACGGCTTCTGAAAATAGGGCAGGAGGAAATGAAGTGCGCAGTGGAGATTGAATTCGCCGCGGACCTCGAGTCCGAAACTCCTATATTCAATGTGCTGCAGATCCGGCCCATTTCAGTTGACACCCGCAAAATCGAGGTGGACTGGAAAAAAATAGACACTTCCGGGGCGCTTATTCTTTCGGACAGCGCTCTCGGCACCGGCTGGATCAATGATGTGGAGGATATTGTCTATCTCCGTCCTGAGGCCTTCGACATTACTGCAACTAGGCACATGGCCGAAACTATTTCCGCGCTGAATGCCCGGATGCGTTCGGAAGGGAGGGGATACCTGCTTGTGGGATACGGACGCTGGGGTTCCAGCATTCCTTCTCTCGGGGTGCCGGTCAAGTGGGGAGATATTTCCGAGGCGAAGGTGATAGTTGAATGCTGCCTGGAGAATTTCCGGGTGGACCCGAGCCAGGGCACGCATTTCTTCCAGAACCTGACTTCTTTCAATGTGGGATATGTGAATGTCAATCCCTACGCCCGCCCGCTGGACTGCTTCGATGTAGCTTCTTTAGATTCCATGGAAGCTGTCTATGAAACCCGCTACCTGAGGCACATCCGCCTCTCCAAGCCACTTTCCATCTGCATAGACGGCCGCGCCTCCAGGGCGTTTATCAAACTCTAATCTTTTTCCGCCTTCCCGCCGGTGCACTTCGGCCCACCGCTGCCTCAGTGTGCCACCTGCATTTTTCGAGCAGGTGGACGGCTTACTTCATCCATCTATCCAGCCAGTCGAAGTAACTGCGGTGCCAGTAGAGGGCGTTCTGGGGTTGGAGGATCCAGTGGTTTTCTTCGGGGAAAAGAATCAGTTTGGATGGGACTCCCATCATCTGGGCGGCACCGAAGGCGGCCATGGCTTCATCGTAGGGTACGCGGAAGTCCATGCAGCCGTGGATGCAGAGGATGGGGGTGTGCCAGTTCTGGATCAGCTTATGCGGGGAGTTGGTGTAGTGCCGAACTGCCTTGGGAAGGTTGCTCCAGGGGGAGCCGCCCTGGCGGATGCCGCCGAAGGTCTGTCCGTCGCCGCGGGGACCGAGTTCGCCGGGAGTATAGGCATACTCGTGAAGTCCGCCGTTGTCCCAGTTGGGGAACCACATTTCCTCGGTGGTCATGTACATGTGCTCTTCGTTGAAAATGCCGGCGTGGGCGATGAAGCAGTCATAGACATCACCGTGTATGCCCGCGAGGTAATAGACAGAATAACCGCCGTATGATGCGCCGCAGGCAGCGACACCGCTGATGTACGGCTCGGCCTTGATTGCACGTGCCGCGCTCAGGTAGTCCTGCATGTTAAGGCCTATGTAGTCGCCGCTGATTTCTTCGCACCAGGGCTGCCCGAAGGCAGTCGTTCCGCGACGGTTCGGAAGCACCACCACATAACCCTGATAAGCCATAAGCATATAATTCCAGCGATAGGACCAATCCTGGGAAAGAGTGCCCTGAGGGCCTCCAAGGGTGATTTCTATTGCGGGGTACTTCTTCGCAGGGTCAAACTGGGGAGGGAAAAGAACCCAGGTCAGCATATCCTGCCCGTCCACAGTCTTGACATAGCGGAGCTCAGTCTTGTGAGGGGTCAACTGGGAAAGTATGGAGTCGTTTTCTGTGGTAATCCTTGAAGGAACGCCGTCCCGGACCGTAACAAGCTCGAGGGGAAAATCCATTGAATAGTAAGAGGTAAGAAGCGTTCCGTCTTCAAGCACCGCGAAAGGCGTGAAGAAATCATACCAGAGCGTGTCCGGAGTGAGGCGTTCGATGGCTCCGGATTCGGCGGAAACTTTGAAAATTCCCTGGAGCCCTTCTGCAAGAGCATTGAAGAATATGGACTTGCTGTCATGAGACCATAGAGGGCCGGCAGCATTGTACTTGAATGAAGCAGTAAGGTCTATGGGCTCGCCGCCCTCTGCCGGAATCAGCATAAGACGGGTTTTGTCAGCCTCGTAGCCGTCACGTTCCATGCTGAGGAAGGCAATGGAAGAGCCGTCAGGGCTCCAAACCGGGTCAGTGTCATATCCGCCGGAAAAAGTCAGCTGGCTGGTTTCACCGCTTTCGATGTCATAGACATAAATACAGGTATTGGTCGAAAAAGCGTACTCCTTTCCAGTGAGCTTCTTGCAGGAATAGGCGATTTTCTTGCCGTCAGGTGACCAGCTGAGCTGCTCCAGTCCGCCCCATGGGCCGTTCGGAAGCTGAAATTTCACATCCTCGCCGCCAAGGATGTCTATGGAATTGTCGCGGGTAATCTTTCCGTCGAGGCGGGCGATGAAAGTATGGTTGATCTTTTCCACCCAGTGGTCCCAGTGGCGGTACATCAAATCCTCGGTGGCGTATGCCTGTGCCTTGTCGAGCGCCGGATCGGTATCTGAAGGAAGTTCCACGGTGCTGCGAACCTCTGCTGAATATATGATTGAGCTGCCGTCAGGGGAGAGGGCGAATTCTCCCATCCCGTCCTTGACATCGCTCAGGAGCACTTTCCGGCCAAGTTTTCCATCGCGGTATGGAGCCTTGTAAAGCTGCCCGCCCTGGAGGAAATAAATAGACTTTCCGTCAAGGGCCCAGCGGGCGCAGCTTATGCTTTTCCCTTCAGAGGTGAGCTGGGTCTTTTCGCCGCCGTTTGCAGGAGTTGTGAACAGATTGCGGACGCTGCGGTTTGCGGCGATATCGGTGTAACTCACTCCGTAAAGGATTGTGGTACCGTCCGGCGAGAGCTGGGGATCGCTCAAACGGCCGAGCGACAGAAGCACCTCCGGTGTCATCTTTCCATTCTCGACCTTAATGGCGGAAGGCCCGATATAATCCTTGTCTATCCTCATTTGTTCACTACAGGAAAACAGGCAACATAGAATCGCTGCCGCAAAAGCAAATTTTTTCATAGGCACTAAATTTCATAACTCCAAATGTATAAAACTTTTCCCGATTTTCAAAGGATGCCCCATAAGCGTGCACCGTCTGCGAAAAATTGGCAGGCGGAGTTCAAAAATCCGGGAAAACCGTGCTTCTCCTGCTCAAAAAAAGCAGACGGTGCACAGCATTTGCGAAAGTCAGTAAATTTGTGTAGATTTGTAGAGATTAACAAATTCAAACCTAATAACTAAAACCAAAAACTATGAAAAAGTACATTGCTGAATGTCTGGGCACTTTCGTGCTGACTTTCCTTGGTTGCGGAACTGCCATGTTCCTCGGGTGCAACACTCCTGCCGGTGTAGTCGGAACTGCAATCGCCTTCGGTCTCACCGTGATTGCCATGGCCTATACCATCGGCAATATCAGCGGCTGCCACATCAATCCTGCCATCACCCTCGGTGTCGCGCTTTCCGGCAAGATGAGCTGGAAGGATGCCTGCGGCTACTGGTGCGGCCAGATCATCGGCGGTATCATCGCAGGTGCTCTCCTTCTTCTGCTGACCAAAGTTGTTGCGGCTCCGGACCTTACAGGCGGCCTCGGCTCCAACGGCATAGCAAATGCCGGAGGAATCGGCGGTGCTATCCTCGTGGAAGTGATTGCAACCTTCCTCTTTGTGCTTGTCGTACTTGGAACTACCGATGAGAAACTCGGTGCAGGCAAACTTGCCGGTCTTGCAATCGGTCTTACCCTGATTTTGATTCACCTTGTGTGCATCAACCTCACTGGAACTTCCGTGAACCCTGCCCGTTCCATCGGTCCCGCTCTCTTCGCAGGCGGTGAAGCCCTCGCAAATGTCTGGGTATTTATCGTAGCCCCTCTCGCCGGTGGTGCTCTCAGCGCCCTCTGCTGGAAGTATTTCGCCGAAAAGAAATAGTTTTCGTATTGAATGGTACCCGTCATTCCGGGTACAGCGAGCCTGCCCTTTTCCCGGGCAGGCTTTTTCTGTGTCGCCACGTTACCTTTGGCTGCCGTCAGCTGGCAGGGCCCCGTCGGCTTAATAGGGTGTCGATGCCGCCGGGCCCCTGCCAGCTGACGGCGTACCCAAGCTTTACCTGATATCCAGGTATTTATGTGTCTGGAGTGATAGGCGCCAGAGAGGATGGGCCTTGATGAAGGAAATGACTTCGGAGGTATTCTTCATGGAGCAGGGCTGGAGGAAGTGCCAGGGGGCCGGGAAGTCCTCCCAGAGAGCAGGTGAGCAGCCGGGGGTATAGACAAGTTTTAATTCATCGGCCTTTTTCAAAACCACATCGGCGCGGTTGTCGTCAAAAACCGCAGTTTTCGGGCTTACGGTAATCCAGTCGATTCCTTCCGGAAAGTCTTTGGTGCCGTTGGTCTCTATATGCAGGGTGTAGCCTGCACTGTGAAGCAGTTCCACAAGAACTGCATCGACTTGCAGCGCTGGTTCGCCTCCGGTGAGGCATATCCTGCGGCAGTCGCCGCCGCAGTCGCGGACCATGGCAAGAAGTGCGGCAGGGGAGAGCTGCATCTTCATGGAGTGGTCGGTGTCGCAGAAGGGGCACTTGAGATTGCATCCCGAGAAGCGCACGAATATCATGGGCGTGCCGCTCCAGAAGCCTTCTCCCTGGAGTGAATAGAAGATTTCGTTAATGCTGTACATCAGTAAATGTCGCCAATTGAAATGTCACCCCAAGTCGGAAGGGAAGGATCGTCTATGGTCATGTCTATGGAACGGACATTGCCCAGGATAACATCCTGCTCAAGGAATTCTTTTTCTTTTTCCCACATTGCCTCCATATAGCCGGCGACGTCGTGAGTCCGCTTCGTAAAACGGTAAATGCTGTGATTATAGCCCTTTTTCCGGAATTGCTTCGAAATGAAACTGCTGCCCCAGAGACCGCGTCCGAAGGCACCGTAATGGTCGTAGGCTACTGCTCTGTCCGCGGTGCCGTGGAACATCAGGGTCGGGCAGGGGGCGGCAGGGTAATCGGGAGCGCCGGTTATGGAAATGACGGCGCCGGCAAAGGACATGATTCCCCGGAAATTGAAGCCTTCCGGCAGTCCTTCAGTTTCACCGCGGAGTATGGCGTATTCACTTGCAAGTGATATGATGGCGCCTGCGGAACTTCCTGAAAGCACGATATCAGAGGCGTTGAGCCGGAGTTCTTCGGCGTTGTCATTCAGGTAAGAAACTGCGGAGAAGACATCTTCAACGCCCATCTGCTGCGACGCAAGGAACTGCTTGCAGTCCCTATAGGCACCGGCAAGGCCTTTCCCCATCTTGTATCCCTTCATTCCGAGACGGTAGTCTATGGAAACCAGGGTATAGCCGTCGTCGTTCAGCAGTTTGTACCAGGGCAGGTAGAACTTTTCGGAACGGTTTCCCTGTATGAAGCCCCCTCCGAAGACGAACATGACTATGGGCTTGTTGTGCCCCTGGAAGGTGGTGTCGGCACCCTCTGTCGGACGATAGACATCCAGATAGAGTGACTGGCCGTCTTTGACATCGAACAGGTAGGTTTCCTGCGCTGCGCAGATTGCAGCTGAAAGCGTCAGGAAAAGAAGGATTAAGGCTGGTTTAAGTACTTTCATGATTTATCTGGCTTTGGATGCTAGTTCAATAAGGTCGGAGAGTTCCCGGACAAGGCTGTCACCGGAGAAACTGCCCTTCTGGGCGTCATTCACGAGATCTTTCGCAAGAGTGAAGGTACAGGAGCCTTTGTGGGGACTGTCGCGGAGCACCATTCCGTAGGCGGCGATGCCGGCGGCAAGGTTGAGATTGTCAGAGCGCAGTGCCTGCGACGCGCTTATGTCTATGGAAAGGGGTTTGCTGTCCTTTGTCAGGGATTCCTTATAGCGGACGTCGAATTTGGCGATATGGGCTCCTTCGGAGAGAGTGGAGGTGGGAACGAGTTCATAGACAGCCGTGATTGTCTGCCCGGCGCCGATTTCGCCGGCGTCTTTGCTGTCATCTTCGAAATCCCGGGCCGCCATGACGCGGTTTTCATAACCAATCAGACGGTAACTGTCTATGTTGCTGACATCGAAACTGAGTTGGACCTTGGTGTCCGAAGCGACGGCAATCAGTTTGGAACGCTCGTTCACGAAGACTTTCACCATTTCCATTTCATTGTCAATGTACTGGCAGGTGCCGTTGCCGCGGTTGGAAATTGTTTCCATCATAGAGTCGTTCCAGTTGCCCCAGCCGAAACCGCAAACTGTCATGTATATGCCTTTGGAGGCATTCTCTTCTACGATTTTCAGTATTTCCTCGGTGGAAGTAACACCCACGTTGAAATCACCGTCGGTGCACATTATGATCCGGTTGTTGCCGCCCTCGATGAAATAGTCGGATGCTTCTTTATAGGCCATCTTGAGAGCATCTCCGCCGTTGGTGGCTCCGCTTGCCACAAGCTGCGAAATGGCGTTTTTTATAGTGGCAGCATCGGAAACCAGCGTGGATTCGAGAAGACGTTTTACGCTGCCCGAGTAGGTGATTATCGATACCCTGTCGTCCTGATTGAGTATATCGACCATCGAAATGAGGCCTTTCTTGACAAGCTCTATGCGGTCGCTGCCGTACATGGAGCCGGAAACGTCCACCAGAAAAACATAGTTGGATTTCGGCATCTGGCTGGCAGTCATGCTCTTTCCTTTGAGTCCAAGCCTCAGAAGCAGGTGACCTTCGGCCCAGGGGCATTCGCCGGTTTCGGCATTTATTGCGACGCTCTCGCCCTCTTCAGGCTCGGGATAGTCGAAGGTGAAGTAATTCAGGTACTCTTCTATCCTGACTGCGCCTGCAGGTGGACGCATTTCATGGTTGACATAGGCCCGCATGGCGCTGTAGGCCGCGCCGTCGGCATCGACAGAGAAGGTCGATACGGCGTTTTCAGAGGTCTTTATAAAGGGATTGTCGGAAAAGTCTTCGTGGGAGTTGCCCTGTGCAGGCATGCCTTGACCGCCGTCGGAATCAGCGTAGCCGCCGTCGTTGACGTAGGGATAAGCGGCATATTCTTTCCTGTATGTTTCTCCCCAGGAGTCCCGCAGGCTGCATGAATACACTGTGAGTGCAGCTGCAAAGATGAAAAACAGTTTCTTCATAACATCCTATAAGATGCAGGCGGGGGGGAGTTCGTTGCATCTAGCGCTCGTAGGCGGCCATATTCATCTCTGATTCCCAGACTTCGACCCTGTAGGCGTTGGGGGTTTCGTCGCATATCCAGCGGGCGATATTTTCGGCGGTGGGGTTGAAGGTGAAGACTTCATTGAGGTTTTTATGGTCCAGTGCGGATTCGATTTTCTTTTTTATGAGGGTGAAGTCGGTGACCATGCCGTCGAGGTTCAGGGTTTCGCTCTTGCAGTATATCTTGACTATCCAGTTGTGGCCGTGAAGGGATTCGCACTTGCTCTCGTATGAAAGCATCAGCGAATGTGCCGCTGAAATCTCAAGTCTTTTTGTTACGTAGTACATGGTGTTATGTTATTTTAAATTATTCAAATTCAGAGATTCCTCCACTCGCTTCGCTCGGTCGAAATGACAAAAAATCGGTCGATAAAAATCAACTTATTTCATAAGCAGTATTGTCAAAACCCTGCAGGGCTTCTTTGCGTTCACGGCAGGTGGCGCAGACTCCGCAGTGCTTTTCGCCGCCTTTGTAGCAGGACCAGGTGCGGGAGAAATCAATGCCGATGGCGTGGCCGCGCAGGGCAATCTCGCGCTTGGTGATATTGCAGTAGGGAGGGACTATGCGGACTCCTTTGTAGGTGCCCTCGCTGGCGGCTTTGTCCATAGCGTCTATAAAGCCGGGACGGCAGTCAGGATAAATCTCATGGTCGCCGCTGTGGTTGGCTATCAGGACAGAGTCGAGCTCGCGGCTCTCTGCAAGCCCCACTGCTATGGAAAGCGTTATCGCGTTCCGGAAGGGAACCACGGTGGAAATCATATTGTCACCGGAGTAATTTCCTTCGGGAATGTCTCCTCCGCCTATCAAAAGCCCGCTGCGGAAGTATTGCCGGATAAAGGAAAGAGGAATTTCCAGATGCTCTATTCCGAGCTTGCTGCAGTGTTCGCGGGCCATTTCAATCTCGCGGGCATTGTGCTTGGAGCCGTAATCGAATGAAACGGCGAGCTGGATGCTGTCGCGGAATTCGTAGAGCAAGGTGGTGGAGTCGAGTCCACCTGAATAGACTATGACAGCTTTCATTTCAACAGGTCTATGATGCCGTGAACGGCCTTCTTTGCAGATGCGACTGCTTCAACGACCGTCGCCGGGCCGGAGAGGAAATCGCCTGCGATGAAAACATTATCTGCGCGGCATGGCAGCTTGCCGTTTTCGCCGGGTTCGGGCCATCCGTATTTGTTAAGCTGGGGCTCGAGGGCGGAGATCAGTGAAAAATCCGGTTTTTCGCTGATTGCGGTAATAAGGTAGTCGCAGGGCACTTCGTGGTCGGTTCCGGGGAGAATCCGGGTAAGAAGCCGTCCGCTTTCAGGGTCATTGTAGTTTTCGCAGCTGCGGAAAACCACGGAATGGTCTTTGACCTGGACCGGGGCCTCGAACACTTTGAATTTGACTCCGTCCCGCTGTGCCATTTCAATTTCCAGAGGGTTGGCGGGCATATTTTCGAAGGTCTTGCGATAATAGACCGAAGCGTCCGCTCCGAGCCTGGCTGCGGTGCGGCAGCTGTCCATTGCGACGTTTCCGCCGCCGATGACTATAACTTTCCTGCTCCTGACATCGTATTTCGACGGAGTCTCCAGAAAGTCAAGTGCCTGGATTACAGACGGCTTGTCTTCGCCTTCTATTCCGAGCGACATAGGTTTTTCCGCGCCGCAGCCAATCAGCACGGCGTCATAGTCACAGGCAAGCTCTTTGATTGCTTCCGCATCGAGTTCCGTGCCGGTCTTTATGTCTATTCCGGCTTCCGAAAGCAGCCTTTCATAGACATCTATATACTTTTTATCCAGACGGAAGGGCGGAATGCCGTAGCGGAGAACTCCGCCAATGCGCTCGCGGGCCTCGAAAAGAGTGACGGACGCGCCTGCTTCATAGAGCCAGATTGCCGCCGCGATGCCCACGGGGCCGCCGCCGACAATGGCAATCCGCCGGCCCTGGAGTCCGCTGCCGTGCCTCTCAAGAGAGTGGCTGAAAAGGTAGAGTTCGGAAATCTCCTGTTCTATCTCATACCACTTTACGGCTATCTTTTTTATGTTCAGCACGCAGTGCCCGTAGCAGAAATCCCTCCAGTCGCAGACCTGGGAGGTGATTGCCGAGAGGGGATTGTTGCGGAAAAGAATTTCTCCGGCTTCGCCGAGTCGCCCTTCCCTGTAAAGGGCCATGCACTCTGGCACGGATGTCCGGACGGGGCAGGCGTCACTGCACCGGGGCTTCTTGCAGAGAAGACATCTTAGAGCTTCGTTGTTTTTCATCCTGTAAAAAAAAGAATGGCGGAACCGTAAGCCGGTTTCTGTTTTGTGCTGCCATTTATCTTCGCAACCTACCCCCTGACATCGGACGGGCAGCCCTCATCTGTCAGTATATTTGGTCTTGCAGGTCCGTGGCCGTACCCGGAGAGCCGTCACCGGCTTCCGTCGTGGGCTCTTACCCCACGTTTTCACCCTTGCCCGGCCTGGTAAGCAGCCTTTCGGCCTCCCATGGCTTTCAATCGGGCGGTTCTTTTCTGTTACGGTACCAAAAAGATTACTCCCTTCTGCGATTTCCGCAGGCGGATGCCCTTTCCTGTCCGGACTTTCCTCACGGATTTTACACCGCGCGGCAGCTCGTCCCGCCATTCCGGGTGCAAAATTACAAATAATTATTTGGATATGAATACCTGTTTCAAATCTTTGCAGACTGCCTGGGCGGTGTTGCGTCCGGAGGTGGCGGCTACCGGTAGTCCGCCTGAGAAACTGGTGCGCTGGCCGGTGAAGTACAGACCCTTTATTCTCTTGTAGCGTATCGGTGCCACGGAAGTGAAGGACCAGGGGCGCCACATGGTCATCCAGCTGCCGTGATGGGTGTCGCAGTAACGCTCGTATGTAAGGGGAGTGGCGATGTCCGTGACTTCCACTGCATTCCTGGTTTCAGGGATAAGCGTTTCCACAAGCGTGATGAATCTCTCCAGAAGTTCTTTTTTGGACTGGGCGTAGCAGCCGTTGTCCTTGGCCTGTTTCCAGAACTCCCAAGTGGGATTGGATAGCAGGCAGGTAAGCACTGTCCCGCCTTCGGGGGCATAGTCCTTTTCGAAGGAATAATTGTTTATACGGATAATCGGAAAGCGGGCTCCGCCGGCCTCGAATGGCTTTTCAAGCGAAAACACCATGGAATCCGGATATGCCCCCAGTCTGGCTTTCACGCCGAGGGCTATGAAAATGCACTGCTCTGTTTCAAGGGTTTTCCGCATGGTGCGCGCCCACTTGTCCTGGAGCGGCTCGTCGAAAAGTTTGTCTATGGCCTTTCGCGCGTCCTGCGAGATTATGACCGCGTCCGCTTCGACTAAACTGCCGTCCACATAGACCCCGCGTACTTTTCCGTTCTCGTAAGCTATCCGCTCGACAGTTTTGCCATAGAAAATATTTCCCCCGAGGCGGGTAAAGGTGTCGGCCATCTTCTGAGCCATTATCCTCGAACCGCCGCTGGGATAGCCGGAGTCGCCGTAACAGAAGTTGGCGAGAGTGTAAATCAGCGAAAGGGCATTCTGGGAAGGATGGATCACGGAGGTCATCAGTTCGCGGAGCTCTCGGTTGCGGAAGCGGCGGCAGTACGCTCCGGCTGAAATCATCATCAGAAACGGGGTCAGCAGCACGGCGGGAAGCATTCTCACGAATTCCATTATGCGGAACGGATGCTTTCCCTTTACTTTCAGTCCGGGGAGGTCGAGAATCGGCGGATGGAAACTTTTGAAACACCACAGATGGAAGCAGAGCAGATGGATGCGGAATCTATCTTCAGGGGCTGCCTTGATGAAGGCTTTGCGAAGTTCTCCGCTGTCCCTGAATATGTCCAGCACCGGCCGGCCGTTTTCCATAAGGGAATAGACGGGATCCTTGTAGAAAATATGCGTATCAGCATTGAGGGCCCCGGTTTCAGTCCAGATATCATTCAGGGGATTGGACGGGATGGAGCCGATGAGCCAGTGGATGCCGCCTTCGAAAGTGTATCCTTTTCTTTTCCAGCTTGTGGATACTCCTCCGGGGTTCCCGGCACGTTCGAAGATGGTCGTGTCGATACCGGATCGCCGGCAATATACTCCTGATGTCAGGCCCGAAATCCCGGCGCCTATGATGATAAGTCTTTTACTCAAAGAATTGCAAAGATTCTGTCGCGGACCTCTTCTATTGAACCGGATCCGTCGATTTCTATATAATTTCCGGCGGCTTTGTAGTACTTGACCAGT
The DNA here is from genome assembly GCA_017544265.1 of Bacteroidales bacterium. Classification (GTDB taxonomy): domain Bacteria; phylum Bacteroidota; class Bacteroidia; order Bacteroidales; family UBA932; genus Cryptobacteroides. The sequence continues at coordinate 33,567 of JAFYEM010000015.1, read as the reverse complement.
GGTTCGGTCTTTTCGTGGTAGGTCCGGATGCGGTTCAAAATGATTTCCGGTGATGCATCGTCCGCCCGGCCTTCGATTTCGGCACGGTGACGTATGCGCTGCATGATCATCTCGTCCGGAATCATCAGAGATATCACCAGGGTCACGGCTTCACCGCGCTTCTGAAGCATCTTGTCCAGGACCTCGGCCTGCGCGAGAGTGCGCGGAAAACCGTCCAGAAGGAAGCCGTCCACACCTTTGACGCTGTTGAACTGTGACTCAATCATTCCTTCGACTACCTCGTCGGGCACGAAATTGCCGGCTTCAATCAGTTCTTTCGCCTTGAGTCCGAGAGGGGAGCCTGCGGCTATTTCGTTTCGCAGAAGATCTCCCGTAGATATATGGCAGAGATTGTATTTATCGGCCATTTCTCCGGCCTGGGTGCCTTTCCCGGCGCCGGGAGGGCCGAACAGGATAAAGTACTTCATTATTCGTCTAAAACATAAATATCCTTGAGATTACGGCCGATTTCATCGTAGTCAAGGCCGAATCCGACGATAAACCTGTTGGGAATTTTCATGCCGACGTAATCCAGCGGTACGTGCTGCTTATAGACATCAGGCTTCAGAAGAAGGGTGCAGACTTTAACGTCCCTGGCCCCTTTCGAGCGCATTATCCTGTCCAGGGAGACGATTGTTCCGCCGGTGTCCACTATGTCTTCCACTATGACCACCCGCTTGCCTTCCACACTTCCGGTAAGGCCCATGACTTCACGCACGACGCCGGTGGTCTGAGTTCCCTGGTAGGACGAGAGTTTCATGGAGATGACTTCCAGGGGAAAGTTGAGCCGCTTGAGAAGTTCACCGGTGAACATGATGGAGCCGTTCAGTACGCAGACGAAGGCGGGGATATCTTCGCATCCGGCGAAGTCATTGTTTAATTTTTCGGCAAGGGAATCTATTGCAGCGCTTATTTCGCTGTAAGGAATGAAGGGCTTGAACGTCCTGTCAAAAAGTTTAATTTTGTCCATCCTCAAGAGATTCAAAGCACAAATTTACTATTAAAAACTTAAAAAAGTATGCGATAACTTAAAAAACTTGCAAGAAAACTGCAATTCGATTGCAGATTGAAAAATAGTGCTTAGTATCGCTTCCATGAAAACATTGTTGCTTAGTTTTATGGAGGCCGTACTGATTCTTACCGGTGCCTCCGACCCAGAGGAGCTTTCGCCGCAGATCCTGGAAAGATACGAGTATTATTCCCATCATCCGCTGAAGATCAACTATGATCCCGCCTCCAGGCTGCTCGCATCGGGACTGTTTTCTTCCTATCAGGTGGCGACCCTTCTGGACTACCGCGGCAGAAGCGGAGCCGTACTGTCGGAAAGGGAACTCGCCCTTGTGGATGGCTTCAGGGAGGAAACGGCTTCGGCTCTGTCCTTGTTTGTCTCTTTCGAGGGAGAGATAGAGCAGAAGGGAAGCCGGATATCTAATTCGGGAGTGGCGAGGGCCGACCTCAAATCCGCGGGTGCAAAGTACAAATTCACCTGGGGAGATCATGCGGATGCTGCAGCCGCATTCAGGATCCCTTATCAAACACCGGGGAAGACTACCTGGACTGCATACGGGGCTGCATACCTGAAGCATTGGAGCATAGTCGCAGGGGATTATAACCTCCGTTTCGGAGAGGGCCTCGCCCTCTGGACCGGATTCTCTGTCAACACCCTTTCATCAATACGTGCCTTTTATCGGGGAGGAAGCGGCCTGTCGCCTTCATGGTCATTCACCGGGGACGGGACTCTACGCGGCATTGCGGCCTCATTCGACGCTTCACGGCTGTCCGTGACCGGATTCGCTTCATTCAATGGCACTATTCAGGCGGGTGCTAATGTAAATTATCTTTTCGACCGTTCCCAGCTCGGACTGACGGTGACTATGGAACGGGTTGCAATAGACGCCAGGTCGTCATTAGGCCATGTCTATGTTTTCTCGGAAGGGGCATGGGACTGGAAAAGGCGCAGCTGGGCTGCAGTCGCCGGCAGCGTCCTGCGCTTACCTCCATTTTCAGCGGCACTGCGTGTCAGGGCAGTTCCCTCCGCCTTTTCCGGGAAAAAGAACGGAGAATATTCAGCCTCGGCGGCTCTGGAATATGCTCCGGGAAAGTTCAGGGCCTTCATGAGCGCCGAAGCCTCTCTCCTGCCGGTCCCGGTGAAAGATCCATCAAGGCGTTCCCTGAAGCTGCTTGCTATCACTTCCTGGCAGCCCTCTGAACTGTTCTCCCTTTCTCTGCGCTCATCCACCACTCTCAGGAACTACGACCTTCAGCGCCGAAGCGACCTGAGGCTTGACGCTTCCCTGACGCCGGCTCCGTGGAATGTAACTTTGCGAGGTAATATAGTGCTGGGAAAGGCCCTCGGGGCTCTTGCGTATCTGGACTGCGGCAGAAAAACTGAACTCTGGAGCATCTTTCTGCGCGCCACCTGGTTCAAAGCGGAGAACTGGGATGACAGGCTGTATTCGTATGAGCGTGACGCCCCGGGGAATTTCAACGTCCCGGCATACTACAAGTCCGGAATTGCAGTGTCCGCCCTCGCCGGCATCACGCTCAAAACCCGCCACCTTCGTTTCCGTGCATATCTGCGCACCGGCGGAGTCTTTTATTACCGTCACGAAAAACCTAATACCTGCACTGTAAAGCTGCAACTGATGCTTGACTGAGCCTCCGGCTCAGTCTGGAAGTGCTAGTTCTTTTTGACTTTGAGTTTCTGGCCGGGGCGTATCATGTCGGAGCGGAGAGAGTTCCACTTCTTGATATTTGCCACAGTGGTATGATATTTTCCGGCAATGCGGCTCAGAGTGTCGCCGCTCTTGACCTTGTAGTATGTCCATGAGCCGGGAGAACCGGAGAAGCCTTTGGTGACCGTCGCCCCGGCGCTGTTGCCGTAGCGGTCCACATCGACCTTGGCGGAGAAAATTTCCTCCCTGCGGTAGCGGGCTATGGAATCCTGGAGTTCTATGAACGAAGCCGATTCGCCGGAAGGGAGACGCAGGATCTCGGGGGCGGAGGCTCCGGGGATAATGTCGTGGTAGTAGCGGGGATTCAGGTCGCGGAGGACATTCATGGAAATTCCCATAACCTCGCTGATCTGGCGAAAATGTATATTATTACGGACTTCGAAAGTGTCTATATGGGCAGGAATGCTCATTGGAGCTGGCTCCAGGCCGTATTCCTTTGCATAGCGAATGGCATACATCGCTCCGACCATCGCGGGGACATAGCCTCGTGTCTCCTTGGGAAGGTACTGGTAAAGCGCCCAGAAATCATTGCTTCCGCTGCGTTTAATGGCTTTCGAGACATTGCCGGGACCGCAGTTGTAAGAAGAAATCGCAAGCGGCCAGTCGCCGAAGGTCTTATAGGCATCGCGAAGATAGCGGGCAGCCGCGTCCGCGGCAGTGTAAGGGTCCAGACGGTCATCGACATAGGAGTCTATGCGGATGCCATAGCCGAGCGCGGTCTTGTACATGAACTGCCACATTCCCACGGCGCCGGCCACCGAAACGGCCTTGGGCCTAAGATGCGACTCTATAACGGCGAGATACTTGAGCTCAAGCGGAAGCCCGTAGCGGCGCATGCTCTCTTCGAAAATAGGCATATAATGCTGCGAAAGGGCAAGAATAGAAGACATATCCTGAGGCATGCGCTCAGAATACTTGATCATCTGGTTCTTGACTATCTCGTTGTAGGGCAGGGGAATGAAGGAATTCATATCCGCGAGCCGGCGGATAAGGACGCTGTCCGGTACGTCGGTTTTAAAACTGACGGTATCGGCATCGAGAGAGATTGCATTGCCGGTTTCCATAATCCGGTGGAGGTACCACATGTCCGGGGCACCCTCGGTGTAATGGGCGGACTGGCGGGTGTCCTCTTCGTAGATGGCTTCCATGCGGTTCTCTAGGGAATCTCTTGCCTCCGCGGCATTTTTGTACTCAGCGAGTTCCTCTTCCAGGTTGGCGACCTTGGCCCTGAGGGTCTTGATTTCCTGTTCCATCTTGCGCCTTGACTTCACTTCCGGAAGCTGCGCGGCGGAACGGGGCAGAAAAATGGCTGCAAATATAAGGCAGAGGAAGAGTCTTTTCATCGTTTCAGAATTTCAGGCCCATACGGAAGCCGAAAGATGCCGGAGGCAGGGCGTTGTAGGCGTACTGGCTCTCGGGCGCAATCAGCGCGGGTTCCAGGCGCAGGGAAATGTCGTCCGTAACCTCGAAATCTTTCATGTAGGCAAAAACATTCGCGTCTATTATCTGTATCACATAGACCAGCACCATTCCCAGCATGGAATAGTCCCTGTAGCGGCGGAAAACGTCGCGGTAGTAAAGGGCTGTAGAGGAACTTATCTGCGCCGGTCCTTGATAGGTGGCGTCTTCGTCGTTCAGTTCGTTATAGATGCGCCTGTAGCGTAAATAATTGTTCCTGTTTACATTATAGAAGTGGAAGGTGCCGGCGAGAAGGCCCCAGTATATCGGAATTTTCCAGTATTCTCCGTTGTATGCCTGCCCGAGGCCGGGTAGCAGCAGTGAATAGAGCGTGGCCTTGCCGGGATGCGGCCTGCGGTCGCTCTTGTAACTGATTACGCCGTCCATAAGGGTCGCCCAGTAAGTCACTGCGCAGCCGGCAATCATCCAGGAGCGGAGGTTCTTATAGGCAGGATCGTTGGTCTTGTGGTACATCACATGGGAATAGATGCCCACCCCGGCACATCCTGCGAGCCCGCCATAGACGATGGGGAGTTTCCAATAGTCCTTGTTGTATATCTGATAGGTTCCGGGCATTACCAGGGCGCCGGCGAAGAGGGTACCTATGCGGGCGTCCCGCTTGTGGGCCAGACCGCCGAAAAGTTCCCTGAAATTGAAGAGTGTATTCTTGGTGGTGTCCACGGTCTCTTCGGTATTGTAGTTCTGGGAGAATGCTTCCTCCTTGAACTGGGCGTGCGAGACTGTTGACAGCCCCGCAAAAAGAAACAATACCGATATGAGCCGCTTAAGACGCATTCTGGTCGAGGGCGTTCAGCAGAGATTCAATCTGCTGGTCACTGTTGAAGCGTATGGTAAGGCTGCCGGAGCCGTTCTTCGAGCGGCGAAGGGAGATATTGTCCCCGAAATAATGGCCGATCCGCTCCAGGAAGCGGTAATAGACATCCGGAAGTTCCTGACTCTCAACTTTGGTCTTTTCCCTTGTCGCAGAACGGACCAGTTCTTCAGTCTGACGCACTGACAGCCCCTTTTTGACTATGAGATCGGCGATCTCATCCTGAAGATGGCTGTCTTCAAGGGACAGCAGGACCTTGGCATGGCCGACCGATACGAGACCTATTTTCACATCGTGCTGTACCTTTGGACTTAGGCGCAGAAGCCTCAGGATGTTGGTGACGGCGGCCCTTGACTTGCCGACCCTTTCGGAAAGCTGTTCCTGTGTCAGGGAGCACTCCTCGAGAAGGCGGCTGTAGCTGCCGGCGAGTTCGATGGGGTCGAGATTCTCCCTCTGGATATTCTCCACGATCGCCATTTCCAGCATACCCTGGTCGGAGGCGCTGCGGATATAGGCCGGAATTTCCTTCAGGCCGGCTTTTATGGAAGCGCGGAAACGTCTTTCTCCGCTTATTATCTGGTAGCGGTCGCCGTTGCGGCGGACAGTAATAGGCTGAATCAGGCCGTGGGTGCGGATAGATTGGGCAAGTTCATCGATGGCGGCCGGGTCGAAAGTCTTTCGCGGCTGAAATGGATTGGGGTCTATCAGGCCGGTGTCCAGGGGAGCTGCGCCGCCGTCCGCGGGAGTTTCTTCCTCCTGGCGGATAAATGTCTTGTTTATGTAGCCTACGCTGCTCCTGACGGGTTCGGCGTCACCGAGAAGGGCGCCCAGACCTTTTCCGAGTCCGAATTGTTTCTTTGCCATATACTACTGTTTGGGAGCTTCGTTTTTATCCATAACCTCCTTTGCGAGGTTCAGGTAATTCGACGCTCCGTTGGACATTATGTCATACAGGACAATGGGTTTGCCGTGGGACGGAGCCTCGGAAAGGCGGATGTTCCGCTGGATAATGGTAGTGAACACCATATCCTTGAAATGCTCGCGCAGGTCACCGACAATCTGGGTGTGAATCTTGGTGCGCCCGTCGAACATGGTCACTACGAATCCCTCGATTTCAAGGTTTGGATTGATGCCCTTCTGGACTATCCGGATGGTCTGAAGCAGTTTTCCAAGACCTTCGAGAGCGAAAAACTCCGGCTGGACCGGGATAATGACAGAATCTGCGGCAGCCAGGCAGTTCACCGTAATGAGTCCCAGGGAAGGGGAGCAGTCGATTATGATGTAGTCGTAATTGTCCACTATCGGCCTGAGGGCGTTCTTGAGCATGGATTCTCGCCTGTCCCAGTCGCGAAGTTCTATCTCGGCGCCCACCAGGTCCACATTCGACGGAATCATGTGCAGATTCTGAATCTCAGTCTGGATAAGCGCGTCTTCAGCCCTGATTTTCCCGATAATTACCTGATAGATTGTGCGTTGCTGGGTATTTTCGGGGGAAAAGTTAAGGCCGGAAGTGGTATTGGCCTGGGGATCGGCGTCGATAATGAGGACTCTTTTCTCTAAAACGGCAAGAGAGGCGGCGAGGTTTATAGCCGTCGTGGTCTTTCCCACACCGCCTTTCTGATTCGCTATGGCTATTATTTTTCCCATTTGTCTTTCTATTCCAATTTACAAAAGTAATAATAATCCTCTCTATTTCCAAATTGGAATATACGGACGGTTTTACGCCTGATGTGCAGGCCGGAGAAGGTCCAGGACTACCTTTACCGGGTTGAAGGTCTCGACAGGGACCTGGACGAAGAGAGTATTCCAGTCGCTCATTGCCCCGTTCCAGAGTCCGGGAAGTTCCAGAGCCTTCAGCTCGCGTCCTTCGAAACTCTTGCTGCTGATGAAGCCCGCATCGGGATCCACATAACGCGACAGGTCGAATTTTTCACCCTTGTAATTGTGCAGCAGGCACACCAGATCCACGGGATTGAAATGCGTCGCCCGGGACATCGCACTGCGGGATCCCTCGTCATCGGGATTAATCTGGACGGATTCGAGTATCTGAAGCGAGGTGGAACCGTCCTTGCCGGCGATAATATACGGTCCGCCGCCGGGCTCGCCCTCATTGCGGACCATGCCGCAGACGCGTATGGGCCTGTCGAGTTTCGAGCGGATCAGCGCAAGCCTTTCGCTGAAACTGCGTGTAAGGGGGAGCTGGATGCACAGTTCCCTGTCCAGGAAGTCCTCGATCTCATCCAGCAGCGTCGGGCCGGCTTCCCCGTCAAGAGCACGCAGATAGGCAAAAATCCTGTCGCGCAGTTCCAGCGCTTTGCCCATAAGGACTTTTTTGTAAAGGGCTGTCGTCTTAAGCAGTTTCTCGTGTGCGACATTATCTATGTTCTTGATAGACACCAGTTCATCGTCCACGGCCGCGAGATTGCGGATAAGGGCTCCGTGGCCTGCGGGGCGGAAGAGGAGAGAACCGTCTGATTTCCGGAAGGGCTTGTTGGACGGATCCACGGCAATTGTGTCGGTGGCCTTGTCCTGATAAGTGAAATTAATCAGGTATTTCACTCCGTAGCGGGCTTCAAATTTCTCCTTGACTTCATTGACGGCGTTTTCGAAGAGGCTGCGGTGTTCCGGGGAAATAGTCACGGTGAGCGGGCAGGTGCCGTCGGGGTTGCGCATATATTCGGCTGCTTCCACGAGGTGCTCCGCAATGGAAGTGCGTACCTCGTCCGGATAACGGTGGAACTTCACAATGCCCTTGGGGGCGGAACCGTAGCCGAGACCATCTGCGGAAAGCAGGGCCCTGAGCGCTTTGATTCGGTAGGACGCGCTGTCTTCGGGTTCGCCGAAAAGTTCCGGGGTGTAGAATGCAAAATCGCGGATTCTCGCGGCAAGGCGCGAGGCGGGAGCGTCTGCGGGAAGGTCTTCACCGTTTTCCAGAGTGGAAAGCCCGGAGAACATATCCTTGAACATACGGGATGCGGCGCCTGAAGCAGGTACGAACTTGCTGCGGCCATTGACGGCAGCTTTGTCTGCATATTCGGCGGCCTGCTGCTCCTGGTCGGGAGTGAGCACAAGTATGCCGCGGGAAGGAGTGGCGGGACCGACTATCTTCATCCAGGGAAACCCTTTTCTGAAGCAGTCGATTTGTTTTTTTACCTCGGAAAGCGACGATCCTCTTTCCTGGATCTGAGCTTTGTCTTTTGGCGTGAACATAGTCTGTTATTTTGTGGTCAGTGAGTCTGGAAGAGATGTGGTGGTCGGCTCGGGAATCCTGATTATCCGTCCGCGGTAGCGTTCCAGTTTTTTCGGTATGCGTGATTTCGCGTCGAAAGACGGCGCTGCGAGTATCAGGCCGTTGACTTTCGGGGTAGTGAGGGCTACGGATGCGGCGAGGGCCGCGTTGGTGCCGGCGCCATAGACATAAATATCGCCGACATACGAATGCTCGGCAAGCTTTCTGACAATTCTGGCGAGCACTTTCTCCCGTTCCCGCACGGCGGCCGGGGTAATATTGTCTATGACGACGCCGTCCATTTCTTCAGGCCAGCTGAAGCGGTAGGCGGCGACTCCCCGGTTGGCGAGGGAACGCAGCTGCTTGTCCGAAACTTCCGGACAGAAAATCACGGTCGGATGCACCTTGATGCTGTCCCGCAGCGGCCTGTACACCGAACCGTCTATTTTATGCCTGCCCACGTAAAAGCCCAGCGGCTCCACCTCGTAATTGTAGCCGCTGACTTTATGGACTTTTTCCCTTTCACCGCTGGTCAGAGCCCGGAGGCCGACATAGGAGGCGCCGCCCGCCGCAAGCAGGCAGGCGGCGGTAATCGTCAAAACCTTCAGGCCCTTTTTCATTTCTTTTATTTAGCCTTGCCCTGTGCCGCGACTGCGTTCATCTTGGCGGCAATTGCCTCCTGGTCGCCGAGGAAATAGTCCTTGGCCACGGAACCGTCCTCGTTGAATTCGAAGACATAGGGAACTGCAGTCGGAAGGTTCAGGGAAATGATATCCTCGTCCGAAATATTCTTCAGGTACTTGATAATGCCGCGGAGCGAATTGCCGTGGGCGACAACAATTATGTTGTCCAAAGTCTTAAGGTTGGGGAAGATGACTTCTTTCCAGTAGGGAACGGCGCGGGCGATGGCGTCCTTGAGGGATTCGGTGCGGGGAAGTTCGGAGTCGGGAACCGCGCTGTAGCGGGGGTCGAAACGGCAGTTGCGGGGATCGTCCTCGGCGAGGGGATTAGGGGCGATGTCGTAGCTGCGTCGCCAGATCTTGACCTGTGCATCGCCGAATTTTTCGGCAGTTTCAGCCTTGTTGAGTCCCTGGAGGTCGCCATAGTGCTTTTCATTGAGTCTCCAGCTCTTTTCCACGGGAATCCAGTCCAGATCCATCTTGTCGAGAATGTTGTTCAAGGTCTTGATTGCGCGCTTTAGATAGGAAGTGTACGCTTTTTCAAAAGTGAAACCTTCCGCCTTGAGCAGTTTTCCGGCCTCGGCGGCTTCTTCGATTCCTTTTTCGCTCAGATCTACATCAGTCCATCCGGTAAATCTGTTTTCTTTGTTCCAGGCACTTTCTCCGTGTCTTACGAGTACGATTCTTTTCATATTGCAGGTTTAATAGTTATTCACAACTCACAAAGTTAATCTTTTTTTAGTAATTTTGCGAGTATGAAACGATTTGTTTTTGTACTTGCACTTGTGATCTCCGTCTGGGGCTGTACCGCCAACCGGTATTCCTATGTCGATGTCGCGTCCTCGCACCTTTTCATGCAGGAACTGAAGGCCGGATTTCTCGCTGCGGAAAACCTTCCCGGAGGGCCCAGGGCCTACCTTCTATCGCAGGGAACTCCTGTCTATGACATTTTTGTCTATGGCGGAGAACGCACGGACACCATACCTGTTCCCAGAATGCCCTACGGATTCAACTATACTAAAATTTCCACCTGCGAACTGCTGCACCATCTGCACACCATAGATGACAGGCTCTATACCGACGACGGCCGTAACGGACTGTTTCTGTATCTGCAGGATACGGCGGTGTCGGACAGTGTCTTTTCGGCCCTCTGCAATCTTGCCTACGGAGGTGCCATAGTGGGCGGTGAAAGGCCCCGCACGACTCTGAGTCCGGTGGATACTGCTGCTTTCCTGCGTCAGGTGGACAAAGTCTGGCAGAGCGGCAACGTGGTGGCCGGAATGGCCCTGGAAACTGTAATCTACGCGAGTGGAAGGATTCAGGATATGAAGACCCGCCGGGATTCGCTCGCTTTCGTGCACCGGCATCTTCCCGACGGAGAGATTTACCATGTCCGCAATCTCTCCGCCGTTTCCGGAGGCCGTACGGTTCTGAAATTCAGGGTTACAGGACGCCGTCCGATGATATGGAATCCGGACAACGGGGAAATGACTTACCCGCAGTATAAGATAAAGGCTCTAAAGACCAAGGTGGTCACATATATAGCCCCGGACGATGATTTCTTTGTCGTTTTCGTCCCTTTTGCGGACAGGTACAGAATGAGCGCCCAGTGAGAAGATTCCTGACATTCATATTGCTGCTCATTCCGCTTGCGGCACATTCGCAGGAGCGCGATTCGCTTGCATTCGAGCGTCCGCTTAGGGAAAGGGACCGCCGGGCGGATTCACTTACCCTCGCACGGGACGAGCATTTCAAGTGGACAACGCTCATAGCGCCCACGGCCCTTCTCGGACTGGGTTTCACCGGCGTCTGGCTGCCGCAGTGGAAGGATAATATAAATTCCCCCGTCCGCGAATGGACGGCTTCCTGGAGGGGAGACCACCGTTTCCATGCGGACGATTATTTCCAGTATGTTCCGGCCGGAGTGAATCTGGTTCTGGGTTTCGCTGTACCTCACGAGCGCCCTTTCAGGGAAAGGGTGGCCGTGACCGCGACCGCCTGGATCACGCTTGGAATCCTCGTCAACACCCTGAAATATACCGTATGCGAGCAGCGGCCGTCGAGCGACATCCGAAACTCCTTCCCATCAGGCCACACCGCGACGGCTTTCATGGGGGCTGAACTCATGCGCAGGGAGTATGGCCCCTGGTGGGGCCTTGGTGCCTATGCAGTCGCAACGACCGTCGCATTCCTTCGTGTCTATAACGACCGCCACTGGGTGAATGACATTCTGGGCGGCGCTGCAATAGGTATTTTATCGGCTAATGTGGGCTACTGGATGCTGCCTCTCGAGAGGCGCCTCTTCCGCTGGGACAAGCCGTCGTCAAACCACGCGGCAGTGGTGGCCCTTCCATACTACTATAACAAAAACTACGGCCTTTCCCTGGCCGTAGTATTCTGATTTTTTCCCTGCCCTCAGAAGCGGAACTTATAGGAAATTGACGGGATAAGGTGAAATCCGCGGGTGTAGGTGATTACCGGGAGGTCCTGAGTCTCGTCGTCGTCCAGCATCTTGATCTGGCCGGCCGAATCCACGTCTATTTTTTTGTCGAAGCAGTAGTCTCCTAAAAGCTTGATGTCCAGACTGTGGTGTCCGGAGAGTTTCCAGTCCAGGCCGAGTCCGGCGCGGTAACGGTTTATATAGACCTGATTATATCCCAGATTTTCAAACTTATAGAGGTATGATTTATTTGACACCGGAGTGACCGAGGCCTGGACTTCATTCAGGGTGTTGCGAAGTTCGAAAAAGGCGTATGGCTCAAGCTTATTGTTGATTTTGTATGCTACTTTGAATTTATGCAGAAGGGCCATGGCGTTCCTGGGCTTTTCATAAGTGTTGATGTGGTAGGGAGAGTTTGTCAGACGGAAGGTCTCCTTCAGGCTGAAATGCCAGGGGCCTGTGCTGTAGGAACCGGTCAGTGAGGCCGAAACACGGTGGCGCACCCTCCACGACTTGTCTGTTTTCATCAGTGCAATCAGCACATATTCGGCCGAGGCCTTCAGGTAGGGGTTGAATTTATAACTCATTCCCACGGTGGTGTGCAGCCTGTCAAAGGAAGTGAAGTTATTGTTGAAGCGGGCCTGCTCATCAAGGTAAATGTGAAAGCCTTTCACTGGTTTCCAGTCTGCTCCGACAGAAATCCTTCCGCGGGCCTCGAAACCTTCATCGACATTTTCGGTGACACCCTGCGCGAATAAACTGAGGGGAAGCAGAAGTGCAGTTAAAGCAAATATTTTTTTCATAACTTCAGGTTCTGGGTTTTAGTTCAGTCACTGTCAGCAGATCGTCCCTGACGGCGAACCGGACATCCAGATTATCAAATACCATGCCGTAAACCCTGCCGTCTGAGCCGCCGTGATATGCGGGCCGTGGGTCCAGCGAAAGCACCTGGGAAAGCGTTTCGCGCAGCTTGTCATCGACGGATACTTCAAAGTCGACCCTGAGTTTCGGCTCCGGCGCGGAGGCTGCGAATCCGCTGCGGGATGATGGGAATGCGTCGCAATAGGCAACATAGGGCTTTACGTCATAGACAGGGGTTCCGTCCATCAGGTCGGCGCCGCTGACATAGATGACACCGTCCCCGATTTTTTCTATTGTGACGGCGGATATGCCCAGGGGGTTGGGCCTGAAAGGGGAGCGGCTGGCCCACAGGCCCACTCTTTCATTCCCGCCAAGGCGCGGGGGACGTACGGTCGGGCTCCAGTGGCCTTCGTTTTCGGAAAAGCCCCATATAAGCCACAGCCTTTCGAAACCGTCAAGGCCCCGGAAGGCCTCCGGCATCGAATACTGTTTTTCAAAAACAATCCGCCCCTTCAGTGAAGGCGCCAGCGAACTCTGGCGTGGAAGAGCGAACTTGCCGCTTATCTGGCCCCTGTAATATGCTATCGGTTCTATTGTCATTTCAGCAGTTCTGGGCGGCGTTCACGGGTTCGTTCGACTGCTTTTTCATCCTGCCAGGCTCGTACCAGTTTCGGATTTCCGGAAAGCAGGACATCGGGCACCTTCCAGCCGTTGAATTCAGCCGGACGGGTATAGACGGGGGGTGCGACCAAACCTTCCTGGAAACTGTCAGAAAGGGCTGAGGTCTCATCCGTAAGGGCTCCTGGCAGAAGCCTCACAATGCTGTCTGCAAGCAGCGCAGCAGGGATTTCACCTCCTGAGACGACATAGTCCCCGACGGAAATCTCGCGGGTTACAAGATGCTCCCGGATGCGTTCGTCTATGCCTTTGTAGTGGCCGCAGAGAAGAATGATGTTCTCTTTCAGGGACAGTTCGTTGGCTATGCCCTGGGTGAGAATTTCCCCGTCGGGGGAGAGATATATCACTTCGTCATAGTCCCTCTCGCTGCGGAGTTCTTCTATCATTTTATAGACAGGCTCCACCATCAGGACCATACCGGCGTCGCCTCCGTAACTGTAGTCATCGACGGTCTTTCGCGGGCCGAGTCCATGACGGCGGAGATTATGGACCTGAATGTCCACAAGACCTTTTTTGATGGCCCGTCCCACGATTGAATGGCTGAGCGGACTCTCCAGGAGTTCCGGCAAAACAGTAATTATATCTATTCTCATATACTATTCTTTCGTTCGGATTGCAAAAATAGTCAAATATTTGTTATATTTGCAATTCGCAATAGTAATTGTTTAACACTAACACAAACACTGTAATGAGTGAAGAATTGAAGCCCGAGGTTATCTCCCAGGAGGAGGCCGCGGATGTAGCACAGGAGCAGGCGGCGCCCCAGGAAAAGGCCGCAGAAGAAGCCGGAAATGCCGCTGAGCAGGCGGAGAAAGTACCGGAAATAAAGGAAGAAATAGTCAACCTTGTCGGTAAATCGCTTTCGGAATTGTCTGAAATGATGAGTTCCCTCGTTGAGAGCGTGGACAGGATGAAGCGCTCCAAGGAGGCAGAGGCCATTAAATCCGCATTCTACCGTCTCCTTTCCAAGGAGAAGGCAGATGCCGGATATGGCGACGGACTTGTGGACGAGCCTTCGGACAGGCAGATCGAGCAGGAAGTCGAGTCCGGTGAAACTGCCGAGTCGGTTCAGGGCGGCGACAATCCCTTTGCCGCTGTGGAGGCCGCGTTCAAGGAGCTTTACAATAAATTCAAGAAAGAAAAAGCGGAGTTCAACCGCGAACTGGAGTCGCAGCGGGAGGAGAATCTTGCTGCCAAGCTTGCGATTATCGAGGAACTCAAGGCCCTCGTGGAGTCGCAGGACGAGATGAAGGATGCCTTCCCGAAATTCAGGGATATCCAGGCCCGCTGGAGGGAGATAGGCCCGGTGCCGCAGCAGAACTACCGCGACGTGAACGATACCTATCAACTCTATGTGGAGAAGTTCTATGACCTGGTGCAGATAAACCGCGACCTCAGGGATCTGGATTTCCGCAAGAATCTGGAGGCAAAGGAAGAGTTCTGCCGGCAGGCAGAGGAACTTGCGGCCAGCGAGGACTGCGTGACTGCTTTCAAGGAACTTCAGAAGCTGCACGAGCAGTGGAAGGAACTCGGACCTGTCGCCAAGGAGTTCCGCGATGCCATCTGGGAGCGTTTCAAGGCTGCCACGGCGGTTATCAACCGCAAGTATCAGGCTCATTTCGAGGAGCAGAAAGCCCGTCAGAACGAGAATCTCGCCGCCAAGACTGCTCTTTGCGAAAAGATGGAAGAAATTGCCTCTCGCGAAATCACATCTTCCGCCGAGTGGAACGCCGTTTCCAAGGAAATCGAGGCGCTCCAGGCCCAGTGGCGCACCATTGGTTTTGCCACCCGCAAGGAGAACCAGCGAATCTATGAGCGTTTCCGCGCCGCCTGTGACAAGTTCTTCGAACGCAAGCGGGAGTTCTATGCCGGCTTCAAGGATTCGATGAATGAGAATATGGAGCGCAAGATGGCTATTATCGAGGAAGCTGAGCAGCTCGCTACCTCCACTGACTGGAAGGCGACTTCGGCCCGCCTTATAGAACTCCAGAAACTCTGGAAGGAAATCGGAGCCGTCCCCCGCAAGAAATCCGAGCAGATGTGGAAGCGTTTCCGCGCTGCCTGCGACGTTTTCTTCACTGAGAGGGCCAAGGCTATGAAATCCGCCGGCGAGAGGGCGGTAGCCCGTGCCTCCCGAGCAGTCAAGAGCGAAAAAGAGGTGCTTGTCAAGAAGTTTACCCAACTTCAACAGGATATCCAGACCTACGAAAACAATATCGGCTTCTTCTCAGTCTCCAAGGCTTCAGAAGGGCTGGTAAAACAGATGCAGGCAAAAATTGACGCAGCCAAGCAGGAGTTGGAGGCCTTGAAGGCGAAGATCCGTGCTGCCGAGGCGAAGGAGAATGAAGAATAATGGACAGGAACTCGATTATAGGCTTTGTACTGATAGGCCTTATAATGATAGGCTTTTTCACTTTCCAAAGCCGCCAGTACAAAAAACAACTTGCCGTTCAGGCTCAGATAGATTCGATAAACGCAGTTGAAAGGGCTCGTGCGGACAGCGCCCGTGCCGCATATCTGCTGGAGCATCCCGAAGATACCGTCCAGCTTGCGGAAGTTCCGGCCGCTGCCGCGGCTGTCTATTCGGACTCTCTGCTGAATGCGGCGGTTATCGCTCAGGAGCAGTTTGTCACTATAGAGAATTCCCGCATATCGGCGGTTTTCACTACCCGTGGCGGCCAGCCCTACAGCGTCCAGATCAAGGATTATCTCCGCTATGACAAGTCTCCTCTATATCTTGTGGAGGGCGGAAAGAGCCAGCTTGGTTTCGTACTCTTCGCTCCTACGGCCGTAGATACCAGGAAATTCAATTTCGAATACGTTGCCGCCGAATCTTCGGATTCGGTGGTGGTCATGCGTCTGCCCTTCTCCAACGGAGGATATATAGAGCAGAAATACACCCTGGCTGCTGATTCGTACAGCATTGACGAGGTCGTTTCTCTGGTTGGGATGAAGGATCTGATTCCCCGCAATGTATCGAGCATTGACCTGGATTTCAACCTCACAGTGCCGCGCCTTGAAAAAGGTTACAAGAACGAGACTCAGTATTCCCGCCTGAACTACTATTTTCCGGAGGACAAGAAGCCCGAGAATATCGGCAACGGCCGTTCCGGCAGCAAGCGTTTCGACCATAAGATCGAGTGGTTTGCTTTCCAGCAGCAGTTCTTCTCTGCAATCATGCGCGCTCCTGAAAACTTCGTCTCGGGCGAGTTCTCAGTCAACTACCTTCCGGAGGAGGACCCGTCCCACGACCTGATGCAGTGCTCCGCGAGCATGCGTGCTGATTTCACTCCCGGCACCGACAGCATCCGGATACCCTTCGAGTTCTATTTCGGTCCAAATCATTTCGGCACCCTTAAATCGTATGATCACAAGTATGAAAAGGTGATCCCTCTGGGAGGATGGCTCGTGGGATGGTTCACCCGTTTCGTGATTATCCCTCTTTTCGACTGGCTTCACCGCTTTATCAGCAACTTCGGCCTGATAATCCTCCTTATGACTATTTTCATCAAGATAGTGGTGCTGCCCTTTGCCTACAAGTCCTATTCCTCCTCCGCAGCAATGCAGATACTGAAGCCGGAACTGGACAAACTCAATGAGAAGTATCCCAAGCAGGAGGATGCCATGAAGAAGCAGCAGGCCACTATGGACCTGTACCGCAAGGCCGGAATTTCGCCAATGGGCGGATGCCTACCCATGTTCCTGCAGTTCCCGATTCTCTGGGCGATGTTCCGCTTCTTCCCGGCATCCATTGAATTGCGTCAGCAGAGTTTCCTCTGGGCGGACGACCTCTCGGCTTACGATTCCATACTGGATTTCGGATTCCGGATTCCCCTTCTCGGAGACCACCTGTCGCTGTTTGCCCTGCTTATGGCTGTATCCATGTGGTTCTATTCCAAGATACTCACTCCGTCCCAGACAACGGGGAACGACCCCAATGCCCAGATGATGCGTTTCATGAGCCTCTGGATGATGCCTATAATGATGTTCTTCATCTGTAATAATCTTTCAGCCGGCCTGAGTTATTACTACCTGCTTTCGAACCTGATAACTATGGCGGAGACTTTCGTAATCCGCAAGTGGTTCGTCAAGCCGGAAAAGATTTACGCCAGACTGAAGGCGGCCGAAGGAAAGCCCGCCCCGAAGTCCAAGTGGCAGCAGCGGCTGGAGGAGGCCCAGAAGATGCAGCGGCAGATGGAACAGCAGAAGTCCCGCCGCAGATAAGATGATAGCGGACAATCTCAGAAACATCAAAGCGTCACTCCCCGAAGGGGTGGCGCTTGTTGCTGTTTCCAAGTTCCATCCCGTCGAAAGGCTTATGGAGGCCTATGACGCCGGGCAGCGCATATTTGCCGAGAGCCGTCCCCAGGAGTTCGCGGCAAAGGTTCCGCTGATGCCCTCCGACATCGAGTGGCATTTCATTGGCCATCTGCAGACAAATAAACTGAAACTGGTGCTACCTTATGCCTCGCTTGTAGAATCTGTGGATTCTCGGCATCTTCTGGAGTCGATTTCTTCGTGGGGGAGCGCAGCGGGTAAGGTAATAGACATACTTCTGGAGGTGCATATTTCGCACGATGAAGCGAAGCAAGGCTTTAGCCCTGATGAGATTCCGGCGTTGATTGAAGCGCTGCCGGGGCTTCCAGGAGTACGCGTGCGCGGCCTTATGGCGATGGCGTCGCTAACTGGCGATATCGACCTTATAGACACAGAATTTTCCGCCGTCCGCCGCCTTTTCGACGACATCCGCACGGCCCATCCAGAGCTTTGCGACCATTTAAATGTACTGTCTATGGGGATGTCTTCGGACTGGCGCATTGCCATCCGTCACGGCGCCACCGAAGTCCGCATCGGCACCGATATCTTCGGCCCTCGGGAATATTGAATACAGGCTAACCGACGGCGTTAATTACGCAGACGCGGGCAATCTTGGCGTCATCCGTGAACGTCTCGTCGCCGTTATAATAGGCCTTTTCTACTTTATAATAGAAGTCTTCGTCCATTCCGGTGTAGATTATTATATAATCCTCGTCGGCATCGTCGATATAGGAGACGTAGGGCGTCTCGGGGAAGAGCTCGCCGATTTCATTCACCTTGCGGATAAAGTCAGAGAATGGCATTCCGGGATATAATCCGTAGGGATTGCAATAGGCGGAAGAACACACCTCGATTGTGGTGATGCGGTCTTCAGTGTCGGTGAATATAATCAGAGTGGGCTCATCCTCCCCGTCTTTGGTGATGGAGAATTTGCGTTCGTATTCGTCAGCGCTTTCAAAAGTGGTTGTATAGCCGGGAATATCGTAGGAAATAATGTCGTTGAAACCGATGTTGGCGAAGCCCCAGTTGTAGATGAAAGAAAGGGGCTTTCCGCTGCTGCGGACAAAGCTCACGCCGTTCCAGTCGTAGATGACTCCAGTGCGGCCAACTTCAAGAATTTCGACCTCCATTCCGCTGTCGTAGTAATAATTGCCGACTCCGCCGTTTTTGATGGCATAATACAGGTTCGGGTTACCATAGGTAATCAGGGCGTCTGCGGTCAAATCATCTTCGGTGTACGGAGGATCAAGCGGCAGAGAGGCTTTGCTCAATTTCCCGCTTTTGCTGTCCAGCCAATAATATTTTTCCGGATTAACCTTGATGTCGCCGTCCACGTAGGCGCCGGATTTCAGCACGCCGAAGCGCATGCCATCTTTCGCGCCGGAATAGACATATAAATTGACGTATGGATGGATGCGGCCCGTCAGAATACTCGACAATCTCATTTTCATCATAGTCCATGAAATCGGACCAGAAAACAGCGTTGTTTGTACTCCTTTCCATGAATCCCTCGCCGTCGCCAAGGGCACCCTCTTCGGCCATTAAAATGAATTTTTCGAAATAGGCCTCGCGCTTTTCCGCAGGGGCGATCATATCAGGCAGATCCTGCTCCGGGAGAGCCTTGAAGAAAGCAAGAAGGTCTGAATTTTCAAGGACAGGAAGTTCGTCGAACGGCTTTCCTTCAATCTTCTGTCAGCCCTCACAAGAGCATAATAGAGGGATAATGACCGCGATGGTCAGTATAGCAAATTTGAAAGATTTCATCTGAATATAGTTTATAATGAGCGAGTTCGTCTAATGAACAAGTTCTTCCAATCACAAATATAACCGAAAATTCCCGCGAATGCAAACAATTCTCGTCAGCCCCGGCCTCGCCCGGGCATCTTAATATCATTGGATTACTTGTCCGAACCACTGATAAGCAGCCCGGTTCATTATGGCCGTTCACCAGCTCGTGCCCGAAAGGCCATAGAGCATAAGTCCCCAGTTTTAACAACTGCACCCCGAAAGGTATGCCGATGATGGTGATGCACATCAGAAGACCGACGATGAAGTATATCAAAGCAATGACGATACCCCCAAAGACCAGCCAAAGAATATTACCCAAGAATTTCATAATCAATCCGCTGATCCCAAAATGGTTACAAATTCATCCAAGTCCTTCCTTTCAGCGTGCCTCGGTGATGGAGCACTTTCCACCGACGGATAACCGACATTAATCATAGCGACCATTTCATATCCCTCAGTGCCAGGAAGTAGGCCACTCAACAGTGCAGGGTCGAAAGAGCCCACCCATAAGGTTGCAAGCCCTTCATTCTCTGCAGCCAGCATCAAGTAGGTAGCTACTATGGAAGCGTCAGTCACCGCACCATTCTTGCCATCATACCGCCTTACCCAGGCATCGGAAGGATGGCAGCCCACTACAAGAATGAGTGGCGCACCGTAGTTAGAATTCGTTACGCCTTTGATGGCCTCCAGCGTGTCCGGATTGGAAACAGCCCATATATGGACCGGTTGCTTGTTGACAGCAGTCGGAGCGATTCGCCCCGCTTCCAGAATCCGCTCCACCTTCTCCCGCTCTACTCGCGTCGCCGCGAACCCCCTGCAGGAGTATCTTCTTAGTAATACATCGTTGAATTCCATGGTCTATTACAAGTCTTCTCCATGAGCTTGATTATGGAGATTGTCATAATACAGTCCGATGTTGTATCTGCCATAACGTTCATGAATCATAAACCAGACCTCGCCATCAGCCATAGACCTCAAGCCATCAAAAAAAGTTGCAACGAATCTTAAAGCCTTTTCTGGATTAGGTTCCGCATTTTCCTGTTGTTCCTGCATAATTTTCTGCATCTCCTCCATCATTTCATTCTGTATGACCTCTCTCTGCTCCTGAGTTGCATCTGATGCCTTTTTAATGTACTCTTTTAATCTAGTTAACTGCTCTTCAGTGAATAAATCTTTAAATAAATCAAGAAATCTATTTAAAAAAGCAACAGGATCGCTATCCATATCGATGTAACTGAAACTCGCTTGATATCGTTTATTATTGACAGTTATTTCATAGGATATGTCATCATTCTCAGGAATTTCTTCATTCCTGCTAAAATCCATATATTTGCTGGAATCCTTGAATTGAGCAAGCAGTCGGTTGAACTCAACACGAATGTTATCTTCAGTAGTATATGGGAATGCCACATATACACGATCCAACATATTGTGATTAGTGTGAAGAGAAATATTTACAGATTCTCCGTTAAACTGTCCATGGTAGCAATTATAGACGGAATTGTAAGTGAAGCCCTTGGCTTTTAACTTGGCAACGAACTGAGCTTCTGGCCCGTCAATGGGAATACCCAGGAACTTAAGAGGACCGCCATCCTGGCCTGAACAAAATATTGAGAACAGCGTAAGAAGTGCAATTAATAAAGCCTTTTTCATAAGAGTCCTGTTAATAGTCTTACAAATGTATTCATTTTGAGTCAGAAATCAAAGGAAGTGACATCAGCAGTGGTCCTCCGTCAAACTCCAGTCTTACCCGGCCCAGACCGGGTATCTTTTTTTAAATCATCAATCGAATACGCCCCTCGGACTTGACAAAAGTCTCCGGATGAGCCATAATCACAGCATATACCTGCTTCCCGGTGACCGGTTCGTTGTCCCGCCGCACATATAGTTTGCGCGCATTAATCTCCCGCGCAATCTGCTCAGTCTTCATCCCGTAACCCGAACTCGCCAGCAAGTATACTATCGCTTCTTCAAGTTTCATAGGCAGAAACCTTAAACATCAGGCGTATTAGCTTTTTCTAGTGCATCAGATAGCTCAATATTCACATAGTATAGATAACAAAAACTACGATCATTACCATTAATAGCACTAGATTCCATGTATGTCAGGCCAACAGAATTTGTATCATCTGTCCAGAAGATATTATGGTCTTCCTCACTTGCATTTCCATTCCCATATTTCTGATTGAATACGTTGGATGCTGTCGTGAACTGTTCTTTTGCCCTCTCAATATTTTCAAATGACGCAATTAAGTCAATTTCAGTAATCTTCAGATCTTCGTTAAGAGTCACATTGACATAGTGCCACGATAGACCGCCATAGTTTAACTGTAAATAATAAGGAAATACACTAACTGATGTGGCCGAACCAACTTTTTCCTTATTCGTAATAACCTGGTTATCTGTGGCCTTCGAGATGGCTTTCTTGATGGCTTTTTCGCTTGACTTTTCGCAAAGGGTAAGACCAAGAACTTCAGTCTTGATTGGAGTCTCAGAAACAATACGTTTAACCGAATTATTGTCACAGGAAATCAAGAGCAATGAAGCGGTTATAAAAATGATTATTAGAATTTTAGATGAGTCCATAAGAAAAATACATTATCATATACATCACAACCTAAGAACGACATAAGAATAAAACCGACTATAAATCATCCATTGCAGCTAACTCAATCTCTTCTAAACTGTTTGTCATCAGTCATTGACAGAAATATAGTTAGTTTGGAAGGCGTAGGTTGTCTGAACCCTGAAGATTTTTTCAAGGGCTCTGCCTACGTGATTATTCTTCAAACGGATACGTCTCGTCATAAATATCACTGAGAAGGCGGTCATTGAAAAGCCAGTGAGGTGTGGGCTGGATATGCTTGACCTTGTAGCCTTTAAGTTTTGCTGACAACGCACTAATTGAGGTCTCTTCTCCTCGATAGCACACTTTGCGATCCGAAAGGATTGTAACTGAAATAGACGGATCATCCTTCCAGATGAGCACATCACCTTTCTGCATGCCCATTTCGTAAAAGTTGAGCGGGGGACGTTTTGCCTGAGCCTTAGAGCTTGCAGCCTTATCTTCTTCGGTAAGGTCATTCTGGATTTCCTCGCTCACATTTTCGGTCACATCTTCATGATGGAAGAGCTCGAGAATAGCTTGAGCCTGATCTACATTAATACGGAAAAACT
Source organism: Bacteroidales bacterium (assembly GCA_017544265.1). GTDB lineage: Bacteria > Bacteroidota > Bacteroidia > Bacteroidales > UBA932 > Cryptobacteroides. The sequence continues at coordinate 11,333 of JAFYEM010000015.1, read as the reverse complement.
CACGGTTTTGATTGACTCGTTGCGGGTCGAAGGCCTTGTGTAGTGCTTTCTCTATTTTAAGACAGTCAGTTTTCTTGACCTTGCATGCGAACTTACATTCAAACGGTACTGGAACACCGGTTGTATAAAGTTCCTTCATACGTTTGTCGATATCCTCCTGTGTGGTCATCCCAATCTTTACAAGACCAGGCATTACAGGGTTTGTCAGCAAATAAACAATTCCGTAATCCATATTGTGTTGAATAATTAAGCTATATCTATTTTAAAAGCTTACCGATAACCTCGGAAGCAAAGTGCATATCAGTGTGATGGTCAACTAGGAAGTCGAAGAAGAGTTTCTGGTCTTCTTTCAGTTCACCAGTCCTGATGAAAATAGGCAGATTGGAGCTATAAAGCAGGGATAAGCGGTCTCCTGTCAGGCTCTTTAGAGAACGCTTTATATCTTTCATTGAGTTACTGTCTCGGGTGAAGATAATGATGTAAGGCTCTTTTTGATTGCTACCGTTCGTTTGATTTGTAAAAAACTTCTCAAAGTACTGACGATCATTTTCTCCAAGCGAATGACCGAAAATTATGACTTCGTCTGCATTATCAAGAGCTCTAACAATATCTGGCGGCAGGAAGGAATCATCCATTACCTTCTGCAGGAAGTCATATTCGGGAATAATAGGAGTACCATCACGTGTACCTACTATAATCTTGTCTTTTTCGCAACTTCCATGCATATAATAGACGGGGATTCTATCCATGCTGTGGCCCTGCAATTGTACCCTGGTGTAATTGAAGGAATAGATATCTACTGTGTCACCTGCCTTCACACATTTGGTCATGGCCAAGAGCAGATGGAAAGCTACACTATGGCTTTCCGGGATAGGCTTATCTATGAAAGTCAAATACTTACAGAGCCCTTCTTTAATCAGTTTTAGCGCCTTACGGTCACGCCAATTAGAAGTCTGAGAATAATCCTCTTTGTAAGGAATCGATACTTTATACACAAGATTCTTACTAATTTTCATATAGCCCTTCTCGACAAGAGAACTCATAATGTCATCGCCGCCAATGAAATTAATACGATTGTGTAATTCGTAATCACTATTTGACTGAATGTAATCTCTCTCGTGAACACTAACCACATCACTCTTATCACCTTGAATAGCATAATTCAACAACTCGTTTTCCAGGTCGTACCACTTGACAGCATCCAAGTTGTCTGGCCACTTCTGGTTAAGATGATGGATAAGCGGAGCAGGATAGTCCCTTGGGCAGAACTCGGACTCCCAAAAGTCTTTGTAAGATGTTTTGAGACCGAGGTCGAGGTCGAAGCCGTTGCCAAGGATAAGGACTATTTTGCGAGGCTCTGCCATAGAATCAAGCAACTATTACAGCGTGAATCATATTGATAAACTTGCTGACGTTCATCAGGTCGGAGCCGAATACCTGCTGCCACTGGAAATCTACGAAAGGACGCTCGTTGACCATTGTGTTGCCCGTGATGTCGCCATTCTCGCAGACATAGGAGATGATGGTGCCGAGGTATTCTTCCTGCTCGGGATTGAGGACGGTGTTGGAGAGGAACTTGGCGTACTGCTGCAGGGCCTTGTCACGGTCGATTCCTACAATGGATCGGATGAAGGCGGCCACCACATCACCGCAAATCATCTTGCAGCCACGGACGTAGGCCTGGTACTCTTCTTTGGTGCCAAGGTCGCGCCAGCAGATCGTTTCCAGTTGGATGATGTCGGTGTGAGTAAGCTGTTCCATATTGATGAGTTTCTGGATGACCGGCAGGCTGCGATTCTCCCGGAGGAAATCAATCACACGCTGCTTATATGTCACGACCAGAACCGGTGCATCAACGGGGCCGAGGTCTTCCACAATGTCCTCGATGTTGAGGGTAAATGTACGGTGGTCATCGCCCAGGATGAACTGAACAAGGTCACGAATCTCCACTCGCACTTTCTCCAGGTAATCCAGCGAGGCTCTTTCGAATACTTTTGGATCTGAGATTTCCTGCAGGAGATGAATCTTCTTTGACACCTGCGGGATGGAAGCCCTCTCAAGCAGGGCTGATGCTATCTGTGCTACTTTGACTCTGCTGCGGAGCGGAGCCTTTTGCGTCTCATCCACAAGGGCCAGCTGCATATTGAGCATCAGGACATCGAACCGGAGGGCGGCAGTATCGTTGGTCTGCATCGGCAGGAGCGGAGCCACACAATTCTCCAGGTCAGCTCTATCAACATCGGAAACATAGGCCCAATTCTCCTCCTTGCGGTATTTGTCTATGAGTTCCCAGTGCTGGCGGACGCCAATCTGGGTGTCCTTGAGTCCGAGAACCTGCGTGCGAAGAATCGACTTTAATTCGTCGTGCAGTTTCTTTGGAAATTCCTCCTGCTGGTATGTCGCGTGCTGGAGGGCGCAGGCTACAGCGAGGCGGAGGTTGAACAACCGGGCAGAAAGCGGAAGTGCTGGCAGCGGGTCAACACCGGACTCTTCACCGAAGTACTCAATATTTCCGCACCAGTCAATGAGCTGGAAGTTTATCTTATGGAGCCCGTCTCCAAGGAGGTTTTCACATAGACGCGTACCACGGCCGACCATTTGCCAGAACTTAATCTTGGAGCGTACCTTCTTGAAGAAGACCAGGTTCAAGACCTCCGGCACATCGATACCGGTGTCCAGCATATCGACGGAAACCGCTATCTGCGGAAGTTTGTCCGGAGAGGCAAAGCGGTCTATGAGATTCTGGGCGTATTTAACCTGGTTGTCAATGAGGGCGCAGAAGTCCTCGCCCAATTCCGGATAAAGGGCGTGGAAGCGCTCTACAATCAGAACCGCGTGGTCGTGATTCGCAGCAAAGATGATGGTTTTGCCAAGTTTCTCGCCGGCATCTATCCTGTACCCGCTCTCCATCAGGTTGCGCAGGACTTTATCGACCGTATCCTTGTTGAAGATATAGGAGAACAGTTCATTGTTGGCTACATCACGATGGTCGGCATCAAGGCTGCCCTTGTTGCGCTCATACTCCCAAACGGCCTCCATCTGTTTCTTCTCTTCTGGAGTCAGTTCAGCGTATTTGATGCCTTCTTTGAGGCGCTTTGTGGTCCTGGAAATCCAAAGCGGAGGTACCAGGTAGTGGTCTTCAACAGCCTGCTCCAATGAGTAGGAATAATTCGGCACACCACCTTCAAGGCCGAAGAGTTCATACGTGCTGCGATCAACGTCTTCCCTTGGTGTGGCGGTAAGGCCAACTATCAGGCCATCGAAATAGTCCAGGATGGCTGTATATTTCCCGAAGACACTACGGTGTGCCTCATCAATGATAATCAGGTCGAAGCGGCCCACTGAGAACACCTTCTTGGGTGCATCGATGTAGTTTATCATCGTCTGGTATGTGCTGAAGGTGATTCTGGCGTTGAGGTCCGGGTCACGCTCCTCGTTGAGCACAGACACAGTGGCATTGGGCAGCAGCTTGGCGAAATTCTTCTTGGCCTGATTCACAAGGGCGGTACGATCTGCCAGGAAGAGGATGTTCTTGGCCCACTCATTCCGCATCAGGACATCGCAGAGAGAAATGGAAACTCTTGTCTTGCCGGTGCCGGTGGCCATAACCAAGAGTGCCCTGCGGTGCTTCTCGTTGAAGTGATTGCAGACTGCGTGTATGGCCTCCTTCTGGTAATAGCGGTTGGTGATTTCGTCTTTGATACGGAGGTCTTGCATTGAGCCCCTTCCACGGCGCTGGAGGACCAGTTGAAGGTCATCCTGGGTGAGAATACCAAAGACGCGGCGGGCAGGATAGCCCAGGCCGTCAATTATCTGCGTGGTGAAGCCATTCGTGACGTAAATGACAGGACGAACACCATATTTAGCCTCCAGGCAGTCTGCATAGAGTTTTGCCTGCTGCTTACCGGCTTCCGGGTCAACTGTTGTGCGCTTGGCCTCAACTACAGCAAGAGGCTTACCGTCCGGGGCAAAGAGAACATAATCGGCATATCCGACGCCCTGCTCATTAGGCATGCCTTGTAATTCGACTTCGATGCAGGCCTTCCCCGGAATCTCAGCCCCTTTCTGGTCCACTATCTCCCAACCAGCTTCCTGAATCAGAAGGTCTATGAACAGCTTGCGGGTTTCGGCCTCTGTGTAATCATCAGCCACTACAGGAGCCGGTGTCGGATTCTCCACTACCTCAACGGGGACGGAGGCAACGAAAGCAACCGGAGCCGCCGGGACTTCTTCCCGGGGAACTATCTGTAATGCAGGCTTGTTGTTCAGGAGTTCCCTGTCGAATGGTGCGAGCGACGAAAGTACGCGTAGTTTCAGCAGAACGCCGCCAACAAGGTTATAGAGATTGAGGACGCAGAAGTATGCCTGACCACCAGTAACGCCGCCATCGTGGGCAGCGAGGTTGCCGACTTTACGGATGTAGTGCGCTGCCATCATCAGGCGCTCGTCGTTCACAAAGGAGACGAACGGTTCGCCTGACATCAACTCGTAGAGGTTGGCCCGCTCGGGAATCTGGATGTTCTTGAGCGTGTAGATGGTCTTGACCAACCACTCCAGCGCCCTACGACTGTTGAGAGCCGTGGCGTCCTTGTCGGTGTTCACAGAAGCCTCCGCGGCCTGGCAGAATACGTACAGGTCGTGGAGCGGCTCTATGTCCTTGAGGTAGTCAAAGTTCTGCATAAGCTAATTGAAATAATATGCCATACGGCTATCAAGCAACTTTTGGCAATCGTCGATCGAACGATGAATAGCCGCCTTCTGCTCGTATATCTTGCAAATCTTTGTGGCATAGGAATCTTGCAATTCCTTAGGTGGCAAAGCAATTTTAGTATTAGCAAGCATTTTAACCGTAATTTGGTTTATTGTTGCCGTCTTAGCCAAACCTAATTGCGTTCGGAAAGCCGGAAGTTTAAAGAACTCAAATAGATATGGATTGTACTGGGAACGGATAACCGTCATAAAAGCTCCGTAAGACATCTTTTCCGGAAGGTCTCCAATAGTAGCGACCTTTCCTACCAATTTAAAACTACCATTTCTGGAGCACATAAGGATATCACCCCTTTGGACAAATTGTTGTTCCCTAATCCCGCAATTAACACGAACAATATCATCCAAAGAGATTTCATTACCTTGAATATTGCTTGAACGAAGAACAATTGTACCGTCTTCGCAAACATTTTCAGGTTTGTATGTAAGCCCGATTCTACAAGAAGCGATACTTTCTAACAAAACAACTGGCCACCCTTTATCATTTTTAATAGGGTCTCCAAACATTTCGTAGAATAGAGATCTTGAAAGAGAATCAAGGTCTTTCAGTTGCTGTTGTTTTTTCTCAATTATGCCGGTAAGAAGATCAAGTTCGCTTACAATATCAACTTGTTCATCAATAGAAGGGTAAGGTATGAGAGTATTGTCGAAATCTTTTTTGACTATATGACGCATTGTAGCGCCATGAGCATCTTTCTCCATATCAGACAATTTCGAAAGAACCGCATACCTCAAGTAATGCTTATTAATTGGAGCTTTATCGAAAACAACTTTAAAAATATGCTGATTGAGGAGTGCTTCGCCACGATTCCATTCATATGCACCAAGACTCGCTGACCAGGATATTAAAATATCGCCATCTCTTACAATGTATTTTTCCGGAATAGGGCCGTCATAATAATTGAACTCCGCTCAGTATTGTTTAAATTCTGAATGCGAATAATAGGGCGTCCTACATCTCCCCAATGGTCAGGCTTAAAAGCAAAACCATTAATGAAAGATGCGGCATCACCCAATCTAATCTTTCCAGAGGTTTTTTCCATGACCAATTACAAGTACTTCTCCTTTAACTCTTTGATGGCAGCCAGAATATCAGCCTCCGTTTTTTCTATTCTTTCGATAACAACGTCTGATGCTTCATATTCTATCTCTGCATGTTCTATTTCCTTGTATTTATTGATAGACAACACGTAGTCATTAGCTCGTATTTCTTCAATAGGGACAAGGAAACTTTGTTCTTTGCGAGAACGTGTCTCTTCCTCGGCTATATTTGAAAACCTTCTAATAATATCGGGAATGTCATTATCTTGTACTTCTGCTCGCCGTTGGTCAAGGGAATAGCCATCAGCCTTCATATCGTAAAACCAGACCTTGTCAGTTCCCCCTGCATTCGTTTTAGTAAAGATGACAATGGCTGTTGATACTCCGGAATATGGCTGGAAAACGCCCGCTGGCATTGAGATAACAGCTTGTAAGCGCTGATGGTCAACCAACTCCTTCCGTATAGCCTGGTGTGCGCTTGAGTTACCGAACAGCACACCATCCGGAACGATACTGGCGCAGCGGCCACCAACTCTAAGCATCCTTACAAAGAGTGCAAGAAAGAGCAACTCCGTTTTCTTGGTGGGCGCTATTGCAGTGAGCGTTTTGGCAATCACCTGTCCGTCTATACTGCCAGCAAACGGCGGATTGGCCAGGCACAGCGTATATTTGTTGGTATCGGTATTCTGGTCGGAAACACTGTCCTGCCACTTCACATCAGGAGCATCCACGCCGTGCAGCATCAGGTTCATTGCGCCTATGCGGAGCATAGTCGTGTCGGTATCAAAACCATGGAACATCCCGGTGCGATACCAGTCGGAATTCTCCTTCTTCAGCAGTTCCTTGCGGTAGTGTTCCTGGACATACTTGGCGGATTCCACGATAAAGCCTGCGGAGCCCATCGCCGGGTCACAAATCTCGTCTTTGAGCGTGGGAGCCATCAGATTCACCATCATACGGATAATGTGGCGAGGCGTGCGGAACTGGCCGTTGGTGCCGGAGGCTGCCATCTTGCCCAGGATGTACTCGTACACATCGCCCATCGTGTCCCGGTTGTTCATATCCAGTTCGTTGATGCCGTCCACCACCCGTGTGAGCGTGCGGGGATTCTGGATCAGGAACACGGCGTTCTGCATAAACCGGCTGTAGGCAGATTCCTTAACACTGCCCAGGTCCTTGATGAAGACAAATACATCGTTGCGGACAGTGTTGAACATCTTCTCGGCCTCGTAGTTCTTGAAGACGTGCCAGCGGAGGGATTCAAAGGGAACGTCTTTGTCCGTCTCCGGATTGTGCCATTTCTCGCCCATCTTGAAGACGGGGTTGTCTATCTGGCCGCCAAAGATTCCTGCAGCCGCCTCACGTTCTGTCTGGGCATCATCCAGCATCTTCATAAAGAACAGATATGTCATCTGCTCCAGGATGGTGAGAGAATTGGTAATACCTCCCGTCCAGAAGGTATCCCATATTTGGTCGATGCGATTTTTGATTTCGCCGGTTATCATACGGGGTATGTGTTGCTTAATGGGTTTGTGTAATTGACAAATTTAACGATTTTTATGAAAAGCCGTATAACAAAACGCGACAAAATGATTTATCCGCAAAGAGTTGACAGAATGTTGTCATAAATCTAGACTGCCAAATACAATAAGCCCTGACACAAAAAGGTATTGTGATGTAGGTCTACGTGAGCGGGAAGGAGGCTCCCGGGGGCGTGGCCCCCCTCGGCCACGGGAAGAGGGAGGGGCCCGCCGGAGACAAGTTCTTGCGCAGCAAGGACGCAGGAAACGGTGGGAGGGTACGGAGTGGAGTGAAGCGGAACGGAGCCCCCCGGGAGCCTCCTTTCCGGCACGGCGGGGTAAGGGGACGTTTTTATAGACATAAATTATTATTTTGGCTTGCTGGGGTGGGGATTCTTTCGTAATTTTGTGATGCAAAGGTCGTCTGAATCGGCCGGGAATGAAATCAGGAGTATGGTAAGTCTTCCGCTTCGGAAGCGGCTCCCTTCACCAATAATATCATTTTTTAGCTAGGGATAGGTGTATCCGTTTTTGGATGTGCCTAATTCTGAAGCAATTTCCTTTAGAGATTAACGTAATATATTATAGTCATGGCCAGAAAGAAGAAGCATAAAAGATTTCAACCGTTGCATCAGATGCAATGGTCGTCAGATGTGCCCTGTGACTTGCCGGGGATTGAAATACCGAGGGGTGACTCTAGGGAAGAAATCAAGGAAAGGAAACGTATCATTGGTGATTTCTATGCTAAATGGAATGCTGAACACCCCGAGAAAAGAGTCTGGAATAAGTCTCTGAATGACTTCATTTATGTCAAGTACCAATCAATTAACGAGACAAAAGGGCATGCGGCGCTGTCATATAAATCTACGATGGCTGTATTTCATTTAACAATGATTCTTAAACACGCAAGACTCGTGGAAAAATGGGCTCCCAAACATGATGATAATAATCAGAAACCGTATTCAAGAATGCATCTGATGAGATGGAAAACCTATCGTCTGATAGTTGGATTCCAGAAATCAAATAATGAATACGTTCAGTACTATGTTGGGAGCATATAAAAAAGGTAAAAGCCGCCAGGTAGCGACTTTTGAAATGGGGCTCGGATCAAGTAAACTTGAAAAGGTTGTCATCCCTTACACGAATTCCCCTTCGACGAATCCTAACGCAAAGGTAATTCTTTTTTGGGAATCTGCAAAAAATTGAAAACAATTTCCAAGCTGGTTCGGGTATGGCTGAGGAAGGTTGAGATTTCTCCGCTCGCTGCGCTCGGTCGAAATGACAGGTTATGAGATGCCCGGTCGGGACTGGGCATGACGGGGAAGAGGGGTAGGGGACGTTTTTACAGACACAAAATATTGTTTGGGCTTGCTGGGGTGGGGATTTTTTCGTAATTTTGTGATGCGACGGTCGTCTGAATCGGCCGGGAATGAAACCAGGAGTAAGGTAAGTCTTTCGCTTCGGAAGCGGCTCCCTTCACGAATAATATTTTATTGTTGCTTGCAATCTCAAATTGTGGTTGCACGCGACGCAATCCTTATTGATAAACACTTAAACCAATGTTGGTATGGCAAAGAAGAAGAATACTCAAATGACGAAACCGCTTGCAGACTGCAGCCATCTATCTCTAAGCACAATTGAAAACAAAATCATTACTATTCGTAATCTTCAAGTCATTCTGGATAGAAATCTCGCCGCTATGTATCAAGTCGATGTAGGGTATATGAATCGTCAAGTAAAAAGAAACATTAATCGTTTCCCGACAGACTTTATGTTTCAGTTGACCAAAGAAGAAAACGATAGTTTGAAATGCCATTTTGGCATCTCAAACCTACAGGGAGGAGATAGGCGCTTGCCTTATGCTTTTACGGAGCAAGGAGTTTCAATGTTGTCGGGATTGCTAAGAAGCGATGTGGCCATAGAAGCTAACATACTTATTATGAGAGCATTCGTCGCAATGCGGCACTTTCTTATTTCGAACGCCCAAGTCTTCCAGCGTTTAGACCGAATAGAATTGAAGCAACTTGAAACTGATCATAAGATTGAGCATGTATTTGAAAAACTCGAAGAAAGGACTATCTCGCCTACTCAAGGTATCTTTTTCGATGGACAGATTTATGATGCATACGAGTTCGTCTGTGGGCTGATTAAGAGTGCAAAGACACGTATCGTCCTCATAGATAACTATGTTGATGAGACTGTGCTGACAATGCTGGATAAAAGGGATGCGGGTGTTTCGGCCACGGTATTTACGCAAAAGATATCGCCACAATTCCAACTTGATATTGCCAAGCACGACGCGCAGTATCCGGGCATTGACGTGAAAGAGTTCAAGAAATCCCATGACCGATTCCTGATCTTAGACAATCAGGTATATCTTATTGGTGCGTCAATCAAAGACCTCGGCAAGAAATGGTTCGCGGTGTCTCTTATGTCGGAGACGGACCCCGAAATGCTTCTGTCGCGATTATAGAGATGCCCGGTCGGGGCCAGGCATGACGTGGCGTGGGCATGGGGAAGAAGGTTGACGGGCGATTAGGAGAGAACGGATCAGCATGAGAAGTGGAGGGCGGCGGTGCCGCGAAGCGGCAGGACGAGCTTTGTTCGCCGACCGTTAGACGACTCCGTAGGAGGCGGCTAAAAGGGAGAAGTTGCTCGTCCAGCAACCGGAGCGCCACTCACGCCCGTTCTCGACGTCAGCCCGGATGCCTTCTTTCCCAGGCGCCGGCGGGGGATTATAGGATATAACTGACTTCCTGGAAGTAGAAGAGGTCGAGGCGGTGGGCGGAGATGTTTTGGATGCGGAGGCGGCCGTCGGTGGGATCGACACCATCGACCTTGCCCCAGAATTCTTCGCCGGTCAGGTTGTTGCGGAAGCGGGTGTTGTGGTCGCTGCCGTAGAGTTCCTGAGAATAGTTCGAAAAGAGGCTGCGGCGTTTCTCGGGGGTGAAGATGCAGGGGAGGAAGGACTCGAAGCGCTCAAGCAGATTCTTCAGGCACTCATCAAGGTCATAGACCTCGCCGCAGCAGCGCCAGATTGACGTGGCGTTCACAAGGTTCGGGAATTCCTCCTGGTTAACGTTCAGGCCCACTCCAATCACGGAAGAAGCCAGATATTCTCCGTCAAGAGAGTTCTCGATAAGAATTCCAGCAATTTTATTCTTGCCCACATAGATGTCGTTCGGCCATTTTATAGTTGCGAGAATCCCGAAGGAGGCAAGATAGTCCGCGAGTACATCTGAAATCAGATAGTTCAGAAAATGAGCTTCGGAGGCCTTCAGCTGCATGCCGGAGCAGAATTTCAGCACTATTGAAAAGGTAAGATTCTCTCCCGGGGCGGAGAACCAGCTGTTACCCCTCTGTCCGCGGCCGGAGGTCTGCTCTCGGGCGGAAATGACAGTCAGATTCTCCAGTTCCGGGAGCCGCCTCAAGGCCTCGGAATTAGTGGAATCGACAGTATCAAGTTTAATTATTTTCATAAAAAAGGGCCGACCTCGAAAGGGGGCCGGCCCGACTGACAAAGTAAAAAATTACTTCATGATGACTTTAGCCATCTCGAGGACTTTGTTGGAGTAACCCCACTCGTTGTCGTACCAGGCGCAGACTTTCACGAAGGTCTTGTCCAGCTGGATACCGGCCTTCTCATCGAAGATGGAAGTGCGGGCGTCACCACGGAAGTCGGTGGAGACCACAGCCTCGTTGGTGTAGCCGAGGATGCCTTTGAGTTCGCCTTCGGAGGCCTCTTTCATAGCGGCGCAGATCTCGTCATAGGAAGCTTCTTTTGCAAGCTCGACGGTCAGGTCCACGAAGGAAACGTCGGAGGTGGGAACACGCAGGGACATACCGGTGAGCTTACCGTTGAGCTCAGGGAGAACCTTACCGACAGCCTTGGCTGCTCCGGTGGATGAAGGGATGATGTTCTCGAGGATACCGCGGCCGCCTCTCCAGTCCTTCTTTGAAGGGCCGTCAACGGTCTTCTGGGTTGCGGTTGCTGCGTGAACAGTG
>JAFYEM010000001.1 GCA_017544265.1 Bacteroidales bacterium | reverse complement strand
GTACCCGGATTTGATGGCAAAATATGAGATCCCTATCGAATACGCCTGCGATGTACTGGAGGAGCAGGAGTGGATTTCTATAGACGGCAGGTGCCCTGAAGGGATATGTCCTTCGGCCTGGGGCTCCATGAGGGAGTTTGTGGAGGCTCTGGCCCGTGGTGAAGGAAACTTCTACGACGGCTGGATGAAGAACCCTAACAGCGCCATGATCAGCTGCAACGACGGCTTCCGGCCTGTGAGTTTCTACATTGAAGTGATATGAGGCTTTTGCCGAATGCGATATCATTACTAAGGGTAGCAGGCTCCATCAGTCTGCTGTTTTGCGATGTGAGGGGCTGGCCTTTCTGGTCACTATATGTTCTCTGCGGGCTCAGCGATATATTAGATGGTTGGCTGGCAAGAAGGCTCCACGCAGAAAGCAAAACTGGAACTATTTTGGATAGTGTATCCGACATTATATTCGTGGCCTGCTGCGCTATCCGGCTGTCGCCTGTCCTTGTAATTCCCACGTGGCTCTGGATCTGGGCCGGAATAATTGTCATCATCAAGATTGTGAACCAGATATCAGCCCTGGCCGTCTGCAAGCGATTCTGCTTTCCGCACACAGTGGCCAACAAATCGACCGGATTACTGCTGTTTCTGGCAGCCCCGACCATGTTCTGGTCTGTGATACCCATGGCCATTGTAGCGGCCGTAGCCACGTTTGTCGCCCTGCAGGAGGGGCATTATATCAGGACATGGAGACTTTGACGCAGAAAGTCAGGATAATAATGATTAACTTTGGGAGTCAGATTAGGCCGTACTCCTTGGCGGCGTAGACGAGGGAGGCGGTGTTGGAGACGTCGAATTTCTCGATGAGTTTCTTGCGGTACCAGCGGATGGTCTCGGTGCTGAGGGATAGGGCTTCGGCAATCTGTGGCGCGGTGTAGCCTTTGGCAATCAGATCAAGTATCTCCATTTCACGGGCGGACAGCCCAGGGATATTCTGCGGAGCCCCAGAGGGGGCGGGAACATCCTGGGAAGTTCCGGCAACAGCCTTCTTGCGGCGTCTGCCCACAAAGATACCGACGGCAAGGAGAATCAGTCCCGCCAGCGCACCGGCAAGCCTCCCGAGTTGCAGTTTTTGCCGGGAAAGCACCGTCTGCATATAGTCCAGATTTTCGGTGCGGAAGATGGGGGCATGGTTCGGATGGGCAGCGTAATAGGCATCGGCCTTGCGGAGATAAGGCAGTGATTTCCAGGTCTTTCCCTCTTCCATATAAAGCCGTCCGTAACCCTTCCAGACATCCACTATCATAAGCGAGTCTCCGGAGGCTTCGGCATATTCCATAGCCTTGTCATATGCCGCCTTTGCCTTGCGCATATCTCCCTCGTCAATCCAGGTCTCGCCTATGTTGTACCACAGGATGCTGTTGCTCTCATTCCAGCCGTTTTTTTCAAAGAGTTCCGACGCCTTCTCGTAGTAGTGCATGGCCTGCGGAATCGAGTCCATCATATTATAGAGATTGCCTATGGACCCGTAAAGAGCGGAATAATGGTCGTCGATGACATGCTGCGGATAGCCGACAGTGTCCGTAGGGCTGACGGCACCATTGGCCATGGAGTCAACGCATGTAAGTGCGGCCTTGTAGTAGACCATTGCGCTGTCGTACTCTTCGTGTCCATAAAACTGCAGGCCGATATAACGGTATGCGTCCGCGTTTGAGGCCATCCAGCCGCGGGGACGGCTGATGGATAGGGCCTTCCGCGCGTAGAACACGCTTTTCTCGCCATTGATCGGATTGTATCCGAGCATCAGGTCGCGGCAGGCATTGTTCAAATCAATCAATTCCCCAGTCGAAGCCCTGTCGATCGCATCCGGGGTCCACTTGGCCACGACCCTTTCCAGTGAGTCCAGATTATGGCCCCGATGGTCGTTGTAGGCGCCCGCCACGGCGCTCATCAGGGCGGAAACGGTGATAGTGAGGCCGATATGTAATAGGCACTTTCGCATGATGCAAATTTACGAAACGAATATCATTTTTATACCAAATCCGGACAAAAAAAGGCATATTCCACCCTTTTGGGTATTGGAATTATGATTATAAAAAATGAAATTTGCAGAGATTAATGACACTTTGGAAGACAAAATCATCTGATTAAATATGAAAAAGATTCTCATTTCCATTTTGATGATTCTGTTCGTATGCGCAGGTGCAGACGCACAGAATTTCCTCAAGAATCTCGGCAACAGGGCTAAGAATGCTGTCGAGCAGAATGTAGGTAACAAAGTCGAAAGGGGCGTGAACGATGCCCTGGACGGAAAACTGTTCAAAGGCAAGAAAGACAAGAAAGTGAAAGAGGCCGACGAAGAAGAGGCTGTGGAAGAGGAGGCCCCGAAGGGAAAGAAGGGAAGTGGTTGGACTTGCGAGGAATGCGGCAAGGAAGGTAATAGCGGCAAGTTCTGCGGAGAATGCGGAGCAGCCAAGCCCGGCAGCAAGAAGGCCGCCAAGGAGGAGGATGCCAAGGAAGAGGCCGCTCCCGCTGCAAAGCCCAAGAAGCAGACTGAAAGCGCCTATGCCAAGAGCGACTTTGTGCCCGGCGACGAGATTTTCTTCGACGATGACTTCTCCGGCGAAAAGCTCGGCGAGTTCCCGTCCCAGTGGGACCTGATGTCCGGTTATGCCGAGGTCGGGTCGATAAACGGACGGAAGGTGATTGCCTTCACAGACGAGGGTTACGGCGAAATCCAGCCGCTGATGAAGGATCAGCAGCATTTCCTGCCGGACGTGTTCACTCTGGAATTCGATGTGTATTATGAGATAGGCGACGGTCTGGGCGGAGATGAACTGGAAATCGCCTTCGGCAACCCGGATCTAGACAACTGGAACGGCCGCGTGGAATATGTGTGTGTCTCGTTCCGCGATGACGGCTATTCCCGCTACGGATGGACCGTACAAAAGCCCAACGGAGGAGATGACATCACCGGCGAAAAGAATCTGAGCCTCGACAACAGCAGCTCCCCTCTGAAGGACGGCGAATGGAATCACTTCGCCTTCTCGTTCAACAAGCGCGCTTTCAAGGGCTATGTGAACGGCATACGCGTAATGAGCGTTCCCACCGCCAAAGTGCCTTCGCATTTCTGGTTCAATCATGGCGGTCAATACAAATATGCCTGTATTTCCAACGTGCGCATGGCCAAGGGCGCAGTTCCCCTCTACGACCGCCTGGCCTCCGACGGCAAGATTATTACCTACGCCATTACCTTCGAGACCGGCAAGGCCGACCTGAAGCCTGAGTCTATGGTCGAAATCAACCGTATCGCCAAGCTGATGAAGGACAATCCCGCCATCGAATTCGAGGTCCAGGGCCATTGCGACGCGACTGGCTCCGACAAGGTCAACGACCCGCTCAGCCAGAAACGCGCAGAGGCCATTGTCGCTGCGCTTGTCGATCAGGGTATCGCCAAGACCCGCCTCAGCGCTGTCGGCAAGGGTTCGCATGTGCCCATCGCAGATAACAAGACCGACGAAGGCCGGGCAAAGAACCGCCGTGTGGAATTCGTAAAGAAATAGATCTCTCCATGCAGCCTTGCGGCTTTGGTCGAGATGACAATTGTCATTTCGAGCGAAGTCGAGAAATCTTAAAACAATGAGTATGAAAAAAACACTGATACTATTCACAGCCCTGGCGCTGATGTGCAGCCAGGCGCAGGCACAGAACTTCCTTTCAAAACTAAAGGAAAAGGCAAGTGAGGCCATAGGCAATGGGGCCGGTTTCGGTGGGATCGGTGGAATCGGCGGCGATGAGTCGGCTGCCGAGTCCATGGTCCCCAATGATGACCCCAACAGCGTCCAGGCCGTTTCCGGCGAAAGGGCTCTTCCGGCCCGCCGCGCCAGCACTTTCGGCTGGGACGGGCCCGTCACCCCTTCGGAGGCCAAGTTCCCCATTCCCCTTATGAACGAGTTCCCGAAAGTGCCGTCCGCGGCCTCTCTGGTGAACCCTGTCGAATCCGAGCAGATTGCCTACTACAAGGCAATCAAGGCCGTGACCCTGAGGGCGGAGGAGCTCAATGCTGACACGACCTGCGAGGACACCGAGACCAAAATGTGGCGCGAAAAGGCCAATCAGGGCCTTAAGGACGCTTTCGGCCTCACCGACGAAGAGATTGCCATGCTTAACCGCGACGACCTCTCCGAGGCCGATCAGAAGAGGCTTGAGGACAAGATTTCCAAAGCCGTCCTCGGCGATATGGACCCTTCTGCTCTTGAAAAGGATGCGGCGAAGTATGAGAACATGAGCGAAAAGGACATCGAAAAGATGATGACGGAGAAGACTCTGAAGACAAACTTCGCAATCTACGACCGTCATGCCGCTGAAATCAAGAAATACATGGGAGTAAGCACTCAGGAACTGAAGGATGCCGCCCGCGAGCAGGTTGAGTCCGGGGAGACGAGCAAGGCAAGCCCCAAGAATGTTGCCCTTCAGAATAAGGTTAAGGCTTTCCAGAAGGCCGAGGCCGCCAAGGATCCCAAGTTCAAGAAAGAGGCCGACGCATTCGAAAAGAAGATGCAGGGTGAAATGAGGGATGCGGCCATGAAGCAGTCCCGCGAGATGATGGGCGGGATGGGGAACATGATGGACATCATGCAGAACACCCAGGCCAAGATGGCTCCCTTCATGGAAATGGAGCAGAAGCTCTACAAATACACTCAGGATGTGCAGGAGTGTCTTCTCGGCGGCGATCCGACCAAGATTGCTATGCAACAGGATGCTGACGCGGCCTTCTCCGCGGCTGAGCGCAAGAAGGTGCTTGCCATCAAGAAGAAAATCTACGAGACCAAGGATGCTTCCGTCTACAATCCCCTCTATCTGGAGGCCCTCAATCTTATAATGAGCTACCGCGAAAGGGCCGCCAAGGCCTGGGCCGCGGATGTCCAGAAGCGCTTCGATGCGCTCAAGGGGAACCTGTCCAAGCTCATCAAGATCAACCGCCAGGCTATTGCTGATGGACTTATCCCTGAATGCGCCCTCTGGAGGGCTCCGCTCAATATGGTCATAAGCGCGGGCGATGTTCTTGCCGACGCCTACAGCGAGTTCCCGTCCGACTATCCGAAGATGTACAAGGAAGAGGTGGTGAGGACCATTCCTCTTAGCTCCGTCCCTGGCTACAAGCCCGGCGGAAAGGGAGCTTATGACCATGAGGTCGACGTATGGTGGCCGGAATTCGTGGTCTCAAAGGACTATGACTCTGTCGTTTCCGGAAGATGCGCCTATGCCGCCGGTGGCGGATGGATTTTCCAGTGGAACGGAGCCAGCTGGGACAAGCTCAGCGACGAGAAGATCAAGGCTCTCAACGACCAGAAAAAGACCGCTCCTGTTCCTGCCCAGAGCTGGACTTCCTCCGACGGCAAGCGTACGGTCTATTACAACGCGGAGGGCGGCTTCCTGCAGATGCCGGAGGGTGACCAGGTCTTCCCGGATGCCTTCCAGCGGAACGGCAATGAGTTGAACTGGGTCCATATGGCCACGGAGGACACTGGCGACGGCAATTTCAATCTCCTGATTGTCAAGTGCACCTACAAGCTCTAGCACTGGCTTTGACTCTGGCGGCGGCGCCCTCCTCCTCCGGGGGCGCTGCTTTCGTCATGCCGGGCACGGACGAGGCCTCGAGGCACGAGTGCTGGCGCTCTTTCGACGTGGACCCGCTGATTGCGGAGGCCGTGGTATGGCCGGAAACGGAGCGTTACGACAGGCTGCGGGATTTTGTTGAGGCGACGGCCAATTATGGGGCTTACATCACCACTGGCGGCGGTCCGGACTATTCCATCGGCCGCTACCAGATGAAACCGTCATTTGTGGAAGAGCTGGAAAAGGCATGGATGCGGAGCGGGCTTGCGAGGCAGTATGGGCTCTGGTTTGACACGGCGGACAACGCCACGGCGCGGCGCGTACGCATCACTCGTCTGAAAAAGGAGGAGTGGCAGGCGGTATATCTCGGAGTGTTTCTGAGGATGCTGTACCACAGTTACGGCTCTTTTGACCGTGACGGACAGCGGGTGCAGGAGGGGCTGGATGCGCTGCCGCCCGAAGAGCAAGTCCGCCTCGCTGCGGCGGCCTACAACCGCGGCTGCGTCTGGACCGCACCCGGTTATGGCGACCTCGGCGCTCTCCGCAAAGCCTCCCGCGAAAAGCATTTCCACTACGCCCTTGTCCCCACCCGCCACACTCGTCGCTACTGCTACGCCACCCTGGCCCTCAAACACTATAAAAAAATTGCCCGATGAAATCTTTCCCCAACCCTTCTTCCCTTTTGGAACGTCTCATTACGGGTTTTCGCCGTTTTTCTCGTAATGAGAGAATCCGCGGGTTCTCCCGTTACGGGTTTTTGGTCTTTTTCTCGTTATGCGGCGTTC
>JAFYEM010000014.1 GCA_017544265.1 Bacteroidales bacterium | reverse complement strand
GTGGACGACTGGTCACAACTTCTGGATCTTTTGGATAGATTACCCTTGTCACAGAGGTGGGAGATCGATTCTAACTACTTGATATAAAACAAAAAAACCACCTCGCAGGGTAGTTTCGGATATATAGAGAAGGTTGTTGTTCGCGGGTGATTTCGTACTCACCACCTTGCGTATGTTTGCTTTTTTGTAGCGGGAGTGGGTCACGATCCCACGACCTCCGGATTATGAATCCGACGCTCTAACCAGCTGAGCTACCCCGCCGTCATTTTCATAAAAAAATCAGCTCGACGAAGGCTGATTTTGTTGAGATAGAAGGACTCGAACCCTCACTGACAGAGCCAGAATCTGTAGTGCTACCATTACACCATATCTCAATGACTTGAAACACCCAATTTACGCGGGTGCGCCGAATTGGGACTGCAAAGGTACAATAATTTTTTTTCTTTGCAAGAAATTATTTCAAAATTAGCACGCTTGCCCAAACTTCCGCCCCTTCTTCGCGACCGACGAAACCAAGGCGCTCGGTGGTCGTGGCTTTTACGCTGACCGCATCGGTCCCGATGCCGAGGATTTCCGAGAGGCAGGTGCGCATAGACCCGATATATGGTGCGAGTTTCGGCTTCTGGAGCGCGATGGTGATGTCCGCGTTGCCGACCCGCCAGCCCTTTTCATGGACCAGTGCGACGACCTTTGAAAGCAGGATTTTGCTGTCGATTCCCTTCCACTCGGCGGACGAATCGGGAAAAAGGTGGCCGATGTCGCCGAGGGCGAGCGCACCGAGCAGAGCGTCGCAGAGCGCGTGAATCGCGACGTCCCCGTCCGAATGGGCGACAAAGCCAGTCGGGGAGTCTATCTGCACGCCACCGAGCCACATCGGCAGTCCCGGCGCAAGCGCGTGCACGTCATAACCGTTTCCAATTCTGAATTCCATAGCGCAAAATTAACAATTTTTCCATAACTTCGCGTCATCGTAACGCAAAGCTCAGCACGTGTCTATTTTGAAAGTCATACCGCCCCTGGAGGACGCCCGGATCCTGGTCCATTCCTGTTGCGCGCCATGTTCCGGCGCAATACTGGAATGCCTCGTGGAGAATGGCTTCCGTCCCGCCGTATTCTTCTCGAATTCAAACATTTACCCCCGCGAAGAATACAATTTGCGCCTTCGTGAAATCCGCCGCTACGCCGAAAAAATGGGCCTTGAGATTATAGACGATGTCTATGACCATGCGGCCT
This sequence comes from Bacteroidales bacterium, assembly GCA_017544265.1. Lineage (GTDB taxonomy): Bacteria > Bacteroidota > Bacteroidia > Bacteroidales > UBA932 > Cryptobacteroides. The sequence goes on along the minus strand of JAFYEM010000014.1, from coordinate 54,604 downwards.
GGGCGGAGTGCGTCAGGGGCCATGAAAACGACCCGGAACGAGGCCCGAGATGTCTCAAATGCTTCCGCTTCCGTCTGGATAGGGCCGTCGCCTGGGCAGGGGCAAACGGCTTCAATGTGCTCACGACCACCCTTGCCTCTTCGCGCTGGAAGAGTCTTGAGCAGGTCGATGAAGCCGGCCGCGCCGCCTGCGAGGGAAGCGGAGTTGTCTGGTGGAGCATGAACTGGCGCAAAGGCGGCCTCCAGCAGCGCCGCGGGGAGATTATCCGGGAGCAGCAGTTTTACAATCAGACGTACTGCGGCTGCGAGTTTTCAAAAAATGGTTATATTTGCAGTCGATGAAGAGATTATCGACATTATTTCTGGCCCTGCTGCCGCTGCTTGCCGCAGCGCAGACGCGCACCCTGTCGGACATAGAGACGAAGGCCTATGTCATCGGACTGGACAGTTATATCTACGGCTCTCCGGGCAATCTGGAGTTCGACCTGGGTTCATCGACGGTGACCGTCAATGTGGATGCCGAAGGGGTCTATGTGGGCGGAAAACGGCTCTGCGCTGCCGATGGCGGCGAAATCCTGGTAGGCACCCACGATTTCACCGGCAACCGCGAGTGTGAGATAATGGTCGCGTCCAGAAGCGCCGAGGGCGTGCGGGCCGACGTGTTTTCATGGTCCGGTTCCGCATGGCGCCAGGTTGGCCGCATGGCCGTTCCTTCAGCATCTGAAATACGTATTTTCCGTCAGGCGGTGTCCATTAAGAAGCCCTCTTCAGGCGCGCTGTGCACATGGACCTGGCACGGCTCTACCTTTGATTTCAAGTCTTCCGACGGCGAAGCGGAGCCTTCTTTCTGACACCGTTCATCCCTGTTTTACCGCTGTCCGGAGCATTTTTTCAAGTGCTCTGAAAAACTGTAAATTTTAGGCGTTTTTTGTGAGGAATACTCGCAGAAAATGCCTATCTTTGTCGATTGGTGAAAAACACAATTATTTAAATAAAGTATGGATAATAAAAAAACTTACTTGCAACCTTCTCTGAGGCTTCGCGACCTGGGCTATGAGAAGAACTTTTTGACTTCCATCAAAGGAACCGGTATCCAGCCTGCCGAGGAAGAAGACTGGGGAACACTTGACGACTAAGAGCTATGAAAAATTTGGTAAAAAGCATTTTCGCGCTCTCAGTAGCAGCCCTCGCCTTTGCGTCTTGCGCAAAAGAACTTGATTCCTCCATTGAGCGTCCCTCCGCTCAGACCCGTACTGTCAGCTTTATCGCTGAATCCATCGAATCCAAGACCGTCTTCGGCGACAAGGAAGGGAATAAGTATCCGACACTCTGGACGGGCAATCAGGCAGTCGGTATTTCCCTGAATTTCGCGACGGTCAAGCAGTCATCTGCTCCGGAGCCCTCTTCCGACGGCACCACGGCTCGTTTTGATGTCGAACTTGAAGCCGGAGAAGCGAGTTCTTTCAAATTCTATGCGGTAAGTCCCTACGCTTCCGTGATAAGTGTCAGCAACAGTTACAAGTCTGTCCAGGTGGATATTCCCGCTTCCCAGACGCCGCTTGGCAATTCCGTGGATGAAAAAGCTCAGATTTTGGTAAGCGAAAGCGCTGAACTGAGCACTTTCCCCGAGAGTGTCAGTCTCGCTGATTTCGCGCACATTACCGCTTATGGTAAAGTAAGTTTTTCCAATCTTTCCCTTGCGGACGGCGAGGCGATTGAGTCCATCTCCCTTACCGCCGACGAGAACTGGGCCGGCCGTTATTATTACTATCTGGAGACCACCGAGGCCAATGCGAAAGGTGATATTGTAGCCAACTCCGCCGGCAAGACCATTACTCTTGTCACTACCAGTTCGTCTGATATCTGGTTCGCCTGCGCCCCCGTCGATCTGGGCGGAAAGAACATCAAGGCCGTCGTCACCACAGACAAGGGAACTACTTACAGCAAGACTATCACCATTCCTGCAGGCAAGGTGTTCGCTTCCGGTAAAGTCGCCGCGTTCTCCATTCCCATGGACGGCGTCACCGCCGATGCCGCGGTCGATTATGTGCTGGTCAAGGATGCGGCGGATCTTGCCATAGGCAGTGAAATTATCATTGCCGGTTTTGGGCAGAACTATGCGCTCGGCACAACACAGAACGCTAATAACCGCGCAGCTGTCGAGCAGCTCAAGTCTTCCGACGGTGAGATTATTTCCAGTCCCGGTGCCGCGGTGCAGATTCTGACTCTTGAAGCTGGCAATAAAGCCAACACTTTTGCGTTCAATACTGGAGATGGTTATCTGTACGCGGCCAGTTCCGGTTCAAACTGGTTGAGGACAGAAACGGATCTCTCCGACAACAGTTCCTGGTCGATTGAAATAAACGGCACTACCGGAGAAGCGACTTTAATTGCGCAGGGCAGCAATACCCGCAACATGATGCGCTGCAACCATACTAACAATCCTCCTATCTTCAGTTGCTACGCATCCACGGCAACCACGGGCGTTGGCGTTGCCCTCTACATGAAGGCCGGCTCGGCCGTGGTCAAGACTCCTCTCGCCGCCCCGACAAATGTCAAGGCGGAAGCCGAGGGCTCTGATGTCCTGGTATCCTGGACAGATATTGCCGCTCCTCAGGGAGTTACCGTGACCTACAGGGTGGCCTGTGAAGGTTATAATCCCCAGACTATCGCCGCCGGCGTCCAGTCCGCGAAATTCGAAGCCCTTCCCGACGGCACCTACGAAATCAGCGTGACGGCTGTTCCTTCTGAGAACGACGACTACAAGGAGTCCGCGGCTGCAGTGACCAGCGTCACTGTCCAGACCCAGGGCGGAGGTGACACATTCTACACCAAGGTCACTTCCGAACCTTCCGACTGGAGCGGCCAGTACCTGATTGTCTATGAGGATGGCGCCGTGGCATTTGACGGCAGCCTGGATCCTCTCGACGCAGTCGGGAACAGCATTCCTGTTACCATCAGCGGCGGCAAGATCGCCTGCACTCCCGGCTCGAACGTCCCTGCGGCGCAGTTCACAATCGCGGCACTTCCGGAGGGAGGTTACAGTATTCTTTCCGCCATCGGCAAGTATATCGGTCAGAATTCCGATGCCAATGGTCTCGCAAGCAGTGACAGCCCCATAGCCAACACTGTCAGTCTTGATACGGACGGAAATGCTGATATAGTCTCTGGCGGCGCTTATCTGAGGTATAATTCGGCTTCTAACCAGTTGCGGTTCAGATATTATAAATCTGCCTCATACGCTTCTCAGAAGGCAATAGCCCTCTATAAACTTGACGGTGGGGCCCCTGTCGTGGACACCCGTACCGAGGTGGAGATGTCATTTGACCCGGCTGGCCCGTTCGAAATTACTCTCGGCGACAGCTTCGAAGGCCCCGATCTCATAGTCAATCCTGACGCTCCTTTCGGGTTCTCAGTCGAGACAGTCCCTTCCGGAATCGCCACCATCAATGACGAAGGCGAACTCTCAATCACCGGCGCCGGTACTATTACCGTTAAAGTTGAGGTTACCGACCTTGTCAACTACAAGCCTGCATCTGCAAGCTATACAGTCGTGGTGAAAGAAAATGTTGTCGTGAATGTCGGAACTGCAGACAATCCTATTTCTGCATCTGCAGCAATCGCAATCGCGCAGGCGAATCCGGCTTCCGAGTTTGAAAATGCGTATGTGAAAGGCATTGTCTGCCAGAGCGGATCGATCAACACCAGCGGTCAGGTTAATTACTATGTCTCGGACGACGGTTCCACCGACAGTAAGTTTGAGATGTACAAAGGCAAGTATATCGGCGGCGCAGATTTCACGGATAAAACCAATCTCAACGTAGGTGACCTTGTCGTGGCTACCGGTACACTTATGTATTACAATGGCAATCAGGCTGAATTCAAGGAGAACAACGAGGTTGTTTCAGTGTTCCGCGCGCCCAGGTTCTCTCCTGCAGGAGGCATATACACCGAAGCGCAGAATGTTACTCTTTCCGCAGAAATCGGTGCAACTATTTACTACACTCTGGACGGCAGCGTTCCAACAGGCAATTCCCTGGTTTACAGTTCTCCTCTTTCGATTTCGGCGACAACAACCGTCAGGGCGATAGCCGTCAAGGCGGGCGTGTCCTCCGGCGTGGCGACTACCGTTTATACCATCAATTCCGGAGCCAATGACGGTTCTCTCGAAAAACCTTTTACTGTTTCTGAAGCCATTGCGGCCGCTCAGGCTCAGGGTACAACAGCTTCGACCACTGAGTATTATGTAAAAGGTATCGTGAGCGCAATAACTACTGCCTATAATTCACAATACGGAAACGTGTCATTCAATATCTCAGAGGATGGCTCGTCCACTGCCGCTCAGTTTATGGCTTATCGTGAAAAATCAAGCTACTCTAGTTCTGTTGCGGCTGGTGATGCGGTCCTTGTAAAAGGCAAGATAAAGAACCATAACAACAATATTCCTGAATTCGATTCGAATTGCGCTATTCAGAGCCTTTTGGCAAAACCTGTAATATCAGGGGAAGAAAACTTCTCAACCTCTACGTCAGTGACTATCTCGGCGGCAAGTGGTGCAACGATCTATTATACGCTTGACGGATTGGCTCCCACAACATCTTCAAGTGTGTATTCTGCTGCATTGAACATCACGGCAACTACCACAGTCAAGGCTATAGCCGAGAAGGATGGTTTCGTGACAGGTGTTGCTTCCAAGACTTTCTCTGTCGCAGGTGGAGGAACAACTAAAACGAGTTCTCTTATCTTTACTGATAAATGTAACGGAAGCGGGACTGCTGACGATGGTGCCGTATGGACTGTTACTTCAGACGGAACAGAATCCTCTTATGATAGCACCAAAGGTATCCATTATGGAACCAGTAGCGCCCAAGTCCAGTACATCAAGTTGGCAACAAGTGATATTCCGGGGACCATAACCAAGGTTGTCGTGAATGCATCTACGGCCTCCGGAGTAACTGCGTCTGCTGATGTAACCGTAGGAGGAGCTGCCTTTGGCGGCAATGCCCAATCCCTGAGCTCATCTGCTGCGAAGTATACTTTTGCGGGTTCTGCGGCAGGTGAAATAATTGTTACTGTTACAAAACCGTCAAAAGCAGCCAAAGCTATTTACGTCAAGAGTATAGTTGTTACTTACACCGATTGAAGCGGATCCGGAGGCGGAACCTCCGGGGGGCAGGAGCCCGCAGCTACGGTAACTACTGACTCGACTCCGGGCGAGGTGAGTTCGACAGGGGCGACCCTGTCGGGCTCCTTCGCGGGGGCGACGTCTGTGCCGTCGGCGGCGGGATTCAGATGGGGGACTTCCCAGGAAAACCTTTCCCGGACAGTTTCCGCGGCAGCAAACAGCACCGGCGGAAGCCTTGCCGCCGCCATATTCGGGCTCAGCGCGGGTACCACCTATTACTATCAGGCCTTCGTTACTGTCAGCGGCAGCGGGGATCATTCCTCCGAGAGCAGTACCATTTACGGTGCCGTGTGCTCCTTCACTACAAGGAAGGTCGCTACGGCGTCCGTGACCACGGGCGCCGCCACTTTGGTGGGTCAGGCGACTGCCACCCTCGGCGGCTTTTACACCGGAGCCTCCGGAAGAGTGGATTACACTGGTTTCGTATGGGGACTTTCGCAGAGCAGCATGAACGGCGACGCCATGGGCGACAGCACCGCATCTCCGTTCTCGGCAACCCTTACAGGCCTCAGCGAAAATACCACGTATTATTATCAGGCATACGTGGGAGAGTATAACGAGGAGAGCGGGGACTATGAATTCCGTTATGGAAACGTAAAGACCTTCACCACCTCAAAGGCGAGTCCGGTGTCCACCTATGGCTACCTGGAGTGCTATGAGGTCCCGGACATCATATCCTCCCTCAGCGGGGAAGCTGTAAGGGCGGACAGCCGCGACGACCGCGACGATTTCTGGTACAGGTATTATACCAATAATTCCAGCCGGCAGCTTGTGACCCACACCTATAAGAACTCATCTCCTGCCGGGAAACAGACGCGCAATTTTACCGTCCTTTACGATGAAACCAGGTATGCGCCTGTCTGGACTGCCCATGCAATGCACAAGGGTATGTGGCCGGACAATAATGTCGGGCGCAGCGACAACAGCGCCTGGGCTTCAGATCCGGGGATTTCCCTTACGCAGCAGAGCGGCCTTAACAACGCATCCACGGTAGGATACAGCCGCGGACATCTGGTTGCTTCCAATTATCGTCAGACTACCTCGGAGCAGAATAGTCAGACATTTTACTACAGTAACCAGGCACCCCAGTGGCAGGATAAATTCAACAGCGGGGTCTGGAGCAGCCTTGAGCAGAGGGTGGCCGCTTTGGCGCCCGAAGTCGGCTCCAGGGACACTCTCTATGTCGTCACTGGCGTCCTTTACGAGGGAGAAATAACCACGAAGAAGAGCGGAAGCCTGGACGTGCCGATTCCGAGCCACTTCTACAAGTGCATAATGAAGTGCTCATTCAACACTTCGGGCGCCGTTACCGATGCGAAGGGAATAGCTTTTGTCTATACGAACGAGCCTCATTATGACAGTTATGATGATTCCGGCTATGTGAGGTCGATAGACTCAGTCGAGACCAGAGCCGGATTCGACTTCTTCCCGAGAGTTCCATCCACTCTCCAGGAGCAGGCCGAGTCGAACACCAATCCCTCCTGGTTCACTACGGGATCCTCCTCTTACAGCAGCATTTCGCCTGTGGGCGGCACCGACTGGGGGACAAAGCTATGGAATCCTTAATCGATACTTAGCAAATTATAATGTTAATAAATATGATTTTCAATCTTTTACAAGCTGATACTCTGGGAGCCGCGCTGCAGGAAGCGGCTTCCTCTGCAGCAGAGCAGGCGGCACCGGCGGCGATAGTCCCGGCTGAAATGTCCGAGAGTCTTTTCGACCTTTTCAAAATGGGCGGTCCGCTGATGTGGGTACTACTGGCCCTTTCGATTCTCGCCATCTACATCATCGGCATGAAGTGGTGGGTGCTTCGCAAGGCCTCGAAGATAGACCCCAACTTCATGGATGATATACGCGACTATGTCGGTGAGGGCAAGTTCAAATCCGCCGTCACCCTCTGCCGCAAGTATGACAATCCTGTCGCCCGCATGATCGAAACCGGCATCCATCGCATCGGCCGTCCCATGGGCGACATGCAGTCCGCGATAGAGAATATCGGCAATGTCGAGGTCGCCCGTCTGGAGAAGGGTCTTCCGCTGCTTGCGACCATCGCCGGCGGCGCCCCGATGATCGGATTCCTCGGCACAGTCATGGGTATGGTCCAGGCCTTCTTCAATATGTCCAAGGCCGGCAACAACATAGACATAACCCTGCTTTCCGGCGGTATCTACACCGCGATGCTCACCACCGTGGGCGGTCTTATCGTCGGCATCATCGCTTACTTCGGCTACAACTGGCTCACATCCAAGGTTTCCGACCTTGTGTATAAGATGGAGTCCTCCACTATGGAGTTCATCGACATAGTCCTTAACGAACCCTCCGAGGAAGAATAGACCTATGGCACTCAAGAGAACAACCCGGGTGGATTCGTCGTTTGCGCTCTCGAGCATGACCGACATCGTGTTCCTGCTCCTGATTTTCTTCCTGGTGACATCGACTCTCATCAACCCCAACGCCCTCAAGCTGCTGCTCCCGAGAAGCACCGGCCAGGTCAGCGCCAAGGCCACGGTGAGCGTCAGCATCAAGGACTGGCACAACGACAGCTACACCTACCACATCAACGGCAGCGAGGTCCCTGTCAGCTATGAAGAGGCCGAGGCGCAGCTCGTGGACCTTCTCCAGGGCGAGGAAGACCCCACTTTCTCCATTTATTCGGACGAAAGTGTGCCGGTGAAAGAGGTCGTGGCCATGATGAACATAGCCAAGCGGAACCACTACAAAGTAATTCTTGCAACCCAGCCTGAATGAAACCATATCTTCGCACAAGACGCTCCGACGGCCGCAAGGCTGAGGTGACCGGACTCCTGCTGACTGTCGGGGTCCATGCCGCCGCGGCGCTTCTTTGCGTGATGACCGGGCTGAAATACCTCGACCCGCCACCTCCTGAAACGTCTTTCGTCGTGGATTTCACTGATCAGACCGAGGAGCCCGAGCGTATTGTCGAGAGCCGCAGCGGCCGGCAGCCGCAGGCGGACGAGGTGGACCGCACCAGGGAAGTGGAACTGGTTCAGCGGAGCGAATCGCCCTATCTGAGCGAGAAGCCGAACCTCACTCCCGCAACAAAACCTGACGCCCATGGCGACGTGGATGTCCCGACGCCTCCTGTCGAGGAGCCGAAACTCGACCCCCGGGCCACATTCCCCGGTATGTCAAAGAAAGATACTACTCTGACCTCGCCTCATTCGGCAAAAGAAGGTTCAGATACATTCAAGGCCGGGCAGGCGACAGGGAACACTAAGGAAGGCAGGACGGAAGGTGCCGCCAACGCCCACCTGCAGGGCCGCAGCGTAATGGGCACTCTTCCAAAACCGGCGTACAACGCCCAGACAGAGGGCATAGTTGTGGTGCAGATAAAGGTGGATTCCTACGGCACGGTGACGGAGGCGATTCCCGGCGTGGAGGGTACCACGGTGACGGACAAGTCCCTGTGGAACGCCGCCCGCGGAGCCGCCCTGAAAGCCCACTTCAATCCTTCCGCAGACGCCCCGCCGGTCCAGATTGGTACTATAACATATAAATTTAAACTAAAATAATAAGGCCGTGATGGTCTGATAACAGTTAGTAGTAATGGAACAGTTTAAAAAAGGCGGCGTGAGCCGCACAGGCAGAAAGCATTTCACAAGGCGTGTCGTAAAAGCCGACACCGATTATTCCACATCCCGCAGTTTCTCCGACGAGCCCGCAGGCGAAGGCCGTTCCTACGGCCCTCGCAAGAGTTTCTCTGGCCGTCCGGAGGGTCCCCGTCCCTACGGAAGCCGCCCCGACGGCCCGCGCAAACCCTACGGCAGCCGCAGCGAAGGCGGTCATTCCGATGGTCCGCACAAACCCTACGGCAGCCGCCCCGACGGCCCGCGCAAAAGCTCCGGCCCCCGTCCTGACGGTCCCCGCAAGAGTTACGGCGGCCGCTCTGAAGAAGGTCGCGGCGAAGCTCCCCGTGGCGGTCGCAGCAGCGCGCCCCGCGGCGGCAAGCCCGGTGCACCCCGCAGGAAATTTGACGAGCGCAGCATAGAGTCCCGCCGCGGCATCCGTGCCATGGTGGACCGCAAACCCCAGGTCTCCAATGTCGCCTTCTCCGACGACGACACCGTGAAGACCCCCATCAAGGAAGTCATCCGCCTGAACAAATATATCGCCAACTCCGGCGTATGCTCCCGCAGGGAAGCTGACATGCTGATCCAGAGCGGCGTGGTGACCGTCAACGGTGAAGTGGTCACCGAACTCGGCACGAAAGTCAATGTCCTGACCGACGACGTCCGCTTCAACGGAGAACGCCTGAAGGGCGAGGCGAAGGTCTATATAGTCATGAACAAGCCCGCCGGTTACGTTACGACCGCCAGCGACCCCCACGCGGAGCGCACCGTCATGGACCTCCTTGCAGGCTGCCCGACCAGGGTTTTCCCGGTCGGCCGTCTGGACAAGAACACCACCGGAGTGCTGATGCTCACAAATGACGGCGAGATTGCCGAGCGCCTGACACATCCTTCATACAACAAGAAAAAAATCTATCAGGTCGTGCTGGACCATCCCATCAGCGACGAAGATTTCCGGAAAATCCTCGAAGGTGTGGAACTCCCTGACGGAGTGATTGCGGCCGATGAACTCGAATACCTCGACGAGAGGGATCACCGCCAACTCGGCATAGAGATTCATTCCGGCAAGAACCGCGTCGTAAGGCGGATTTTCGAGTCTCTGGACTATGATGTCCGTGCCCTTGACCGCGTCTATTTCGCCGGCCTCACCAAGAAAGGCCTGAAGAAAGGTGACTGGCGCTATCTCACCGAGGGCGAGGTGAACATCCTAAAGATGGGAGCTTATGTCTAAGCACAAAGCTGGTTTCGTCGGGATAGTCGGAAACCCGAACGTCGGAAAGTCCACTCTGATGAACGCCCTTGTGGGCGAAAAACTCTCTATAGTCACCGCCAAGGCACAGACTACCCGCCACCGCATAATGGGGATCGTCTCCGGCGAGGACTATCAGATTGTCTATTCGGACACCCCCGGCATTCTCAAGCCCAACTACCGCCTCCAGCAGAACATGCTCGGTTTCGTGGATGAAACCATAGGTGACGCGGACATTATTCTCTATGTCACCGACACGGTGGAGACTCCCGACAAGAATGCTGAATATATAGACAAACTCTCCCGCGTGGAGTGTCCTGTCATAGTCGCAATCAACAAGATAGACATTTCCGACGAGGCCCGCGTGCGTCAGCTGATGGCCTGGTGGGCGGAAAAACTGCCCCGCGCCACGGTCTTTCCCGTATCGGCCCTGGAGCAGTTCAATCTGGAGAATATTTTCGAGACCATCCTTTCGAATCTCCCCGAATCGCCGGCCTGGTTCGACAAGGACCAGTTCACGGACCGCAACCTGCGTTTTTTTGCCTCCGAGATTATCCGCGAAAAGATTCTGCTGAACTACAGCGACGAGATTCCCTACTGCTGCGAGGTGGAAATTGAATCTTTCAAGGAGGGCGAGGAGCGTTATGACATAAGCGCTGTCATCTATGTGATGCGGGACTCCCAGAAGGGAATCATCATAGGCAAGAAGGGTGCAGCGCTCAAGAAAGTGGGTACCGAGGCCCGTCTTGAGATGGAGGATTTTTTCCAGAAGAAGGTCTTTCTTTCAACTTATGTGAAGGTGGACCCGGACTGGAGGTCCTCCCGCCGCGAACTCCGCCGTTTCGGTTATGAGTTCTGAAATCCACATCGAGGGCGCAAGGGCGAACAACCTCAGGAATATCTCCCTGGATATTTCCAGGGGCAAGTTCGTCGTGGTGACAGGGCTTTCCGGAAGCGGGAAGTCCTCGCTTGCCTTCGATACTCTCTATGCCGAGGGACAGCGCCGTTACATGGATACGCTGTCGCCTTACGCAAAGCATTTCATGGGCATACTGGAGAAGCCGGAGGTCGATGAAATCACCGGCCTCAGCCCGATTATCGCCATAGAGCAGAAGACCACCGGCTCGTCTCCGCGTTCCACCGTCGGCACCATCACTGAAATCTATGACTTTCTCCGACTTCTCTACGCAAAGGGCTCCAGGGCCTATTCCCCCGAGTCCGGCCGCGAAATGGTGCGATATACCGACGCGCAGATCGTGGACCTTATAATGAAGGTCTATGCCGGGCGCAGGTGCTATCTGCTCGCGCCTCTCGTCAGGGGCCGCAAAGGTCATTACCGCGAGCTTTTCGATTCGCTGCGCAGGCGGGGCTATACGGACGTCCGCATAGACGGGGAAATTTTCCAGCTGCAGGATATCGATGCGCTTGACCGTTACAAGGTGCATTTCATTGAACTTGTCGTGGACCGTCTGCGGCCGGAACAGGGGGATGACAAGCGGATCCGGGAGTCGGTAGTCGCCGCGCTGAATGCAGGGAAGGGTTCCCTGGCAGTGCTGGATGCAGAGAGCGGCGAGATCAGTCACTACTCCAAGCATCTGGTGGATCCGGAAAGCGGCATATCCCTTCAGGAACCTCAGCCGCACTCCTTCTCTTTCAATTCTCCGCAGGGCTACTGCCCGCACTGCAAGGGACTCGGAACCATCGTGGACGTCAATATAGACACGATTATTCCTGACCGCAGCGTCTCCGTGGCCGATGGCGGGATACTTCCGCTGGGAAAAATCCGCGACGGCCGCAAGTTCGATATTGTCCGCTCCATTTCCCGCAAATACGGCTTCAGCCTTTACGACCCGATTGCGGCGCTCCCCGACGAGATAGTCTCGCTGCTGGTCTATGGCAGTGACGAACTCTTCCGTGTCGGGGAAGGCCCGGCTACGGAGATGGAACCTTTCCCGGGGGTTGTGGAAGATATCCAGGATAAAGTTGTTTGCCCGGTCTGCGGCGGGACCCGGCTCAACAGCGAAGCGATGTGTTTCCGCATAGACTCCAAGACTATTTCCGAGGTGTCTGCGATGGAAATGACGCGTCTGCGTGAGTGGCTGGATGAGATTCCTGCGGGCTTTAACGATCGGGAAAAGGCGGTGTCGCGGGATATACTCAAGGAACTTCGCGAGAGGGTGCAGTTCATGCTGGACGTGGGTCTGGACTATCTTTCGCTGGACCGCGCCACGGCGTCCCTTTCAGGCGGAGAATCCCAGCGTATCCGGCTTGCCACCCAGATTGGCTCCAAGCTCGTGAACGTGCTGTATATTCTTGACGAACCGTCTATCGGCCTGCACCAGAAGGATAACCGGAAGCTGATTTCTTCGCTTAAGAAGCTCCGCGACGAGGGGAATTCGGTGATGGTCGTGGAGCATGACGCGGAGACCATGCTTAATGCGGACTATCTGATAGACATCGGCCCGGGAGCCGGCTCCGAGGGTGGACTTGTCTGCGCCGCAGGGACTCTGGAGGAGCTTCTTGGCGGAGCCGCAACGGATGGCAGGGCGCCCGGGGCTGAACAGGGGGACAATCCCCCTGTCACCCTGCCATCCGCTGCTCCACACAGCATAACGCTGGACTATCTCCGGGGCTTGCGCTCCATTGAAGTTCCTTCGATGCGCCGCAAAGGAAACGGAAAGTTCCTGACACTAGAAGGGGCTACGGGAAATAACCTGAAAGATGTGACTTTGCGCATTCCTCTCGGATGCATGATAGGGGTCAGCGGACTTTCAGGAAGCGGCAAGTCTTCTCTTGTAAACGAGACTCTGGTGCCGGTCCTTAAGAGACACTTTTTCCATGCCTCAGACCGTCCGCTGCCGTACCGCAGTGTTTCCGGGATAGAGAATATTGACAAGATAGTGGAGGTGGACCAGTCGCCGATAGGGCGCACTCCGCGAAGCAATCCTGCGACTTATACCGGCGTTTTCAGCGATATCCGGACTCTTTTCGAGGAAACTCGCGACGCCAAGGTCCGCGGCTTCAAGGCCGGACGTTTCTCATTCAATGTTCCGGGCGGCCGCTGCGAGGCGTGCAAGGGCGCGGGCATCAAGGTAATTGAAATGAATTTCCTCCCTTCGGTCCATGTTCCCTGCGAGGTCTGCGGCGGAAAGCGCTACCGGGAGGACACTCTTGCGGTGCGATACAAAGGGAAAAACATCAACGACGTCCTTGAAATGCCTATTTCCGAGGCATACGAGTTCTTCTCATCCATTCCTAAGATTGCTTCAAAACTCGGGACCATGGTCGATGTGGGCCTGGGTTATGTGCGCCTCGGGCAGAGTGCGGTTACTCTTTCAGGAGGGGAATCCCAGCGGATGAAGCTCGCCGCCGAGCTTTCACGTCCTTCCACCGGGAACACTGTCTATTTTCTTGACGAACCCACCACCGGGCTCCACTTCGAGGATATCAAGGTTCTGCTGAAGGTGCTCTGCCGCCTTGTGGACCAGGGCAACACCGTGCTGATTATCGAGCACAATCTGGATGTCCTCAAGTCTGTGGACTACATCTTCGACATGGGCCCTGCCGGCGGTCGCGCCGGCGGCCGCATTGTCGCCGAAGGCACTCCCGAAGAACTCTCTCAGAATCCCGATTCCGTCACCGGCCCGTATCTCAGCGACGTCCTCTGACCATTCGCATCCCCTTTGTCGTCCTGACCGTAGTTGCCGCGCCTCAGTCTTCCTGGGCGAGAGGTTCGTTGAAAGGTTGTAGAAACGGGTTGGTAAGGGCTTCGGCGCCGATGGTGGTGGATGGGCCGTGGCCGGGGATGACTTCGTATTCGTCCGGCAGTGTAAGGATCTTATGCAGGAGGCTGTCCATCAGGATATCATAGTCCCCGTCTTCGAGGTCTGTGCGGCCGATACTGCCGGCGAAGAGAGTGTCGCCCGGAAACACGAGGGCGTCTTCGTCATCGATATATGCCACTCCGCCGGGGGAATGGCCGGGGGTTTCGAGCACTTTCCAGCTGATCCCACCGGCGGAGATGCTGTCCCCTTCGGCGACATCCGTCGGCTCGAATGGTTCGTAGGGGTGATTCTTAAGCGCCAGCCTGGCCACCGAATCCATCTGGTGAGAGGCGACTACGACGTCGCGCGGATGTATATAGACCTTTGCTCCGGTCCTCTTCTGGAGGTATCCGGCGCCGTAGAAATGGTCGAAATGCCCGTGGGTCAGCAAGATGGCATCCACAGAAAGCCCCTGCGCGTCGATATAATCCGTCAGCTGCGGACGTTCCTCTGGATAGAACATGCCCGGGTCTATGACCGCGCATCCTTTCGCACCGTCTTTCCAAACCACAGCGCAGCATGCCTGCAGGGCCCCGAAATGAAATAGTTTGATGTTAAGCATAATTATTGCAAAAATAATAAAGTTTTTCCCTATATTTGTATGATTGGATAAAATATCGGAATGAAACTCATACTTTCCATAATTGTTTCACTTGCAGCGCTGCTTTCCGCCGGCCGCGACGGCAATGACCGGGCCAGTATCGAGAGCGTCTCCGACGGGGTCTATACCATATCGGCGGGTGTGGCCGACGGCATCGAGCAGGGCAATGTTTTCATTGTCTATCGAACAGGCAAGGTCCTCGAAGACCCGGTGACCGGCACCAAAATGGAACGACCGGGTATAAAGTACGGGGAGATGACTGTAATAGCTCTCCCGGAAAAGGGCGGAGCGCAGTGCTCCTACGAAGGCAAGCCCCTGGATGATGAAGATTTGTCCAAGTACCATATAATCAAGAAATAGTATGCACATCGGGATTGCCGGAAATATGGGTAGCGGGAAAACCACCCTCACGACGATGCTCGCGGAGCACTACGGCTGGACGCCCAGATTTGAAGCCGTGTCCTACAATCCCTACCTTGCAGACTATTACAGCGACATCCCCCGCTGGTCCTTCAACCTCGAGACATACTTCCTTAAGGAGCGCTTCAAAGACGTTCTCGAGATAGGCAAATCCAGTGACGTGATAATCCAGGACCGCACTATCTTCGAAGGGGTCTATATCTTCGTCGCGAACAATTACGCAATGGGCAACCTGACCGACCGCGACTATGAGACCTACATGGACCTTTTCAGCCTGATGATGTCCTTCGTGAAACTTCCGGACCTGATGATTTACCTCAAATGCTCCATCCCGACCCTTGTCTATAAAATCCAGAAGAGGGGCCGCGATTTCGAGCAGGGAATCAGCATAGAATACCTCTCCGGCCTCAACGAGCGCTATGACAAGTGGATTGCGGACTATCCTGGCCGCCTTCTGGTGGTCGATGCGGACAACCTGGACTTCCAGCACCGCCCCGAGGACTTCGCTTCCATCACCGACCGCATCGACGCCGAAATATATGGTTTGTTTAAGTAAATGTAGGTATGATAATTTTGGGGTATTGTTTTAAAACAAGACCAAAAAATTAAAAAATTATAATCAAAACTTAATGATATGCACATAGCAGTAGCAGGAAATATCGGGAGCGGCAAGACCACCCTTACGAAGATGCTCGCCGCCCACTACGGATGGACCCCGAGGTTTGAATCCGTGGACTTCAATCCCTACCTCGCAGACTTCTACGAGGACATGGAGCGCTGGTCCTTCAACCTACAGATATACTTCCTGAACAAGCGTTTCAAGGACGTTGTGGAGATTGCCCAGCAGAAAGATGTCATAATCCAGGACCGCACCATCTATGAAGACGCCCGCATCTTCGCCCCCAACCTCCACGCTATGGGCCTGATGTCCACCCGAGACTTCGAGAACTATTCAGACCTGTTCGATCTGATGATGTCCCTGGTGAATCCCCCGGACCTGATGATTTATCTGCGTTCCAGCATTCCCAACCTCATCGCCCAGATACAGAAGCGCGGCCGTGAGTACGAGCGCTCCATCAGGATCGACTATATAACCGGCCTTAACCAGCGCTATGAGGACTGGGTGGCCGGATACAAGTCCAAACTGCTGATTGTGGATGTGGACAATATCAAGTTTGAGAACCGCCCCGAAGATTTCCAGTACATCACTGACAAGATAGACGCTGAACTGTTCGGCCTTTTCCCGACAGAGTAAAACAGCTTCACTAAAACCTGAACTGCCTGAGAATTAACCAATTATTGTATTATGGCAGAAAGACCAACTATCATTGATTTCGTCGAACTCTACACACATAAGTTCGCCGACCATCCTTACCTGAGAGAAAAAGTCGGAGGCGAGTGGAAGATTTATACTCAGGAACAGACCCGTACAGAAGCTTACAGAATCGGCGCCGGACTGATGTCCCTCGGCCTGGAGAAGGGCGACAAGATCGCGCTGCTCTCCGAAAGCCGCGCCATGTGGATTCTGGCCGAACTCGGAGCCATGTATGCCGGCGCGACCGATGTTCCGCTTTCCGTTAACCTTGCCGAAGGTGCCGACCTTATCTTCAGAATCAACCATTCAGAATCCAAGTGGGTCCTGGTTTCAGGGAACAACCTCCCCAAGATAAGGGCCATCAAATCATCCTGCCCCCAGCTGAAGAGGGTGATTGTATTCGACGATACTGCTTTTGATTACGACAGGCTCGAAGCTGATGAAATCCGCATGTCCGAGGTCCAGGCTATGGGCGATGAATTCCTCAAAGCCCGCCCCGGGGACTTCGTGGAGCGCTACAAGAGCGTAGGTCCGGACGACTACGCCAATATCAGCTACACTTCCGGCACTACCGCCGACCCCAAGGGCATCCTCCTTACGCACCGCAACTATACCGCCAACGTGGCCCAGGGCAATTCCGTCATTTCCGTAGGGGAAGGCGAGGTCATGCTCATAATCCTCCCTCTGGACCACTGCTTCGCCCATGTCGCCGGTATGTACACCATGATGTATTACGGCGGCTCCATCGCATTTGTCCCCATCGGCAAAAACGCCCTTGCCACCCTTCGCAACGTGCCGCTTGCCATCAAGGAGACTCGCCCGCATGTCATGCTTTCGGTGCCTGCGCTCGCCAGGAACTTCAAGAAGAACATAGAGAACGGAATAAAGGCGAAAGGCCCCACCGTGGAGAAACTCTTCAATTTCGCGGTTAAGAATGCCATCGCCTACAACAAGGAATACTACAACCGCGGAGGCATCCTCAACTGGTGGAGAAAACCGCTTATGTGGCTTTTCGACAAGCTTATTTTCAAGAATGTGCGTGAAGGTTTCGGTGGCAGGATGCGCTTCTTCGTAGGGGGCGGTGCCCTGCTGGACATCGAACTTCAGAGGTTCTTCTGCGCCGTCGGCATGCCTATGTTCCAGGGTTACGGCCTCACTGAAGCCACTCCAATCATCTGCGCCAACTCCGCCGGCCACGCCATCTTCGGCTCCTCAGGCCGTTTAGTGAAGCCTATGGACTGCAAAATCTGCGATGCGGACGGTAAGGAAGTTCCCATCGGGGAGAAAGGCGAAATCGTGATTCGCGGCGAAAATGTAATGGCCGGCTACTGGAAGAATCCCAAGGCTACCGCTGAAACGGTGGTGGACGGCTGGCTTCATACCGGAGATATGGGCTATATCTGTCCCTTCGACACGGACTTCCTTTATGTCGTAGGCCGCTTCAAGAGCCTGCTGATATCCTCTGACGGCGAAAAATACTCTCCCGAGGCCTTTGAAGACAGCCTTCCGGAGGTTTCAAAATACGTTTCCCAGGTGGTCCTTCACAACAATCAGAACCCTTACACCGTCGTGATGATCGTCCCCGAGAAGGACGCTCTCAAGGAGTTTGTGAAGAAGCAGGGACTGGATCCCGAGTCACGCGAGGGCAAGATTGCAATGCTGGACAAGATCCAGGCGGAGATAGACACCTACAAGACGGGCGGGCCGCACGCCGATCTATTCCCCGACAGGTGGCTGCCTGCGGCCGTAATTGTCTGCGAGGAGGCCTTCTCCATCGCGAACCAGATGATGAATTCCACTATGAAGATTGTCCGCCGCAAGGTGGAAGAGCACTATGCGGACCGCATAGAGTACGCGTACACCGCGGAGGGCAAACTACTTCATAACGAGAAGAATATTAATGCTCTAAACTAAAAAATATTTTAATATGGCAACAACTGCTGATTTTAAAAACGGTTTGTACCTGAATTTCAACGGGAAACCCTGCCAGCTGGTATGGTTCCAGCATGTGAAACCGGGCAAGGGCCCCGCCTTCGTGAAAGCGAAACTCCGCAATCTTGAAAACGGCCGTATCCTTGAAAACACCTTCACAGCGGGCGTCAAGATAGACACAATTACTGTCGAGCGCCGCCCCTATCAGTTCCTCTATGACGACGGAGAGGCCTTCAACTTCATGCACGAGGAGACCTACGAGCAGATTACCCTGCCCCACGACGTGGTGGAGAACTCCGACCTTATGAAAGAAGGCCAGCACGTGGAGATGATGTTCGTCACCGAGCCCGAAGAGCGCTGCCTCACCTGCGAACTTCCCACCTATGTGACTCTGGAAGTCACCTACAGCGAGCCCGCAGTGAAAGGTAACACAGCCTCCACTTCCGCCCTCAAGGAAGTCACCCTCGAGACCGGCGCCAAGATCATGGTTCCGCTTTTCATCAACACCGGCGAAAAGATCACCGTCAACACCACCGACCGTTCCTACGGCCAGAGAGTCTAAACGACTCTTTCGCATGAGACTTAACAGAATTGTGATGCTCCTTATGGAAGTATCAGTCCAGATTTCGATTATCGAGACACACTGATTCGAAAAAAGGCGGTTGTCCTCCCGGATTTCCGCCTTTTTAGTACCTATTATTAACTAAACTAACCGCTTTGACAGACTAAAAAGCAAAGTGCGTGCCAAATTGCGGAAAGAGTAGTTAAAAAGTTAAAGGTATTGAGTAAGTTTCGAAAGAGGTGGTAATTAGCCCGGACTCTCTTTGTTTCCATTTAGGGGAGGAGAGAATGACCTTTTTGACTATTTCGTCCAGCTGCGGGTCGATGCTCTTTTGAATCTTGACATTGAAAACGCTGCCGTCTTCGCGTACGGAGAACCTTGCCACTACCCGGCCGTGTGCATCACCTTTATAATCAATGCGCTCGCGGACCCATTTGGCAAATTCGACGCCTTTTGCTTCTTCAAAATAGCCATCGGCGACAACCATGGTGTCTGCGGGTGCGAATTCTGGCCCGGAAACGGGGATGCGGACGCGTGCGGCGGATGAATTCATCGACAAAGCCATCAAAACGGTTGCGGCGAAAACAAAAATAAGCTTTTTCATAATTTGAGTCTATTTGGACGCGAATATAGCAAAAATCTTTGGATAGCGGGCAGTCAGATAGACTGCGCGAATGAGCAGATGCGCGAAGTAGGCGCCCATAAGAACGTGGACGGAGGGGAGTCCTGTCGATGAAAACAGCACCCCGGAGATCCACACCGCAAAGAAGGCGATGGCGCAGAGAACCCCGCTCCAGCGAAGTTCCCGGACGGCCGTCGCGCCGGTATAGACCCCGTCCCAGACGAAGGCCGGAGCCCCGATAAGGGGCATGAGCACCATCCATGGAATCAATCCCCGTGCTGCGTCCACTACTGTCTGATCCTTGGCCAGCAGCCTTATGATGGGTTCGCCGCCCAGGCCATAGACGGAAATGAAAAACAAGGCGACCACGCTGCTCCAGAGGAAGGTCCGCCGTACCGACAGCCGCACTCCTGCAGGGTCTTTCATGCCCGTGAAGCGCCCCGTAAGAGCCTCCCCGGCGAAGGCGAAGCCGTCCGTGAAATAGGAGAAGAACAGCAGCAGTTTCATTACCACCGTGCAGGCCGCAAGCAGGGTGTCGCCATAGCGGGCGGAGATTATGGTGTAGCCCACATAGACCGCGATAAGTCCGAGCGAACGCACTATCAGGCCGGAATTGAGGGTGAAAAACTCCTTCGGCGTGCTGCGGACAGCGTTCAGCGCGTCTATGGCCCTGTATCCCCTGAAGGGGTAGCGTATGCGTCGCGCGATTGCGGCATAGACAAAGCCGCTCCACTGTGCCGCGACCGTGCCTGCCGCGACTCCGGCGAAGCCCAGCGCTGGCAGCGGGCCTATTCCGAAGGCGAAGGCGATGCTCAGGACAATGTTCCCAAGATTAATTATCAGGTCCATGATCATAGGCCGGACAGTGTCCTGCATGCCTATGAACCAGCCCTTGAAGGCGAAGATGGAAAGTGAGGCCGGAGCAGCCCAGATTCGGATTTTAAAGTACTCGGTGGCGAGGGAACGGACCGCCGGGGAGCATTCGACCACGCCGAAGGCAAACCACAGCACCGCCCACTGGAGAGCAATCAGCAGCGCCCCTGAAAGCATCGCGATCGCGACAGACCGGCTCAATATATCCTCCAGTTCAAATGTGCCGCCCGAACCGGCAGCCCTGCGGCCGTATGCCTGGGCCGTGAGGCCGCCTGTGCCGGTGCGGAGAAAGCCGAAGACCCAGTAGAGCAGGTCGAAGAGCATTGTGCCTATGGCTATGCCCCCAATCAGGGAGGCGGAGTCTCCGAGCCTTGACGCGATGGCGATATCGGCCATTCCCACAAGCGGGATGGTTATATTGGCAAGGATGCTGGGTACGGAGAGCCGCAGAACCTCGCGGTCGATTTCGCGCGGGCTTGTCATCGGAACTTGCGGTCCTCCTCGAGCATGCCGAGGTAGGAATTATAGCGTTCGGCGGAAATATCGCCCCTCTCGAGGGCCGCCTTCACGGCACATCCTGGCTCGTGGGTATGGGTGCATGGCACAAAGCGGCAGGAATCCGCATAACGGAGCATTTCGGGGAAATACTTGGAAATCTCCTCCTTCTCCAGGTCCACCAGTCCGAAGCCGCGTATTCCGGGGGAATCAATCACGAATCCCCCCGAAGCAAGCGGATACATTTCATAAAGCGAAGTGGTGTGCTTTCCCTGCAGGTGCGCAGTGGAAATATCCCCGATTTTCGGTTCCAGAGCCGGGTCCACGGCCTTTACCAGAGAAGATTTCCCGACCCCGGATTCGCCGGAAAACAGTACCACACCCCCGCGACAGGCCTCTCTGATGCGGTTTATACCCTCTCCCGTCACGGTGGATGTGTCTATGACCTCGTATCCGGCCCCCTCGTAAATCGCGTGGAAGGCGGCGACCGACTCCGGATCGCTGCCCAGGTACAGGTCCACCTTGGACAGCACTATAGTAGCCGGAATCCCATAGACCCCGCAGGTCAGCAGAATCCTGTCCAGGAAAGGCAGTTTTATCTCCGGAAAATACATGGATACGATAATAAATGCCCTGTCTATGTTCGCGGCGATGACGTGTGACTGCCTCGACAGGTTGGTCGAGCGCCGGATTATGTAGTTGCTGCGCGGAAATATTTCAGTGATTACAGCTTTGTCTGAAATTTCATACGCCACCCGGTCGCCCACGGCGACGGGGTTTGTGGTACTGCCGCCCTTGAGCCTCACCTTGCCCCTGAGTACGGCAGGAAATGGCTCCCAGCGGGGGAGTTCCGACAGCAGGAAGTGGCTTCCGGCATTCTTTACTACGGTCGCGGTTTTCATTTCCTTCTGTTTTTCCTGCTGTCCTTTCCGCGGCCCCGGCTATTCCTGGGTACGGCCCTGTGGAACTGCCTGGGCTCGCGGTAGCCCGGCTCCACTTCTATCAACGGTTCCAGCAGTTCGTATTCCAGCAGCCTCTGGTCCAGGTCTGTACCGCTGACGCGTACCTTTACGCGGTCTCCAAGGGTATAGATATGCCCTGTACGGCGCCCTATCAGCCGGTAAAGCTGTTCATCGAAAATATAGAAATCCGAACGGATGGTCCTGGCCGGAACCATTCCCTCGATTTTGTATCCGTCTATCTCCACGTACAGGCCCCATTCCGTGACTCCGGACACAGTACCCTCGAATTCCTGTCCGACTTTGTCAGTCATGAACTCGACGACCTTGTATTTCACGCTCTCCCGCTCGGCTTCGCTTGCGAGGGTTTCCCTCTCGGAAGCATGCTTGCAGGCGGCCTCAAGGGCGTTTTTGTCTTCCGACGGACCACCGGAGAGATACTCTGCCAGAAGCCGGTGCACCATCATGTCAGGATAGCGGCGTATCGGGGAGGTGAAGTGGGTATAGTCCTTGAACGCAAGGCCGTAATGACCGATGTTTTCGGAGGAATAGACAGCCCTTGCCATGGAGCGGAGCGAGAGCATCTGAATGGCCTCTGCCGAGGCTGAGCCTTTGGAACTCCGAAGAATGCCGTTGAGGGTTTTTGCCACGTCTTTCGTGCTGGAGACTGCTTTCGAGTCGAAACCGAAATGGGCGGCGAAAGCCTGTACGCCCCGGAATTTTTCCAGATTCGGGACATCATGGACACGATAGACAAAGGCCTTTTTCTCCTTTGTCGCGAATTCGGCGACGCAGCGGTTCGCCAGCAGCATGAACTCCTCTATGAGATTGTTCGATTCCAGTGCGACCTTCTGCACGACGTCCACGGGCTTTCCGTTTTCATCGACCAGCACCTTTGTCTCCGGCCTTTCGAAATTCACCGCGCCGGCGATAAAGCGTTTGCGGCGGAGTATTCTGGCAAGTCCGGAAAGCGTTTTCAGGGCGGCGGTAAGTTCCGCGTCGCCCTCCGTCTTCCCGTCCAGCATGGCCTGGGCCTGTTCATAGTCCAGGCGGTGTTTCGAGCAGATTACCGTGCGCCCGAACCATCTGGAAATCACTTTCCCTTTCGGGTCCATCTCGAATACGGCAGAGAAGGTCAGTTTGTCTTCCCCGGGGCGCAGCGAGCAGAGTTTGTTGGAGAGTTTCTCCGGAAGCATGGGCACGGTGCGGTCCACCAGATAGACCGAAGTCCCCCTTTCTCTCGCCTCCATGTCCACGGGCGTTCCGGGGCGGACATACCAGGTCACGTCCGCTATATGCACTCCGACCTCTGAATTGCCGTTCTCAAGAGTTCTCAGCGACAGCGCGTCGTCGAAATCTTTGGCGTCCGCGGGGTCTATGGTAAATGTCAGAGTTCCGCGGAAATCTCGGCGGCCCTGAAGGTCTATGTCGGTGATCTCATCGCTGATACTGTCCGCAGAATCCTCCACCGCATTTTCGAAGCGGTAGGGAAGGTTGTAGCGGGTCAGGATGGCGTGCATCTCGGTTTCATTCTCCCCGGGAGTGCCGAGAACCTCCACTATGTGCCCCTGGGGCGTGTCAACCCAGGGTTCCGTGCCGTCCACAAGCACGGACACCAGCTGTCCTTTTATGGACTTGTCCTTCGGCAGCGGCACTTCTATGTCGTATGGCATGTACTTGGACTGCATGAGCACCCAGGCATGGTGACCCGCGATGTGCAGTATGCCCACCATGGGCTTGTCGCTGCGGCGTATCACTTCCGTGATGATGCCCGTGCGCCTGAGTACCTGGGTCCTTTCCTGGATCACCGTAACTCTCACCGTGTCTCCGTGAAGCGCTCCCCTGGTCTTGTTCGCCCTCACGAAGACATCATCCTCCTGGCCTTCTATCCTGACGAATCCGAAACCCTCGCGAGTCATGGAGAACACTCCGACCCATTCCTTGAACCGGTTCTGCTTATGCTTGCTCTTATTATGTTTCTTCTTTGACATCAATGTTTTACTGAAGTCTGAAAATCATAATTTATTATATTAGCTGGAGGCAGGGCACGGCGGGCATCGACACCCTATTTAGCCAACCGGGCCCTGCCTTCAGCTGTTATTCCATAGGTAAACTTTGTCGTTGCGGCGAGGGTGGGAGTCTTCGGTGGCGGAGGGGACGGCGACGGAGCAGCGGGAGCCTTTCGGGGCGGTCGCGGCGGGCTTAAGTTCGAGCCGCATGTCTTCGACCGTCATTTCGATGACTCCGGTAGTCCTGCCTATGAAAATAATGTCATCTCCGACGTTGAGGTCCCCCGCCTCAAGTTCAATCTCGGCGACCCCGATGCGGTGGAACCAGTTGGTCACCTTCCCCACATAGACCTTCCTGCGCCGGGCTTCACTGCCATAGACGGTGCTCCACTGCGGAAGCGGCGCACCGAGGTAATATCCGTCCCAGAAGCCTCTGTTGAACACTTCTGCGAGTTTCTGCTTCAGTTCTGCGCCGAGTTCGGGGGAAAATTCTCCGTCGGCGACGGCGTCCGCTGCACGGCGGTAGCACTCCACAGTGCGTTTAACGTATTCTGCGCTGCGGGCCCGCCCCTCGATTTTGAAAACCTTTACGCCCGCCTCGATGAACTTGTCCATGAATTCTATGGTGCAGAGGTCCTTAGGGGACATTATGTAGGGGCTTTCCAGGCGGAGTTTGTTGCCGGTCTCTATGTCGGTGACTTCGTAGCTGCGTCGGCATATCTGCAGGCAGGCGCCCCTGTTGGCGGATTCTCCGCAGGTGCCGAGGGAAAGGTAGCACTTTCCGGAAACAGCCATGCAGAACGCTCCGTGGGCGAACATTTCAATACGGACGGGCTTTCCGGAGGGGCCGCAGATGTTTTCGCGGGCAATTCCTTCGCTGATTGCGGCTACCTGCTGGAGTGTCAGCTCTCTCGCGAGCACCACCACGTCCGCGAAGCGGGAATAAAACCTGAGAGCCTCCAGGTTGGATATGCTCAGCTGGGTGGAGATGTGAACCTCCATTCCGATTTCGCGGCAATAGGAAATGACTGCCATATCGAAGGCGATGACTGCGTCCACTCCGGCCTCCTTCGCCCTTCTGAGCAGTGCCCTGGCGTCCTCCAGGTCATCCCCGTAGAGGGTGATGTTCAGCGTTAGGTATGTCCTGACGGAAGATGCGCGGCAGATGCCCACGATTTCCTCCAGGTCCTCCGGAGAAAAGTTGGCTGCGCTGCGGGAGCGCATATTCAGCCGGCCGACTCCGAAATAGACCGAATCAGCTCCGCCCTGTATGGCGGCCATAAGGCAGTCGAAACTGCCGGCCGGGGCCATTATTTCCAGATCTTTGCGTTTCATCTGGCTCTTCCGACAAGCGATGCGGCGAAATCTTTCAGTTCGTTGAATCCTTCCTCGCTTACGGCTCCGCCGAGTTTGGTCAGCGCCTTGACTGTGTAATAATCTATTTCGCGAAGGGCCTTTGCGGGCACACCGGCGGCGTCATAGACAGCTTTCACGGCCTTTATCTTCGCGGCCTTTTCCTCCGGGGTCGATGCCGGCATCGCGAGGGCCTCTTCCAGATGGGCCGCGCCTTCTTCGCGGGCGCAGACTGTCAGCCAGCTGTTCTTTCCGTTCACTATGTCTCCGCCGATGGGCTTGCCGAAGACGGCCGCGTCGCCATAGGCATCCAGATAGTCGTCCATGATCTGGAAAGCCAGGCCGAGGTTGTAGCCATAGTCATAGACAGGCTTGCAGAATTCGGGGCCCTGTCCGGCGATTATCGCGCCCATTTCAGCGCTGCAGGCTATCAGAACGGCGGTTTTCAGGCCTATCATCTCTATGTATTCCGCCTTTGTGACATCTTTCCGGGTTTCGAATTCCATGTCCAGCTGCTGCCCTTCGCAGACTCTCGCAGCGGTGTCGGAAAAGAGTTCGAGCACCCTGGGAAGCACTGCCGCGGGGGCTTTGGAGATACGCTTGTAACTGTCTATGCACATTGCGTCCCCGGACAGTATGGCGGCGTCGGAGGACCATTTTTTCCACACGGTTTCGGCTCCGCGCCTAAGGGGCGAACGGTCCATAATGTCGTCGTGGATAAGGGTGAAGGTATGGAAGACCTCCAAGCCTCTCGCCGGTTCTACGACTTCCACGGGGAAGTCTTCACGGCTCGTGAAAATCCTCCAGACCAAAAGGCAGAGCCTGGGGCGGATGCGCTTCCCGCCGATATCTATCATGTACCTCAGAGGATCGTACAGGCTTTCGGGCCGGCCCTCGAAGCGAATGTCTGAAATAATTTCTTTTATGCCCATTTGTCTGTGGCGGTTGGAATGCGGATGTCTCCGAGATACTGTATTTCCACGAGGAACCACTGTCCTGTGCTCGGCTTTTTGCGGAGCTTCACCGGGCGGGGACTGTCGGCACCGCCGGAAGTGAGCCAGAGCGTGGCCCAGCCTTCATTTTCGAAGGAATAGGGATTTGATTCGACCTTAATGACGTAGGGTTTCGCGGGGGTATAGCCATTTGCAGGAGTTGCTCCTTCGAAGAAGGAATTGACCTTGTAGAACTTGCCGTCCATGAAGCGGTCTGCAATCTGCTGGATTCCGGCCGGATTCAGGGGGTCGGGGCCTTTGAGGAAGTTGAGCATCTTTATGCTCTCTTCCCGGTCTTCCTGGAAACGGGTGAGGGCGAGAACGGAAAGGGCCGCAGTGGCATAGACATCAGTCAGGGCCGCTTCGGGCAGGGCTTTGAGTTCTTCCAGCGTCTTCGGGAGAGCCTGGAAGGTGAAGGTGCTGGCCTTATTGCCGACGGTCTTGGAAATGACCTGCGATACTTTCCCTCCGACAAGATCTCCTGCTTTGGAAATTAATTTGTTAATCAGACTTTCAAGCATGACTTGGATTTTTGGTAACTTACAAATATACGAATATTCCCTAAAATGTCTTATCTTTATGCCGTAGAAAAGACAAATGATATGACGTTTTTAATGATAATTGAACTGCTGATTGTGCTCGGAGCGCTGTACGTGGGTTCCCGTTACGGCTCTCTGGCGCTTGGTGCAATCAGCGGCATCGGTCTGGCGATTCTGGTGTTCGGTTTCGGAATGAAGCCCGGCACTCCTCCGACGGATGTCATCTATATCATCATTGCAGCGGTGACCTGCGCCGGCACGCTGCAGGCTTCCGGAGGTATGGACTGGATGATTCAGATTGCCGAGAAGATGCTCCGCAAGCATCCGGACAGGATTACTTTCCTGGGTCCCCTCGTGACCTTTTTCCTGACCGTACTGGTGGGCACCGGCCATGTCGTCTATACCATAATGCCGATTATCTGCGATATTGCCCTGAAGAAGAATATACGTCCTGAAAGGCCATGCGGAGTGGCTTCCATCGCTTCCCAGGTGGGCATCACCTGCTCGCCTATCGCCGCCGCGGTGGTCGCCTTCGTCACCATTTCCAATGCCAACGGCTACGGGGTTACAATTCCTCAGGTGCTCATGGTTACGATTCCCGCCTGCGTCTGCGGCCTGATGTGCGCTGCACTGGCATCTTTCCGCAGGGGAAAAGACCTGGACAAGGACCCCGAGTTCCTGCGCCGAAAATCCGACCCCGAGATGTTCAACTACATGTACGGCAATACCGCGACCACCCTCGACAAGGAGATTTCCCGAAGCGCGAAGGCTTCTGTCTATGTTTTCCTTTTCTCCCTCCTGGTGATTGTCTGTTTCGCTTTCTGCCAGATGATCCACACCTCTTCGGGGGAGACGGTTTCAAAGGCCATTAACCTGCCGAAAATGAACATCTGCATACAGATAATCATGCTGGTTGCGGCAGCCGTGAATATAATGTTCTGCAAGGCCAGTCCCAAAAAGGCGGTCGGCGGCGCGGTATGGCAGTCCGGAATGGTGGCGGTCGTGGCAATCTACGGCATCGCCTGGATGGCGGACACCTATTTCGGAAATTATATGGACCAGATGAAAGAAATGCTCACCGGGCTGGTGACAAACTATCCCTGGTCCATCGCATTTGTGTTTTTCCTGGTCTCCGTGCTGATTAACTCGCAGGGCGCCGTGGTCGTGGCGATGCTCCCACTTGCCTTTGAGCTCGGTATCCCCGGCGCGGTGCTGCTGGGCGTGCTGCCAAGTGTATATGGCTATTTCTTCATCCCCAACTATCCTTCCGACATCGCCACCGTCAACTTCGACCGCAGCGGTACCACGGTCATAGGCAAATATCTTCTGAATCACAGTTTCATGATGCCCGGGCTGATATGCGTCATCGTTTCCACGCTGATTGGATATCTCATTACGAACGTGCTGTTCGCCGGGTATTTCAGCGCATTGTAGTGTCGTTTTATTCGAGATACAGGATCAGCAAACCGTCGGCCTCGAGAATTCCGGCGGAAGAAGCTCCGGCTGCGTTCGCTCGCTGCCGCAGGCGCACATTCTGGGCTGTGACAGCCGTCTATGCTCTCTATTACGTCTGCCGGATGGTCCTCGGGGTGGTGCGCCAGCCGCTTATAGACGGAGGCTTTTTCACAGTCACGGAAATCGGCGTCATAGGCATGTCGTTCTATATTGTCTATGCTTTCGGAAAGTTCGTCAACGGCTTCCTCGCGGACTATTGCAACATACGCCGTTTCATGGCTCTCGGGATAGGTCTGTCGGCCGCCGTCAATATCATTCTGGGGCTTCTCGGTATCGTCTCCGGCGGGGCTTCTGTCTTGCTGACGCTTTCCTTTACGGTGCTTTGGGGGCTCAACGGCTGGCTGCAGTCCATGGGCTCGCCGCCCGGGGTTATAGGCATAACCAGATGGTTCCCGAAAAATGACCGCGGGGTGCCCTACAGTATTTTTTCTTCAACTCCCTACGTCGGGCGCTTCCTCACCATGGTCGGAATCGGCTTCCTGGTCGGTGCGGCCGGATGGCAATGGGGCTTCGTGGTCGCCGGCGCCGTGGGCCTGCTGGCATCTGTCCTGGCCCTGTGCTTCATTCAGGATACCCCGGAGAGCGCGGGCCTGCCTTCCGTCCAGGAATGGTACTCGGAGGAGCCTGAAAAGAAGGAACCCACCAGGTCCCTGCAACTCGGCGTGCTGAAGCATCCCGGGCTGTGGGTAATAGCCTTTTCCAGTGCGTTTACCTACATAGCCCAGCATGCCGTAAGTGACTGGGGAGTTCTATTTCTTCAGAAAGCGAAGGACTTTTCTCTGGAGCAGGCAGCCCAGACAGTCGGCCTGAGTGAACTCTTCGGAGTGGTTGGAACGGTCTCTGCGGGCTTCCTTTCGGACAAACTATTCAAAGGCGACAGGTGCATTCCGGTGATAATCGCCGGGGTATTGTCCACCGGCGCCCTGGCGGTATTCCTTTTCACAGGCGGGGGAACTTTCCTCAATATGCTCTGGATCAGTATTTTCAGTGTGGCGATAGGCATAATATTCTGCATAGTCGCGGGACTGATGGCACTGGATTTCGTGCCCCGCAGGGCGGTGGGCGCCGCTATGGGACTGGTCGGAATCTCCAGTTATCTCGCCGCCGGTGCCCAGAGCCTTCTGAGCGGCTTCCTTCTCGGCGCATCCTCAGCTTCCTCCGCGGCTGTGGACGGCGCTGCCGCCGGCCTGGACTTCACCTCTGCCGCAATATTCTGGACCATCTCCTGCGCCCTCGCCTCCATCCTCCCGGTATTCGGTTGGAAGTTCCTGAAAAAGTAATTATATTTGTTGACGCTAAAACTAATAACAGCAAACATGTCCACAATAAAATTTTCCATCCACTATGATACCGCCTGGGGCGAGGAACTCAAACTCCGTATCGCCGGTACCAGGTATGACATGAATTATGTCTATGGAGGCCTATGGCAGAAAGATATCCCCGCATCGAAAGTGCATGACGGAGATATCTGTGTCTATGAAATTGTCCGCGACGGGATCCTCGTCCGCAGGGAGTGGCGGGGCCGGGTATGGCGTGCCCCCAAAGGAAGTGACATGACCCTTTGCCGCGACCGCTGGTGCGACCGGCCGCATGGCAGCGCTTTCTTCAGTTCGGCATTCTCAGACGTTATTTTCCGCCGTCCTGACGGCACTTCGTTCCGCCGCCCGAGAAAAGAAGACGCAAAGCCCGGAAACCTTACCATAGTAATTCCTGCGGCTGAGATCCGCGCTGGGCAGAGCGTCGCGCTTTTTGCAAGCAGCAAGGCTCTGGGTTCATGGAAGAAGCCCCATATCCTCAGCGACCGGGACTTCCCCTGGTGGAGCATCACCTTGGATGCGAAGGGCGTCTTTGAGTATAAATTCGCCGTCATAGACACGAAGTCTAAAGAAATTATTGCCTGGGAGTGCGGGGCGAATCACCTCTTTGCCGAAGTGCCTCCCAAGGGCTCTGCAATAGTCATTTCTGACCTGGATGTGCAATTCCCCACCCTTCCCTGGCGGGGCGCCGGAGTCGCCGTTCCCGTGTTCTCGCTCCGCACTGCGGACAGTTTCGGAATAGGCGAATTCGCGGATATCAAACGCCTTGTGGACTGGTCTGTGGAAACGGGTATGAACGTGATACAGCTTCTGCCCATCAACGATACCACCATGACAAGGACATGGCAGGATTCATATCCGTACAATGCCGTGTCGTCCTTTGCCCTGCATCCCCAGTTCATATCCCTTCCTGCTGCAGGAATCCGTCAGGACAAGGCTTACAAAGCACTCCGCGACGAGTTGAATGCCCTGCCGCAGGTGGACTATGAAAGGGTGAACAACGAGAAGGAGCGCCTCCTGAGGAAGTACTTCGGGGCGCACAAGGAAACTGTCTGCGCTTCTGAAAAGTTCAGCAAGTTCCTCTCCGACAATGCTGAGTGGCTGATTCCATTCGCTGTGTTCTCCGCCTTGAGGGACGAAAAGGGCACTCCCGACTTCTCCGAATGGGGCAAGTGGGCCAGCTATTCCGGAAAAGCTGTCGCGGCCTATGCCGGGGAGCATAAGGACGAGGTGAACTTCTATATCTGGGAGCAGATGCTTCTGGACGAGCAGCTTGCCGATGCGGTGAAATACGCCCACATACGCGGTGTCGCCCTCAAGGGAGACCTGCCCATCGGAGTGAGCCGCCGCAGCGTGGACGCATGGCAGCATCCGGAACTGTTCCATCTGGATTCCCAGGCCGGAGCTCCGCCGGATGCTTTCTCCGTTGATGGTCAGAACTGGGGCTTCCCGACCTACAACTGGGAAAAGATGTCCGAGGACGGCTTTGCATGGTGGAAGGGGCGCATGCGCAAGATGAGCGAATACTTCGACGCCTTTCGGATTGACCATATCCTCGGCTTCTTCCGCATCTGGGAGATTCCCATGCGCTGGAAAACCGGCCTCATGGGCCATTTCAGCCCGGCGCTGCCATATTCTCTGGACGAACTCCGCAATGCCGGCTTCGAGCCCTGGACGCCCCAGGACGACAACGACACCAACGTGCTATTTGTCGAAGATCCGCGCCGTCCGGGCTGGTGGCATCCACGTATCAGTGGCCAGAGCACCCGTGTCTATCAGGATCTCCCTGACTGGCTGAAGCAGCGTTACGACAAGCTCTACGAGGACTTCTTCTACCGCCGCCACAACGATTTCTGGAGGGATTCCGCAATGTGGAAACTCCCTGCCCTGCTGCGTTCCACCGGCATGCTTTCCTGCGGTGAGGACCTTGGAATGATTCCCGCCTGCGTTCCTTCGGTAATGGACGAGATGAATATCCTGAGCCTGGAAATCCAGAGGATGCCGAAGTCCGTAAAGGAGACTTTCGGCAATCCTTCCAGCTATCCGTATTTCAGCGTATGCGCCACAGGTACGCACGACACTTCGCCTCTGAGGGCATGGTGGGAGGAAGACCGCGAACTCACCCAGAAGTTCTATAACGAGGCCCTTCACTGCGAGGGTGCGGCTCCTTACTTCTGCGAGCCGTGGGTTGCCGAAAAAGTAGTTGCGGAGCATCTTAAATCTCCGTCCATGCTGGCGATTCTCCCCCTGCAGGACTACCTGGCAATCGACGGTGCGATCCGCTACCAGGGCAATCCTGCCGACGAGCGCATCAACATCCCCGCGATTCCCCGCCACTACTGGCGCTACCGCATGCACTGCACCCTGGAGTCCCTGATTTACAAC
Source organism: Bacteroidales bacterium (assembly GCA_017544265.1). GTDB lineage: Bacteria > Bacteroidota > Bacteroidia > Bacteroidales > UBA932 > Cryptobacteroides. The sequence continues at coordinate 22,866 of JAFYEM010000014.1, read as the reverse complement.
ACCGACTTCTCCGCACACCTCAAAGCCCTGGTATCAGATTCCGGCAGGGGAATTTAGTCCCTGCGCCGGCATGATATCGGACGGAGTCTAACTTTCTTCCAGCCAGTGGAGGAAGCCGTCCACGCGGGCGCGGGAGACTGTGAGGTCAGTGTAGGCTTCGAAGCCGCGGCGGAGGGAGACTGTGAGGCGTCCGCCGGGAAGCTTGTGAATGGACTCAATTGCCGTTTCTGAGATTATTACGCTGCGGGAAATGCGGAAGAATCCTTCGCGGCCCAGTATCTGCTCGACTGTGTCCAGGGAGTCGTCTATCACATAGGTTATATTGTCGCGAGTGACGATGTAGGAATTCTTCTGCTCGGAATAAAAGTAGGTTATATCGGCGATACGCACCGGAACTATACGGTCGTTCAGTTTGATAAGAAACTTATTCTTTCCCATAATGCGTTATTAGCTAAAGCGTTAAAAATCGGCGCAAAATAAATAAATTTTTTGTACTTTCCAAATATATAATATTAAATTATTTTAACAACCATTCGTCGCCAAAAAATTGCAATTCATCCCCGATTTAACACGCATGCGGGTATATATGCGCGCGACTCGGGGGAAAAATATTAAATTCGAAGGCTAATTGCACTGAAACTATGACCACACAACGTGACTTGTCCCTGAGGCAGATGATCGATTTGAGCTTCGGCTTTTTCGGAGTCCAGATTGCCTATGCCCTCCAGAGCGCCAACATCAGCCGCATTTTCGCGACCCTTGGCGCAGATCCCCACAGCCTGTCTTTCTTCTGGATACTCCCTCCGCTTATGGGAATGATTGTCCAGCCCCTTGTGGGTAAATACTCCGACCGCACATGGAACCGTCTGGGAAGGCGCAAGCCTTATCTGCTGGTTGGCGCGATAATAGCCGTCCTGGTGATGATTTTCCTGCCGAACGCAGGTTCGCTGAATTTCTCCGCCAGGGTTTTCCTCGGCCTTAACATGGCCATGTGGTTCGGGCTGTTCTCCCTGATTTTCCTCGACACGTCCATCAACATCGCCATGCAGCCCTTCAAGATGATGGTCGGGGATATGGTCAATGAAAAACAGAAAACCACTGCCTACAGCATTCAGAGCTTCCTCTGCAACGCCGGTTCGCTGATGGGTTACATCTTCCCCATCTTCTTTACCTGGATAGGCATAAAGAATGTCGCGGAGCCCGGCGTGGTGCCCGACAGCGTCGTCTATAGCTTCTATGTGGGCGCGGCGATACTGATTCTCTGCGTACTCTATACTTTCGTCCGCGTCAAGGAGATGCCGCCGAAGGAATATGCCCAGTTCCATGGAATAGACCCGGCAAAACAGGAGAAGAAGCCCGATATGGGGCTTATGCAGCTGCTCGTGAAAGCTCCGAAGATTTTCTGGACCGTCGGTCTGGTGCAGTTCTTCTGCTGGGCCGCCTTCCTGTATATGTGGACCTATACCAACGGCGCCATCGCCCATAATGTCTGGAATACCCACGACACTGCATCCGAGGCCTATCAGGCCGCGGGCAACTGGGTGGGCGTGCTGTTCGCGGTGCAGGCAATCGGCTCTATTCTGTGGGCTACGGTGCTTCCGCGCTTCAAAAATATCCGCGTCGCCTATGTGGTGAGCCTTCTTATCGGCGCCGCCGGCTTCGCCTCGGTCACATTCATTACCAACCAGTATCTGCTCTTTGCGAGCTACTTCCTGATTGGTTTTGCATGGGCCGCGATGCTTGCGCTGCCTTTCACTCTGCTGACCAACGCCCTTCAGGGCAGCCCCTACATGGGCAGCTATCTGGGCCTTTTCAACTGCACCATCTGCCTTCCCCAGATTGCCGCCGCGGCAACCGGCGGCCTGGTGATGAAGCTTGTCGGCGGCAGCCAGCCCCTGATGCTGCTCGTGGCGGGAATCTACCTGGTTCTCGGTGCAGCAAGCGTCGCACTCGTAGAAGTGAATAAACAAACCAACAACTAATACTAACTACACAACTAAATGAAAAGGATTTTAACCGCAGTGGCCATTCTGCTCGCAGGAGCAATCGGCCATTCCGTGTGGGCGCAAGGCTACACGGTGAAGGGTGTTGTAGTTGATGACCAGGGCCCCGTTATCGGAGCCAATGTGATGGTACCCGGAACCACCGTCGGTACCGCCACCGGTCTCGACGGCGACTTCATCCTTACTGTGGCAAGCCCCGAAACTGAAGTTGAATTCAGCTGCATCGGCTATGCCACGCAAGTTTTCAAAGCCTCGGATGTCCCCGAGCGCGTCGTCCTCATGATGGACACCGAGTTCCTCGATGACGTGGTCGTCATCGGTTACGGTACCGTCAAGAAAAACGACATGACGGGCTCCATCACCGCAATCAAACCCGAGGAAATCAACCGCGGCGCCATCGTTTCCACCCAGGACATGCTCAAGGGTAAGGTGGCCGGTCTGCAGGTTGTTCCCGGCGACGGCCAGCCCGGCGGCGGCTCTTCCATGAGAATCCGCGGACAGGCCTCCCTGAACGCCTCGAACGCCCCTCTGATTGTCATCGACGGCGTTCCGATTGCAGCCGATGCTGCAAAAGGTATGAGCAACCCTCTGGGCTCCATCAACCCGAACGACATCGAAAGCTTCACCGTCCTGAAGGACGCTTCCTCCGCAGCTATCTACGGTTCCCGTGCTTCCAACGGTGTTATCATCATCACCACCAAGAAGGGCTCAGGCAACCGTCCCCAGGTAAGCTACAACGGCAGCTTCAGCGTCTCGCACAATTCCGGAACCATACCCGTGATGAACGCCGACGAGTTCCGCGACTTTATCAGCGAGACCTTCCCTGCCGGAACGGCCAATGGTGACGCCGCAGCGGCCAAACTCGGCGAGTACAACACAGACTGGTACAAGCAGATCTTCCGCGTAGCCCTCGCCCACGACCACAACGTGAGTGTCTATGGCAACCTGAAAGATTTTCTCCCTTACCGCTTCTCCGTGGGCTTCACCGGCCAGCAGGGTACGCTCCGCACTTCCGACTTCGGAAAGGTCACCGCGGACCTGAGCCTGAATCCTTCCTTCCTCCAGAAACACCTCACGGTGAATCTCAACGCCAAGGGCGTGTACAGCTACCAGAGGTGGGCAGAAGGCGGCGCAGTGGGCACTGCAACCTTCTACAACCCTACGATGCCGGTCTATTTCTATGACGATGAGGGCGACATCGACTATGACACCACCAACGGCTGGTTCAACTATGGAAACGGCCGCGGCACCAAGTTCGTCGCAGGCGGTCTCGCTCCCGAGAACCCCGTGTCCATGCTCGAAGAGAACGTGAACAAGGGCCAGATCGGACGTTTCATCGGCAACATCCAGGTGGACTACAAGATTCATGGTTTCGAAGATCTCCGCCTGAACGTGAACGCCGGCATGGACTATTCCTATGCCGCAGGAAAGAACGGTCCCAACCCAGGTTCCTGGAACGCCATGAAGGATACAGAGAATCCCTGGTACGGACAGTTCAGCGACTGGATGAACGAGCGCCGCAGCATGGTCTTCGAGGCATACGCCAATTATAACAAGGAAGTGGGCATCCATCATATCGACGCCATGCTCGGTTACTCCTATGAGAAGACTTATTCCAAGGACCGCAGCATCAACTACTTCAACCGCAAGGGCGGCGAGACCGAGGTCAAACTCAAAGATGGCGAGACCGTCGACAGCCGCTACCTTCCCAACGAACAGCAGTTCGTGCTGCTTTCCTTCTACGGACGTATCAACTATTCCATCGCTTCCCGCTATCTGCTGACCGTTACCCTTCGTGACGACCAGTCCTCCCGCTTCTCCAAGAAGAACCGTCACGGACTCTTCCCTTCAGCGGCTCTCGCATGGAACATCAAGGAAGAGAAATTCCTCAAGGGAGTCGATGCGGTTTCCGCCCTCAAACTGCGTGCTTCATGGGGTATGACCGGACAGCAGGAAATCGGTGCCAATTATGGCTACCTTTCACGTTATTACTTCAGCGTGAATCCTTACAGCCGCTACAACATGGGTACCGACGGTTATTTGGACTATGTGACTCCGGGCGCCTATGATCCTGACATCAAGTGGGAAACTTCCATGACCTGGAACTTCGGTCTGGACTGGGGCTTCATCCGCGACCGCATCAACGGTACCGTGGATGTCTATCGCCGCGATACGAAGGACCTGCTGAACAGCGTTATAACCCCGATGGGCGCGAACTTCGGAAACAGCCTCCTCACCAACATCGGTTCCATCCGCAACCAGGGTGTCGAGTTCACCATCAACGCAATCCCGATCGAGACCCGCGACATGTCCCTCTCCCTCGGCTTCAACGGGACCTTCCAGAAGACCTGGTTCACCAAGCTGAATTCCGGTGACGACAAGGACTACTTCATCGAAACCGGAGGTATCGCCGGCGGTACCGGCAACACCATCCAGCGCCACATGGTCGGTTACGCACCCAATACCTTCTACGCTTTCAAGCAGCTCTACGACGCATCCGGGAAACCTATCCAGGATGGTCTTTTGGATATTGACAACGACGGGGTAATCACCAATGCGGACCGCTATATGACCAAGAAGAGCCCTTCTCCGGACTTCTTCTACGGACTCAACCTCAAGTTCTCCTACAAGAGGTGGGACTTCGGCCTCAACGGCCACGGCAGTGTCGGAAACTGGGTCTTCAACAACATCCGCGCTGGAAACTCCACCGCGAACCAGACCTTCTCCAACATCAATATCAACAACTATCTCCGTTCGGTCAAGGAATACGGTTTCGTGAAGCCTAATTCCGTGCAGCAGTTTGCTTCCGACCTCTTCCTCGAGAACGCCTCCTTCTTCCGTCTTGACGATATCAACGTGGGCTACACCTTCCCTGAACTTGGTGCATGGAAGAACGCCAACCTGCGTCTTGCCCTGTCCGTCCAGAACGTGTTCGTAATCACCGGATACAAGGGCCTCGATCCTGAACTGGATGGCGGTATAGACAACTCCATCTGGCCCCGTCCGAGGACTTATTCCCTCCGTCTGAATCTGAACTTCTAATACTGTGAGCGATATGAAAAAATATATTTTAGGTATTGCAGCGGCCCTTCTCGCCCTTGGAACAACTTCCTGCATCAAGGACCTGGACCAGCTTCCGCTCAACAAGACTGACGTGACCTCCGAGACCGCTTACAATAATGAAATCGGCGGATATCTCCAGGGTCTTTCCAAGATTTACTACGAACTCGTTTCCAACGACCTTACCGACCTTAACATCGGTGACGCAGGTGCTTCGGAACTTCTGAGGGCATACTGGTCCCTGAACGAGCTTTCCACCGACGAGGCCAAGTGCGCATGGAGCGGCGATGCCTGGGTCAGGGATGTGGAGACGAACAAGTACTCTGACGCGGCGAACGACGCCGTTCTCGCCGTGTATGCCCGCAGCATCCACGGAGTTACTTTCACCAACGAGTTCCTCCGCCAGACCACTGACGACAAACTCAGCCAGAGAGGCTGCTCCGACGAGGTGAAGGCCAAGGTCAAGACCCTCCGCGCAGAGGCCCGCTTCCTGCGTGCATTCTATTATTTCGTGGCAATGGACACTTTCGGCCGTCCCTGCTTCGTTACCGAGGATTCTGAATTCGGTGCGGTTACTCCCAAGCAGATTGAATCCCGCAAGGCTATGTTCGAGTACATTGAAAGCGAACTGCTCGACCTTGTGAAGGACGGCAGCGACATGCCGGAAGCCCGCTCCAACTATCCGAGGGCGGACAAAGGCTCCTGCTATGGCCTGCTTGCCAGGATGTATCTGAATGCCGGCGTTTACACCGGAACTTCCTACAATGACCGTGGTACCGAGCGCTGGGAAGACGCCAAGAATATTTGCGAAAAAATCTTCACCCTCGGCTATGATACCGCTCCCACCCACGCGGAACTCTTCCGTGGCGACAACGGCGAGAACCCCGATGCCATCAAGGAAATGCTTTTCGTCGCTTCTTACAATGCAGAGCAGACCCAGAGTTACGGCGGCACCTCTTACCTCAGTTTCTCGGCACTCAGCGAGAATGACGCCATCTTACGTCCTACGGGCATCAACAATGGCTGGGGCGGCAACCGCATTCCATACGAGTTTATAGAGAAGTATTTTGCTCCGACTGATTTTGATCTCGATGAAAAGGGCCGGTTTATCAACGGAAATTACACTGTCGCAGATAAGAGGGGACAGGTGTTCAATGTCTATTTCCCGGGTACTACCAAAAAGGTAAAAGGCATGAGGGACAAACTTGATGCAGAGGGCAGGATAATAGTTGACAAGGACGGCAAGGTTGTCCAGGAAGAATATGAGGAGGAGGTTCAGGACAAGGCTCCTCTCGGGCAGGTCTCAGAAATGACGGAACTCTTCAACTTCGAATATGGCTGGAAGTGCTGGAAGTACAACAATATCCCTCATGACATGACCGTGGATGAGTTTAAAGAGACTGCCGGCAGCAAAGCATATTCAGATATCGACTACCCGATTATCAGGCTTGGAGAAATCTATCTGATTCATGCCGAGGCCTGCATGAATCTGGGCGAAGCCGGCAATGCCACGGCACTTGCCAATCTGAAGAAACTCTCCGACCGCGCCGGTGTTGATGCTCCTACAACGATTACCCAGGAATACCTGATAGCCGAACGTGCAAAGGAACTCATGTGGGAGGGACACCGCCGTACAGACCTTATCCGCTGGAAACTCTATTCTTCTTCTTCGTTCCTGTGGCCCTGGAAGGGTGGTACTCTGGCTGGTGAGGGCTTTGAGGACTACAAGTATATGTATGCCCTTCCTCCGGGAGAAATGACGGCTAATCCTACTCTCGAGCAGACTCCTGGATATTAATAATAGACAGTTATGAAAAAAGTTCTTATATCATTGCTGGCTGTAGCCGGTGTGCTTGCAGCCTGCGACCAATTGGAGAAAGTGCAGATTCCGTCAGCGGATGATGTTATTGCTCCGGTACTAAATGAAGTTCCAGAGAGCATCGAGGTTACCGGCGAGGAAGATAACGGCAAACTCGAGGCGGAATTTCTATTCACTCCTGCTGATTTTAAGCAAAAGGTTGCCGGCATATATTCTTTGTACGGAGTGTATTCCGGTAAAACCCTGCCGATTGTGAGTCTTGCCTCATCGGGTGAGGCCAAGGTTTCTTACACCGCATTCAACAAGGGTGTGATGACTGCATTCCCCGAAATTATACCAGGGAGAGCTTTTGATTTGGAGGTTAAAGTCGGTGTGACTATAGGTAATACCTATGACAACATTTTTTCCAATTCCAAAACTATCCGGGTTACCACTTACCCGCTGAAAGAGCGTAAAACGAACTATCCTGAGTACGATGAAGTGAGTACCTGGGGATTGACCGGAGATTTGTCAGAGCATAAACTTAACTGGGGAAACAAGAAAGAGGGAGAAGATGAGGCGGTCCCGGATCTGGTTATGTATACAGACGGGATATGGCATCTTTGCGAGAAGGTGACCGTCAAGGCAGGCGAGCAGTTCAAGTTCCGCGAGAATAGTAAATGGGATTCAAATTTCGGAGCAGATGGCGATGTTGAGCCCTTCGCGCTTGCTGTGGGAGAGGAATACAACGCCGCTGCCGGTGGTAAGAACTTTACCACTGAAGAAGATGGAGTCTATGACATATTCTTGGATCCTGCGAACAAAAAAGTCAAGATTCTCAGAAACGCCGGTGATGCCGGTGGTGAGCCTATGGATATACCGGCTGTTGTCAGGGCTTATTTCAGGACCGAGAACGGTGCTGAGGCCCTTGAAAGTGAAATGACAGGAGATAATGAACTGACCGTCAAGACTGTTCCTGCGGAGTCCAAGCCTTTCCCTGTCGTGGTTGAGTTCGATATACCTAAGGGCGCAAAGATTGCGTCTGTGAATGAGGGAACAGGTGAGAGCGCTTTCACAAAGGCCGAGATTGTAGCCGGTGGAGTTGCCGTCGCATTCTGGGCTGACGATAACGCAGGCGTGACCCGTACCTTTGAGGCCTCGGTCTCTTTCAGCGCTCCCAAGAAGAGTGCTAAACTAATCGTCAAGGTAATCCAGGCCGGAAAGAATGACCCGGAACCCGAACCGGAGCCTGTGACCTACAGCCATACCTTTGTTTTGGGTGACTTCGGCCTTCCTGCAGAGGAATCCGCAGCCTGCTATCCTGCAGCGGCTCTCACAGACAGCTTTGACGATATTGAATGGACTCTTGATTCGGTCGCTGAAGACGGACGTTTCTTCATGTTTGTTACCGAGGGCTGGATGGCACCTTCAATTCAAGTCGGTTACGGCTGGAGTGGTGCCGGAGATCCTTCCAGCATCACCCTGTCAACCAGTGATATTGGAGGGACTATAACCAAGATAGTCGCGCGCTATGTTACTTTCGACGAAGGTGAAAACGACGGCGGAAAGTATTATTCTGTAGCCGCGACAGTCGGAGGTGTAGCCTTTGGCGATCCTGTTGCCCATGTCAACGAGGCTCCTTCAGCCACGTTCGAGGGCGAGGCTTCCGGTGAAATCGTAATTACCTGGACGCAGGACCCTGCATTCTGCACCTGCTTCCTCAAGGGAATCGACGTAACCTACATCCCTGCGGAATAATACCTGACCCTATTTACAGTGAACCCCGGAACTTTGGATTTCCGGGGTTCATTTTATTGTCGTAAGTACAGGAAAGCGGCCGCCTCGGGACCTTCGCCGAAGAGCAGGTCTATTATGCTGAGGCCCGGGATGAAGCCCCGCCTGTGGGCAAATACCTGATAGTATGGACCCACGGTGAGGGGAGAAGGCAGCTTGGGAGAAAGTGCGTAGCGGTAGTCGTCAGCAAGTTCTCCCGGAGGAGTCCAGCAGGATGTATTGCATAGCCCGGCAGGCAGGTGCAGGCACCTGAAAAGATAGTTTATAAGCTGCAGATTCAGCTCCCAGAGCGTCTCGTGGCGGCTTTCCAGAATGCTGAACAGCTCATCCCGGTAGTGCTCGTAGAATGGGGCGCTGCGGTAGGCCGTGTCTATTGCGCGCTCCGCCCGGACAAGCCAGGGAGTGGAATAATCAATCTTGACCGAAGTTATGAGGCTTTCGCCGTGGACTACCGGCACCAGTATCGCTTCACTGCCCGATGAAGTGCCTATCAGGCAGCGGGAACGCCAGCTTTGCTTTATGAAATTCTCATGGGCTTCCAGCTGCACTACAGACGGAATTACCCTGCCGTCCGACAGGGTAATATCCCGTGCTGCGAGTGCAAACCACTCCGCAGGCGGCAGGAATGCCGTGGAAAGAAGCATTATTCGTCGGCGCGTTCGCCGGGACGGAAGCTGCGGATTATGCCGCGCTTGGAATTGCGGATGAAATCGATGATGATATCCCTTTCCTCCGACTTCGGGAAGCCGGACTGTATCTTTGCTATGCCGTCGCTCACGTTCAGGCCTTCGTAGTAGATGGTGTCGTAGATATCCTTGATGTTGCGGATAACATCTGTGGAGAATCCGCGGCGGCGCAAGCCTACGATGTTGATTCCGGCGAACACTGCGGGAGATTTCCCCACCAGGGCGTACGGAGGGATATCTTTGTTGATGGTAACCATGCCTCCGACCATCGCGTGCGTACCGATGTGGGAGAACTGGTGGGCCTTGGCGCCGCCGCCGAGGATGGCCCAGTCGTCCACGTCAGTTTCGCCGGCGAGGCCGACATAGCTCACGAGGATGCAGTGGTTTCCGATGGTGCAGTCATGCGCGATATGCACGTAGGACATAATCAGGGTGTCGCTGCCCACTTTGGTGACCGCCTTGCCGCTGGCTGCGGTGCCGCGGTTTATGGTCGCGCATTCGCGGATGGTTACTCTGTCGCCGATTTCCACCCATGAGACTTCTCCGTCGAATTTAAGGTCCTGAGGCTCTGCTCCGACCACTGCGCCGGGATAGACCGTGCAGTCGTTGCCCATTTTGACGTATGGGAAGATATTGGCATGGGGAAGGATTTTGCAGTTTTCCCCGAGAATGACATTGTCTGCGATATAGGCGTAAGGGCCTACTTCCGTGCCTTCCCCAAGCTTTGCATTGGGGCTTACGGTTGCAAGAGGATGAATAGTAACCATTATTGCATATTTTTTCTGACGGCAAGGGCCGCCTGTGTGTTAATCGAATGTCCCGGTTTGAAGGCCGTCACGCGGGCGCGGAGGAAGCCTCCGGTAAGTCGCATGTCGCCGATCAGATCCAGCAGTTTATGCCTTCCGCATTCATTCGGGAAGTGAAGCGTCAGGTTGTTCAGATAGCCTTCTCCGACGACCTCCAGCCCGCTTTTTCCGAAGAGCGTGGAAATCTTTTCGAGCTGTTCCCGGCTGACCGGATGCTCCACTATTACTATGGCGTTGTCCACGTCTCCGCCCTTGATGAGATTGTTCCCGAGCAGGAACTCCAGTTCATGGAAGAAGCAGAAAGTGCGGCAGGGCCCGATCTCTGCGGCATAATCGTCACCGCTTGAGAAGGAGGCTTCCTGAATGCCCAGTACCTTGGAACCGAAATCCACAGTGATGCCGTAGGAGGTATCTTCCGCGGGTTCAAGCCGGACAAACGACCCCGTCTCGGGGTTTGAAATCTCGACAGGCTCACTAAGGCTGACATAGCGCCTCGGGGCGTCCTGCTCCGCGGTTCCGGCTTTCGCGATGGCGTCCGTATAGACCGACGCGCTGCCGTCCAGAATCGGCATTTCGATATTGTCGATTTCAATCTCGGCGTTGTCTATCCCCATGCCGGTGAGGGCGGAGAGGATATGTTCGACCGTGGCTACTGATGCCTCGCCCGATGAAAGCGTAGTGGAGCGGGCAGTTGAAGAAACATTTTCCGCGAGGGCGGCGATTTCGGCCCCGCCGAGGTCCGTGCGGCGGAATACGATGCCGCTGTCAGCACCCGCGGGGAGTACGCTCACATGGGAGTACCTGCCGGTATGCAGGCCCTTGCCTTCAAAGGAAAATGCCTTGGCTAGTGTTCTCTGGTTCATTATTGTTCTGCGGCACGCTTGAAGAGAGCGTAGGCCTTCATATAAGTTTTTGCGTTGATGATAGGGGAGCCGAGCCAGGTCCCGCCGGGAGTCTTGATGTTGCCGATTACGCCGCCCTGGGGGCCGATGGTGGTGTTGTCCGCGATGGTAAGATGCCCGGAAATGCCCACCTGCCCAGCCAGGATGCAGTTTTTGCCTATCTTGGCGGAGCCGGCGATACCCACCTGCGCGGCCATGACCGTATTGTCTCCGACGATGACGTTATGGGCAATCATGCACAGATTATCTATTTTGACGCCATTGCCGATGATGGTGGATTCAATTTCGGAACGGTCTATGGTCGTGTTCGCGCCGATTTCGACATCATTGCCGATGACGACGTTTCCCAGATGCTCTATCTTCTTCCACGTGCCGTCCGGCTGGGGAATGTTTCCGAATCCGTCCGCGCCGATGACCGCATTGGCATGGATAATCACGTTGTTGCCTATGATGGTGCCGGGATAAATCCTTACGCCGGGATAGAAGAGGCAGCCGGAGCCGATGGTGCAGTTGTCGCCGATATGGACATGCTCGGAGATCACGGTGTCGTCACCGACGGTGGTGTGGTGCCCGACGCAGGCGAAGGCGCCCACATAGACCCTCCTGCCGAACTTCGTGGTGAAGTAATAGCGGGCCCGGAGGCTGCGGTGGAAGCCCTTGCGGCGCTTCTGCTGAGAGACGTAGCGGAGAAGTTCCGCGACGCCGGCATAGGCATTGTCCACCAGCACCAGGGTCGTGTTTACGGGCTTGGCCGGAACGAAATCTTTATTGACTATTATAACAGAAGAGCGGCAGGTATAGACGTACTTCTCGTACTTCGGGTTCGCATAGAAACTGATGGCGCCGCTCTTTCCGTGCTCGATTTTCGCGAACTTGGTTATGCGGGCGTCCTCGTCTCCCTGTACCGTTCCTTTGAGTATTTGTGCTATCTGTTTTGCCGAAAGTTCCATTACTTGAGAGTCTGTTTGATTTCCACAATCTTGAAAGCTTCAATCACGTCGCCGGGATGGATGTCGTTGTATTTCTCCAGTGCGCAGCCGCATTCCAGTCCTGAAGGGACTTCCTTGGCGTCGTCCTTGCCCCTCTGCAGGGAGGCGAGGGCTCCGGTATAGACCACGATGCCGTCGCGTATGAGACGGACCTGGGCCTTGGCGGTGAGCTTGCCTTCGCGCACGAGACAGCCTGCGACGGTGCCGACCTTGGATATGCGGAAGGTCTGCTTGACCTCCACGGTGGCTGTGACTTCTTCCTTCTGAATCGGTTCCAGAAGACCTTCCAGACCTTCCTTGACATCGTTGATGGCGTCGTAGATAACAGAGTAGAGGCGGATTTCTATGCCCTCCTTGTCCGCACTGCGGCGTGCTTCGGAGGAAGGCCTGACCTGGAAGCCGATGATAACGGCGTCGGAGGCTTCGGCCAGAAGGACGTCGCTCTCGGAGATGGCGCCGACGGCCTTGTGGATTACATTCACGCGGACCTGCTCGGTGGAAAGTTTGATGAGCGAGTCGGAAAGGGCCTCCACAGAACCGTCCACGTCGCCCTTGACGATGACGTTGAGTTCCTTGAATCCGCCGATTGCGATGCGGCGGCCGATTTCCTCGAGGGTGAGGTGCTTCTGGGTCTTGATGCCCTGGATACGGATGAGTTGTTCGCGGCGGTTGGCAATGGACTTGGCTTCTTTTTCATCGGCCATCACATTGAATTTTTCGCCGGCGGAAGGAGCTCCGGAAAGGCCGAGCATGCTCACCGGAGTGGACGGACCGGCCTCCTGGACCTTCTGTCCGCGCTCGTTGAACATGGCCTTTACACGTCCGTAGTAGCTTCCGCTGATGATAACGTCACCCACATGGACCGTGCCGTCCTGGACCAGGACGGTCGCGAGATAGCCGCGGCCCTTGTCCAGGGAGGATTCGATGACGGCGCCGCTTCCCATCTTCCTGGGATTGGCCTTGAGTTCCAGAAGGTCGGTCTCCAGAAGGACTTTTTCAAGGAGTTTGTCCACTCCGATGCCCTTCTTGGCGGAGATTTCCTGGCACTGGTACTTGCCGCCCCAGTCTTCCACGAGAATGTTCATCTCGGAGAGCTGGCGGCGTATGGTGTCCGGATTTGCGCCGGGTTTGTCTATTTTGTTGATGGCAAAGACCATGGGAACGCCGGCGGCCTGTGCATGGTTGATGGCTTCCACGGTCTGGGGCATCACGGCGTCGTCCGCCGCGACTATGATGATGGCGAGGTCGGTCATCTGGGCGCCGCGGGCACGCATGGCGGTGAAAGCCTCGTGACCCGGGGTGTCCAGGAAGGTAATGTGGCGGCCGCTCTTCAGGGTGACGTTATAGGCACCTATATGCTGGGTGATGCCGCCAGCCTCGCCGGCGATGACGTTGGTGTTGCGGATATTGTCCAGCAGGGAGGTCTTACCGTGGTCAACATGGCCCATGACGGTAATCACCGGAGGCCTTTCCACGAGATCCTCCTCGTTGTCGGGTTCCTCAGCCTGGCTGATTTCCTCGGTGAGTTCAGCGGTGACGAATTCCACCTTGTAACCGAATTCCTCGGCGACCAGCACCAGGGTTTCGGCGTCCAGCCTCTGGTTGATGGAAACCATGAGTCCGAGCGACATGCAGGCGCCGATGACCTTCACCACGGGGGTGTTGTTCATCAGGGTTGCAAGGTCGTTCACGGTTACGAACTCGGTGACTTTCAGCACCTTGTTCTCCGCCATTGCCTGCTCCATCTCCTCCTGGGTGCGCTGGGCGGCGGCTTCGCGTTTTTCCTTGCGGTACTTGGCGCCGAAGTTGCTCTTCGTCTCGTTCATCTTCGCGTATGTCTCCTTGACCTGCTTCTGGATTTCCCTCTGCAGCGCGTCTTCCTCCTCCGCAGTCATCGCGGGTTTGAACTTTTCGCCTTTCTTGCGGCCCTTGCCGGCACCTTTTTCGGCCTCTTTCTTCTTGGCGGGCTTGACGGTCTCGACCTTGTTGACATCGACCTTCTGGGAACCTTTGATTCTCTCGCGCTTCTTGCCTTTCTTGGGTTCGAACTTGGAGAGGTCTATTTTGCCGACGACCTTGATCCCTGCGCCTTCGGATTTGGCTTTTTCGCCGGGCTCTTCTTCGGCAGCGGGCTCCTGCCCGCCGGCAGGCTCATCCTGTGCGGCTTCCGGCTGCTCCGATGCAGCGGGTTCCTCCTCTTTCGCGGGCTCTTCCTTCACTTCCGCTTCCGGAATCTCTTCGACAGCAGGCTCTTCCTCTTTCGCCGGCTCATCTTTCACTTCCGGCTCAGCTTCCGCGGGCTCTTCCTTAACCTCTTCTTTCACAGGAGGTTCTTCTGCCTTGGGCTCTTCCCTTGCCGGCTCCTCTTTCTTCGGGACCGGAGTGCGGGTGAGGTTGTTGCTCTTGATGAGAATGGTTTCACCGGCAGGCTCTTCATCCTCTTCCTCATCCTCGCTCTTTTTCACGCGGGATGCCTTGTCGAGGATTTCCGTAAGCTTCACATCGACCTTTTCTGCCTGTTCCTTGAGTTCGAGGTCTTTCCCGAATTTCTTCTGGATAGCCCCCATCCACTCGTCGGAAATCTTGACGTTCGGATTGGATTCAACCTCCACGCCGATAGACGCGAGAAACTCCACCAGGGTGTCGAGTCCCACGTTATACTGTTTGATGATTTTATTTAGTCTTATTTCTGCCATAGTCTGCCGTTTATATTACTCCTCCTCGAATTCGGCGCGAAGAATTGCAAGCACCTCTTCCACGGTCTCATCCTCGAGGTCAGCGCGGGACGCGATATCCGCTGGTGCGAGGGCGAGCACGCTCTTGGCGGTGTCGCAGCCGATGGATTCGAGTTTTTCGATAATCCAGGGCTCGATTTCGTTGGCGAATTCGCTCAGGAGCACGTCTTCTTCCTCTTCTTCGTCCTTCGGGAGTTCTCTCCAGACCTCGATTTCGCGGCCCACCAGCATGCCGGCGAGTTTGATGTTCACGCCGCCCTTGCCGATGCCCTTCTTGACTTCCTCGGACTGCATATAGACCTTGATCTTGTCTTCAGGGCCGTTGCCGAGGTCAAAGGAGGAAATATGTGCGGGGTTCAGTGCCCTCTGGATGAGGAGCTGGATGTTGGAGGTCCACTGGATTACGTCGATGTTCTCATTGCGCAGCTCGCGTACGATACCCATGATGCGGGAGCCCTTGACGCCGATGCAGGCGCCGATGGGGTCTATTCTCTCGTCGTAGGATTCGACGGCGACCTTGGCCCTTTCGCCGGGGACGCGGACCACCTTCTTCACGGTGATGAGGCCGTCGTAGATTTCCGGAACCTCCATTTCGAAGAGTTTCTCAAGGAACTCGTCGCTCACGCGGGAGAGAGTGATGTAGGGAGTGGTGTTGTTGCGCATCTCCACGCTCTTGATGATGGCGCGCAGGGTGTCGCTCTTCTTGAAGTGCTCGCCGGGAATCTGCTCGCTCTTTGGAAGGTGCAGTTCGTTTCCGTCCTCGTCCAGGATGAGGGCCTCGTTCTTCCAGGACTGATAGACTTCGCCTGTGAAGATTTCGCCCACCTTGCCGGAGTATTTCTTGAAGACGCCGGCTTTCTCGATGTCCAGGATGCGGCCCTGGAGGTTCTGGCGGATGTTGAGGATGCCGCGGCGGCCGAACGATGCGAGAGAGAGCTTGCGGGTGTAGGTGTCGCCGATTTCATAGTCGTCGTCACCGGTCTCTTCCTTGATTTGCTCTATGGTTATTTCCTTTACGGGGTCTTCTACGGTCTCCACGACCTCGAAGTTCTGGTAGATTTCGCAGTCACCCTTATCGACATTGATAATTACGTCGAAGTTGTCGGCTGTGCCGTAGGTCTTGGTGATCTGGGTGAGGAAGACATCCTTCAGCACGCCCATCATGACGGGGCGGTCTATGTTCTTTTCTTCCTTGAAATCTTTGAAAGCACTGATGAGAGTGATTTCGTTTTCTTTGTTTCTTGCCATTTTTTATTATCGTTTACTTAAAATCTATATAGGGAGTCACCGAGTTCACTTCTTCCCAGGGGAAGAGCTCGTCATGAGTGACTTTCACTTTCTTTTTGGCTCCTTCGGCCTTTTCGAGGCTGGTGTAACTCAGGCGGACGCCTTTTTCATCCGCGTCCATTAGCGTCGCCACTATCCGGGTGCCGCCCCTCAGTTTCGCATCCACGAGGCTGCCTTTGGCCTTTTCAAACTGGCGGAGGACTTTCAGCGGGCGGTCCAGGCCTGCGGAAGAGACGGTCAGGGAATAGTCTTCCTCATCCTGGGAGAAAATTTCGTGAAATTTTTTGTCAACTGCCTCGCAGTCGTCCCAGGTTACGGAGCCTTCGGCCTTCTCGATGACAATTTCTATATCGTTGGCCTTCGAGATCAAAAGGTCCACCAGGAAGCATCCCTGCTCCTCGATAATCGGCCCCAGAGCCGCTTCTATTGCCTTTTTGTCCATTACTTACGGTATAAAAAAGATAGGGACCGGCAGGCCTCTATCTTGTACACGGGCGCAAAGATATAAAAAATAATCCGCTTTTGCAAGCGGACTGTAAGGATTAGTTGATGCCGTTGAACGGCTCGGCATCCGGGATGCCGGCATAATAGAGGTGGTAGTTGTACTTGACGAGGACATATTGGCCTTCCATGACGTTGACGATGATTTCGCGCAGGTTTCCGTCTATGTCGTACAGGTAGTTGTATTCCATTGCCCCGCCGTCTTCATGGAAATCCCTGTCTTCGAAACTGATTTTCGTGAGCATCTTTTTGGGATTTGGCCCCAGGAATCCGCACCAGAGCCTGTCGAAAAGCAGATGGCTGATGGGATCTACTGTATGGCCGTAGAAGGGATTGTCCCGGGTGCCGTAAGAATATAGTTTCTTGTTGCGGCTCAGCGATGCGCCTTTGCCGTCCGACCACTTTTCCTGAGTCATGGTGATGTTTCCGCCGCTCCAGCTGAAATCGGTCTGCTTGTTCCAGTTTTTATGGCTGCTGAGGTCGTAGCCGTCGAGATAATTTTCGAAGGCCCCGGCGGCGGATTTCAGCTTCCCGTCCGGGTCGTAGGTGAATGTCCAGGTATCGGGGCGGCTGTCGTCATTCTGCACGGAGTCGTGGTATTTCGTCGCCTTCCCGTCGGTGAAGGTCCATTCTTCGTTGCCGAATTTCACCTTGTCGTCACTCACCCAGTTGTAGCTGCGAGTGTAGTTGCTGGTGGAGCCGTTCTTGCCGGTGTACTTTTCGTCGTATCCGCAGAAACGCCCCTTGTCGTCGTATTTGAAGGTGAATACCTGGGTGTAGTTCACCGAATTGCCATTGAAGGAGGTCATCTTCCATCCGCTTACGGCGTCGTCCGGAAGTCCGTTTTCGCCTTCTTTGCCTCCGGCTTCTCCGCCTCCGCCGTTGTTTCCCTGCGAGTTTTCCCTGCTGTTTTCGTTTTTATCCGCGAACAGCCCCTCGCATCCCGTTGCCATAAACAGGGCGCAGATCGCTGCAATGAACAATGCTTTTTTCATAATCCTTTTTCTTTTCTTCCCGCATTTTTGTTTCTGCCTTTTTTCTTCCCGCATTTTATCACCTCTGCAAAACTACGATAATTTTCGAACCCTTGCAAATGCCGCCCCATGCATTTGCAGCCTGCCAGGGCCCCGTTTGCCCTTACCCGCCGTCACCTGGCAGGGACCGGCGGCTTAATAGGGTGTCTATGCCGCCGGAACCCTGCCAGATGACGGCGTCTTCCGCGTCGGTAACGCCCCGTGGGGCTGTTCAGGGGGTCTATGCCCCCCGGAACGTCACCGCCACTGCCGCGGGCCTCTTTGGGGGTATGCGAAAAATTTGTAATTTTGTGCTGGATAAATTCAAGAATATGACTATAGGAATTTGCAACGACCACGCTGGTGTGGATTACAAGAAGAAGCTTGTGAAGATGCTTGAAGGAAAGGGCATCGAGGTGGTCAATTTCGGTACCGACACAAAGGCGAGCGTGGATTATCCGGACTATGCGCATGCTCTTGCAAGGGCGGTTGAGGCCGGGGAGGTGGATCTCGGGATAGCCCTCTGCGGCACCGGGAACGGGATGGCGATTACTCTTAACAAGCATCAGGGCATCCGTGCCGGACTTGCCTGGTCAAAGCCCGTGGGAGAACTTGTGAAGGCACATAACAACGCCAACGTGCTGGTGCTTCCGGCCCGATTCATTTCCTATCGGGAGGCCTCGGTTATAGTCCGGGCCTGGCTGGAGACCACTTTCGAGGGCGGGCGTCACCAGGCTCGCATAGACAAGATTCCGCTGTAGGCTTTATGTCTTTCGATTTGCCTCTGAGCCATGATATTTCGGACTATCCCGAGGGAATAGTCCTGCCTGTGGACAAGCCCTACCGCTGGACCTCTGCGGATCTGGTGCGCAAGCTTAAGTATGCGGCAATCAAGCATTTCGGCAAGAAGAATCTGAAGGTCGGCCATGCCGGGACGCTGGACCCGCTCGCTACCGGGGTGATGCTCGTGTGCATAGGCGCGGCGACAAAAAGGGCGGAGGCGCTTCAGAAAAGCGACAAGGAGTACATCGCCGAGCTTTCATTCGGCGCGACGACGCCTTCCTATGACCTGGAGAAGCCTATAGATGCATTTTATCCGCTTGACGGAGTTTCCGAGGAGGCACTGAAAGACCTGCTTCCATCTTTTGTCGGGGAGCAGGAGCAGATAGCCCCGCTTTTCAGCGCCAAGTCCGTGGACGGGGTGCGTGCCTATGAGCTGGCGCGCAGGCTGTACCGGCGGGGTGAAGCTATAGACGACAGCCTGCTTCAGCGCAGCATGGTTACTGTTCATGAAATTGAACTGCTGGAGTTTGTGGCGTCTTCGCCGGGGGGAGATGGCAGAGCGGAGCCCGGGGGGGATGACAGTGCGGGTACGCCGTCGTCCCGCATCAATGTCACCGACAATTCCGCCCTGGGGCTGCCACGCGCCCGTATACGCGTGGTATGTTCAAAAGGAACCTATATCCGGGCCCTTGCCCGCGACATAGGCGAAGCGCTCGGTTCGGGGGCTCATCTGAGCGGCCTGGTGCGGACCCGCAGCGGCTCATTCAGTCTGGAAGAATCCCTGTCCCTGGAAGCTGCCCTTGCGCTATTCGCTTAGCGAGTCGGCCCGTTCCAGAGAGTCCGGTAGCATGGACCTCAGCCGGCTGATTTCGGCCTCCTGCCTGCTTATGGTCGCATCCTTGCCGGAGATTTCCTGCATCGCCCGGCTGTAGATTTCTTCAATCAGCGCCTCGTAATCAATAGTGTTTTCGTTCTGGAAGGCATGGTTCCGGATTTCAAGCTGTTCGGGCTTGATGCCGTAGCTGGGTGCGGCCGTGAGCAGTTCCAGCACGTCTTCTTCCTTCTCGCCTGACAGGTAAAGCACAGCCTTGCGGCTGTCCAGAATGTCATAGTCATAGATAAAGCTGCCGGACAGCGTCCTGTGGTCATCCACCAGGGAGTCCACGCTGCGGTGGAAATTGTTGTCCTGGATAAGGGATGCGGCAGTGAAAACGCTCACTCCGATTATCGGGAGGACTATGCTGCCCATCCAGATTTTCCTTTTGGAAACGCTCTGGTCGGGCACTGCCACTGGCTTGAAATGCAGCAGTATTACTACCAGGTAGGTCGCCAGTGAAATGAAGGCTGCGTTAATCAGGAAGAGGAACATCGCTCCGCCGAAGAAGTGGAAGTTCCAGTGCGCCAGGCCATATCCTGCCGTACACAGAGGCGGCATGAGGGCAGTCGCAATGGCCACTCCGGAGATTACCGTGCCCCTTTCTTTGCGGCAGTTTTCAAGTATTCCGGCAAGGCCGCCGAAAAGCGCGATCAGAACGTCGAAAAAGGATGGCGAGGTGCGGGCTTCCAGTTCCGTCGGATTCACCAGCTTGAGCGGAGACATCAAGAAATACAATGTCGATGCCACCAGCGAAATGGCCACCATGATAAGCAGGTTCCGCACGGAGTCTTTCAGCAGTTCGGTGTCGTTGGTGCCCATGGACAGGCCCATGCCGATAATCGGCCCCATCAGCGGAGAAACCAGCATCGCGCCGATTATTACCGCGGTGGAATTGACGTTCAGGCCCACGGAAGCGATGACGATAGAAAAAGCCAGAATCCATACATTCGCGCCCCGGAACCAGATTCCGCCCTTTATACGCCGTGCCGCATCGGCGGTGTCTATCTCGTCTCCGAGAAAGGCCACCGACTTGAACCAATGTTTTATGCTCTCGAAAAATGTCATGAAATCAAAACATTGCGCCCGCAAAGATAATAAAACTTCATTATTTCTCAAGAATGCGCGACATCTTGTCTATTACCTGTTTCTTCTCCCTGAATCCGGGATGCACGTACATGTCCAGGGTGGTGCTGATGGATGAATGTCCGAGAATTGCGGAAACTGTCTTGTAGTCGCATCGGTTTGCGATGCAACGGGTTGCGAAACTGTGGCGGAGGGCGTGGAAGCGGACAGGCGGAATTTTTAGTTCGCGGAGCAGTTTCTGGAAGTATCGCCTGTAAACCCTCGGCTCCATAGGCGTCCTGTTTCCGGAGAGCAGATAGTCTTCCGGATGCATTACTCTCTTGAACGGCCGTATGGCCTCCCTGACCTTTTTGGAAAGAGGTATGTCCCGGATGGAAGACTTCGTTTTAGGGGTATCGACGGAAACGAAATTTTCATGGAAGTCATCATCTGAAATATATATCCGCTGAACTGTCTTGTTCACATGGATGACTCCGGCGGTGGTGTCCAGGTCCTTCCACTGCAGTCCGCACACTTCACCTATCCTGAGTCCGCTGTGGAGGCAGATGAGAATTCCGAGGTTCTCGAAGGAAAAATCATTCTGCAGATATTTCAGCAGGCGGCGGAGATGCTTGTCGGACAGGGTGGGATAATTCCTGGGGCCCACGGCCTGGGAAGAATACCTCACTGTGAACTCTATGTGGGTCCAGGCGCCGATTTTTTCCCCGAAGCGCAGGAGCATCTTCAGCACCAGCATTGTGTCCTTTACGGTTTTTATCGCGTATCCGTCGTTCAGAAGGCTGTTGGCAAAGGCCTGTATGCTGTCCTCGTCCAGCAGAGGATGCCTGTCGAAGGCAGGCAGGATGTAGGCGTTGCAGAGTTGGGAATAGACGGCGTAGGTGGATTTTTTGACGTACTGCAGTTTGTCGGCCTTCCATAGGGCTGCGACTTGGGAAAACGAAAGTGACATGGTTCGAATGATTAGGTTGAAAGATGATAATTGCTATAATTCTGCGAAAATGACTAATTTTGCTGAAGTAAAGGAAAAAATATGAAATTGTTATTGACCATACTGTCTTTGCTCGCGGCGCCGCTCATCAAGGCTGAGCCCGGGGTGTGCGCGCAGAAGGCTTTCGGAGTAATCAGCATTTCAGTTGCGAACATGAGGGCCACGGACGACTATGACGCGGAGATGGTGTCGCAGGCGCTGCTGGGGACGCCGGTGGAGGTGCTGGAAATATCCTCCAAAAACGACTGGCCGAAGGTCCGCACGCCTGACGGCTATGTGGGCTGGGTCCATAAGGACGCGATAACTCTCATGGATGAGGAAGGGCTCAGGGCCTGGAATGCAGCTCCGAAGGCGGTTGTTACTGCCCTTTCCGGCCTGGTGCGGGAAAGGGCGGGGAGGAACAGCTCCACCGTCAGCGACCTTGCGGGCGGTGACAGGCTCCGTCTGGAAGGACGCCTGGGGGCGTGGCTGAAAGTCTCTTTCCCGGACGGGCGCGCGGGTTACGTGCATAAAAATGAAGCGGTGCCGGAAAGCCTGTGGAAGAAAAACCTGCGCACCGACGCCGATGCGATAATTGCCACAGCCCTGTCCATGAAAGGCTTTCCCTACGTCTGGGGAGGCATGTCGCCGAAGGGTATGGACTGCAGCGGATTTGTCCGCACTGTGCTCTGCATGCACGGAATCATAATCCCCCGCGACGCGTCGCAGCAGGCCCCTTGCGGCGAGCGCATAGACATTGTCAGGTCTGACGGGTCCATAGACATTTCGCCGCTGCAAAAGGGTGATCTGCTGTTTTTCGGCCGCCGTGACTCCGGGCGTGTCTCCCACGTGGCCATCTATATCAGCGGCGGGCGTTTCATCCACAGCCTTGGCCTTGTCAAGATCGGCAGCATGGACCCCGCAGCGGCTGATTTTGATGCCTATAACGTCGGACGCCTGCTTTTCGCAACGCGTTTCCTGCCACTGGTGGGGGTCGATGAGAGGCTGAAATTCATGGATTCCCTGCCAATTTGTCAGTAATCCGGTACTGGCACAATTCTCGATTATTCTCCTGTGCCGCCGGGCGGCGGAGTATGTAAACCGCCCGCGTAATGACTGAAAATAATTAAAAATAGGAGAATAATATTATGGGTAAAATCATCGGTATCGACCTTGGAACCACCAATTCCTGCGTCGCTGTGATGGAAGGCAACCAGCCTACCGTCATAATCAATAACGAAGGCCAGCGTACCACTCCTTCCGTAGTCGCTTTCACTGAGGGCGGCGAGCGTAAGATAGGCAATCCTGCCAAGCGTCAGGCCATCACCAACCCCCACAACACCGTCTTCTCTATAAAGAGGTTCATGGGTGAGACTTACGACCGCGTGGGTACGGAAGTAGGCCGCATGCCCTACAAGGTTGTCAGGGGCGAAAACAATACTCCTCGAGTGGATATCAGCGGCAAGCTGTACTCCCCCCAGGAGATTTCCGCAATGATTCTTCAGAAGCTGAAGACAGACGCGGAGGCGTATCTCGGCGAAAAGGTGAGCGAGGCGGTTATCACCGTGCCCGCATATTTCAC
>JAFYEM010000013.1 GCA_017544265.1 Bacteroidales bacterium | reverse complement strand
CCGGAATAGGCACATTCTGCCACGAATTCAGCCATGTACTCGGCCTGCCGGATGTCTATGACACTGACAAAGAGGCAAACGGTGAGGCCTCCCATCCCGGGGCTTTCGACCTTATGGGAAGCGGCAACTACAACGGGGAAAACATGTGCCCGCCCTATTATACTTTCGAGGAAAGGCTGCGCCTCGGCTGGGTTGAAGAGCGCGAAATCTGCAGCATTTCAGGGGATGTCGAACTCGGCACCGTGGACAAGAACAAGGCCCTGTACATTCCGACCTCGCAGGAGGGAGAGTACTTCATACTGGAGAGCCGCGGCGGGCAGAAATGGGACGCCGCACTGCCCGTGGGAGTTACGGTGATGCATCTGGATACATCCCTGCGGAATGTCCACGGCAAGACAGCCAAGGCAAGGTATGACGCTGGCGACGGAATAAACTGCTTCGAGGACCATCCCTGCTACTATCCTGTCCCTTCCATGGAGGGCAGTCAGTTGAGAGAAGACCTGCTTTTCCCGGGAAGCCACAAAGTCACCTCGCTGCTGACCTCTGACTGGAACGGACAGGAGACTTTCTACCTTTCAGCTATTTCGGCAAACGCCCAGGGGGCGACGCTCCGGCTGGATTTCTCTACCTCTTACCTTTATGGGAAAGTCACTCTTCCCGACGGGAAAGCAGTGGAAGGAGCCCTGGTCTCGGCAGATCCTGTACAGCAGTCCCAGTCATCCCCCGCCCCGAGGATTCTGAGCCCCCGCGGAGCCCGCTTCAGCGCAGTCACCGACTCCGAAGGGAAATACATGATTGCGCTCGAAGGGTGCTCACACGGGGACATACTTGAAATCAGCGCTTCTAAAGACGGCTATATTCCGGGTGTTCAGACAATTACCGTGGCCCCGGGACGCCAGGAAGCCAATCTCGGAATGAAGCTCATCATCGACTTTCAGGAAACGGACCTCAAAAAGTACGCTTCCGTGTCAAATACATGGTCCACATGGAAATTCATTGAAAACGGCAATTATGACGGGCTGACCACGGGTATCAAATTCAGCGCTGACGAACTCTCTTCCGAGGCCGGGAAAATAATCCGGTCGGCGTCAATGTTCATCGACGCCGACTCCATAGGCGAACTCCTTTTCAAGGTCCAGTCCGGGGCAGAAACCGTACTCAGGAAAGTGCTCCCGGACCCTCAGGCCGGGGGATGGTTAAGCGTGGACATTGAAGAAGAAGGACTCCGTATTCCTTCGGACCAGGATGTCTGGTTCATCTTTTCATTCAGGAATACCTCAGGCCTGAAAATCCGGCTGGGCCTCACTGACGGGCGTGAAGGCGGATACCTGTTCTGCTCGGGTTTCGACAAGGAGGGGAAAAATCTCTACTCATCTCCCTCTTCTGCGACATACAGTTTTCTCACAGGCGTATCGCTCCGCAGCGACGGTGTAATCGGGGAGGGAGTCACGGTCTCAGACCTGGGCTTCAATTACATAGTACCTCCTTCAGGGGTTCTCAGCCAGGGCGCGGAATATATTCCCTCTCTTGCCGTATCTTCTTCCAGCAAGCCGACCTCTGTCAGCTGGACACTGGACGGGGATCCGGTGCCGGCATCAGGGTTCATTCTTTCCTCCGGCAGGCACATTCTCAAGGACACGATGTCATTCCAGGATGCTCATGTCGAGACTTCCGAAGTGGTGCTGCCGGTACAATAGAAACGCATAAATACTTTGTATTTATCATATTTTTGCATATATTTGTAGTTTGAGACTATAAACAAACCGCTTTATGTGCAAAAAGAAAAGAAAGGACAAGGACGCCTATAAATGGAAATTTGCATCCGTAGGAGGCTCTGTCCGCGTCAAGATTTCCTCCGGCGAGGATATCCGGAATCTGGGAAAGCTGGACCGCAAGCTCTGGACGGTGCTCAGCTGCCCCGTGACCGGTCTTGAATTCGATGAAAAGACTCTCGGCCTTATCGACAGTAACGGAGACGGAAAAATCCGGGTGGACGAGGTTATCGCAACCGCCGGGTGGCTGACTTCCGTAATAAGTGATCCGGAACTCCTTCTCAAGGGCGACAGCACCATCCCCTTCTCCGCTTTCAATACCGAAAACGAAGCCGGCGCGAAACTCCTCGCATCGGCAAAGCAGATACTCCGAAATCTCGGACTGGAGAAAGAGGAAATATCAATCGAAGACACCGCGGACAACACCCGCATATTCGCGGACACCAAGTTCAACGGCGACGGGATAATCACCGAAGCGTCTTCGGATGACCCCGACCTCAAGGCACTCATCGCGAAAATCGCCGCCTGCATCGGCAGCGCGACGGACCGCAGCGGTGCCCCCGGCGTCACGGCTGAAAACATAGAAGCGTTCTATTCCGCCCTCGCGGACTATGCCGCATGGCAGGACGTGGCCGAGGCCGACAAGAAGAATGTCTATCCCTACGGAGACTCCACCGAGGCCGCACTCGGCGCCGTAGAAGCCCTGAAAGATAAAATCGCGGACTTCTTCGTACGCTGCAAGATTATCCGCTTCAACGAAGACGCCTCAGCCGCAGTGGATGTTTCCATCGACAAGATCGGCGCCATCAGCGGCGGCAACCTCGCCCTTCAGGGCGAAGAACTCGCCTCCTACCCTCTCGGCAGGCCGAACAAGGAAGCCCTCCTTTCCTACGACTCCATCAACCCCGCATGGCAGGGCGCATTCCAGGCCCTCCGTGCCCTGGTGCTGGACGTGGATTTCCCGAAAGCCGAAAGCCTGGGCGAAGAAGACTGGAACGCAGTCCTCTCCAAATTTGCCGCCTATACAGCCTGGAAGGCCGCGAAAAAAGGCTCTGAGGTGGAGAGTCTCGGCCTCGAAGACATAAAGGCCATCCTGAAGGCGGACCGCAAGGCCGCCCTTCTGGAGCTGGTCGCAAAAGACAAGGAACTGGAAGAAGAAGCCCTCTCGATTGAGTCAGTGGACAAACTTCTCCGCCTGTACCGCGACTTCTACCGCTTCCTCAACAACTACGTGGTCCTTTCCGACTTCTACGACAAGGAGCACAAAGCAATTTTCCAGGCCGGCCGCCTCTATATAGACCAGCGTTCCACCGACCTCTGCGTGCGCGTCCAGGATATGGGCAGACAGGCGGACGTGGCATCCCTAAGCGGAATGTACATACTCTACTGCACCTGCACGTCCAAGGTCAAGAACGCGACCATGCAGATTGCAGCAGTGCTCACCAACGGGGACGTGGACGATCTCCGCGTTGGCCGTAACGCCATATTCTACGACCGCGACGGAGTGGACTGGGACGCCACCGTCACGAAGATAGTGGACAATCCCATCAGCGTGCGCCAGGCTTTCTGGGCCCCCTACAAGAAAGTGGCGCGATGGATTTCCGAGAAAATTGACAAGAGCGCCGCGGAGAAGGACTCCAAGTCCATGGAGGGCCTCACCAAAGCCGCTGACGGCGCCACCACGATGGGCCCCGACGGAAAGCCCGCTCCCGAGAAGCCCTCGACCTTCGATATCGCAAAGTTCGCTGGCATCTTCGCCGCCATCGGCATGGCTGTGGCCTACCTGTCACAGGCCCTGGTCGCCCTGTTCAAAGGTGCGTCCGGGATGCCTTCCTGGAAACTTCTGGTGATTATTCTCGTGATTATGCTGGTTATTTCCGGGCCGTCCATGTTCATCGCATGGCGGAAACTGCGCAAGCGTGACCTTGGACCGCTTCTGAACGCCAACGGCTGGGCAGTGAACGCAGCCGCCTACGTCAGGATCAAGTTCGGCGCCACCCTTACCAAACTCGCCAAATATCCCAAACTCAAATTCGTGGACAAGGAAGCAAGGCGGAAGGCCCGCTGGCGCACAGCCATCTGGTGCACCCTGCTCGCGCTTCTGATTGCTTTTGCAGCCCTCTTCTTCACCGACAATCTCAAGTGCATCGGCCTGCCTTTCCACAAGGAGGCCCCCGTGGAAGAAGTTGCTGAAAGCGAGGCCCCTGCTTCCGAAGATGCCGCTCCAGCCTCTGAGGCTATCCCCGAAATTGAATCCGCAGAACAATAATCAGACAGTTATGAGAAAACTTTCCTTAATCTTCGCCGCCCTCACCATCGGCCTTGCCGCAGTGGCGCAGAACCTGCCCAAACACGAATTCAATATTGAAGGATTCGGAGGTTACCA
Organism: Bacteroidales bacterium; assembly: GCA_017544265.1. Classification (GTDB taxonomy): domain Bacteria; phylum Bacteroidota; class Bacteroidia; order Bacteroidales; family UBA932; genus Cryptobacteroides. Next base: position 38,092 of record JAFYEM010000013.1, on the reverse strand, counting down.
GGGAATCTACTACGGCGTAGTTAAAAATGACGCAATCATCTATAACCATTCCATCAATCCCCAGTTCACCGGTTTCGGCAAGAATTCAAGTATTTTCCCGGTCGGCGGTGGCGGCGGAATCGGCTATACAGCCCACTTCAACGACTGGGTAGGTCTCCATATCGGGGTTCTCGCTTCCTATTATACTGGAAAATACAAAGCCGAGATGCTTTTCCTGGGAGACCGGTACGCTGATGTTTCCACCGATTTCTACAAAAAGGACGGCGAACAAGTGATAGAAATGAATCATGGCAAAACCGACTGGTACACCTTCGAGAGGATGTTAAATTTCGAGGAAACCCAGAAACTGCTGCAGCTGCAGGTGCCGGTGATGTTTATGTTCACCGCTCCCCTTTCCAAGGCCCGCAACAACTTCTTCTACCTCGCCGCCGGCGCCAAAGTCGGTTTCAACATTCTGGGGCGCTACAACCAGTTTGCCGGCCATGCCGCAGACTGGAGCAAGAGCGTCAACCCGGGCGGCAGGGATTTGCCGGACCAGCCTATGGTGTCCAACGACTATATCATGGGCCATACAAACGGCGAGTATGAGATACGCTTCAACGGAGGCCCTGAAGGGAACGAGTACTATATAAACAATCTCATTGATGCCGGTCTCTCCGATTCGGCTTCCTACAGCGGCGAAGGCAATATAAAGATGAACCTTGTCCAGGTGCTTGCAGCCGCCGAAATCGGCTTCCGTTGGAAGCTTTCCGACGCGGCCGGACTTTACACCGGACTCTATTTCGACTACGGTTTCCTGCCGCTTAATCAAGAAGGCAATCACAATCCCCTGTATTCCAAGAGCACCTCAAATGCCGAAGTCGATTTCAATCCAGGCGATGCTTACAAAGGTCTGAGGGGCTTCGACTTCGACAACGCCAGCCAGAGCGTACTGAACTCTTCCTATGTGAGTTCAGTCAAAAAAGAGTTAGACCAGAATGCAAATGACTATGTGATAACCCACAGCCAGCACCGCCTCACAAGCGCCGCGAACAACATGGGCTTCGGCGTGAAGGTCCGCTTCGCCTTCGGGCGCGTGAAGAAGGCCCCTGCGCCCGTCATCGAATACCGCACTGACACGGTGGTACGCACCGTACATATCCGCGACACCGTGAACCGCACGGTGGTCAAGAAGGACACCGTGACCGTGGAGAAGACCAACACCGTCATCATCCGCGACACCGTGACCATCATCAAGGAAGTCCCCGTGGAAATACAGAAGACCATGATGGAACTCTCCAATACAATGTTCGACTTCGACAAGAGCGTCATCAAGGAAGCCGCCAAAGAACCCCTCAACAAGGTTGTCAAGTGGTTGCAGGAAAATCCGGAACTCAAGGTCGAAATCTCCGGACATACCGACAACAAGGGCTCCAGAGCCTATAACCAGCGCCTAAGTGAAGCCCGCGCAAGGGCCGTCTATGAGTACTTCGTGTCCCAGGGGGTGAACAAATTCCGCCTCGCATACGCGGGCTACGGCTTCGACAAGCCCATCGCGACCAACGACACTGAAGAAGGACGCCAGATGAACCGCCGCGTGGAACTGAACATAGTTGAATAATCACAACAGTAGCTATATGAAAAAAATCGCTTTACTTTTCGCGAGCCTCGCACTCTCTGTCAGTGCCCTCGCCCAGCAGTCCGAAGCACAGTCCAAGTGGGTTCCCACCCATGAATTTTTCATCAGCGGTTTCGGAGGCTTCTCAAATCTGAATTACAAGATTGACCCGAACTTCGGTTTTCCGGGTAACGGCAAGCCCGTTTTCAACATAACCGACGCCCTCGGCGGCGGCGGCGGATTCGGCTACACCGTGCATTTCAACGACTGGATCGGCCTAACGACCGGAGTCGAGTACGCCCTCTACCGCGGCGGATTCTCACTGTCCAACAATCCCTGGATCTTCTATTCTCTCAGCAATAACGACAAGGATCTGCTGGTCCTGTCCTATGACAGCTTCAATCATGGGAATATGGACGACAAACGCGACTTGACCCTCATGGAGACCCAGACTGTCCACTCCATTCAGATTCCGGTGATGATCCAGTTCATGGCCCCGCTGAACGCCAGGAAGTCCAATCATTTCTATGCTGCCATCGGCGCCCGCATCGGCTTCAATATCGCCGGAAATTTCAACCGTAGTTTCAACGCATTCCAGCTCAAGAGCCAGGGAATCGAAACCAGTGGTACTTTAGGCTATACTTCCATCGACCAGCAATCACTTCAAGAGACATTCAGTCCCAACGGTCCTTATGCCAATAACGGAGGCTGGCCGGGGGGATGGACTTCTGAACCCACTCCTACCCAGGGGCCGGAATACTATACCGGAGACCAGCTCAATGACCTGCAAAAACTTGAAGGAATCTTGACCAATGGTGAAGACCTTTCACCCGGAGAAGATGAAGACGGCTTCCCGACTAACGGAGACGAGAAATTGAAAGAGGACTATGAAGATTACAAAGGCCTGGTTGACCTTGACGGAAACAAGAAAGGCAAACTGAATCTCAACCTCATCAATGTTCTCGCAAGCGCCGAACTCGGCTTCCGCTGGGGGCTTGGAAACGGCTGGGGCCTTTATACCGGAATATATTTCGACTACGGCTTCATGCCGCTTGTAGCCGCTGGAAATGATAAACTCCTTACCAGCAAACTGAAGGAAGATGTCGGTGGTGGCGGAAAAACTGTCGAGTCCCTGTCTTTCACCCAGGGTTCCCTTCTGGAAGCCAGCCACGATTATGCCAAAATCAGCGTTGCAACTGACGAAAATCCTGACATCCCCCGCCCGCAGGTTGCCGTTGATCCCCACACTGCCAACATAGCCAACAAGGTCACCAACATCGGCGCAGGCCTCAAACTCCGCCTCGCCTTCGGCAAGGTTAAGAAAGCCCCTGTCGCCCCCATCATCGAATACCGCACCGATACTCTCGAAAAGATTATCTATGTGCGTGACACCGTACAGAACACAGTGGTCGTGAAGGACACCGTGACCGTGGAGAAGACCAACACCGTCATCGTCCGCGACACCGTGACAATCATCAAGGAAGTCCCCGTGGAAATCCAGAAGACCATGATGGAACTCTCCAACACCATGTTCGACTTCGACAAGAGCGTCATCAAGGAAGTCGCCAAGGAACCCCTCAACAAGGTCGTAAAGTGGCTGCAGGAGAACCCTGAGCTCAAGGTCGAGATCTCCGGCCACACCGACAACAAAGGCTCCAGGGCATATAACAAACGCCTCAGCGAAGCCCGTGCAAAGGCTGTCTATGACTATTTCGTGGAGCACGGCGTGAACAAGTTCCGCCTCGCATACGCAGGCTACGGATTCGACAAACCCATCGCGACCAACGACACCGAAGAGGGCCGTCAGCTGAACCGCCGCGTGGAACTCAACATAGTCGAATAATATTATTCAATTCCATTTTGCTGTATTCTTCCTGCATCTCCTTCCGCGGAGTACAGGAAGAATACAAGCATAAGGACCGGAGTTTTGCTTAAGAAATTACATATCTACTTAATCACAGTACTGGCGATAGTGCTGTGGGGGATGTCCTATATCTGGTCCGACCAGTTGCTCGGCCTGGGAATTCCGGTAGAGTATTTTCTCTTCATCAGAGTGCTTATGGCAGGGATAATCCTGCTCATAATTAATATAATCTCCGAGAACGACATCCGGATTCACAAGGAAGATGCACTGAAATTCGTGCTGCTGGCCGCCTTCGAGCCGCTTATTTACTTCTTCTGCGAAACCTACGGAATCAAATTCACGGAATCTCCCACTTACGCGGCCCTTATAATCGCGACCACTCCGGTGTTCGCATCTTTTGCAGGAGTACTCTTTTTCAAAGAGCAGATGAACTGGAAAAACCGGCTTGGAATCCTGGTTTGCCTTTCTGGACTTACGATGACAACCCTCAGCGCTTCCAGCATAGGCCGGCTTTTCATTCTCGGCGTGCTGCTTCTGCTGCTTGCGGTTTTCGCCGAAGTCGGACACGCCTCCTGCACCAAGGCCCTGTCGGACAAATACAAACCGACAGTAATAGTCATGTATCAGTTCCTGATAGGTTCAGTGCTGATGCTGCCGACCTTCCTCTCAAACGGCCTTGTGGACTTCGATCCGGATATATACCTCTGTTGGAAGGTATTCAGGCCCATTCTCTGTCTGGCCATACTCTGCTCCTCCGTCGCCTTCTCCCTATGGGCCGTTACGATTAAACATCTCGGGGTTGCCAAATCCAGCATCTTCCTTTCCATGATTCCGGTGGTGACCGCCGTAGTGGGCGCAATCCTCGGGCAGGAGCACCTTTCGCTGCTTCAGTGGTGCGGCATAGCCGTAGCCTGCACAGGCCTGATTATGGCGCAGCTCAGCTCAACGCTAAAAAAATCCTGAAGGCCGCCCTCGGAAACTTCTGGAAGAAATAATGGAGTTTCCGCCGGAGTAACGGACGCCGGGGCGTCTTGTCGTGAACAGTGTAGATGAAAGAGGGGTGATTTCGGGCGCACAGCCCACTCCCAAGCAGCAGCTCCGGACGGAGACCTTCCTCGCGGAGGCAGTACATTATGCTGAGCTGATCCCGTTCAGAAAGCGTCCTGACCATATCCCACCAAAGCTCATCCACACGAATCACCTCGGGAGAATTATGCTGCCTGAGCAGGACATTGGTTTCCAGCAGTCCGCTGTGGGGCGGAAAGCCCTCTGCACGGAGAAAGCGCACTGCGCGCAGGAGGCGGCAGAATGTCTCCCTCTCGCCCCTCAGACAGGCATAGGCTTCTTCATAGACATCATCTCTAAGCGGATGTTCAAGGCCGGCGAAGAGCGCAGGCGTGTCTATAATATCGTAAAATTCGTCAGAAGCTATGCCCACGTTTCCGTCCAGCCAAACGCTGCGTTCGTACTCCGGGAACAGCAGATGCGGATTAAGCTTGTGGTAACGGGCGGCAAGTCTCGGAGGCAGACCATCCACGGCGAGTTTCCGATACTGCCACGGACTGCCTTCCGGCAGAGCAGCGTCAGAGAAACAGATGAAATCCACGCCCTCCCGGACAGCCCTGACCTCAGGAAGAGCGTCGAATCCTCCGGTAATGCAGGTATAGACTACAGTACGGTTCATTTATTGTCCACAGGATTGGAATATATGCCCAGAAAGATGCCCCGGAGCGCATCAATGTCGAATTCTCCGTATTTCTCCAGTTGAGCCATACGCTCTGTAAAGGATGCCCTCTGCTCCGGGGTATATTTGTCCGCAAAGGAATTGCTTCCGGAACGCAGGTCGTGGGCGATGTAGTTGTTGGGGAAAAGCCTGTAGGCACTGCGGATACGGCTGTCCAGAAGCGATGCGACCTCCTTGTTGAAGCGGTTCGTGGTGAGATCGCCGAACTGAAGAAGCTCCTCCCTGTGCAGAGGCTCGCAGATTTCCAGGTGGATCCTCCCCTTCTGCTCAGTTATTCCACGAAGTATGCTGGCAAGGTCCTCTCCGGGCTTTTTGATATATGAATGCACTGATGACTCGCAGAGTTCGAGGGCCTTGGGAATATCGCAGGGCTCCCATTCGTAGGATATGGAAAGAGGAACGATATTCAGCGAATCGAGAGCATCTACCTTGTCGCCGGGGTAACTCATGCCGAACATTTTCACGACGCCCTGGTCAGTGGTGTCATTTCCGTCCTTGGTGCGTCCGTTTCGCTGGGCTATCCACACGGACTCTTTCTTCAGCGTTATGGCATGGCGGATGTAATCAGACAGATGGCAGGAAGACAGATAGAACTGCCGCGCCGAGTCTATTCCCACGCCGGGCCTTTCCACCCGGAACATTTTATTGCACTTGCCTATGTCTATAATCAGCTGGCCCTGCATCAGGTTCGCCCCGAAGGTGATTTCAGAACCCCTCATCCCGTTCTCCACCAGAACCATCTGCAGCACGGCGGCGTCCAGCATTATATCGCGGTGGTTGGAAACGAAGAGATAACTCTTGCCGTTTTCCAGTCTTTCAAGCCCTCCGCAGGTGAATTCAGTGCAGGTCTTGTTAAGAATTTCACGGATGACATACTGCATTATCCTTTGCTGGAATTCATCTGCGCCATGTATGGAAAGAAGAATATCCCGGACATCTACCACGTCCCTTGAGGGGAAGGCGTACCTGGAAATCGCCGGAAAAGCTTCATTTTCCGTGATGCGCCTCAGCGCCGGCGGGATTTCTTCGTCGTAATAGGGCCTTATATCGTCGAATTCAGGATTGCGCATAATATTATTTTTTCCTCTCGTCGATGAATTTCACCGGCTTGCGGGACTTCGCAGGATGGTTGATTGCAGCTATTTCCGGGACGGGACGTATTTCTATTGCCGGAGCAACCCGGATTCTAGAACGGAACCTGTCCTTGAGATCCTTCACAGCATCGAATTCAGGCGTGTATTTCAAGCCCAGCTTAACCAGCACGTCATCGGTTCCGGCATCGCTTTCCCTGACCACCACCACATAGTTCTCCACATAGGGGGTATTGTCCAGCACATCGTTTATTGCCGGAGGATAGATGGTGGTTCCCTTCAGCTTGATCATATTGTTCTTGCGCCCCACAAGAGGGGTCAGGCGGTAGGACCAGCGGCCGCAGCGGCACTGCTCAGTCTTCTTTGCAGCCATGTCTCCCGTACGGAAACGAAGCAGCGGCATTCCCTCGACGCCGAGGGTGGTGACTACTATTTCGCCGACTTCCCCGTCCGGCACAGGAAGGTCGTCCTCCCCGATTATTTCCACAATTATGAGTTCCGGGTGCACATGTCCTCCGCAGCCGCAGGGACACTCCGAGAAGGTCGCACCCATTTCAGTGGAAGAATATGTCGCATACAGTTCCACATCCCATTTTTCCTTTATCCTCTTTCCGAGCAGGTTGAGCTCGAAATTCTGCTCGCGCAGCCCTTCGCCTATACCTATTATTTTCTTTATGGAGGAATTCCTGTAGTCTATCCCGTGCTCTTCAGCATACTGGATAAGCCTCAGGATAAATGAAGGAACGCACATTATGGCATCCGGTTTCAGTCTCTGGATAGTATCCCACTGAAGTTCCGGAATTCCGTTTCCAACCCGTATGACACCTGCTCCAAGAGCCCTCAGACCGAGGAAATAGGCCATTCCGGCCATGAAGCGCTTGTCCAGCGTAGTCATAATCTGGACCACGCTCCCGGGAGTTATGCCGGCGCAGGAGAACGATTTTTTCTCGTTCAGAGCAAGGCGGTCAAGGTCCGCATCCGTGCAGCCGAAAGTGACCGGCTCGCCGAGCGTACCGGAAGTGGTCACATAATCGACAATTTTTTCTTTAGGCACACAGAGGAAATCGTCATTGTAGAGCTGCAGGTCCTTCTTTTCGGTGAAGGGAATCTTAACGAGGTCCTCAATATGACGGATTTGCCTTATGTCTATATGGAATTTATCGAACAGACGCCTGTAATAACGGGAGTTGTCATTCAGGTATGTGAGCGCCTTCTGAAGCAATTCCTCCTGAAATACCTTTATCTCTTCCGGTTTTTTAAATTCTATGTCCATTTTCATGGCTGATGTTGAATAAGTTTACAAACTTAATAAAAATTTGTATATTTGTTCGCGTTATGGACTCGAAACTCGTCATAATTCCCACCTACAATGAGATAGAGAACATTGAGGCAATCCTGCGGAAGGTCTTTTCGCTGGAGGGGAATTACCATGTCCTGGTAATAGACGACGCTTCCCCCGACGGAACCGCCGCCGCCGTGAAAAAGCTTCAGGAAGAGTTTCCGAAGAGACTTTTCCTGGAGGAGCGCAGCGGAAAGCAGGGGCTCGGAACCGCCTACCTGCTCGGTTTCAAGTGGGCGCTCGGAAGGGGCTATGACTATGTCTTCGAGATGGACGCTGACTTTTCGCACAATCCGGACGACCTGCCCCGCCTCTACGAAGCCTGCACCGAAGGCGGTGCGGACCTTGCGATAGGCTCGCGCTACTGCAACGGAGTGAGCGTGGTGAACTGGCCAATAGGCCGGATAGTCATGTCGTATTTCGCCTCGAGCTACGTGCGCTTCGTGCTTGGAATGAAGGTCTATGACACCACGGCCGGCTTCAAGTGCTACAGCCGGAAAGTGCTTGAAACAATCAACCTGGAAGACGTGCACATGAAGGGCTACGGCTTCCAGATTGAAATGAAATATACGGCCTACCGCCTTGGTTTCAAGATAGCCGAAGTCCCCATCATCTTCATAAACCGCCGTCTCGGAACGTCCAAGATGTCCAGCGGAATCTTCGGCGAAGCCTTCTGGGGAGTCATAAAACTCCGGTTCAGGAAATTCCAGAAGGCCTGACTTCTAATACTTTACTTCCATTACTCCGGTCCAGAGGCCCCAGCATCCATCCTGAACGACAGGAATGGGTTTTCCGTCTATATTCTCTATCATCGCAGGCTCATCCATGAAGGTATGCGAGTGACCGCCCACGAAGAGGTCGATATTGCGGGTCTGGGAGCAGAGCACGGGGTCTATCATAGGATCGTCGTGACTGAGTTCGAAACCGATGTGAGTGAGGGCGATGACAAGGTCGCAGTGCTCCTCGTCCTTAAGGAAGTCCGCCCATTTCTGCACGGTGGGCACGGTGTCGAACTCCGGCACGCGGTCAGCTGTCGCAGCGCTCACCACGCTCTTCAGGTTGCAAAGCACTCCTATGACGCCGACTTTCAGTCCGCCGCGTTTCAGAATGGTGTACGGAGTAATGTACTTCCCTGCCTCGAACGGAGAAAAATCATAGTTACACACTACCACGGGGCAGTTCAGTGCCGCCAGCCTGCGGCCCAGGTCCTCAAGGCCCTTGTCGAACTCATGGTTGCCGAGGGTGACCACATCATAGCCCAGAGTATTGAGCGCCTCTATTTCAAGGTCGCCGTCAAGCTCCGAGAAATAAGTCGTTCCCTGGGAGAAATCGCCGGCATGCAGAAGCAGCACATTGTCCTTTCCCCTTGCAGTGCGCATACTGTCTATGAAAGCGGCCCTTTCGATAACACCGCCGCGACCGTCGTCAGCACCTGAGCGCAGGGGCTCGAAATGGCTGTGAGTATCGTTGAGATGGATAATGGTAAGCTGACCGTGACGGGAGCAGCAGGTCAGGGCAAGCGCCGCGAGGGCAATTACAAATATCTTTTTCATAGCTTATTCCTCCACTGTAACTCTGCCGTCAACCGGATACTCGACCATCTTTCCCTGGGCCGTCAGGTTGCGGATATATCGTATCATGAAATCCTGGACTATAATGTCGGATTCCTTAGTACCCTCGCTCCAGGCGTTCAGACGGATTCCGTCGCCGCCGGTCAGCAGGAAGTCTATGGTCGCCACATTGTAGAGTTTGCCGTCTTGAATGGGTTTACCGCCGATTTTCACATCCTTCACCTTACCATCCTTGACAGTCAGTTTCACGCCCGAGAGAGGCTGAATCTTGGAAGAAGCCAGGAAATCGAAGAGTTTGCGAAGATCCTTCCCGCGTATCTTTGCCCATGATACGGTATTCGCGAAGGGGAACATGGCCTTCAAATCATCCAGAAGAACATTTCCCTTGGGCATATCGATGCGGATTCCTCCGATATTGATAATAGCCATGTCCATGCGGACTCCCCAGATGCTTTCAGCTTCGGCCCTGAGGGCGTCCACCAGCATATTGCTCAGCGCGCATTCAGGTTCCGCAACCACCATTTCCTCGGGGCTGTAACCGATTACTTCCTTGAGATAGGCGAGGCGGGGCTGGGCGTCAGCGACCGCCTTTGCTATGCTTGCGACTGGGCCGCCCTTGAATATCCTTCCGGACGGGGCTGTATAAACCTCCCCGTCGAAGGTGCCGATTGCGGCGTCAATATCACCGGTAATCGCAGTCACGCCGGTGATTGCGCCATGATTCGGGGCCATCTTCCACTCGAACTGCAACTCCTTGGGGGCATTGCAGCAGGAAGCGGAGAGAAAGATTGCCAGAATTGACGGAATAATTAGTTTTTTCATATGAGGGTGAATTGATTATGATTGTTTCAGCCATTTCCAAAGGTCCTTGAATGTGGACTTCTTGCCGTACATAAGGATACCGACCTTGTATATCTTGGCAGACCCCCATGCGCAGACTACGAAGGTCGCCACCAGAAGCACCAGCGAGAGCACCAGTTCCCATGCAGCCACTCCGAAAGGAATCCTTGCAAGCATCACTATAGGCGAAGTGAAAGGAATCATGGAGCCCCAGAAGACTATGCTGCTTCCGGGAGCCCTGAAAGCGTAAATCGCGATGAAGAAGCCGAGCATCAGCGGAATGGTAATAGGTATCTGCAGCTGCTGTGTATCCGCTTCATTTTCGACGGCCGAGCCAATCGCGGCGAACATGGACGCATAGAGCAGGTAGCCGAAGATGAAGAAGAGCAGGAAGGCAATCCCTATTTCCAGATAATTGAGCCCGCCGAGGGTCTGGAGCACCGCATCCAGGCCGGAAGGGCCCTCTGCGGCGGCAGTCGTATCGGCCTGAGCAGCCAGCGCGGCCACGGACTCGAGGTCTATGGTGCCTGGCACCGCGCCTGCATCGACACCGGGCACGGAGGTCATTTCCGCGACCTTCTCGCCGCCGGAAAGCAGGTTTCCGACGCCCCATACAGCGCTGATGACACCGACGATGCCGAGGGTCAGCACAATCCACAGCAGGAACTGGGTCAGTGCGACAAGTGCAACGCCTATGATCTTTCCGAACATCAGTTCAGTAGCTTTCACGGAGGACACAAGCACCTCCACCACGCGGCTGGACTTTTCTTCGATTACGCTGGTCATCACCATACCGCAGAAAAGCGCTATGAAAAGATACAGGCCCATACCCAGGATCATAGACAGGATCATATAGACCTCCGACTGCGAGATAGTCTCCTTGCCGGCTTCGTCCACGGTATATGAGGTTATATCTATGTCCGCCTGCACATCGTCCATAATCTGGCGGAGGCCATCGATTCCATAGCTTTCGATTCTATAGTCCTCGACGGCGGAATTCACCCTGTGCTCAAGCATCTCCACGGTTTCAATGCCCAGCGGCTTGTCCGAATAGGTCGCGGCCGAAACGGTCTTTGCGACGCTGTCAATCGGAGAAATCGCAAGGAGCAGGTCCGCACCGTAATCCTTAAGGTGGTTCTTGACGCTGTCCGCAGGAGCCCCCTCAAGGTCTATGAATTTGAGCCTCTCCGTATCCTCCAGTATGGGCATTACAATCCCCGACTGGTCCGATACTGCTACCACTTTGGCTTCTTCCTTCGCCTTGAACATTATCAGAAGCATCACGACGTACATCAGGGCGAAGAGAACCGGAACGCCGAAGGTGGTGAGGAGGAAGGATTTTTTCTGTACCTTGTTAAGGTATTCGCGGCTGATTATTATGCCGAGTTTATTTAAATTCATACTACACGCCCTCCGTAACAAGTTTTATGAAAATATCGTTCATCCTGGGGATGAGTTCCCTGAAGGAATTGACCTTCACTCCGCTCTCTATAAGTGAGTTGAGCACTGAGTTCGAACTGCTTCCGGACGCGACTGAAAGCACGGCGGTGTGCCTGCCGGCGTTGTCCTCGTCGCTCAGCAGGGTAAATCCCTCCCCGGAGGAGATCTTCCCTCCGGTATAGACCACTTCTATATTGTCCGCGCCGTAACGGTGGCGGATCTCGTCAACGCCCCCGGTAATCACCAGATGTGCCTTGTTGATAAGCGCGATATTGTCGCAGAGTTCCTCCACGGATTCCATATTGTGGGTGGAGAGGATAATTGTAGCACCTTCGGCCTTGAGCCTCAGGATTTCCTCGCGGATAAGTTCGGCATTCACGGGGTCGAAGCCGGAGAAAGGCTCGTCCAGTATCATCAGCGAGGGTTTATGCACTACCGTGGTGATGAACTGGAGTTTCTGCGCCATACCCTTGGAGAGTTCCTCCACCTTCTTGTACCACCAGTCCTGGATTCCGAATTTGGTAAACCATTTCTTGAGTTCGGCGGAGGCCTCGCGGGAAGACATTCCCTTGAGCTGGGCGAGGTACATGGCCTGGTCACCGACCCTCATCTTGCGGTACAGTCCCCTCTCCTCAGGGAGGTAGCCTATTTTTGCTACGTCCTGGTCGGTGATGGGGCGGCCGTTGAACAGGACCTCACCGCCGCCGGGGATGGTGATGCGGTTGATGATGCGGATCAGCGTAGTCTTGCCGGCGCCGTTAGGGCCCAGCAGGCCGAAGATTCCTCCTTCCGGAATCTCCATGCTCACATCCTCCAACGCCACCTTCTCCCCAAACCGCTTCGTAACGTTTTTAATTTCTATAATGTTCATTCTGAATTTTGTTTTACAAATAACTGCCACTATTTGGAACGTGACCGCCCGTGGTCTATGAACGGGAGGGGCCCAACGGAGTTGGGAGGGACGAGCCCGAAGGGCGAAGGTGGAAAAACGTGGCAGTTATTTGTTTATACATTTAAAATTTTACTAATAAGTTCTATAAGGAGGGCGGCGGGAGTGGCCTCGCCCGCAAAGCCGCCTTTCCCCTTGAAGTCGTATTCACTCAGCAGGGCGATTACTTTCATCAGTTTAGGAAGAGGATAGTTTCGAGCTGCGGTCTCGTACTCCCTGATGAAATACGGCGGGATGCCGGTCAGGCGGGCAATCTCCGCCTGGGGTGTGCGCGGGTCTTTTCGCAGCAGGGCCTCGTAACGGAGAATCTTGTTGAAATGCGTAAACAGCGCACTCACTGCCATGGGCATGGCGAATTTGGCCGCCGACGCGACCATAGCCGCGACTCTGAGCGCCTTTTCGGAATTCTTGTACGAGAGCTCCTTGGTGAGTTCGAAAACGCTGTACGAGCGGCTGATTCCCACATTTCTCTCTATATCCGCAGCCGTGATGGAAGAAGTTCCCTCTGGAAGGTTCTTGAGCAGTTTATCTGTTTCGACGGCAATTTTCGAAAGGTCCGTCCCTGCCGCCTCGGCGAGCAGCGCGGCACCGTCCGGGTCTATCCGGAGCCCCCGTGAAGAGTAATACTCCCCTATCCAGCCCTGAAGTTCATAATCCTTTACCGGATTTGACTCCAGCACGACTCCGCATTTCTGGACAGACTTGTACAGACTCTTTCGCTTGTCTGCCGAGGCCCCCCTCATAAGAATTACCAGAACCGTGGAATCCAACGGGTTCTGGCAATAAATCGAGAGTTCGTCCAGAGTCTTCATCGCCTGGGCCTCCTTAACCACCACGAGGCAGCGCTCGGCCATCATGGGGAAACGCCTGGCCGCAGTGATAACGGCGTCAGCGTCCACATCCGCCCCATAACAAATAGTCTCGTTAAAGTCCCTCTCGTAGTCCTCCAGGGCATTTTCAACCACAGCGTCACAGACCAGGTCCGAATAGTAGGGTTCCTCGCCCATAAGAAGATAGACGGGAGCGAACTCCCGTCTTCTTGCTTTATCGACGAGTTCCCGGCACTGGGCACCGGTCGCGATATACCCCTTAGTTGCTGCCAAATTTCTTTTCCTTCGCGCGGACTATCTTTTCTTTCATCGCATCGGCCGCATCGGTCACAGCCTCTTCGAAGGTCCTGGCGTTCTTTTCGATTACCAGTTCCTCGCCGGGGATTCTGGTCTGGAGCCTTACGCTCTTGTTCTCTGGTTCGGGAAGAAGGGAGAGGATGACATCGACAGAGGCGACACCATCGAAGAATTTCTCGAGTTTGGAAACCTTCTTCTGCACATACTCAATTAGTTTGGAGTCCGCATCGAACTTCAGTGATTTAATGTTAATCTCCATTTTTACCTTCTTTTTTGGCTCTTGGATGAGCCGCGTTATACACAGTCTTCAGCCTCTCGACGGAGTTATGGGTATAGACCTCGGTCGCAGCGAGAGAAGAATGGCCCAGCATTTCCTTTATGGAATTGAGGTCCGCTCCCCTTTCCAGCAAAGTGGTCGCGAGCGAGTGCCTCAGCACGTGTGGGGACCTTCTCACCGTAATGTCGCTCCGGTCCAGCTCCCGCTTTACAGCCCTGTCAACATAGACCGGATAGAGGGCATTGCCTCCCGCGGTCACGAGCAGAGGCTCTCCGGGGAGCCTTTTCCTTCCAACCATCGATTCAGCCGCTTTCAAATATAGCAAAATTTCGTCATATATGGAAGTTACAAGAGGAATTTCCCGCATTTTTTCTCCTTTTCCAAGAACGCGGAGAATTCCCCGCGAGCCGTCCACAGAAGATATCCTGAGGCCTATGAGTTCGCTGCGGCGTATCCCCGTGGAATAGAGCAGGCTTATTATCAGGCGGCGGAGCCTGCGCTCATACATTTCCTTTGGGTTTTTCCCCTGCGGCGAGGGACCGTATGAGAGAAATAGTTCCAGTTCATCCTCCGAGGCGCTGTGGGCACTTTCCAGAAGATAATTCTCCATAGCCTCGTCCCTGTAGACAGTCGGAAGCCGCTTCGAGGTTTTGGGGCGCCGAACGGTCGAGACCGGATTGGACTTCAGCACTCCCTCCTTCATAAGGTATTTAGCGAAGCCGCTCAGCACCGACACATTCAGGTTCACCGACCGGGGACTCTCCCCGCGAGTGTCCATAAGCCATACTTCATAGGAACGCACCATCTGCGGAGTCATCTTCAGGACTATGTCGCCGCCGCCTGCGAAAGCGAGAAACTCCTCCAGGACGGCGCGGTAAATCTCCACCGTCCGGGGACTGTATCGGCGCACTCCGGCAATATAGCTTATGTACTTTTCTGTCATTGCACTTCCTTGAGGCCCAGCTCCGGGGCGACTTTCCGCATCAGGGCGTCAGCCGCCTCGAATTCATTCGGAATATCCCCGTTGAGTATGGCTTCTTTGACTATCTCCTTGAGCTGCCCGATTTCCTGGCAGGGCGGAATCCCATAGACCTTCATCACATATTCCCCGGTGATGGGGTTCTTGAAATTGCGGATGGCGTCTTTTTCCTCCACCTCCACGAGTTTCTCTTTCACAAGTTCGAAATTCCTGCGGATTCGGGCGACCTTCGCGGGATTCTTGGAGGTAATGTCCGCATTGCAGAGCAGCATCAGGTCGTCTATGTCGTCGCCGGCCTCGAAAAGAAGCCTGCGTACAGCAGAGTCCGTGACCTCATCATCCACCAGTGCAATCGGGCGAAGGTGCAGGGAGACAAGTTTCTGGACATATTTCATCTTCTCGTTCAGGGGCATCTTCATGGACGCGAATATCTTCGGGACCATTCTGGAGCCGACTATGTCGTGCCCGTGGAAAGTCCATCCGGTGCCGGCGATGAAACGCTTAGTGACCGGCTTCCCGATATCATGCAGGAGCGCGGCCCAGCGAAGCCACAGATTCGGCACCCGTCCCTCTTCAGCCTCGGAGGAGGCTACATTGTCCAGCACCTGGAGAGTATGGGAGAAATTCTCTTTGTGCCCCTTGCCCTCGACTGTTTCAACCCCCTTGAGCGCCTCCAGCTGCGGCAGGACCATTTCGAGCAGGCCGGCCTCGTCCAGAAGGCGGAAACCCTTCGAAGGGCGGTTTGAGAGCAGTATTTTGTCCAGCTCCTCCACTATCCTTTCCTTTGAAAGAATCTCTATTCTTCCCCTGTTGCGGCGTATGGCCCCGAAAGATTCGTCATCAATCCTGAATTCCCTTTCGGAATTGGAAAGCTGGGTGGCGAAACGGATTGCGCGGAACATCCTGAGAGGATCGTCGCTGTAGGTGACATCCGGGTCCCTGGGAGTGCGGATAATACCTGCGGAAAGGTCGCGGATGCCGCCGAAAGGGTCCACAAGTGCTCCGAAATCCTCCTTCGAGAGGCTGAACGCCATGGCGTTGATGGTAAAATCCCTGCGGAGCTGGTCTTCCTCGAGGGTGCCGTCCTCAACGACGGGTTTCCTGGAATTCCGGTTGTAGGATTCTTTCCTCGCGCCCACGAACTCCACCTCCATACCCTTGTAGCGGAGCATTGCTGTACCGAAACCGCGGAATACGCTGACCCTGGAGCCGACCTTCTTTCCGACCGCCTCCGCAAGCGCGATACCGCTGCCCTCGACGACTATGTCTATATCGTTGTTCCCGCGGCCGAGGAAGCAGTCGCGGACGTATCCGCCAATGACGAAAGAGCGCAGTCCAAGCTCCCGGGCCACGTCCGAGACTATGGAAAATATGGGAGCTTCCAGGAAGCCTCTCATTATCGTTGGCACGTCATTTCCTCCCATTTCAGCAAAGCGGCCATGGGCAGGAAGCCGTTCCCGTCCCTGCGATACATCCTTGTATGCATGCCGTTAGTCACCGCGATATAATTGACATTCAATATATTATTATAGACAAGAGCCTGCCTTGCGACATCCTCCGAAAGCTCCACGCCCGGCCGCTTGCACTCCACTATCATGAGCGGCTCTCCGCTCCTGGACCAGACCACTATGTCCGCCCTGTATGGCTTCGCCCCGTTTTTCAGCGACACCTCGCTCATCATCATGTGGGGAGGAACCCCCACGACATCTCTCAGCACGCCTATGAACCACTGCCGGACACGCTCCTCGGGTGTGTCCGCGACATCTTTACGGCGAAGCGGGTCATAGAGCATCACTCTCCTGAAACAGGGAAATGGGTGACCGTATAGTCCGAGATATTGCCGCGGAAGACAATCATCATTATATCCACGGTCTCGCCGCTTCGCAGTACCGTCATCCTCATGGAGCCGTCGCAGTTGTCCCAGTAGTTGCTGTTGGTCCCCCGGGTGAAAGTCAGCCCCCCCGTGCTGCTGAATTCCGACTTGTAACCTTCCCTTTCAATCCTGGAGCCACTGACTACGGCGTTCCAGTCATAGTGGCCGGACTTTCCGGACGCCCGGTTCAGCAGGTTGGCGGTAATGGTATAGATGGTGCGGTAGCTGTATTCGCCTATCCTGTAGTCTCCGTCGAATTCCATTGTCCATGAGTTCTTTCCATCGACCTTGGAAATCTTTATGTCTCGGACCTTGCCGTCACTCATCGTAAAGGAACAGCCGTCCTCCCAGACTGACTTGCCGGACTTGTTGTAAAGGTCCTTCAGTTCTTCGTTGGAGTCGTATATTATGGCTGTTTCCATCACTTTCAGGTTATAGGCGACCATCTCCGCGATATCCTGCATATAACCGTCTATGAAGCTGTATCCATTGGCGGAATTGTAGCTTGAACCGAAGCTGTCATTTATTCTGTCCGCATTGCAGGCCACGAGCGCCGCGGCGGCAAGGATAATGTAAAGTATCTTTTTCATCTTGACCTCCCGCTTAGAACCTGAAACCAATACCGAGCCTGAGTCCGAGCATCATGTTGCCCAGAGTGACCTCCGAAGTGCCATAGACAGTCTCGCCGGCGAATTCGACGCCGATCGGGACAATCTCATAGGCGAACTTGAACTGGGTATAGGAACCGGCAGAATCGTTTTCGATAAACATCGCCGGACCGCAGCCGAGGCCGCCGTAGAGCTTGAAATGGGGATTATTGATGGCGTTGAACTTCACGTGCGGGACAAACGACAGCGCATGCACCCTGCCTGTTCCCGTTCTCTTACCGGCAGCTACTTCCTTTCCCCACATCATAAAATAGCTGGCGCTTACACCGCCCTTTATCCATTTGAGGAAATTGTAGTTGTACTCCAGCGTGAGAGCAGGCGAGAAACGAACCGAAGTGAAAGAGGGTTCGTAGATGTCGTAGAGATCCGGTTTGCTGGTATTTACTAACGGAAGAAACTCCCGGTAAACTCTTTCAGGAGAGCCCACAAAGCCTGCGTTAAGGCTGATTTCATGCCTCTTGACCTGCGCTCCGAGGGTGGTGCACAGGAGGAGGAAAACTATTGCTGAAACTATTTTTCTCATATACTACAAGCTATCAAACAAGGCATCCATCTCGCGGCGTTCTTTCTTGGTCGGGCGTCCGCTGCCGCGGTCCCTGCGCACGAAGAATGTCTCCACCGGAGCTTTCATCTTCTCCAGCTCCTCCTCCGGGGTGAGATTGTCAGCGAAATCATCGACCAGCGACGCTCCCACGCGTTTTTCCAGCAGTTCCTTCACCTTGTAGGTAAAGGTGCTTATGCCCTTGCGCACTTCGATGACATCGCCCCGCTTTACCTCGCGGGAGGGCTTCACGGGCAATCCCGCGACTTTGACCTTGTTGCCCTTGCAGGCGTCGGTCGCGTCGCTGCGGGTCTTATAGACACGTATCGCCCACAAATATTTGTCTATTCTGACTGAATCTGCCATAATACTTGTCGAGAAATCTCATTCATGCTCTTCCAGGCGCTTCACCGCCAGCGCCTCCCACTTTGTACCGGGACGGCCGTAGTTGGCGTATGGATATATGGAAATGCCTCCGCGGGGAACGAAGAGGCCGGTCACCTCAATGTATTTCGGGTCCATCAGTTTGATAAGGTCCTTCATTATGGTATTGACGCAGTCCTCGTGGAAGGAACCGCAGTTGCGGAAACTGTGGAGATAGAGTTTGAGGCTCTTGGATTCCACCATTTTCACATCGGGAATGTAGCTGATGCGGATTTCCGCGAAGTCCGGCTGCCCGGTAATCGGGCAGAGGGCAGTGAACTCCGGGCAGTTGAAACGCACCCAGTAGTCATTGTCCGGATTCATGTTCTCGAAGGCCTCTAGAACCCCGGGATTGTATGCCTCGCTGTAAACTGTACGGCCTCCAAGGCCTTTCAGTCCTTCTTCTTTCCTGTCTTTCATTCTCCTGCTTCTTTTAGGCGTTCTGCGTTCTCGGCGATTGTAAGCTGGTCTATGCATTCCTGGATGTCGCCGTCCATGAACACGGGAAGGTTGTACATCGACCAGCCGATGCGGTGGTCAGTAACGCGGCCCTGCGGATAGTTGTAGGTGCGGATCTTGGCGCTTCGGTCACCTGTGGAGACCATGGTCTTGCGCTTTGCCGCGATTCCGTCAAGGTACTTCTGGTGCTCCATGTTATAGAGCCTCGTGCGGAGTTCCTCCATGGCGCGGTCAAGGTTCTTGAGCTGGGAGCGCTCTTCCTGGCACTGCACCACGATTCCAGAAGGGATATGGGTAAGGCGCACGGCGGAATAGGTCGTGTTGACGCCCTGTCCTCCCGGACCGGAAGCGCAGAAGAGGTCCTTGCGTATATCTGCGGGGTTGAGTTCTATGTCGAATTCGCCGGCCTCGGGAAACACCGCCACGGAGGCTGCGGAGGTCTGGATACGGCCCTGGGTCTCGGTCTGCGGGACCCTCTGGACACGGTGGACGCCGGACTCATATTTCATTATCCCATAGACGCCGTCAGTGGAACTGGAAAGCTTGAAGACTATCTGCTTGAATCCTCCTGAGGTGCCTGGGGCCTGGTCGGTAACTTCCAGTTTCCAGCCGCGGCGCTCGGCGTATTTCGAGTACATGCGGAACAAATCGCCGGCGAAAATCGCGGCCTCGTCGCCGCCGGTGCCGCCGCGTATCTCGACCATGGCGTTCTTGCCGTCATCGGGGTCAGCGGGAATCAGCAGCAGTTTAATCTTCTGCTCCATTTCCGGAAGTTTCGGCTCTATGTCCTGGATTACCTCGCGGGCCATTTCCTTCAGGTCCTCATCCTTCTCGGTTATCATAATATGCTTTGCCTCAGCAAGTTCCTCAAGCTGTTTCTTATACTCCAGCCCAGCCGCGATAATTGGCTCAAGTTCCTTGTAGTCCTTGTTCAGCTGCACGAATTTCTTCATATCCGAAATCACTTCCGGGTCCGCGAGCTGCGACTGAAGGGCCTCGTACTTCTGCTGAAGGCTCAGCACTTTCTCCAACAATGTATTATCTGCCATATAATTCTATTAATATATACAAATGGCAAAGATACGGATTTTTTAGTAATTTTGCAGGTTATGAAGAGAGTATTCGCCATAGTTTCGCTGATACTGGTGCTTCCCGTCCTGGCTTCGGCACAGCGCTTTGACCGCGAGCATCTTAGCGTCGCCGCAGGAGCCCGCTTCAACCACGTGCTGAACAACGGCCACCACGACATCTACGGCAGGCTTGTCAGCAGCTACGACTCCCCCGGCGCAGAGATAGAACTCGGCATTGACACGCATCCGTCCGACAGTTCATGGTGGGCCAACGCCTATAATTTCCCGCATCTTGCGCTCGGCTTTTCCTGGAACAACACCGGTTCGCTGCGATTCAAGAACAATTCCCGCCTCGGCGATTTTTTCAATGTCTATGCGAAAGCCCAGATAGACCTTGTCCGCGCGGGATTCTTTTCGTTCGGCCCCTTCCTGCAAGTCGGCGCTGCCTATACTCCATTCAAGTACAACTATTTCTCAAATCCGGCCTGCCGCGAAATCGGCAGCAACGTCGAGGGGCTCATCGGCGCCGGCATAGACTTTAAATTCCAGATCCTTCCGCAATGGGAGCTTTCTGTCAATGCGGCGCTTACCCATCACTCCAACGGCATGACGGGGGTTCCGAATGTCGGTCTGAACGAGGTGTCCGCGACAGCCAGAGTCCGCTATTTCTTCGCACCGGTGCCCGCCATTCGCAGGGAGCGCGGCCTTCCGCGGCCGGAATTTCCAAAAGGACTTCACTTCAATGTCCATGGCTACGCAGGGGTCCATGCCTGCGACGTGGAACGCCGGGCCGTCGAAAAGCTCTACGAAAACGGCCAGGGGAAAATCCGCGGCGGCACTCCCGCCCCGCCCCGCTTCCGTGGAGGCCTTGGCGTGGAACTTACCTACAGGTATGCTCCTGTTTTCTCTTCCGGCCTCGGAGTGGAAGCGCATTATGCCGATAACCAGTACCGCGTGAACGACCTTGTGCTCAAGGGAGAAGAAGACCCGCGCGGCTACTCTCCCTTCTACGTCACGGCCTATATTATTCAGGAATTCCACTACAACCGCCTGTCTCTTCACGTAATGTTCGGTATGTACGTTTTCAAGAAAACGGGACTCACCGAAGACATCCCTCTGACCTATCAGAAAATCGGTCTCCGCTACAACATTCCCCACTGCCGCGGCCTCTACCTGAGTTTCGACATGCGAGCCCACAACCTCGACCGCTCCTACTGCCTCGAACCCGGCCTCGGCTACACTTTCTGACACAGTTCTGCTGTCACCCCGCCACGAAATCACTGTGGAAGTTCTTAGAGGGATTTCGTGACAGTTCGGCTGGTATATGTGAATGGTCCCGCAGAACAATCTCATTCTAAACCATTTACATCTTTTGTTAAAAAAAATATCAAATTATTTGTTTTTAAAAAAATTTAATTATATTTGTCCTTTGAACGAACTTTAACAATGTGGTTTTCAATGAAAAAGATCTATCAAACCCCAAAACAGCGGGTCAGGGACCTGCTGTTTGACGCCAGCATCATGGCTTCAGTTGTTGGCATTCAGAGTTCTTCAGGAGAGGATTTGTACGATCCTGAGGTTATCGATCCATGGTCTTAATGTCTAACCCTTAAAAGAAAAGAAGAGATGAAAAAGATATTAAGCGCTATAGCATTTACCGCTGTCATTGCTGTTTCCTGCTCCAAGGAACTCAACAAGGACGTTGAAACCATTCCCGAGGGCGAAGTCAACATCGTCCGCATCAGTGCCTCCATCGACGACGGACTGAAGACGGCCTATGCCAATGAAAAAACTTTCTCCTGGGTTAAGAACGATTTAATACGCGTACTCTGCAGCGACGGAAGCAACAGCTCATTTGCAAACTTTACCGCCGAATCCGCAGGTGCATCCTCTACTTTCTACGCCACTATTACTGACTGGTACCGCCCCAGCGGACTGGCGTTCTATCCCACTTCAATTGCTCCTTCAGTTTCAGGAGGAAAATATACTGTTTCCATTCCACAGGACTTCAGTGCACCCGTGAACAACCCTCTTTCCGGACTGCCGATTATCGGCGTTCCGGACAGCAACGGCAGCGCCTACAGTTTTTCTTCCGCCACAGGTATCCTGAAATTCACAGTCAACAATGTCCCTGACGAAGCAGCCTGGTTCTCCATCTACACAAATACCACCAATCAGAGCCTCTGCGGCAACTTCACGATTGGCGATGACAATGTCATTTACCTGAGCAATTATGCAGGGACGGGCAATACCGAGTACTATTCCCACATATCTCCTGATTCGAACGGAACGGCGGTATTGTACGTTCCAGTACCGGTCGGTACAATCAAGGCCGGATTGAAAATAGTAATTGAAGACAATTCTATCAATTCGCTGTTTGAAATCGAGACCAAGCAGGATATCGAAGTCAAGCGGAATACGGTCTTAGAATTGAAACCGATTGAGTGTCCGACTGTTACTTGGAATTCATTAGGTACTGGTAAGTTCTATGATTCATACATCGGAATGAGTGCCGATGATTTCATTGAGGTTGAAATCGAACAGAATGCAGATGAACCCAATTCATACCGCATTGTTAATCCTTATGGCATCATCTATAATTCCGCTGATGCCGATTCTTATTTAACATTTGACATCTGCTCGGCCGGAGATCAAATCGGTTACTCTGATACGAATGTTCCTTTTGATGGCATTGTCAGTTTTAACTCACATTTCACTGGCTATAATATGTCAAGCAGCGGATCTGACTATCTTTATATCAGAAGTATTAACGATTATTCTGGAGTCCGCTCAGATCTTATCATTCACTCTTTAGTTGTGAAAACCAAAGCCGACGGCTCCCCTGCAAATATTCAGTTGGCGCCTATATATTATGGTTCATCAAGCGGAGTTATATATTGGGGTTATAGCGACAATGACCTTGTTCAAATAGCGATGCCGGGAGAAGATTTCATTGACGAGAACTATTTAGAGGTTTCTGCAGCCTTTATTGATTGCTCTGAAGGAAAAGCAAATATAGCTGTTTCCCTGGGCGAGGGATTGGATTACGCTGAAGTTGGAATATCTGCCATATCATTTGACGACGCCGCAGCCAACGTCAACACAAAAGTAACCAGCAGTTCCACTGTTTCACTTGATTTGCCTTCAGAATATGGAACTTTCTATATCTTCACAGCCGGAGAATTAAATAATTATTTATTCTCTTCTAGCCTTGATCAATTCTCCATCGCCCCTTCGACTATTCCTGACGAGTATTACAACTGGATTGGTTCCTGGAGTGTAGATGACGGCACAGATGCAGATATCTGGGAAATTGCTGCTGACGAAGACGGAATCTCATACATCATTTACGGCCTGTGGGGATACAGTTTTATACCCACGCCGGCGACATTCAATTCAGATAATTCCATCTCAATAAACTATGGGGCCGTCTATGGTTCATATTACCTTTATGGACTTTATTATAGTGATAACTATTATTTGTCATCTGTTTCACCGGTAATGATCGGTGTCCTTTCAGATGATACCGGCACATCTGCCACGCTAAATGGCGGAAACGATAACGGCCTTGAAATTGTTGGATATTATTTGACCGATAGCTCCCATGCCAATTATGGTTGGAGAGACCTTCCTTCAATTATGACCAAAAATGCTCCAAGCCCCACCGCACCAGCAGTCCGCTCTTCCTCCGTCAAAACCCCCAAGGTTATCGATTCGAGAAAACCCTCTCTTGAAAAGAATAGCCATCTGACGGAAGCTCCTGCCAGAAAATCAAGCAGCAAAAGATAAACTGCCTTGATTCCGTTATACGATAATGAGGTTGACTCTGATGAGTTGACCTCATTTTTTCCCGCACTTTTTCGGGCATCTGACCAGAACCCGACTTACAGCAATGTGGGAGGCTGATTTTATTCTCAATTTGGCTGTTCCACGGCAAATTGCTATATTCGTGTTATGTTTGTCCAGCAGATGAATCACCTTGGAGAAATAATATCGCTATTGGTCGCTGGTTCTTGGACCGTGACTGCACTGTTTGCAGACAAGGCCAGCCACAGGATCGGGTCCATGCCGGCAAATGTCCTGCGCCTGTCCATGGCCATTCTATTTCTCGGGGCGCTGCTCTGGCTTACGATCGGGCAACCGTACCCGGTCTATGCCACCCGCGAAGCCTGGATATGGCTGTCGCTGTCGGCACTTGTTGGCTATGTCTTCGGCGACTGGTGCCTCTTCAACTGCTACCTTTCCATCGGCGCCCGGTTCGGACAGCTGTTCATGACACTCGCTCCCCCCTTTGCGGCAATAGCCGGCTGGGCGATTCTGGGAGAAAGCCTGAACTGGAAAGCTGCACTTGCCATGACAGTTACCCTGAGCGGCATCGCAATATCCATACTGAGCAAGGAAGAAGGCTCGGGGGTAAAACTCGCCCTGCCTCTGAAAGGCATCCTGCTGGGTCTCGGAGCAGGTCTTGGCCAGGGAGTAGGACTGGTGCTGAGCAAGGTCGGCCTACAGTATTATACGGATGCCATCCCGCCTGATGCACCGGAGCGGATGGCGTCCATGCTGCCGTTTGCATCCACTATGATAAGGGCCGTGGTCGGAGCCATAGGCTTCCTTGCGCTGATGTCCATTCAGAAGGACCTCCCCAAGTTGAAGCAGGCCGTTCTCGACGGAACCGGCATGCGATATGCGCTGGTCATGACCATCTTCGGCCCCGTTCTCGGAGTCTCCCTGTCACTTATGGCCGTACAGTACACCAATGCCGGAATAGCTTCCACGCTGATGGCTCTTACTCCCGTTTTCATACTTATCCCCTACGCCTTTATCTATAAACAGCGCATTGCACTGCGCGAACTTCTTGGCGTGGCTGTTTCCATGGCCGGCGTGGCGCTGTTTTTCCTGCTTTAACGGACAAGTCCCTCTGCAAAATCAAAGGACCGGCCCAGAAATGAGCCGGTCCTTCAGAATATGTCAGCAAGTCTATTTGCTCTGGAGAATCTGTGCCTGGGCAGAAGCAAGTCTGGCGATAGGAACACGGAACGGCGAGCAGGAGACGTAGTCTATGCCGATGGTGTTGAAGAACGCGATGGACTTCGGATCGCCACCATGCTCTCCGCAGATACCGCAGAGCAGATCGGGACGGCGGGTACGGCCCTTCTCCACACCGATTCTCACGAGTTCGCCCACGGCCTTGGTGTCGATGGTCTGGAACGGGTCCGCATCCAGGATCTTGTTGCCGAGGTAGTCGCCCATGAAGGTACCGATATCGTCACGGGAGAAACCGAAAGTCATCTGGGTGAGGTCGTTGGTGCCGAAGCTGAAGAACTGGGCTTCGCGGGCCATGCGGTCGGCGGTGAGGGCGGCGCGGGGAATCTCGATCATGGTACCGAACTGGTAGTCGATAAGGGTTCCGTGGGTCGCGGCCTGGACCTCAGCCTTGATTCTTTCGCAGATAGCCTTCTGGAAACTGAGCTCGCGTGCTGAAATGGTGACGGGAATCATGATTTCCGGATGCGGGTGCAGGCCTTCCTTAAGGAGTTCTGCGGTGGCGGTGAAGATAGCCCTGTACTGAGTCTCGGCGATGAGCGGGAAACTCACGTGCAGACGCACTCCCCTGTGACCCATCATAGGATTGACCTCGTGGAGGCTCTCACCCCTCTTGTCGATTTCCTTGACGCTGATACCGAGCTCGGAGGCGATTTCCTTCTTCTTGTCCTCACCCTTGGGAACGAATTCATGAAGCGGCGGATCCAGAAGACGGAACACGACCGGCTTGCCGTCCATGACGCGGAGAGTTTCCTTCACGGCAGCCTTCATGTAAGGCTCAAGTTCAGCAAGCGCTTTCCTGCGCTCCTCGTCCGTGTCGCAGAGAATCATCTTGCGCAGTTTCTGCAGAGGAGTCTCGCTGTTACGGCCGTAGAACATGTGCTCGATACGGAAGAGGCCGATACCCTGGGCGCCGAATTTAAGGGCGCGGGCGGCATCTTCGGGAGTATCTGCATTGGTGCGGATGCCGAGGCGGCGGAATTTGTCGCACATGCCCATGAATTTCGCGAAGAGCGGATTCTCGGAAGCGTCCATAGTGTCGATGGCGCTGCCATAGACAAGGCCCTTGGCACCATTGAGACTAAGCACGTCACCCTCCTTGAAGCTCTTGCCCACGCCGGTGAAGCTGACAGTCTTGTCCTTGAAGTTGATCTTCAGGGAGTCGCAGCCGACGATGCAGCACTTGCCCCAGCCGCGGGCCACGAGGGCCGCGTGGGAGGTCATGCCGCCACGCTCGGTGAGGATACCCACGGAAGCGTGCATACCGTCTATATCTTCAGGAGAAGTCTCCTCGCGGACTAGGATGCACTTCTTGCCGGCCTTGGCGTAGGCGATAGCGTCTTCGGAAGTGAAGACAATCTGGCCGACCGCACCGCCCGGAGAAGCGGGAAGACCCTGAGCGAGGACTTCGGCCTTCTTTTCGGAAGCGGGGTCGAGAATCGGGTGCAGGACTTCGTCAAGCTGTGCGGGGCTGACGCGCAAAACGGCGGTTTCCTCGTCGATAAGTCCTTCCTCGACCATGTCCACTGCCATCTGCAGCGCGGCGAGACCGGTCCTCTTGCCGATACGGCACTGAAGCATCCAGAGTTTGCCTTCCTGGATAGTGAACTCGATATCCTGCATATCCTGGAAGTGCTTCTCCAGATTCAGGCGGATCTCGTCGAGCTCCTTATAGACCTCCGGCATAGCCTTTTCGAGGGAGGCGAGATTCTTGTTCTTCTCGCTCTTGGTGGCCTCGTTGAGGGGGTTCGGGGTACGGATACCGGCGACCACATCCTCGCCCTGGGCGTTGATGAGCCACTCGCCGTAGAACTTATTGTCACCGTTGGCAGGGTTGCGGGAGAATGCCACGCCGGTAGCGGAAGTGTCGCCCATGTTGCCGAACACCATGGACTGGACGTTTACTGCTGTGCCCCAGTCATCCGGAATGTGTTCGATCTGACGGTAACGGATGGCGCGTTTGCCGTTCCAGGATTTGAAAACGCCGCCGATGGAGCCCCAGAGCTGAGCCTGGGCATCGTCCGGGAATTCCACTCCGAGAACTTCCTTGATGCGGACCTTGAAGGCCTCTGCGAGGTCTTTCAGTTCTTCCGCGGTCAGTTCGGTGTCGGACTTGTAGCCCTTCGCGTCCTTGACGTCCTGCATCATCCGGTCAAGCTGCTGGCGGATGCCCTGCCCGTCGGCGGGTTCGATGCCTTCAGCTTTCTCCATGACCACGTCCGAATACATCATGATCAGACGGCGGTAAGCGTCATAGACGAAACGGGGATTGCCGGTCTTCTTGATAAGTCCGGGTATGGTCTTGGAGCAGAGGCCGATATTGAGGATGGTGTCCATCATGCCGGGCATCGAGGAACGTGCACCGGAGCGGCAGCTCACCAGAAGCGGTTCGTTCGGGTCGCCGAACTTCTTGCCCATGATTTTTTCAGTTGCCTCGAGGGCGGCTGCGACGTCCTTGCGGAGTTCGGGGGTGTAACCGCCGCCAAGCCTGTAGTACTCGGTACAGCACTCAGTCGTGATGGTAAAGCCTGCGGGAACGGGCATACCAAGGAGGTTCATTTCAGCGAGGTTCGCACCTTTACCGCCGAGAAGTTCGCGCATTTTTCCGTCGCCCTCGGCATGTTTGCCGCCAAAGCGATAGACTCTTTTTTTGTTTTCCATAGATTATTATTTGGTTTAGTTGATTTTTCCGGTCGCGAATTTACGATTTTTCAGTGAAAATTCCTATTAAAGTCCCCAGTCGGAAGCGTTCAGGACGTCTTTGGGGGCGTTCGGCACATTCGCAAAATAGGTAATCCCTGTCAGCTGCTCAAGTTCGGAGACTTTCATAAGGTCCTTTTTGGTCACTTCCTGCCCCTTGAGACTGTTCACATGCGCACGCACGAAAGCGGCGCACTTAAGTTCGGAAGCATCGCAGTCGGTGATAAGCTTGGATGTGTTCTCCACTTTCTTTCTCAGAAGGACGTAGTAGAACATGGTCGGGAAAGCCACGTCGTTCCTGCCGCCGAAATCTATGGTATCGGGCGAAGCGGACTTGCCGTATCCGTCGGTATAGGATTCGTAATACGTGCCTATGACGACATAAAGGGTATCACTGCAGACCTGGGTATCCACCCAGTCTTCCAGATTGTTCCATCCGCCGCCTCCGGTATTGAAGCCCGAAGAAAGCTGGGGAGCTATGTTTGTGTAGTAGAAAACCTGCTTGTTGACGGCGTCAGTAACAGTCCTTTCCGCGCTGCCGAGCATGTGTCCCTTGTTGCAGCCTCCCCCGGTAGACTTCGACTTGTACTGGATACCGGACGGAATATCCGGGTCATGGGAATAGCCGCTCCGCCCGGAACCGACCTCATAACCTTTGTGTCGTGGAGCCGCCACCCAGAGAGGGACATGCTTGTCCGCATCGAAGCAGACGGTGTAATTGCGAGCCCTGCGCGAAGAACTGCCGTAGTTGAAATTCGGGCAGATGTGCATGGCGTAGTACTGGTCCTCATTTTCAGTATTGATTAAATACTGCTGGGAATGGCCGATATTCATCTTCGGAAGCTCAGCCCAGCCGGGCTGGGAGCTGCTGACATGGGGCACATCCGGATCATCCGGGTCCGTAGGATTGTCATCCGGGACCTCCGGGTCATCAGGATCGTCGGGATCATCAGGGTCGTCCGGGTCGTCATCCGGAGTTGCCCTGCCGTACTGGACTACGGGGATGCGGAAAACCGAGCCCGACGAGAGGTCTTCAATCAGCAGAAGGCCTTCCCTGGATGATGCGGAAGCATTCTCATCCGCAGTCAGCGTGAGCACGGCATCACCGGAGCCTGTCGCCGGGGAAACATGTATCCATGATTCGAATCCATAGGCCTTCCAGGAAGGAGAATTGGTCTTCAGGTTAAGCTCGACAGGCTCACCACCGCACGAAACCGTGACCGACATAGGGTCCACCTCCATCATTAGAACAATGTCCTTGTTCCCCTGGCAGGAGGCCAGCAGCAGAGCCGCGAAAGCTAAGAGTAAATACTTGAATTTCATGATTCTAATACCTGTTCAGCGGACGGCCGCTTGTCATCATGTGCACCTTGCGCCGCACTTCGTCCACGACGGCCTTGTGCTCATCCAGCTCCGCAAGGGCGGCTGCATCCGGCTCCTTTGCCGTCAGCGCGGCGACATGGGCATTTGCCGACGTGAGCACCGTGTCTATAAGTTCGACTATATCGACCATGTCTTTCTGGACAAAGCCCCGCGAAGTGATTGCGGGGGTCCCGACACGTATGCCGGAAGTCTGGAAAGCCGAACGGCTGTCGAAGGGCACCATATTCTTGTTCAGGGTGATATCCGCCCTGCCGAGTTCTTTCTCCGCGACCTTTCCGCTGAGTTCAGGGAACTTGGGCCGCAGGTCAATCAGCATGAGATGGTTGTCCGTTCCGCCAGAAACGACCTTGTAGCCTCGCACGAGGAAGGCTTCGCACATGGCTGCGGCATTGTCGCGCACCTGGGTCTGGTATTGCTTGTACTCCGGCTGAAGGGCCTCATAGAAGGCCACCGCCTTGGCGGCGATGACGTGCTCGAGAGGCCCGCCCTGTATGCCCGGGAAAACCGCCGAATCGATTATCTGGGACATCTTCTTGACGACGCCCTTGGGAGTGGTGAGGCCCCATGGATTGTCGAAGTCCTTGCCGATCAGGATGATGCCTCCGCGCGGACCGCGAAGCGTCTTGTGCGTGGTGGACGTGACTATATGGGCATATTTCACCGGATTGTCCAGCAATCCCGCGGCAATCAGACCGGCAGTATGGGCCATGTCTATCATCAGCAGCGCGCCCACTTCGTCGGCAATCTTGCGCATGCGGGCGTAGTCCCATTCGCGGGAATAGGCCGATGCGCCGCCGATGATAAGCTTCGGACGCTCCTCCAGGGCGACACGCTCCATCTGGTCGTAGTCCACGCGGCCGGTTTCGGGATTGAGCCCGTAGGAAACCGCCTTGTAAAGAAGCCCGGACGCATTCACCGGGGAGCCATGGGTAAGGTGGCCGCCGTGGGCGAGGTCCAGCCCCATGAAAGTATCGCCAGGACGCAGCACAGCGAGCTGCACGGCAAGATTCGCCTCCGCTCCCGAATGCGGCTGGACGTTGGCGTACTCGGCGCCGTAAAGCTCCTTCAGGCGGTCTATCGCCAGCTGCTCAATCTGGTCCACCACCTCACAGCCGCCGTAATAGCGGTGACCGGGATAGCCTTCCGCATATTTATTGGTGCATATTGAACCCATGGCCTCCAGCACCTGCTGGGACACATAGTTCTCGCTTGCGATCAACTCCAATCCGGAAGACTGTCTTTCCTGTTCTTTTTTAATCAGGTCGAATACCTGCAGGTCCTGTTTCATTAGCGATTAGTGTTTAGTTCACAAATATAACTATTTTCCGCGACAATAAAAATTATTATTTTTGCGGCCTATGAAGGACAGAAAACTTACAGGAATCGAGATGGGAAGAATCCCGGCGGAGGCCTATCGCAGCCTGCCTCCTTCCGGAATAGTGGTGGTGCTTGACAACATCCGGAGCGCCCACAACGTGGGTTCCGTGCTGCGCAGCGCAGACGCATTCAAGGCAGACAAGGTCTATATGTGCGGAATAAGCCCGGTTCCACCATCCCCCGAGATTCACAAATCCGCCCTCGGAGCCGAGGACAGCGTACCCTGGGAGAAGCGTCAGGACACTGCGGCCCTGCTCCGGGAACTGCGCGTGGACGGCTACAGAGTAGTTGCCGTGGAGCAGACAGTGAATTCTGTAAAACTTCCCTCCTTTGTCCGCGAAGAAGCCATAAAATACGCCCTTGTGCTCGGAAACGAGGTGGACGGCATTTCGGACGAAGCCCTGGCCGAGGCCGACCTATCGCTGGAAATTCCGCAGTTCGGCTCAAAGCACTCGCTCAACGTCTCGGTCTGCGCAGGCATCATACTCTACCATTTCGCCGCCGGAAAGAAATGAAAAAATTTTGGAGGAAAGCAAAAAAGTGTTAATTTTGCGGTCCCGAACCAAACAGGGGTGTAGCTCAGCTGGTTTAGAGCGCTTCAGTCACATTGAAGAGGTCATCGGTTCGAACCCGATCATCCCTACCCGGAGGAGACTGGCCGTCAGGTCAGCCTCCTTTTTTATACCCGCGTCAGAAGCTGTAGCATATCTTGCCCATGACTGCAACGGGAGCCTGGGGATAAATGCCTATGAAGGTGCTGAGCGTTTCAGTCCCCGGATTCCAGGTCTCGCTTCTCCAGCCGGAGGCGTAGTACAGGGAATTGAAAACATTGGTCACATAGACCGAAAGTTCCAGTGAGCCCAGCGGGAGAGAGAAACTGTGCGAAAGGCTCAGATTGGCAGTGTTGTAGGAAGGCACGGCGAGATCTTCCCTGCCGGTATTGTCCAGATACTGCTTCCCGACAATCTTCCAGTCTGCAGTGAGGGTGGTGCTCCGAAGCGGATGACGGGCCCTGCCGGCCCAGGGTGAAAGCGAAAAACGCAGCATTCCCACCACGGAAGGTGACATCATAAGCGGAGTCCTGCCATAGTGGAATGACTTGACTGCGGAATAATCGTCATAGGGGACATAGGCGGTGTAGTCGCGTATCTGATTGATGCTCAGGGCCACATTTCCGTCCAGGGACAGCCACGGTCCCGGGGTCCATCCCGCCGTGAGCTCGACTCCCCGCCGCCAGGAGCGCGGCACGTTTTCCTTTATCATATAGCCCGAAGCCGATATGCGGCCGGTCTCTATGAGCATGTCCTTGTACTCCATCGCATATATATCCGCCGAAAAGCGCAGTTTCTCATTGCTCCAGGACCATCCTGCCTCGGCATCCACCATTATCTCGGGACGGATGTCATCGACATTTTCCTTTATGTCCCCGCGGCCCGGTTCGCGGTGTCCGAGAGCTGCGAAAGCATAGACCTTATGCCCTCCGGAAGTCCATGTCACGCCCGCCCTGGGGTTGAAGAAGGGCCACTGTCTATGGCAGCTTATGTCCGTGAAGTCGTTGTCCGGCCCTTTCATCCGGAGGTCAACATAGCGGCCCTGGAGGTCCGCATAGACACTAAGTCCGCCGACAATGCGCCAGAGCACGCGGGCATATATGTCCGCGTCCCACTTCACCGCGTCATTGAAATACCAGCTGTTGCGGCTGTAGTCATAGTCATCGCCCAGCACATCCACCCAGAGCACCTTGCCCCAGTGGTCGCCGAGATAGCAGGAGACGCTGCCGCCGGCAGTCACTTCAATGCGG
The DNA here is from genome assembly GCA_017544265.1 of Bacteroidales bacterium. Taxonomy (GTDB): domain Bacteria; phylum Bacteroidota; class Bacteroidia; order Bacteroidales; family UBA932; genus Cryptobacteroides. The sequence continues at coordinate 5,936 of JAFYEM010000013.1, read as the reverse complement.
TGCGAGACGTATTTCAGGTCGGTGCGGTACACGAAATAATGGTTCCGCATAAGCATGCGGTGGATGGTTTCTCCGCTCTCGTGCATGGCTCCGTCCACGCCCTTCACCCCCCCCTCCGGGAAGCCGAAAGAGGCAAGCGGCAGAGCTCCGCCATAGCCGTACATGCCGTAAAGGTCATAGCCGTAATACTCGTCGTAGCCGTAGCCGTAGGTATAATTGAGGGTGTTGGACCAGCTCAGCTGGGAGGTGAACTGGTGCGTGTAGTTCAGCTGGATGTGATTCTGGAGATAATTGTCCGTCTGGTTGTCATAGTACAGGCGGTTGCCCCAGGCGTCATAGTGCTCCCCTGCGGAATTGTAGCGACGGTCGGTCTTGTATGTTTCAAGGTCTATACCGTCCCAGGTGATGCCGCTTTTCTGCTGCCCCAGCAGCCATGTCAGGCGGACTGAATTGCTGCCTTTCATCCAGCCGATATTGGCAAATGCGGCCTGCGAGGAGACTTTTCCGCCACGCACATAGCCGTCCGTCCATGCCCGGGAATAGGCCGCGGAAGCCCAGAAACCGCTTTTCGTGTGTCCGGTCGAGGCGTAGGCGCCGGCGGTAAATGTGTTCCATGCGCCCCCGGACATGTTAAAGCGGAAGGAAGGAGACGGGGTGATGCCGGAAGTGCTCATATTGATGCTGGCACCGAAGGCACCGGAGCCGGAGGCGCTGGTGCCGAGGCCCCGCTGGACCTGTACAGAGGAAAGCAGTCCGGTAATCGCCGGTATGTTTACCCAGAACACTTCCTGGCTCTCGGCGTCGTTGAGGGTGATTCCGGTGAGGGTGACGTTGATCTGTGAGCCTTTCGAGCCGCGGATTGTCATGGATGAGTTCCCGAGACCGGTTCCGCCCTCGTTCCATACCACCACGCCGGGCTGGAGCGCAAGGTTCATGGGAAGTGAAGCAGAAGGGTCCTTTGACGAGAGTTCCGCCTTGCCTATCATTGTGAATGTTACCGGGGAGTCAAGTCCCGCACGTGTAGCCGATACGACTACGCTGTCCAGTTTGTCCTGGACCAAAAGGCTGTCCTGCGGCTGCGCCGGCACCACCGGCGCGATTGCCAGAATAAGCAGTAATGTTTTCATTTCCCTACGGCGGTATTGACCGCATCAGGTTCAGAGGGTTTTTCTCAACCGGCATTTCTGCCAGTACCCCTAATTATTATTTTTGTCGAATAAGTTGTTGCTGTTTAACAACTTATTCCTTAATTACGACTTCAAACAACTTCGGCCAGTATTTGCCTGTGAGGAAAATACGGCCGTCGGGCGAGACGGCGATGCCGTTGAGCACGTCGGCGTGAGGGCTGCGGCCGGCACGGGGATAGAGGCCGCTGCAATCGACACGGGCCTCAACCACGCCGGAGCGCGGATTAATTATAACTATGGTGTCGGAGGTATAGACATTCGCCCAGATGCGTCCGTCAATCCATTCCAGCTCGTTCAGATATCTCACCGGATGGCCGTCCATGGTGACGTGGATGGTCTTTTCGGCCTTGAAATCCGGTCCCGTCACATAGATGCGGGACGAGCCGTCGGAGGCATAGAAACGCTTGCCGTCGGTGGTGAGGCCCCAGCCCTCGCGGGGATATCTCAGCGCGCCTATGGGCTTGAGGGTAGAAGCGTCATACTTGAGTATCTGCCTGTTGGTCCAGGTCAGCACATAAAGCACACCGCAGAGCGCCACCGAACCTTCGAGGAAGTATTCTTCCGGGAAATCCACTCTGGAAAGGGTTTTTCCGCTTTCCAGCTCCACTTTGCGAATGGTGCTCTCGCCCCACTGCCCGGTGGTCTCGAAAAAGGTGTCGCCGTCGAAGAACAGCCCCTGAGTATAGGAGGTGGTGTCGTGCGGATATTCTTTCACTGCCACGGCTTTATACTCCCTGACGGCCTTAGGGGCACATCCGAGGAGCAGCAGAAGAGGAAGAAGCAGGAATTTACGCATTGCCGCGACGCTCCATAGCCGCCTTGATGAATTCCACGAAAATCGGCTGGGGATTCTCAGGAGTACTCTTGTACTCGGGATGGAACTGCACCGCGATGAAGAAAGGATGAGAAGGAATTTCCACTATTTCCACCAGCCCGGTGTCCGGGTTGCAGCCTGAAATCTTCATACCGGCCTCCTCGAAGGCCCTGCGGTATGCGTCATTGAATTCGTAGCGGTGACGGTGACGCTCGCTGATAAGCTCCTGTCCGTAAATCCGGCGCGCGAGCGAGCCCTCCGCGAGACGGCATCTATAGGCCCCGAGACGCATCGTGCCGCCCTTTACGGTGGTTGTCTTCTGGTCCTCCATAAGGTCTATGACGGGCGAAGAGGTGCCGGGACGGACCTCCGTGGTATGGGCATCCTTGAGTCCGAGCACGTCGCGGGCGAATTCCACCACGGCCATGTGCATTCCGAGACAGATGCCGAAAAAGGGTATCCCGTTCTCGCGGGCGTAGCGCACAGCGACTATCTTCCCTTCCAGTCCCCTCTCGCCGAAACCTGGAGCCACGAGGATACCGTCCATTTCGCCGAGGAGTTCTTTTGCGTTGTCGTCATTCAGGAATTCGGAATGGACGCAGTGGACCACCACTTTGCATTCGTTGGCGGCACCTGCATGAACGAACGATTCCTGTATGGACTTGTAGGCATCCTGCAGTTCGACGTATTTTCCCACGAGGGCGATATCGACCTGTGATTTGGGATGGCGTATCCTCTCGAGAAATTCCTGAAGGGCGGTCAGGTCCGGATCCGGAAGCCCCTTGAGGCCAAGATGTTCCACCACCATTTCGTCCAGGCCTTCCTTGTCCAGATTCACCGGAACCTGATAAATGCTGGAAGCGTCTATGGACTGGATAACGTGGCCGGGCTTGACGTTGCAGAACTGGGCGATTTTCTTCTTCAGATCCGGCCCGAGGTCCTTCTCGGTGCGGCACACGATTATGTCCGGGTGCACGCCGGCCTGCTGCAGAAGCTGCACGGAGTGCTGCGTGGGTTTGGTCTTGAGTTCCTTGGCGGCCCTCAGATATGGCACCAGGGTGAGATGTATGCTCAGCAGGTCCTCCTCAGGGAGCTCCCACTGGAGCTGGCGTATGGCCTCCACGAAGGGCTGCGACTCCATGTCGCCCACGGTGCCGCCGACTTCGGTGATGATGATGTCGAAGCGGCCGGTCTTCCCAAGCAGCAGCATCCTGCGCTTGATTTCATCGGTGATATGGGGGACAATCTGGACAGTCTTTCCAAGATATGCGCCCTCGCGCTCCTTGGTGATTACGGTGTGATAGATTTTCCCAGTGGTGACGTTATTCGCCTTGGACGTGTGGGCTCCGAGGAAACGCTCGTAGTGGCCCAGGTCCAGGTCTGTCTCCGCGCCGTCGTCGGTGACATAGCACTCTCCATGCTCGTATGGATTAAGAGTTCCGGGGTCGACATTGAGATAGGGGTCGAATTTCTGGATGGTTACCCTGAGGCCCCTTGCCTGAAGAAGTTTGGCGAGCGATGCCGCCACGATGCCTTTTCCCAGTGACGAGGCGACGCCTCCTGTCACGAATACGTATTTTGCCATAACCTGAGCCACTTGGGAGACTTGAACTCCCGACCTGCGCGTTACGAATGCGCTGCTCTACCGACTGAGCTAAAGTGGCAGACCGACCTCAATGATCGGAAGCACAAAGATACAATTTTTTTGCCGACTACAAAACTTAATTGTAAATTTGCCTGCTATGAAAAACGACCATCATCTTTTTGTGCACTGAAAAGGGTGTCGATGTGCCCAAAAGATGATGGTCGTCTACAACAGACGCACGTATGAAATCAGACATTATTATAATAGGAGGCGGAGCGGCGGGCCTTCTCGCAGGAATCAGCGCCGCAAGGGCCCTTCAGGGCGCAGGCACAGTCACCATCCTGGAAAAAATGCCCCGGCCGGGCCGGAAAATCATGATTACCGGAAAGGGGCGCTGCAATTTCACCAATCTCAAGGACTGGGACGACTTTTCTGCTGCAGTGCGCACCGGTGCCCCCCTTCTCTCCCCCGCCTTCCACAATCTTCCGCCGCAGGCGGTCATAGACCTGCTCAGGGAAAACGGAATGCGCTCCAAAATAGAGCGCGGCGACAGGGCCTTCCCGGAGAGCCACATGTCCTCCGACGTGGTGGACACGCTGATTCGCACCTGCACCCTCGAGGGCGTGAAGATCGTCACCGGCTGCGAAGTCAGAAACATCAGCCGCACCGGGGACCGTTTCAGCCTGGACTGCACCAAAACCACGGTCAGGGAATTCCGTTCCCGCGATGACGATCCGCGCCGCGGGAAAGCCCCCGCAGTACGCACCGAAACGACAATTGAGCAGGAGGTCTATACCACCGGACGCCTGATTGTCGCCACAGGAGGCCTTTCCTATCCCGGCACCGGCTCTACTGGCGACGGATATAAATGGGCATCAGGATTAGGCCACAGCGTCACTCCCCTTCTTCCGTCCCTCACGGCTCTCGTCCCTTCGGGATACAAGCAGGAGCCGTCCCTCGCAGGCGAAATCAGGGAGGCCTTCAGCGCCCGCAGCCGCAAAAGCAGGAAAATCAATCCCCTGCCGGAGGACTATCCCTCCTTCAAAGCCCATATCGAGCGCGTCACGCCCATGACCGAACTCGGAGAAATGCTCTGCGGCAACAGTCTGGACAACATAGACCTGAGCCTGTATATAGGCGGCGAGTGCGTAGCGACTGAATTCGGCGACCTGGAATTCACCGACGGCGGCATCGAAGGGCCGGCGGGCTACAAACTCAGCCGCGCTGCGGTTCGCGCTCTTGAGAACGGGGCCCGCGTGAGCATCGCCATAGACCTCAAACCCGCCGTGGAGGATGCCCGGCTGGATGAAGACGTGCATAAACGCTGGGAGGAAGTCATCGCTGACGAGCGCAGCCGAGGGGTGCCTTTCCGGAAACTTTTCCGCATCCTGCTCGGGAAATTCATTCCCTGGGACATTACCCTTCCTTTCCTGAAGATGAACCCGCAGGTCAGCGTGGACAGCCTGGCCGCCACGATGAAAGACTGGCGCTTCGAAATCGAAGGTTTCGTCGGATTCGAAAGGGCGGTCGTCACCGCCGGAGGCATAGCCCAGGACGAAATCGTCGCCAAGACCCTCGAATCCAAACTGGTTCCGGGGCTGTATTTCGCCGGAGAAATCCTGGACCTTGACTGTGATACCGGCGGCTACAATCTCCAGGCCGCATTTTCCACCGGCTGGCTCGCCGGGCGCAGCGCCGCTCTTTCGCTGTAAGGAAGAAAAAATTTCCTGCATCACTTTCCCTGCCGTCGCCCTCTGGGCGACCCCTCCCATCGCAAGCGACGGGCCCCTCCCTCTTATGGTGCCGAGGGTGGCACAGGCGATGAAAGTGATGCAGGAAATTTTTCGTCACCACGAAACTGAAATTTGGAAAACTTCCAAATAATTGGTAAATTCGCACGATATAAAGAAACTGATATAAACCTAATAAATCATGCTACAAATCGATCTCAAAAAGTACGGTATCAAAGGAGTCAAGGAAATTCTTTACAATCCTACGTACGAAGTCCTTTACAACGAAGAAACAAAACCCGGCCTGGAAGGTTTCGACAAGGGCCAGGTGACTGAGCTCGGGGCCATCAACGTCATGACCGGCGTCTATACCGGCCGTTCGCCCAAGGACAAATATATCGTCTATGACAAAACCACAAAGGAAGGCGCTCCCGGCGAAATCTGGTGGGACAGCGAGGGTTATCACAACGACAACCACAAGATGAGCGAAAAGACCTGGAAGGCCGTTCGCAAGCTCGCAGTCAACCAGCTCAGCGGCAAACGCCTCTTCGTAGTGGACGGTTTCTGCGGCACCCACAAGGACACCCGCATGAAAGTGCGCTTCATCATGGAGGTCGCAT
>JAFYEM010000012.1 GCA_017544265.1 Bacteroidales bacterium | reverse complement strand
TCCGTCACATGGATTGAATTCAATCTCCCTTTCCGCCACTGCCCAGTTGAAAAAAGAACGGAGCGCGCTCAGCGCCCTGGCCTCGCTCCGTGAGGACTGTCCCTCCTTCACCATTGAAGAAAGATAATTCTCTATATCAGAGGCACTTATCTTCTCTAAAGGCACATTCCCCAAGGCCTTGAAGAAAAACTCCACGTCCGAAACGTACGACGAGACCGTCGCCGGCGACATCGCCCGCTCCAATTTCAGATACTCCGCATATCTGATGAAGAAGCCGGCGGCTTCTTCATCAGAGGGTACCATACTTTTTGCCGTAGAGCAGCATCTGGCCGAGATAGTCATCGGTATAGACGAGTTTATAGTCAGCTACGGCGCCGTCCGAATAGACAGGCACAATCTCAGGATTCACAAATCCGCCGTAAGGCTTGAGCCCCAGACTGGCATAACGCTCCAGCACCTCCCGGTGAAGTTCAGGATCTATATTTACTCCGTAATTCTCCACCAGAGCCTTTCCGGCCTCGTAGTCGCCTTCTGATTTGATGCGCTGGATCTCCCCGAGCAGCTCGCCGAAGAGAGCGCGCAGTTTCTCGTAGTCACGCACCACGAAATAAGTCTTTCCTCCGCGTTCCTTCTTCTCGATGACCTTGTCCCCGGCCCCTTTTTCGAAGCACCATGAAGCAATCAGCTGACGGTTCTGCATGTGCGCCTCGGTATTCTGGCGCCCGAGTTCCACACGGGTGAACTGGGTGAACAGGCCGTTGCGGATATAGGCCGAATACTCTGCCTTGTAGGCCTCGCCGTCGGGCATGATGCCGAGTTCAACCATTTTGGGGTCCGCACAGTAATACAGGCCGAAAAGGTCTGCGCGGGCTTCTTCAAGGGTCGACGAGTACTCCCCGAGAGCGGTGGCGGAAACACCTGGCAGAAGCTGACCGCTGCCATGTCCAAGGCACTCGTGCAGGTCGGTATGTATCGCGTCTGCAAGGGCAGAGTATTTGTGCGAGAGTTCAATCTCCTTCTTCGACCATGCAAACTCCTCCAGCATAGAATGCGGAGCCTCCTCGGCGGCCTTGTTATAGGCATTGGTAATATTGGCGATTGTCACGGACTTGGAGCCGTATTCCTTGCGGATCCAGTCGGCATTCGGAAGATTGATGCCGATGGGCGTGGAAGGATAGGAATCCCCCGCCAGACACACCGCATTGATGACTTTTGCCGATATTCCCTTGACCTCAGCCTTACGGAAGCGGGGATCCACGGGGGAATTGTCCTCGAACCACTGCGCGTTGGCGCTCAGTTTCTCTGTACGGACAGAAGCCTCATGGTCCTTGATATTGACATAGCCCTCCCAGGAAGCCTTCCTTCCGAGCGGATCGTTATAGTCCTCGATGAAGCCGTTGATGAAATCCACAGTACCGACCGTGTCCTTCACCCACTCGATATTGAATTCATCCCAGACCCGGAGGTCACCGCTGTGGTAATATTGTCTGAGGAGGTCTATCGCACGGCGCTGTATGTCATTTTCGGCAACTTCCGCGGCGAGTGCAAGATGCTCGTCTATCTTTTCAATGGCGGCGGAATAGAGCCCGCCGATTTTCCAGGCCTCCTCGCGGATGCGTCCGTCACTGCCCTTGACGACTTTTGTATTGAGCCCGTAGGAAACAGGGTGCGGGTCGGAAAGGTCGGCTGCCTTGCGGTAATAGTCCTCCACTTCTTCACGGCTGACGCCTTCATAGAAATTCACAGCCGAGAGGGCTACAATGTCGCCATCTTTCGAGGTGGAGCGCCTCTGAGGCCATATATCAGGCGAATAAATCACCTCCAGAAGACCGTCATCAGCAATCCCGGCGGCCTCCAGCAGCGAAGCGAAATACTCCTTCGGGCACTCCGGGAAGAACTTGTCTTCGGCATAGTGATGGTGGATGCCGTTGGAGAAAAACAGTCGCTTTGCATAGACAGTGAACTGGGCGAACTGCTCTGTCTCCTTGTCTATCGAATCAGAATTGAAAATAGCCTCCACGGCATGGCGGATCCTCAGGTTGTCGCGGCAGTTCTGGTCCCACAGGATATCCCGGCCGTATTTTGCCGCCTCTGCGAGATGATAGGCATATTCTTTCTGCCGAAGCGAGAGATTCTCCCAGCCGGGCACCTGATAACGCATTATTTTCAGGTCCGCAAATTCGTCAATAAGGTATTTGAAGTCTCCTTCGGAAACCCTGTCCGAGCATGCTACGGACATCATGCTGACTGCAGTCATACATACCAGTTTAACAAGTCTCTTCATTGTTTCTTGATAATTTTCATAAACTGTGCAAATTAAATAAAATAATAGTAACTTTGCAAGTTAGAATGAAACGGATTGCAGCATATATCTGCATCTTGTCAGTGTTTGCGGTCTCCTGCAGTAAAATGACTGAAGGCGGCACTGGCACGCTGTCCAGATACCGCAACGTGATGCTGCTCTACTCAGCCGGCTACAACAACCTCAGCAGTCCGATGCTCCGCAATATCACCGAGCTTCAGGAAGGATACGTGCCTGTGGACATGTCCTCAAATGACGTGATGCTGGTTTTCAACCGCCGCACCGAAGGATATCTGAACTTCAAGGAGCCAGTCCCGCCGGTGCTGATAGAGGTTAAAAGGAACTGGCAGGGCGACATCCAGATGGACACGGTCAAGATTTGGCCTGCGGAGACCAAAGCCTCCACGGCCCAGACCATGTCCGAAGTACTCAGTTACATTAAGGACAGCTACCCGGCGGACAGCTACGGCGTGGTCTTTTCCTCACATGCCACCGGCTTTCTCCCCGAAGGTTATTATTCCAATCCCGAAGACGGCGGCGACGATGTGGACGACGGCGACATCTGGGCTTTGTCCCGCAGGGTGAGGAGGGTGCGTAATTTCGAGGAGGAGCCCCTTACCAAGAGCATAGGCGCTGACTATACCGGCACCGTTGGCGTGGACCTGGAATCCTTTGAGATAGAACTGCCTGCCCTCGCCGGGGCCATTCCGATGCACCTGGACTACTTCCTCTTCGATGCCTGCCTGATGGGCGGAATAGAGGTCGCCTACGAACTCAAGGACAAGGTCGATATCATCGGGTTCTCCCCCACTGAAGTACTTTCCCAGGGCTTTTATTACGATTCAATGGGGAAATATCTGCTCGGCGGCTCAGTCCCGGATCCCGAGGCAGTTTGTCGCGATTATCTGGACAAATACCTCAATGGTTCCACAAAAGCCGCTTCTGTCACTGTGGTTGACTGCAGACGGATAGACCCCCTGGTTAGCATCTGCAAGACTCTTTTCGAGAAATACCGCGAGCAGATATCCAACCTCCCCACCGCCGGAATCCAGGTCTATTTCCGTCAGGACAAGCACTGGTTCTATGACCTTGAGGACATACTTATCCACGCCGGCATAGATGACTCCGAAAAAGCGCTTCTCGCGAATGCCCTGAACGATTTTATCATATTCAAAGGGCACACGGACACATTCTTCACCATCCAGTTCACCCATTACAGCGGACTGAGCATGTTCCTTCCGAGCCATTCCGGCGATCAGCTCAAGTCCTATTACCGGCAGAAAATCGGCTGGAATAAAGCAACGGCGCTTGTCAAATAAAATATTTTTCTTAACTTTGCCGGCCTTTAAAAGCCGAAGGGCTTTTGGTGCAATGGGGTTTTGACTCGTTCAAAACTGAGTAACACATTTTAATTCAAACTATTATGCAGCATTTTTCCCTTAAAGGAGAAATCCGTCAGGTAGGCAACAAAGCCGTCATCAAGGCTTTCCGCCGCCAGGGTCTCGTTCCCTGCAACCTTTACGGACCCGGAATCGAGAACGTCCTTTTCACCGTTTCCGAGAAAGAACTCAACGGAGCAATCTACACTCCCAAATCCCACATTATCGACCTCGAACTCTCCGACGGCCGCTCCTTCACCGCCGTTTTCCATGAGCTTCAGTTCCACCCGGTAGCAGACAACTGTCTCCACGTGGACTTCCTTGCAGTGGACGACAAGAAGCCCATCGCCATCGACGTTCCCCTGAATCTCCAGGGTCACCCTGTCGGTGTGCAGGCTGGTGGTAAATTCACCCAGCTGTGCCGCAAACTCCGTGTCAGCGCCCTCATGAAGGACCTCCCGGACCAGCTCGACATAGACATTACTCCCCTTGGTCTTGACAAGAGGCTCACTGCCGGCGAACTCAAGTTCGACGGAATCACCATCCTCTCCGACAAGAACACCATCATCTGCCGCGTCGCCACGACCCGCGCAATGCAGCAGGCCGCAGCTGAAGCAGCAAAAGCTGAGTAATTAAGCTCACAGGCGTATGGACTACCTAGTTGTCGGACTCGGCAATATCGGTGACGAATACGCCGCCACGCGACATAACATAGGATTTATGGTATTGGATGCCTGGGCTCAGGCATCCGATACTGTTTTCCGTACAGCCCGTTACGGCGCCGTCGCGGAAATCTCGGTCAAAGGCCGCCGCTTCCACCTGCTTAAGCCATCGACCTACATGAACCTCAGCGGCAATGCCGTCCGCTACTGGCTGCAGCAGCTCAGCCTGCCCCTGGAGAACCTGCTGGTTATTTCAGACGACCTGAATCTGCCCTTCGGGACAATCCGCATGCGGCGAGCCGGCTCTTCCGGAGGTCACAACGGCCTCCAGAACATCACAGATCTACTGGAAAGCAGCGAATGGGCCAGAATCCGAATCGGAATCGGGAACAATTTCCAGGCAGGAGAACAGATTGACTATGTGCTGAGCGACTTCTCCAAAGAAGAGCAGGAAGCCATCCCCGAACTCGCCGAAAAAGTCCGCCGTGGAGTCATAGATTTCGCTTTTGTAGGGGTGGAAAGGGCAATGAACAGCCTGAATACACGTAAAAAAGACTGAAAACAAGCAATATAGGCCATTTTTTTTGCTCAATATTTTTGTTTTTCAAAGATTTTACCTAAATTGCGCAAGATTTTGCACATTCCAAATTGTTTAACATTAATATTCAATCAAAATGAAAGCTCTTGTTGAGAAAATCAATGCTGAGATTGCTGAGTTCGCAAAGAACGCAGAGGCTCAGGTCGCTAAAGGTAACAAAGCTGCTGGTGCCCGCGCACGCAAAGCCGCTCTTGCTCTTATGAAAGACCTCAAAGACTTCCGTAAAGCTTCTGTTCTCGCTGCCAAATAATCCAGCCACTCAGAAATTGCATAGCGTTCCCAAATTTTGGTGAACGCTATTTTTTTTGTATCTTTACACTCTTGTCGCCGCCCCGACGTTGCAGGCATGTCGCGATGACGTTGCAGGCATGTCGTGATGACGTTGCAGGCATGTCGCGGTGACGTTGCAGGCATGTCGTGATGACCGCACAGGCACCTCGTGATGACCGCACAGGCACGTTGCCGCTGTGTTTTGGCGGCATAGACACCCTGAAAAGCCGCCGAAATACAGCGGCAACGGCCAAAGACAAAAAGACAAGAACAAAAAGACAGAACAAAAAGTAATAACAAAAAGTAATAACAATAAAAAAAACAGAATTATGAGAAAATTCATCGTTGCAGGAAATTGGAAAATGAACACCACAGTTCCTGAAGGAGTAGAACTCGCAAAAGCAGTCCTCGAAAAAGCAAAAGACATCCCAGCAAACGTGGAACTCATCGTTGCCCCACCTTTCACCCACCTCGTGAGCGTCGCCGACGCCCTCAAAGGCAGCCGCATCGCAGTATCCGCCCAGAACTGTGCCGACGAGGAAAAGGGAGCCTTCACCGGTGAAGTCAGCGCCGACATGCTGGTGAGCGCAGGCTGCAGCTACACCATCCTCGGCCACTCCGAGCGCCGCCAGTACTATGGCGAAACCGACGCTAAATTAGTGAAGAAAGTCCGCCTCGCCCTCTCCAGGAATCTTAAAGTTATTCTCTGCGTGGGTGAAAACCTCAAAGAAAGAGAGGCTGGAAAACATTTCGACGTAGTACGCGCCCAGATCGAGAACGTACTGTTCAACTTCAGCGCAGAAGAACTCAAGAGCATCGTCATCGCCTATGAGCCCGTGTGGGCAATCGGCACAGGCAAGACCGCCACGGCAGAGCAGGCAGAGGAAATCCACCGCTGCATCCGCAGTATCATCGAGGAAAAATTCGGCCCTGCAGCAGCAGACGACATGACCATCCTCTACGGCGGCAGCTGCAAACCCTCCAATGCAAAAGAACTCTTCGCCTGCCCCGACATAGACGGCGGCCTCATCGGCGGAGCAGCACTGAAAGCCGACGATTTCATCGGCATTGCGCTGAGTTTCTAGAAAATACGGATTACGGCGGCGATTCTGCTGCCGGAAGACCATAGATACACGTATCCTTCCTCGTCGATATCATCGACAGTGAAGGATACGTTCGTTCTTTCCTGGGGGACGCTCCTTCCCACGGCCCATTCCAGGTTTGCAGTCAGGCTGTCGCCTTTTTTCAGCGGCTGGGAATAGCGGCGTGCGCCGAGGAAGAAATAATCCCCCATATCGTCCGTATGTGCCCTGAATATGTTCCCTGATGTATCAAATGAGCACTGGCAGCTGATGTCGTCATAGACAAAAACCGACTTTCCCTCGATGATCAGAGAAATTGTTCCGGAAGGAAATTCCGGAGGCTGCACAGCGTCTTTCTCCCTGCAGGAAGCAAGCAGAAGGCAGAATAATATGGGCAGAAGTTTCCTCATCGCATAATAATCGTTTTGGAGACAGTCAGCTTGCGGCTCCCGGGGCAGAACACCTCAGCACGGAGCTCCCCTTCACTGCCGGCGATAAAATATCCGTCAGGCCCGCACTCCACCCTCTCGCCGTTGAAGGTCCACAAGACCTCCGCCCCCGCCGGACTGTTATACAGCCGCAACGGCAGCTGTACCCCAGGCGGGAAAGAGCCGTCGTCATTACGGGGCACATACCCCAGATAAATATATGGTATGCCGCCGCGTATTGCAGATTTCGTCTTGAACACCCGCTCCACGCTTACGGCCCCGTCCTCAACGGAAACAGTCATATTATAGTTTGTCGATGGAGACAGAGCATCCGCGACGAAAGCGAAATGCCCGCGTTGCCATGCCGCTATGTCCACATCCGCCAGAACTGCCGGACCGGAAGTAATCCGCAGATGACAGACTTCATCCTCAGTATTGTCCGTCCGCCACTGAATTATCGCCGCGTCCTGATAGACCTCGCAGCGGTCTATGACAATTCGCGTAGGCGTGTCCGTTCCGCTGACGGTAAAACTCACGCATCCGTCCTCAAGAAGACGGATGTCGCTGAGAGACAGCGGAGAGGCCTTGCCCTTCCAACTGCTGAATGCCGGAGGCTCGAAAGAATTTATCTCGCCACAGGGGAAAAACACCCTCGGCACTTTCTCCAGAAGGGTCCCGGTGGAATAAGCCACCGTGAATTCATCCGCTACGCCGGGGTCGGCCTCCACAAGGTCCACGCACTGATGGCCCTTGAAGGCATTGACTCTGTTCGATAGCCAGCGTTCACGGGTATCCATCCCGCCGATGGTACCGGCTGAACGGTCCAGATGATAAATCAGCAGACCTCTGCCGCCGATATACTCGTCCCAGCCGCTGTTGTCGCGGCACTCGAAGAAAAACATCTCGCCGTCATTTTCCGTCGAAAGCACGAGGAAATCTCCCGACTCCCCAATCGGCCGCAGAGTTTCCTCCCCGGTGTGCAGTTTACGACCCTCAGACAAACCCAGCAGCCACATCTCCACGCTGGTTAGATTCGGCGGTGTCTTCCCGTAATTGTTGTAATTGCCCTTGTCCATAAGTGAAAGCGAGCCCCACAGACCTTCAGAGAAACCGCCCTGGATATAGTCGGTATCGTAAAAATCCGGAAGATTGAAGGTATGTGCCAGTTCATGGCAAAGAGTCCCTATGGACGCCTTATGGTAGCCGGTAGACGTCTTTCCAAGCTCCGAGACAAGAGCGTAAGTATCAACGAAAACACCGTCCGGGGACTTCCAACGGCCGCTGTCCGATTCAGAAAGCCGCCAGAACTGAGACCACAGGCAATCGGCGTTCTGCACCGCGTCGTCCGCCTCGTCGCGGTCAGGATAGAACAGGATAAGGTGGTCTATGATACCGTCGCCGTCCACATCGAAACGGCTGAAGTCCAAGCCTGTGGAAAGGGTGCATGCATCTCGGACGAACTCATCCGGATGGCGGTCCGAACCATGGTAGTCATTGCCGCCGTAATAGGCCCTGGGGCGCGGCAGCGAGATTATGGGCGCCACATAAAAATCAAACTCCCAGCCGGGGCACTGGTCCTTCCAGTACAGCGCCGCCTCATCGGCAAGTGCCTGAAATCCATTTCTGGAAACAGTAAAACTGACATCGCTGAACTGAGCCGGAATAACCAGAACCTTCACCTCCCGCCCCTCCGGTTGAAGAAGCGGCTGAGCAGGTACCGAAACTGCTCCGAACAAAAGAAAAAGCGCTATGATAATCAGTCTGCGCATAAGGTTCAGGTTTTCCTTCACAAAGAAACTCACTTTACGGCACAATCGCAAATTATTTTGTATTTTTGTAGATTGTTAATGATATAATATAAGCAAGTTTATAATAATGAAAAACTTTGTTGAAGAGCTCCGCTGGAGAGGAATGATCCAGGACATTATGCCCGGAACTGAAGAGAAACTTATGGAAGGCCCCCAGGCCGCATACGTCGGGATAGACCCCACAGCGGATTCGCTGCATATCGGGCATCTGGTGAGCGTAATGATTCTCAAGCACTTCCAGAACTGCGGGCACAAACCCTTCGCCCTGGTAGGCGGCGCAACCGGGATGGTCGGAGACCCTTCCATGAAATCCGCCGAAAGGAACCTTCTGGACGAACAGACGCTCAATCACAATGTGGCAGCTCTCAAGGCCCAGCTCTCCCGCTTCCTGGACTTCGATTTCGACGCCCCGAACAAGGCCGAACTCGTAAACAACTACGACTGGATGAAAGACTATACTTTCATCAACTTCATACGCGACATAGGAAAGCACATCACCGTCAATTACATGATGGCAAAGGACTCTGTCAAGAAACGCCTTTCAAGGGAGTCGTCCGAGGGTATGTCCTTCACGGAATTCAGCTATCAGCTGATGCAGGGCTACGATTTCTACTGGCTGTGGAAGAACCGCGGCTGCATCCTGCAGCTCGGCGGCAGCGACCAGTGGGGAAACATCACCACCGGCACCGAACTAATACGCAGGATAGACGGCGGAGAAGCCTTCGCGCTCACCTGCCCCCTTATCCGCAAGTCCGACGGCACGAAGTTCGGAAAGACCGAGAAGGGCAATGTCTGGCTGGATCCTGAAAGGACTTCCCCTTACGAGTTCTACCAGTTCTGGCTGAATGTATCCGACGAGGATGCTGAACGGTATATCAAGATCTTCACCATGCTCCCCAGGGAGGAAATCGAAACCCTCATCGCAGCTCACCGCGAGAACCCGGGAGCAAGGGAACTCCAGAGAGTACTCGCCCGCGAAGTCACCATTATGTGCCACTCCGAAGAGGCTTACAACAAGGCTGTCGAGGCCTCCAAGATGCTTTTCGGAGGCAATTCCGAGGCCCTTCGCGCCCTTGATGAAAGGACCTTCCGCGCGGTCTTCAACGACGTACCCTCGTTCACGGTTTCCAGAGCGGACCTCCCTCTCGGAGTGATGGACCTGCTTGCCGTGAACACTACTGTCTTCCCCTCCAAGGGCGAAGCCCGCAAGATGATCCAGGGCGGCGGCGTGTCCATAAACAAGGATAAGGTCACCTCCATCGACCGCAGCATCACCGCCGACGACATCGTCAACGACCACTATATCCTCGCCCAGAAAGGCAAGAAAAATTACTTCATAATCAATATTGTCTAATGGAAAAACCCGCATCCACGAGGCAGCTTAAGGTTGCCCGCGAAATACAGAAATCCCTTGCCGAGATTATCCGCGGCAGGGGTATGGCAGTCTATGGCGGCGCCCTTGTCACTGTGAGCGAAGTCCGTATCAGTCCGGACCTGAGCGTGGCAAAGGTCTATGTGAGCATCTTTCCCTCGGAGAAGCAGGACGCGGTCATGGGGCTGCTGGAGGCCGACATAAAGGTCCTCCGCGGCGAACTTGGCCATCGTATGGGGCGCCAGCTACGCATCATCCCCGAACTCATCTTCGTGCTGGACACCTCCCTCGACTACGCCGCCCATATTGACGAGCTATTGAAAAAATAACTGTCACGTTTTGGAACGTGGCCGCCCGCGACGGACACCCCAAAAATTAAAAATTTTCGGGGACCCCGCAATGAACGGGAGGGGCCCAACGAAGTTGGGAGGGACGAGGTCCGAAGGACCGAAGGTGGAAAAACGTAACAGTTATTTTAAAAACAAAAGAATGGACATTTCACTGAAAATAGCGTTGAGATATTTGTTTGCGAAAAAATCGCACAATGTAATCAACGTCATCACACTGATTTCCATGATCGGAATGGCGGTGGGGACGGCAGCGCTCGTGGTGATAATGTCTGTTTTCAACGGCTTCAACAAGATTGTCGATGCCTCCCTCACCGACCTCGACCCAGACTTCAAAATCCTCCCCAGGGAAGGGAAAGCATTTCTCCCAGACGAGGCGGTTTTCTCCAAAATCTATGACGACAGCTCCGTAGCGACCATGTGTTCAGTGCTGGAAGACAATGTTTTCCTGAGTTACAACGGCAAGCAGTCGCTCGCTAAAGCCAAGGGCGTGGATTCTGTCTATGAGGACGAAGCCCCCATCGCCGCCCATGTCATAAACGGACAGTTCCAGCTTCACAGCGACGGAGTGCCGCGAGTGGTAATGGGAGCCGCGCTGGCCTGGTCACTCGGAGCAAATCCGGCCTTTCTCACTCCCCTGGAAATTTATTATCCCACCCGTTCCGGAAATATATCCCCAGCCAATCCGCTCGGCTCGGTTCACAGTGTGAAGGCCCGCCCTTCGGGACTCTTCACCGCCGGCGCCGATGTGGATGCGAGCCTTGTGATTCTCCCTCTGGAGACCCTCAGGGAACTGTTTGAATACGACGAAGAAGTCAGTGCAGTGGAAATAAGAGCTGCAGAAGGACTATCCAAAAGGGAAATGAAGGCACTGGAGAAAAGGCTTCGGGAAACTCTCGGAGACGGATTCATCCTCCGCGACCGCCGCAGTCTCAACGACTCCATCTACCGCATGATGCGCTATGAGAAACTGGCGATATACATGATCCTGATATTCATCATCATTATCATCGCTTTCAATGTTCTCAGCAGCCAGACCATGCTTATTATAGAAAAGAGCGGCGACATAGACATTCTGCACAGTCTCGGCGCGCCCAGGTCCATGCTCCGCAGAATCTTCCGGCTGGAAGGATACCTTGTGACCCTCATCGGACTTGCGGCCGGCCTTGTCGCCGGCATCGCGCTGGTGCTGCTGCAGCAGCACTTCGGATTTATAAAAATGCCGGGCAATTACCTGATCGACCACTACCCTGTTGCACTGCGCGCCTCAGACCTGCTGTGGACAGTCGCAGGAGTCACAGTCATAGGTTACATCATATCCTTTATCCCCGTCAGAAGCATAAAATGATTTAATATGAAAAGACTACTGCTTGCAGCACTGCTGGCCATACCTGCCCTCGGCTGGGCTCAGGGCCTGAGCCCCGAAGTACTCGCCGAAATCTCCCGGGGCTACAGCGGCAGCGCCTCCGACAAGGCTCTGCACAACGCCCTGAATTCCGCACCCATCTCCAACCTGGCCACACGCAGCGACCAGGTGATGATAGACACTCATTTTTCGGACAAGGTAAAGACCAAGGGCCGCACGGACCAGAAATCCTCCGGCCGATGCTGGGCGTTCACGGGCCTCAACGTACTGAGGGCCAAAATGATTTCTACTCACAACCTGGGCGAGTTCACCTTCTCCCAGAACTACCTTTTCTTCTACGATCAGCTGGAGAAGGCCAATCTCTTCCTCCAGGGTATCATAGACACCAGGGACCTGCCCATGGACGACCGCACTGTGGACTGGTTCTTCAAGCACCCTATCGGCGACGGAGGACAGTTCACCGGAGTGTCGAATCTTGTGACAAAATACGGCCTTGTCCCTTCAGAGGCCATGCCTGAGACTT
This sequence comes from Bacteroidales bacterium, assembly GCA_017544265.1. Taxonomy (GTDB): domain Bacteria; phylum Bacteroidota; class Bacteroidia; order Bacteroidales; family UBA932; genus Cryptobacteroides. The sequence continues at coordinate 27,487 of JAFYEM010000012.1, read as the reverse complement.
ACTGCTCAAACAACACTTCGCAGATGCGCACCCATATCTCCACGCTCCTGCGCGAAGACGGCCTCCGCCTGAGGGAAGCCGCCGCAGCTTTCAAGGGCCGCGGCAAGAAGGCGGAAGCAGAACTCGAGGGGAAGCTTCAGGATATGAAGAAGTCGCAGCTCAAGGATATCTACCATGTCCTCGCAATCTGCCTCGGCGTGCCCCCGGCAGAGTTTGAATGGACCCGCTACGACTCCAAGGGCGAATTCGTCAGCAGCAAAACTTATACTCCCCTGTCCTTCTACAGGGAATTCGTCGGAGCGGACCTCGAAGGCGGCTACGTAATGCTTATGAACGACCCCTGCCGCGAATATTACAAGGTCTATGAAATCCAGTACGACCGACATGTCTATGACGGACACAACTGGGTCTATCTGAACCTCCCTATGGAGGACATCAAGGAAATGGCAATCGCATCCATCAAGGACGATACGGCGATGTACTTCTCCTGCGACGTAGGAAAGTTCCTGAACCGCAAGACCGGCGTCGGAGATCTCAACAACTTTGACTATGAGTCCCTTCTCGGAGTGAGCTTCGGCATGGACAAGAAGGAGAGGATAAGCACATACGCCAGCGGCTCGTCCCACGCCATGACACTCATTGCCGTGGACATACGGGACGGCAAGCCTGTGAAATGGATGGTAGAGAACAGCTGGGGCGCATCCTTCGGCTACAAAGGCAATATAATCATGACCGACCAGTGGTTCGATGAATATATGTTCCGCCTCGTAGTTGAAAAGAAATACGTCCCAGCACGCCTTCTTGGCTACCTGGAGCAGAAACCGGTAATGCTACCAGCCTGGGACCCCATGTTCCTACCGGAAGAATAAAGAAACAAAAAAAGACCGGCTCCCGAAAGAGAGCCGGTCTTTTTTAACAGTTAGCAGTATCCGAAGCGCTTACTGGGCGAATGCGTTGTAGCTGGTCCAAAGGCTGTCGAAGCCGCTGTCGGTGCCAAGCGTGTACATGTTCCCGTAATAGACTCCTTTCTTCAACAGAACACCCTTCCTGATGACATCCAGTTCCAGATTATTGTCTTCATAATAATTTGCAAAACGGTGTTCAGCCTCGTTACCGTCCAGATACAGGCCCGCAGATTCACGCGTCTTTCCGAAGTTCAGAACCCCGCCGGAATAGGTCCCGTAAAGAGGGCTAACAGAGCACTTGTGAGCATCGAAGGTGGTAATCATGACATTTCCCTTTTCGAGATTGTCGCTCGCTTCGATCACCATTTCGCCGGCAGGCTGTCCCCAATAGATATCTGTCATGACATAGTAAGTGCCGATAACATCTTCGACACTGCCGTCAGGAGCAGGATACCCCTCGCAGCCGGGGAAGACAATTTCCACTCCGAGGGTGTTCCGGTCATTGCCGATCTCATAGGCATAGTTGTAATCTGTCACGAAAATGCCTTCGAGGTCACGGTAGCAGACCGCAAGCTGAACAACTTCCGGAAGGCCGTTAGACTGGAACTTGAGGACGCCCTGACAGGATGAGCCGTAAGGATTGTCCCAAAGGGCGGCGTTCCAGGTGTAATCGGCCCCCTCGTAATTGTTAGTCAGCTGGATTCCAATATTATACGATTCTGCGCCCAGAGTGACGTCGCGGCCGGCCACCTTCAGTTCGAACTGGGGAAGACCCTCGGCATCAGAATAAGGATTATCGAAACGATAAACCCCGGGATAGAAGGGATTCTCGAAGAACTCGACCTGTGCGGGACCGGTCAGGCCGAGCTTATTCCAGACGACAATGTCCTTATAAGTACCGACGCCCATGGAAACCCATTCATCGGAAGGATAGACAAGTCTCGGGAGGCGATAGAGGTTATTTGCCTCGATTTCGATTTCTTCCTCCGTGGTAGCGAGCAGCATTTTGCCTTTGGCCGTGGATGTTACGCTGACAGTTGTTCCGACCGGAATAGTCCCTACGGGTACCGGTATGTAGAATACCCTGGTCTCCTTGTCAGCTGCAGGAGTGTAATAGACATACTTCTGTCCCCAGGGGGTACCCACTACGTCTGACATATTGATCGTGCAGTCCCCGGCAATCTCGAAATTGCCGTTGAGAGCTGTTCCGGAAGGGGCGTCAAGCTGGACAAAATACGCATCACCGGGGATATTGGCAATCTCCAGGCGAAGCACTCCTGTTGCTGTGTGGAAGGAGAAATTCAGAGCGTCCCCGACATCCGTCCTGCGCTTTCCCACAAGCGGAATAGAGGCCATAGGGTTGTCCAGGTCAGGGGCTATTGTCCCCCACATCCGGACATACATGTTCTCTCCGTCTGTAATTTTTCCGAGGCCGCTGGAATAATAGGCTTCTGAGTCAGACTCATAGGGATACCATACCATATCCGAGGCCGAGTACCCTTCGGGTATTACACCGACCAGGTCCGCAAATGGCCCGTTTGCATTTTCTGCCGTGAGCGTTATGACATCTTTAGTGTTGTCGTCATCTTTGATTACGACCAGCGCCGCCAGATCGCCATCGACCCATGAGAAGGTCTTTTCATTGGCATAAGCGGTCTTGAAACTCTCATCAAGCGAAGCGCTGATCCTGACAGGCGTACCCTTTGCCGCCCGGGATTGAGGGGCGGGGCTTTCCACAGCTTCCTTGGCGCAGCCTGATGCAATTATTGCGGTGAGCGCAATGGCTCCGAAAATATAATTTTTCATATCAGTCATCGTTTAGGAAGTTTACCAGGGTTTTATGTCGATAGGATCATTCAGGTCCTCACCAGCATTGTTCTGATAAGGCGTAACGGTCACCGTACATGTCGCGCTGCCTTCTCCGGCAGTTGCGGTAACTACGGCGACGCCTTCTTTAAGAGCTTTGACAAGCCCGTTCTCTACGCTTGCGATGCCCTCCGGAGAGACAGACCAGACGACGCCGTCATAATCCGCATTTTCGGGAAGTACAGTAGCCTCCAGAAGGAATGATCCCACTGTGGCCTCGAGAGAAAGGCTTTCCTTATTGAGTGTAACGCTGGTAACTGCGACATGGGTGTGAGGAATGGTGACGGTGACCTGGTCGGTCTTCCCGTCCACATCAATGGTTATGACGGCGGAGCCTTCCTTTACTGCTGTCACCAGACCTTCCTGGGAGACCGTAGCGTTCTCCGGGCTGCTGCTTGACCAGCTTGCAGTCTTCCAGTCGGCGCCCTTAGGTTTGATAGTGTAAGTGAGTTTTACGCTGGCCTTTTCCGCAAGCGTAATTTCCTTGTCACCGTCTATCGTGACGGACTGGACCACGACCTTTTCACGGGCGGCCTGACGCACCTCGACACTCTTCGAAACGTCTCCGCTGGTGAAGAACACATGGCCGGAACGCTTTGCAAGATCGGGATTTGAATCCGCTTTAACGGTCACGGAGACCTCTCCCCCCTCGTCAGACCCGGGAGAAACTGTCAGCCATTTGACATCGGAAGTAGCCTCCCATGCAAGTGAGCTGGAGAACTTGACCGAGAACTCCTGCCCTGAGGCAGGGACATCTACTCCTGAATTGAAATAAGCGGCGCTGGCAGAATCCGGGATAATCTCCGGGGACGGCTCCTTAGCTTTGTTGCACCCTGCAAGAAAGCACAGAAGCGCAGCGCCGATACATAAGGATAAAAGCTTTTTCATCAGTAAAATGCGTATTAGTTCTGTTATTTCACAATTTCATTAAGTGGTATAGCCTGGAAATAGATGTTGGCACGGGAACTCTCATAGAGAATCCCCACAGTGTTCTCATCGATCATGGTAAGGCAACTGTAGCCGAGGGAGCCGTAGGCATCGACCAAAAGGCTGTGGCTGAAGCTCTCACCCTTGTCCTGACTCACTTGGATGGTCATCTTGCTGCGGACCGTGTTATGAGGGTTGGAGAAGATCAGAAGGTCTTTTCCGAGTGCGTTCGCGGAAGCGTCCACATGAATCATGGACGCCTCGCAGGTTGAATCCAGCCACTTCCCGTTGGAGGAATGGGCGGTCCAAGTGCGGCCGAGGTCGCGGGTGATGTAGTTGCGGCGGTAATGGGAGTCCGTCTCGTCGCGCATGGACAGCAACAGCACCCCGGGTTCGATTTCAGCCACCGTGGATTCGCTGGTGATGGTATGTGCGAAATTATGGGCATGCCATGTGACGCCGTGGTCCGTGGAATAGGCGATGCCGGAGTTGAGAGGATAGAGTCCGTGCATGGTCTTTTCCTCACCCTCCTGGTGCTGGATTGGAATTACAAGAGTGCCGTCCTTCATGGTGATTCCGCGTCCGGGACCCTGGAAGGTCATTCTCCAGTCATACTTCTTTATCTGGCGGGTGATATTCACAGGCTCGCTCCAGCTGATACCGTCATCGTCAGAATAGACCATCATCAGCTGCGGTGTCGATGAGATATCGAAGCCCTTGCCGGCCCATGCCAGGCAGCTGCGGTCAGGGTCGGAATAGTGCCCGTGAGCCCAGACCGCGAAGCAGAAGATCCTTCCGGTATTTTCATCTACAAGCAGACACGGGTCGCCGATACCGTTGTTGTTCTGGTCCAGACCGCCGTATTCGCCCATATCCATTGCAAGCACGATGTCGCTCCATGTCTTTCCGCCGTCGGTCGAACGCTTGACGCCCACGTCAAGGTCTCCCTGCAGGTCGGCGGAACTGGCATAGCGCACGTCATAGGCCGCGATAAGTGTTCCTTCCTTGGAAGTCACCAGGGCCGGAATACGGAAGGAAGCGACTGTCTCTTCGCCTCCGCGGACATTGATGACATCCCCGCCGGTATTGATCACGACGCCAGCGAGGTGAGTCACTGAACTGTCCTGTTTTATCGGCAGGCTCATCTCGACGCCTCCAATCTCCATAACGACCTCCAGAATCTCAAAGTGTACCCCGGCACCTATCGGTGCGCTTGTGAGCCAGCAGTTCAGATCCAGACTATGGCCTGCGGTAATGGTATTCAGGAAGGAAGTCATGGTGACGATTCCGCCGGCGTCAGGTGCGACGTAATCGCTGTCTATCCATCCGTAGTAGTTATCCCAGAGACGCAGGCCGGTAACGGTTCCCAGGTCAATTCCGGAAATCTTGACGGTCAGACGCTTCAGCGTACCGGTGGGAAGTTCCAGGGAGGCGATGGGATTATGGAATTCGGCTTTCAGAGGCACCTCATAATGGGTAGCCTTTACGGTATAGAGCTGGGTCTGGTATGTCTCGCAGCCGGGGAATACAATTTCAATGGCGAGCTGCTCATGGTCACGGCCGATTTCATATTTGTAGCCTTCGGTAGTGCCGTCAAATCCTGCTCCCCTGTAGCACGGGCCAATCTGGACCACCGAAGGTAGTCCGTTGTCCTGCCACAGCAACACACTTGAATAATTGTAACCATAGTCGACTCCATTCCGGACCCAAGGCTTAAATGTTTCTTTGCCGGAGGCGGTCACTTCACTATCAACATAGTAATTATCCGATGTAACCGCATTAGGATTTGCGACATCGAACACGAACCATTCATCGGAATTCGTACCAGGATATGGTTTGGCAATGCGGAAACGGGTATCACTGATTAAACTCTTTTGGAATTCAGCTTCGGCATATTCAGTCATACCTGCACAAGACCAGACAAGTTTATCCTTGAAACGACCGTTTCCTATCGATTCCCAGGAATCAATAGGAATTGACCGGGCTATCACGACAGCATCGCCGTACTGGTCATCGACACGGGAATATCTGTTTCCGGTATTGTATTCACCGATTTTGTGATACACGCCATAAATGCGGATAATCTGGGGTATTCCATCTGATGAATATAAAACGACACGGCTGTTGCCCTCGACAACTTGAACGGACGACTTCGTATTCCAGTCAGACGGATCGCAGAGGGAGAACTCCCAGTCTGCCCTGCCAATGCCAGGACGGAACTCTTCGTATGTAATCTTGTTCTCACTGTCAACTGTCATAATCAGGTACGGTGAGACTTCGGCGCCAAAGTAACAATAAGCATCATCAGCGCCTGCTTCAACAGCCAAAGCAGGGTAAGGATTGGCAATACGGAAACGCATCGGATCAAGATTGCTTTGTTCCAGAACAACATCCACATGCAGGTCCACGGACTTGTTCATAATGCCGTTCACCCAGAAATCATCCTTATACTGAAGGGTTCCGACCTCCTTCCAGGTCTCTGTTTCCGCAGGATGATTGAAAAGAAGATGAATCTTCGGCGAACCCTCGAAATTGTCCTTGGTGTAGAAATTCCCTTCGATGGTATAGAATCCAGCGAACTGGACCTCGAGTACCGTTCCGTCAGACTGGGTGTTGACAATGTGGGTATAGGCGGCGTTGGCACTGCGGTAGTTCACCCCGAGAGGTCTTCCGACGCTGTCTTCTATACCTGTATCCATATTGACGTAGCTTACGGAATCACCGTCTATATAGAACACGAAGTAATCATCGGTGGCGATTCCCTCAGTCGCAGGAGTATAACCGAACTGAGTAGCGGCAGTGCTGTATGGATTGGCGATACGGTACTTATTCGGGTTAAGTCCGCTGCGCTGTATCACCACGGGAACCCATGTGGAGGCGTCCCAGCCCCTCTGCTGCCAGATGAAGTCATCCAGGAAGGAGCCTTCAATATAATCCGCCCACTGCTGGTCCACAGGGGCGAAAACGACTTCCGGGGAAAGGGCGATTACGCCGTTCTTTATCGTAAGTGCACGCTGTGTGGTGATGACCATCCTGAAATCAGGGTCGGATGAAGAACCGAAGCAAATCTTAAGGCCGGCGGGAATGGTACCTGCAGCAATCGGGAAATAGAAAGTATAGTCCTCTCCTACGTTGCTGAAATTCAGTTTCAGGCTGTGACCTGCCGAAAGGCTGCTGCTCTGGGAAATATAGTTTCCGTCGCGGATGACGTGGAAACTGCCTGAAATGGCGGCGTCTTCACTCTCCAGGAGGGCATAGTCTATTCCGTCCGGCATGTTCCTCACCGGAACTGCCAGGACTCCGGTCATGGGAACGAAACCATAGGTATCAGGCGCGGTGCGCTTGCCTATCATCGGGACGGTAGAGAGCGGATTGCCCTGGGGCACGGTAACTTCCGATGGAAGGTCCACGGTAATCAGGACGTCGTCGTCAGGATACGTGGTCTTGTCGTTGTTGTCGCGTATGCTCCATTCCAGATTGAAGCCTCCCTGCTGGGCAGCGTCGCTGATGCGGGACGGATAGAAGGCGATATCGGTCAGGACGGCATCCTGGAAATCAGATACTTTCGGATCAGACGAAGCATCTGAGAAAGTGGTCTGGACACCGCTCGACTGAGCGACGAAACGAACCGGAGAATAGACTCCGCCGCGAACGACCGCGGCGTCTATCTCGTCACCCTGGGCCCATGCGAAAACTGCCCTGGTGCCTTCGCCGTTGATGGTATATGAGGTTTTGGGCTCTTCCATATAAGCCTCGAACGTTGTCACAGCTTCGAGTTTGGAAACGGCCTCAACGGCTTGGATTTCTGCCTCCTTGACGGAGCATGAATTAGTAGTAAGAACCGCTGCGAAAAGTATGTATGCAATCTTTTTCATAATAATAAGCTTTTAACGGTTCTATCCCCAAAGACCGGGCTCTATGGGTTCGATATCCATATCGGAACCTTTTGCCGGGGCTTCAGGATTGAAAATGGAAGCAAGGAAATTTCTTTCCGTCATAAGGTCTTTCACCCGCATAAGCGGAATCTTGTAGGCTTTCCTCATGAAACAAGTCGTAATTAATAGTTGTTTTAAATTTTCTTCCTGACACCGTCATACTGCACAGCCCAGAAGGAGATTCCAGAAGTCGGAACAGAGGCCGGAAGATTGAATGTGAACATATTGGAGAAGTAGAGAAGTTCGCCTGTGGCTTCATTTCCGCGGCGTACCTCCACGGCTACTGCCTGGTCGCAGTTGGAGAGACGGACAGTGCGTCCATCAAGGGTATGGGATGGAGATTTCGTAATCTTCGTCTTGTTCTTGAAGGTCTCGAAGTAGCCCATCTGGCTATATACATCCCCACCTTTGGTTTCCCTGTCTTCAATATACTGTATTGGAGCCGGGGCCTTGGGGTAGTTCTTTGCCTTGACGCGGGCCAGTGAGGCTGAAATCATAGCCTGGTCCACCTTGTAGAGAGCAGTCCCGTACTGGCTGTAGGAAGTATTGACCGGGACGAAGAATCCCCAGACCTTGAAGAACTCGGTCAGATCCATCTGGGCCGCTTCACAAACCTTCTCATAGTACTTGAGCTGGCTTGCGCCAAGATCTTCCGCAATCCGGCCGGCAGTAATGCTGCTGGTGAAGTCGTTGGGAAGAGGATCCTCCCTGAGCAGGCCGAACAGAGTCGGGAAGAAATCACTCTGGAAGCCGCAGCGGTGGAAGTAGTTCCACAGCTGCCAGTTCATCCTCATGTGAAGTTCGGGGTCCTCACCCTGGTAGGATGCCTTGCCGAGCAGAGCCCAACTGTTATGCTCCGGATCCACGTACGCCTCGGCCAGATCGGAAATCTTCTTTCCGCGTGAGGAGTATTTGCCGAACTTGTAGATAACATAGTTTGAGAAGAGGTTGTTGGAAGATTCGGTGGTGGACTTCCAGTTGATTGCCTGCTGGTTATTGTGGCCAAGTTCATGGGCCGGGCCCCAGGCGTTGTCTTCTTCGGAAATCAGAGCATCGTAGGAAATAATCCTGGAGGTATAGACGAAGGGGAACTCGACCCTGCGGTTGGAAGCATTCGGATTGGTCACCTTCTCATCGGTGACAGCCACCATGTGGTTGTTGAAACTCTTCTCGTCCTTTATTCCCATCAGTTCGAACTGCCAGCCGATGATGTCGTCCCAGGCATTCACGCCGGAAAGGATGCTGTTGCGGGCCTTGCTCTTCAGTTCTGATGTGTGGAAGAGGAAGGAGAATCGCTTGCCCTTGGCCATGAAATACTTGTAGGTCTATTCCTCGAGGAGTTTCTTGTAGTCGGCATCTGTCATGCTGAGGTCGAAATAACCCTGCACGTCGCCGCCGGCTGAAGTCTTGTCGGGGCCGGGAAGGATATGCACCTTCACGGGTTCGTTGTAAACTGTCAGGTCAGAGGATGTATTGAGCACATACACCATACCCTCGACGGGTGCGACCAGGGTATTGATGCCCTGAGTGAGGGACATGAGCGCACCGTCCTCTTCCTCCGCTCCGCCGCCATAGACGGGACCGGTACCCCTGTCGCCATAAATGCCCAGGGTAACTGTCTGGCCCTGCGGAATCTTGTCCACGCAGACGAGCAGGTCCGCATCTTTCTGCACATGGATGCCGGTCGGATTGTCCAGGGCGGAATATATCTTGGTATGCATCACCTTGTTCACCTTGGCGACATCGCTGTAGGCGGGATAAGTGTGGGCGCGGAAGTAATACTGCTTGTGGTCCTGGTCGAACTTGCCGCCCTCGGACGGGCCGTAACTGCCTTCCAGCAGAGGAATCGCCACATTGGAAGCCAGATAAGGCGCGACCGCGAACATCTCGATGATATCCTTCTTGCCCACCCCGTCCTTAAGGGCCGAACAGGAAGCATCGGTGAAGATGCGGTCTATCCACTCGTTCACGTCGGACTGGTTGGTGTTGTAGAATTCAACCTCTGCGCAGGTGATATACGGATCTTCGGGTTCATCGGTATATTCCCCGCTCTCATCTTTCTTCTTCGCGCGTCCGCTTTCGTCAGCGTCGCCGTTGAGGATGGAAATTCTGATGAATCTGGCATTTTCTATAGACTCAGGCAGATTCACCGACTGGTAACCGCCGAGACGCTTCAGGTCGAAGGGTGTTTCCGATACAAGTGTCCATTCATCGCCGGCATCTGCCTTGTGGTAAAGCATGAACTGTCCGATACGGCCTCTGGGATGCGCACCGTTCACACCGTAATAATCACGGTGCATAATACGGATAAGATCCAGTCGCCTGTCACCGGGAAGTTCGAACTCCCATTCGACCGGGAACACTGTCGAGGAGTGCTGCGCACCGCCGCCGTCCGTCCATGCCTCTTCGGACCATGGGGAATGATAATACGTAGCGTAGTTGGAGTCTATGAGTTTGTCGGCTGTGCCGTTGCCATAGCTCGACTCATTGGTGCTGAACTGATTTGACTTCGCGCTCAGAGGCTTTATCAGCTGTTCGGCGACGACCTTGGTATTGGTCTGTGGAACCGCATTCTGGGTAACCGTGCAGACCACCCCGTCTTTGCCGATGACCTGGGCGTGTTTCTCCTCGACGGCCTTCACCGGAATCCTCGCACGGCGAGGCCCCGGTAGCATATTGGAGGTAACTTTGAAAGGATATGAATCCTCGGCGAAAGACCTCCTGGAGGGCTTGATGGGAACGGAGAACCAGGGTTCTCCCTCCACGGTGTTGTCCGTAGGATCGAAAATCGGTTCCTCGACCCTGTAGGCGATGTTGGAGACAACTTTCATAGTCACGTTGGCAGCCGCAGGGCCGACGAAAATGTCATCCACTATGATTGCGGGGCCGTAACCAAGCTGGCGGACTTTGAAATCATAGCGATTCCCTCCGGCCTCGGCCGAAAGACCGGCTTCCCTCTTGTCCCAATCGGTATTGGCGAGGATGGTCAGCATCAGGCCCCTTTCGGAAGTGACGCTGCGACCAAGTGAACACCAGGGAGAATCGGAGCTCATCTTCCATTCAGACTCCGGGATGTTCGTCGTCACCGGAATGAATGCCATAGTATCGCTCTGGGTGACGGCAAATGACAGGTAATCACTGTCTATACGGAAAGTGTCTGCCGGAAGCTCCTTGTTTTCCTTGACACAGGAAAAGGCAAAAAGTTCGGCCGCGGCAAGGATGATACAGAGTATGCTAAATCTTTTCATAGTCATTAGATTCCATAAATTCTGAGTTCAGCAAGTGCAGTCGAGCCGTCCGCCTTGCGCAGGTCGCCGGCCATCGATTCGGCAATGCCGAAACGGAAATATCGGTGGGAAGTTTCCATCTTGGTGACAGGAAGGGTTACCCATGTCCTGGCACCGGCAGAAAGCATTTCAGGAGTCTGATAATCACCGGCCTTGACCCAGTTTATTCCGTCATCACTGTAACCGATGACGATATGCGTGGGAACGGCGTTGCCGTTGTTGTGGCGGGTGCAGTACTCAAAGACGACCATCCTCAGCGGCTGGGCGAGCTCGATATCGAACCAGCAGCCGTACAGCTCGTCCGGATCAGAAAGGGAATGGCCGTACCACGGTGAATGCCAGTAGGTGGTCTCGTCACCGTCCAGGACGGCCGGGACGCCTCCCGCATCAGCCGAATAGGTGTCTTCACTGTCAAGCACCTTTACCATATCTTCAGTGATGATGACCCTGTCGGGATCAAGCCTGAAAATAAGCACCCAGGCATCCTTTTCAATCTCGAATTCCTCCTTTGAGCAGGATTTGACGGTGAAAGGAAGGGCGTACTCCGTAGCCATGTCCATCTTTGTCCGGTTGACCGTCACCTCGAAAGCCGAGGAGACCAGTTCTCCCTTCTTGAAGGACACCTTGTCCACTGGGAAGGAATAGGCAGCTTCGGGCAGCAGCTCATAGTCAGTGCCGCCTGCGTTGTTGTAGGCGGTGAGCCATGCCTGGTCCCTGACCTGGATCCCGCACACAATGTCCCAGAGATTTTCCGCTACACCAAGCGTGAGTGTATTCGAGTACTTGGTGAACTCGTCGTCGGAACTCTTGAAAGGCGTAATCTTGTCAAGGCCTGTCTTGGTGACTTTAACCACAGGAGAGTTCACATCGAGGCCCAGCACGATGGTATTTATACCGGCGCTGATTTTGCCATTCGAGAACACCTGGAGACCCAGACGGTACTTAAGTCCTGGATTAGCCTTCAGAAGGCTGTTCACCGCTTTTACATCCAGTTCCAGAAAAACCGACTTGGAAAGCTCGTCCGGACCGAAATCCAGGACCACGCGGCTCTGGTCGCCGAGATAGTTGCCGTCTTTCGAAACCTTGAAGGCAAACACATCCGGAGGCAGCATGGTATAATCGGTTTCATTGACGTAGTTGTATGCGGCCATCTGCGCCTCGTCGAAAGGAATGACCTCCACGGAGATAGTGCCCTTCAGGTCGGAGCCGGCCTTGCATACCGGAATCGCATAGACATAATTCTCTCCGGTCAGGAAGAGGGAAAGGTCCTGCTCTCCCCCGTTGCGGAAATAGGCCAGCGTGCTGAATTCGTCCAGATAGTCGCCGCGATGGTCAGCGCAGGCACCCAGGAGCATCACCCCAAGGGCCGCGGGTATTATATATTTGATAATGTCTTTCATAGTCAAAAAATTCTTAGCGCTTACCATCCATAATTCTGGGTGAGTTCCTTGTTACGGTCCAGTTCCCTCTGGAGGAAAGGATAGAGATAGTGGTTGCTCTTGAATACGCGTCTTTCGACCACCTTCCTGGTGAGCATGGCTGCAGGAGGTTCCTTCATGGACATATCACCCTTGACGGAGGTGTCAAGACCATAGACAGGTCCGTTGCAGACATCGGTTGCAATCATCCAGGTGCGGGTGTCGAAATAACGGTGTCCTTCCTGGGCGAGTTCCACCTGACGCTCGCGGCGGATATATTCGCGCAGCTGCTCGGTGGTGGCGTTCTCATAGACATCGGTAATCGGAGGAAGGCCGGAACGCTCCCTCAGGCTTGCCCAGAGGGTCATAGCCTCGCCGTGATTGACCGCGGGACCGGATACGCCGTTAAGTTCGCACTCCAGAACTGCTTCCACGTAGTTGAGTATGATCTCCGCATAGCGGAAGGTCGGGAAAGTCATGTAGGTGTACTGGCCGGAGTAATTGTCCACCTGATGGTCCACCCACTTGTTCACGAGATAGCCGGTCACCGGAAAGTCGTGGTTGGTATGGCCTGCGGCGCCGTCTGCAAAGATGGCGCGCCCTACGACATCACCGTGCTTCCAGCCTGTTCCGGGCCAGTAAACAGTCACGTAGAAACGGGGCTCGCGGTCTGCATACATCCTCGGGGAATTGGACTTCGTATCCTCAGCGTTCTGGCATTTCAGGGCGACCAGGAAAGGATTCTCAACGGTGGTCGTCTTGAATTCCTGGTCTGCGGCAGGATAACCGGATTCGGAATCCACGATGGGACCGCCGTTGGCGTCATATCCTGTAATGGGATAGCGTCCGTTTGCCATTGCGTATGAATCCACGGAACTCTGTGTGGGGCCCCAGCCGCCGTAGGCATAGACATAGGAGGCGATACCGGTCGGCATGGTGTGGTAGCTGACGGTTCCGCGGTGACGGTAACCGCCTCCGCAATAGATCAGTTCCTTGTTCCAGTTCTCCTGGAAAATGCCGTAATAGTTGAGATAGGGATTAGCGGGGTCGTCCTTGTCTTTGTAGAGTTCGTAAATTCCGAGGTCTATGACGTCTTTCGCGGCCTGGGCGGCATCAAGCCACTTGTTCGCATCGAACTCGGCGGGGAAAAGCTGGGTCCCGTCGGGATTGCGTACAGTGCGGTAGAGCTTGTTGCCGTTGAAAAGAGCCCTTGCGGAATAGAGTTGAAGCCTTGAAATGACGGCAAGGGCGGAACCGACGGTGGGAAGGCCGAGGTTGGCGGCATTCTGGGCATCGGGAAGATTGTCCGCGCAATACTGCATTTCGGAAACCACATAATCGACGCACTCGTCCCAGGTGTTGCGGGGGCGCTGAAGCTCAGCGGTCGATGCGGTGAAATCCATGGGAGTGTCCCCTACCAGGAACACTGGGCCGTAGTCTCTCATAAGCAGGAAATAAAGGTATGCGCGCGCGAAGCGGACACTCACCAACCACATGTCCAGCTGGGACTTGCGGGAAGCGTCGGAGGCAAGGATGGGGTCAGAGCATCCCGGGGCCTTGTTCAGGAAAATATTGCAGTCGCGGATACCCATATAATATGAGTTGAAACGGTCGTTGGGGACCGAAGTGGCATTCCAGGAGCCGAAGTTTATCAGACGGTAGCTGTAGTTCCAGGTCATGGAAGCTTCGTCGGTGGCTCCGAAATAAGGCACGCCGCTGACCATATTTTCTGCATCATTGGGAAGATACCCCATGCAGTTCAGAAAATACTGGCGGGTATAATCGAAAGATTTCCATATTTTCTCCTCTGTCAGCTGCTCATCCTCCTGGCGGTCAAGGAACTTGTCGCAGGATACAAGGCAGAGAGCGAGTAAGGAAATGAGAAGTATCGTGATCTTTTTCATAGCCATAATCCATTAAAAGTTAGCGTTAAGACCGAAGGAGATCACACGGTTGTTCGGATAGGAAGCGCCCTGTCCGCCACCCTGCTCGGGATCCCAAAGCTTGAAGGATGAGAAAGTGAGAAGATTGTTAGCGGAAGCATAAATCCTCAGGGAAGAAATGAAATGGGTCTTGACCATCCAGTTCTTCGGGAAGGTATAACCAATCTCGATATTCTTCAGACGCAGGAAACTTCCGTCCCTCTGCCACCAGGAAGAAGTCTGGGAGTTGTTGGAGGAACCAGCGGCGGAACCGATGGACAGACGGGGATACAGGGCCCCGGAGGCCTTGGAAATATCCTCTCCGTTGTTGGTAAGGCGGTTCCATCCGTGCTCCCATACGTCGCTCTGGATTGCCGAGCGCTCAATGGCGTTGGTAGAGAACGGGGAGGTCAGGGACGCTCCGCTGAGGAAGAAGTTCACGTTCCCGACACCCTGGAAGAACACGCCGAAGTCTATGCCCTTCCACTCGACATTGAAGCCGAAGCCGTAGGTGATTTCAGGAATATCGGTGAAACCGAGATAAATCTGGTCGTCCACGTCTATACGGCCGTCACCGTTTATATCCTGATACTTGATATCACCCACACGGTACTCGCCGAAGGTCTGCACCGGGGAATTTGCGATTTCCTCTTCACTCTCGAACAGGCCCAGGGCCACGAGACCCCAGGGCTGGGACTGGCCTGTACCGAAAGGCTTTCCGATACGGTTCTGGTATTTGTACTTCCAGTCCGGCTCGTCGTTGTTCACCATGAGGTTGCGGTTGTATGTAAAGTTCCCGCGCGCGGTCAGATACCACTCGCCGAACTGCTTATGCCACTCCAGGGACATATCCACACCGCTGTTGCGCGCCTCACCCACATTGACGTAAGGCAGTTTGCTGCCGCTCTGGTAACCGGCGATGCCGGGAAGGCCGGCGCGGAGCATGAGGATACCGGTACGGTGGGAGTCGAAGTAGTCGGCCATGATTCTCAGCTGGCGGAAGAGTTCGAATTCCACACCGACATTCAGTTTGGTCTCCTCCTCCCATGAGAAATTCAGGTTTTCCGCACGGCCGATTGCAATACCGGTGCCGCCGTTGGTATTGGTTTCGCCTATGGATACGGAATTTCCGGTGATGACTGTAGGAAGGTAGAGCCAGCGGGTGCTCTGCCCTATCTGGTCATTACCGACCTTGCCGTAGGAAGCCTTGAACTTGAGCACGTTGATATATTCCTTCACGGGATTCCAGAAATTCTCTTCCGAAATAAGGTAACCCACGGAAATGGCCGGGAAAAAGCCGAAGCGGTGGCCGGGAGCGAAGTTTTCACTTCCGTTATAGCCCATGTTGACCTCGGCGAAATAACGGTCCTTGAAGGCATAGGTGACGCGGGCCGCGATACCCTGGTTCTTGTAGGGAAGGGACGTAGTGGCGTCAGCGCCGAGAGTGTTGCGCTTGATGGTGTGGTTGTAAAGGAACATGCCCCCCACCCTGTGGCTGCCGAAAAGACGGTTATAAGTCAGGGAGCCTTCGAGATAGGTCGTCATGGAACCGGAACCGGCCTCCCCGTAGGACAGGGACGAACTGCCGGTCACCACCGGTTCGCCGAACACCAGATTGCCGTCCGCATCCCTGCCGGTAGCATGGTACTGGGTCGGGGTCTTGGTCCTGCCCTGGTACTGGTAGTTCCAGGCATCCCAGGAGAACTTCAGGTTCGCAGTGAGTCCCTGGAGAGGATCCCAGAGCTTTCCGAAATCCTGGGTAAGGCCGATGACTGACTGGGCGGAGTTGGTGAAAGACTCAGCGTAACCGGTATGCACCAGAAGGTTCCAGGGGTTCTCGATAGTACCGGAAGGACGGGAGATGGTACCGTCCGAATACTCGTAGGGAACAGCGTTAGGCGAAGTCGAGAAAGCCCAGCTCCAGATGGTTTCCGAACCCGTACCAGGAGAAACGCGGGTCTCGTAGATATTGGCGAGGTTCAGCGAGAAAATGGTCGAGGGCGTGAGGTTTATATCGACGTTCGCGCGGAAATTGAACTTGTTGTACTTGATGGAGGAGTCGTAGCCGTAGATGTTGCCGGCGTTCTTGAAAATGGAAGACTCCGTATAGAAACTGCCGGAAACGAAGTAGCGCACGACCTCGGTACCGCCGGAGATGGAGACGTTCACCCTCTGGTTCATCGCGGACTTCTTGTACATCTGATCTATCCAGTTCACGTCAGGATAGAAATCAGGATCCGAATGGTTGCGGTATTTGAGAATCTCCTCCTCGCTGTAATAGGGTTCGTCGGCAGCCCAGTTGTACATGGTCGCGAACTGCTCCGAATTGACGAAGCGGGGCATGATCAGCGGCTGGGTGATACCCGTTTCACTGCGGACATTGACCTTCGGACGGCCTATGTCACCTTTCTTGGTGGTGATCAAAATAACGCCGTTGGCGCCGCGGACACCATAGACAGCCGATGCGGACGCGTCCTTGAGAATCGAGAACGAAGCGATGTCGTCCGTGTCCACAAGGTCCAGTTCCCTCTCGACACCGTCCACCAGCACGAGCGGCTTGACAGCGCCCTGGAAAGAGGAGACGCCCCGGATATAGAAATCAGCGGAGCTCTCGCCCGGCTGGCCGGTCTTCTGGACGGCGACCACACCGGCAAGCTGGCCGGCAAGACCCGTGGACAGCTTGGCGGAAGGAACCTTCAGCTGCGTCGCGTCCACTGTTGCGATGGAACCCACGACGGATTCCCTCTTCTGGGTGCCGTAACCGACCACGACGACCTCGTCAAGTTGCTGTGAAGCGATTTTCATAATGACATTCAGTTCGGTCCTGCCGTCAACGGACACCTCGACGTCATCGAATCCGAGGGCCGTGAACTGGAGGACACCGCCGCCGCCGATGGCATCGACCGTGATGGTATATTCGCCATCCAGGCCGGTGATAACGCCGTTCACGGTGTTTTTCACCAGTACTCCCGCACCGATTACCGGTTCCCCAGCGTCATCCGTAACTACGCCGGAGACAGTGAGTTTGCCGGGCTTCTGTGCAGCAGCAGGCCATAACATCACGCACGCGAGCAAAGCAGCGATGATGCTAAAGCTTGAAAGAAGTTTTGGCTTCATTGTTTATCAGAATGGTTAGTTTAGTCTTTCTTGTGGCCCTATCCCCCAAGGGATAGATTTCGCAAGTTATGAAAATTTTGATTTCTATCCAAATTATTTCCATCTTTGCGATATGAAAAAGATTTTCCTTCTGACACTTGCATTTTTCGCCCTCTTCGCCGGCCCCGAATCATTCGCGGCAAAGGATCCGGCGAAAACATCTGAAACTGTTACACTTGCAAACGGACGAAGCATTTTCGTGGACTTCTATGGCCCCAGGACAGTCCGTATTTTCTATGATCCGCTCGGAAGGATCATACGCGACCCGGAAGCCACACCTCAGGCAAAGATCCTGCAGGACAATCCCAGAGTCAGTCCCGGAAAGATAAGCTCATCCGACAACGGCTCCCTGCGGATAATTACCAACGGGACAATTACCGTCCGGATAGACACCGGCGACGGCCGATTCACCGTCTCCGACGGGCGCGACCGCTTCCGCCTCAGGGCTCCAGTCGATTTCACCGGCAAGGGCTTCACCATCCGCGCCGGCAGTTCCCCCTCCGAGCAGTTCTACGGCGGCGGAGTTCAGAACGGCCGTTACTCGCACAAGGGAAAGTCCATACTCATAGAGAACCTCAACAGCTGGACCGACGGCGGAGTCGCCTCCCCCGCCCCCTTCTTCTGGGCAAAAAACTCCTACGGAGTGCTCTTCCACACCTTCCGCAAGGGTGTCTATGACTTCCGCAGCCCGAACGAAATAACCCTCAGCCACGAAGATGACTATCTGGACATGTTCATTTTCACCGGCGACACCCCTTCGGAAATTCTCCGTGCCTATTACGCCCTCACCGGCAAGCCCGTGCTGATGCCCCGCTTCGGCTTCTATGAAGGCCATCTGAACGCATACAACCGCGACTGGTGGGCCGAATCCAAAGACGGCATCCTCTTTGAGGACGGCAAGCGCTACAAGGAGAGCCAGAGCGACAACGGAGGCCTCCGCGAATCCCTCAACGGCACCACCGTGGATGACTATCAGTTCAGCGCAAGGGCGGTGGTGGACCGCTACCGGAAATGGGACTTCCCCCTGGGCTGGGTGCTTCCAAACGACGGCTACGCCTGCGGTTACGGGCAGTCATCCACCCTCGGGGGCAATATAAACAATCTCCGCCGCTTCGGGGACTATGCCCGCAGCAAGGGCGTGGAAATAGGCCTGTGGACCCAGTCCGACCTGTATCCAGTGGACACACTTGCACCTCTTCTCCAGCGCGACCTCGAAGCTGAGGTAGGAGATGGCGGCGTCAGGGTACTGAAGACCGATGTCGCCTGGGTGGCCCCCGGTTATTCCTTCGGCCTGAACGGCATCACCCGCGCCGCTGAAATCATCACCCGCAAGAGCGGCGGAGCAAGACCTTTCATCATCTCCGTGGACGGCTGGGCGGGCACGCAGCGCTACGCCGGCATCTGGACCGGCGACCAGAAGGGCGGAGAATGGGAGTACATCCGCTTCCACATCCCCACCTACATCGGTTCCGGCCTCAGCGGACAGCCCAATATCACCTCTGATACAGACGGTATTTTCGGCGGCGGAAACGAATTCGTCAACATTCGCGAATTCCAGTGGAAGACCTTCACCCCCATACAGATGAACATGGACGGCTGGGGCTCCAATCCGAAGTATCCCCACGCGCTCGGCGAAAGAGCTGCGGTCATCAACCGGAAGTTCCTGAAACTCAAATCCAAACTTATCCCCTACCAGTACAGCATAGCCCGCACCGCAGTCAACGGACTGCCGATGATAAGGGCCATGTTCCTGGAATTCCCGGACGAGAAAGCCGATGACAATCTGCTGCGCTACCAGTACATGTTCGGCCCATGGATTCTCGTCGCCCCGGTTTACAAGGAAACCGACATCAAAGCCGACGGAGATGATATCCGCGACGGAATTTACCTCCCGAAAGGCCTCTGGGCCGACTTTTTCACAGGCGAGACCCTCGAAGGCGGAAGGGTGATAAACAACTACCCCGCACCTCTTGACAGGATACCGGTATTCATCCGCGAAGGCGCCATCATTCCTATGGCCCAGCCGCACAACAACCCTTCAGAGCAGAACCGCAGACTCCGTATCTACAGACTCTTCCCCGGAGACGGCACGACCTTCTCCGAATACGACGATGACGGAAGTTCGGTCAAGTATCTGGAAAACGAATTTTCAAGGACCCACCTCGGCCTTTCAAGAGACCGCGACAAGGTTTCTTTCCTCATCGGAAAAACCCAGGGGACTTTCAGCGGAATGGAACGCATGAAGGCAACGCTGGTGAGAATGCTCGCAACCAGGGTTTCATCCGTGGAAGCACGTATCGACGAGAGGAAAACAAGGCTTGTCGCAGCCACTTCACCGGAGCAGTTCGAAGACTTGGAAAACGCCTGGATAATAGAACGGAAAGAACTTAAGGTAAAGCTTAAGGAAATTGACATAACAAAGTCTTCTATAAGCATTTCCGTAACGGGATATGCCTATGACAATCCCTTCTCCGCAGCGAGTGGCAAAGGCCGCCTCGAGCCCCCTTCCTTCACCCCCGTCGCGAAGGATATTGCTCCCACTTCGATTACTCTCAGGTGGAACGCTCCGTCAAATGCAGACTACAGCGAAATCGAGTTCAATTCCCAGCTCTATTCCAATCTCCGCAATTCCTTCACCTTCGACGGACTGTCCCCCGATACCGGATATGAATTCAAGCTCCGGAGCGTCAATTCCGAGGGCGTATCTTCCTGGGTCCTGACTCAGATAAAGACCGCTCCTGATCCGCTTGAAAATGCAATCAGGGGCATCAGCGCCAGCTGCTCCGCACCGTCCCAGAACGGACAGGGCACCGAGCGCCTGTTCGACCTTGACACCGAAGGCGAAATGTGGCACACCAAATGGAGCGAAAAAGCCACTCCGTTCCAGCTGCAGCTGGATCTCGGCGCAGTGTGGACACTGGAGCGGATGGAGTATATCCCCCGCAGGGATGCCGGCAACGGCACCTTCGTTTCGGGCAGGATTTCATGGAGCTCCGATGCTGCGTCTTGGTCCGCTCCCGTGCCTTTCAACTGGGAGATAAGTTCCTCAGCCAAAGTATTTTCCTTCGATGGAACGCCCAATGCCCGCTTCATCCGCATAGATGTGGACAGGGCCAACGGAGACTTCGGTTCCGGACAGGAAATACTGTTGTTCAAGGTCCCCGGCACCGGCAGCTTCAAGGGCGGGGTGTTCAATGAAAAAGGTGAAGCTGTAGAGCATTTGTGAAAAGAATTATCCTAATAGCCGTTTGCTCCTGCGCCGCGCTTCTTTGTGCTGCGCAGGAAATCGAGCGTCAGGACACTCTTTCCGAAGCCGTCATCAGTGCAGCCTCCCCCGCCGCCCGCCTCGCGGAGACACTTTCCGGCGTCGAGCGCATAGACATAGACGAAATAGCTAAAGTCCCTGTCATTTTCGGCGAAAAGGATATCATCAAAAGCCTTCAGCTGCTCCCCGGAGTCAAGTCCGAAGGGGAAGGCCTGTCGGGCTTTGAAGTGCGCGGCGGCACTTCGGCCCAGAACCTTATCCTGCTGGACGGGGCGACTGTCTATAACGCCGGACACGCGATGGGCGTCTTTTCCGCATTCAACGACGATGCCCTCAGCGAAGTAACCCTCTACAAGGGCCAGATTCCCTCTGCCTTCGGCGGGGCAAGTTCCTCTGTGCTTGATATTTCCACGCACCAGGGAGACATGTACCGCTGGCATTTCGGAGGCTCCATAGGCCTGCTGTCCGCCCGTCTCGGCGTGGAAGGTCCCATAGTCCGGGACAAACTGTCAATATATCTCGGGGCGCGGCGCTCCTACATGGACAGTTTCCTCATTTTCAGTAAAAAATACAAGGGGAACAAACTCTACTTCTATGATTTCAACGCGCGCGTAGACTGGAAAGCCACCGCGAAAGACAACTTTTCAATCACGTTCTTCCGTTCGGACGACGTCACGGGAATCAAGGATTTCATGAACGTCGGATGGAACAACACCTCCGTGACAGGGCGCTGGCTGCACCGCGAAAAGAACGTGTATTTCAACTCCTCGGTGGTCTGGTCTTCATTCGAAAACAAGCCTGAGATTGACATACTCGGCATGCATCTGGAAGCGCGGGGCTACATCCGGCACAGCACGGCCCGTGAGAACATTACCATACTTGCCGGCAGTCATAAGATCCACGTCGGCGGCGAGATAACCCACACCCGTCTGAATTCCGCGGAATGGGATATCAGCGGCACCCATCTGATGGACCTGTGCAAGGGCGGTGAAGGGAATGTCTGGGCTGAGGATGAATGGGCAATCGCCCCCTTCGCCGAGATTTCCGTCGGTTTCCGCCTGGGAATGTTCATGCCCCTTGACGGAAGGCACCATATCTATTTCTCGCCGGAGCCTCGCGTGGGCGCGAAATTCTCGATAGGCCAGTTCCAGACCATACGCGGAGGCTACTGCCGCTCTTCCCAGAACGTGCATGCGCTTCGGAACGCCAACATGGCCCTCCCCTTCGACCGCTTCTGCCTCACGTCGGCCTTTGTGAAACCGGAAATCTCCGACCAGGGCAGCCTCGGTTACGCCATAATGATTCCGGACGGCAGCTGGGACTTCTCGCTGGAAGGCTATTACAAGGGCGTGCAGAATGTCTATGACTATCTGGACGGCGAGACCTTCATCTCCGACATAGACATAGAAAAACTCATAAAAGGCGGCCGCGGACGTGCCTATGGGGTCGAAGTCGCCGCACGCAAGAACACCGGCGCGTTCACCGGCTGGGCCGCCTACACCCTGTCTTTTGCAGAAACCCGGATCGAGGAAATCAACGGCGGGCGCTGGTACCGTTCGAACAACGACCAGAGGCACAACATAAATCTGGTCGCGATGTATTCACTCCGCAGCGGCTGGAATTTCTCGGCCGCCTTCACCTATATTTCCGGACGCTCACTGACCGTTCCGAGCGCAAAGTACATGCTGGACGGAAACATCCGCTACTACAACAGCGAACGCAACGGTTACCGCACTCCTCCGACCCACCATCTGGACATCGGGGCGAGCCACACAAAGCACAAAGGCCGCATGACCAGGGTGTGGACCTTCAGCATCTACAATGTGTACAACAATTACAATCCCTTCGCAGTGACCTTCCGGGACGACGAAAAGAATCCTTCCGGCTCCAAGGCCATCCAGACTTCCCTCTTCGGCATCATTCCTTCCGTATCTTTCAGTTTGAAGTTCTAGCATGAAAAAGACATTCCTCATTCCCGTCGCGCTCTGCCTCCTTCTCGTCTCCTGCGAGAAGGAAATCCACTTCGACTTCAAAAACGTGGAGCCCTACACAGTAATCGAGGCGTCGGTAACCCAGGAAGGCGCCAGGGCAAGGATATCCAGGACCGTTAACATGACCGCAGCCCTGGACGGAAGCAACTATCACACAGATGCAGAAATCACTCTTTCCGGCTCGGACGGTACTTCCGCCGCTTTCACCGCCGGCGAGGACGGCGTATTCACAGCACCCGTCGAAGGAGTGAGCGGAGTAAGTTACACACTGACTGTGCGCACCGCAGGAAAGGTCCACACCTCCACATCCACCATGCCCGAAATCACGCAGGTAACCGATGCCGGATTCTATATCAGCAATATACTCGGAGTCGGCATGTACACATACGATGTCGAGACCATGGCAGCCCCCGCGGATGTCCGGGAACAGTTTTTCTTCTACCGCATGTTCAAGGGCGAGAAGGTCCAGAGCTGGGGCATAAGCGACAACCGCTTCATAACTGAGCGCGGCACCGTGCTGATGACCATGCCCTGCTCCTTAAAAATAGAGGGAGTGGACGACCTTGGCGAAGAGGCCGATGACATAGTGCTCCGCCCGGGGGACGAAGTCACTGTCGAAGCCTACGCCATCGACAAGAAGACACATGCCTATCTGCGCTCGGACCAGATGACCTCCCGCTCGCGCGCGAACACCCTCCCGGACTTCACCGAAGGCGCTCTCGGATATTTCTCTGCCAGGGCCCTTCTGCACCGCGAAACCGTCATCTTCGACCCGGACAATATTCACGAAAAAGAGTACTAATGCGATAATTCCAAACAGCATTACGGCCGTTTGCTTATAATTTAAAAGTAAATGCTAAGTTTTGATTATAATTTATAAGAAGGCCTATTTCTGACATCCATCCTACCCCCCTGAATCGCATATTCAAATAATTTATTAAGCCTCGCACCAATTTTTTTTATCATTTTTTAGGGTTGATAATCAGTGATTTAAGAAAAAAGTTAAAAAAAAATCGAAAAAATCTTTTGAAAAAATTTGCATAATAAAAAAATTGTCGTACCTTTGCATTCGGATTGAGGGAATGAGGTTCTCTCACGTGACTCAATCTATTGGTTATTAGTTTTAGTGTTATTAATTATGTGGTTAGTATGAGTAGTCCGCCTGTGAAGGCCGACCACTCATTTTTTTTTATAGACCTTTTTCCATTATATTTGTAAAAATACGCAGTTGCGATGGACGAAAAGATCATCTTCTCAATGAACGGGGTCGGGAAGGTTCTGCCCCACAACAACAAAGTCATACTGAAAGACATCTATCTCGCCTTTTTCTACGGTGCAAAGATTGGAATCATCGGCCTCAACGGTTCGGGAAAATCCACCCTGCTGAAGATTATCGCGGGCGTGGAGACGTCATTCAAAGGCTCCCTCGCATGGGCTCCGGGCTACTCGGTCGGTTATCTGGAGCAGGAGCCTCAGATGGATCCGGACAAGACGGTGATCGAGGTTGTCCGCGAGGGCGTGGGCGAGGTCATAAGACTTCTGGATGAATACAACTCCATAAGCGAGCGCTTCGCAACTGCGGACGATACTGAAATGGCAGAGCTTATGGAACGCCAGGGCGAACTTCTGGAGCAGATAGAGGCCGTGGACGGCTGGGAACTGGACTCCAAACTCGAACGCGCTATGGATGCCCTGCAGTGCCCTCCCCCGGACGCACCGGTTTCCACTCTTTCGGGAGGAGAGAGGCGGCGCGTGGCGCTCTGCCGCCTGCTTTTGCAGGAACCCGACGTGCTGCTTCTGGACGAGCCCACCAACCACCTCGATGCCGAAAGCATACAGTGGCTGGAGGCGCACCTTCAGCAGTACAAAGGAACAGTGATCGCGGTAACCCACGACCGCTATTTCCTGGACAATGTCGCGGGATGGATACTGGAACTGGACCGCGGAGAAGGGATTCCCTGGAAGGGGAACTATTCCTCCTGGCTGGAGCAGAAAACCCAGCGCCTCGCCATGGAGCAGAAGCAGGAAAGCCGCCGCCGCAAGACTCTGGAAAGGGAACTCGAATGGGTACGCATGGCGCCCAGGGCCCGCCAGGCCAAGCAGAAGGCGCGTCTCGGCGCCTATGAAAAACTTGCTTCCGCCGAGAGCCGGGAGAAAGAATCCGAACTTGAAATCTATATCCCGAAGGGACCGCACCTCGGCAGCAAGGTAATCCGTTTCGACGATGTTTCCAAAGCCTACGGGGACAGACTTCTGTTCGAGCATCTGTCGTTCGAACTGCCCCAGTCGGGCATAGTCGGCGTCATCGGCCCCAACGGCGCCGGCAAGACAACTCTGTTCCGCCTTATCATGGGCTATGAGAAAGCGGACAGCGGTTCAATCGAAATCGGCGAAACCGTGAAACTGGCCTATGTGGACCAGCAGCACCGTACCATAGACCCCGACAAGACTGTCTATGAGACCATCGCCGGAAATTCCGAATGGGTGCGCATCGCAGGCCGTGACGTGAATGCCCGCGCCTGGGTGTCCCGCTTCAATTTCTCCGGAGCGGACCAGGAGAAACTCAGCGGAGTTCTTTCCGGAGGCGAAAGGAACCGCCTGCACCTTGCGCTGACACTCAAGGACGAGGGCAATGTACTGCTGCTGGACGAGCCTACCAACGACGTGGATGTCAATACTATACGTGCCCTGGAAGAAGGTCTGGACGCTTTTCCGGGCTGCGTGATGGTGGTCAGTCACGACCGCTGGTTCCTGGACAGGATCGCCACTCACATACTCGCCTTCGAAGGAGAGGGTAAAGTCGTATTCTTCGACGGCAACTTCTCCGAATATGAGGAAAACCGCCGCCTGCGCTGCGCGGGCGAAGAGCCGAAACGCTTTAAATACAAGAAATTGATGGAATAATCATTATTTTGCTTATTTTTGTAAGTTACGACATCTGAATATCTATGAAAAGGCTTTTTACAATTCTTGCAGCCGCCGCGATCGTTTCCGCATGCGGCCTTTTGAGTTCATCTCCATCCTCTTCTTCATCATCTTCCAGCTCATCAAGCAGTTCTTCCAACGCCGCGTTTTCGGTAGTTTCTTCTTCCTCCAGCCAGAAACTCTTCCAGTTCAGGAGCCTGCCTAAAAACGTGGAAGAACTTCAGTCCATGACCCGTTCCCTGACGGACCCGTACGCTACTGCCGCTCTGACCATCGCCGCACTGATGCGCTATGAAGAGTCCCAGGGCGACTGCTTCCAGATGCTTGACTACCTGAAAGGTCCAGAAGACCTCTCCGGCTATGAGAAATCGTTCATAAAAGAGCGCCTGCAGGGGAAATTCTACAAAATACCGTCATTCTTTACCGGCGCCACCCCCGGGAACAACTACACCCCCGAGAAACCCTACAGGATTCGCGTGAAATCCAACTCCTACTCATTCCAGAATGACTGGGCCACGCTGTACCTTACCTCCGGCGGTTCCGACACCGACCGGCCCATCAAGCTGCGCCGCAAACCCAGCACCGGAGAATGGTTCCTCAACGAGATTACCTGCCTGGCGGATATCCGCACTCCGGCGTCCGCCGATCCCTGGTATTGATTTCGAAAAAAGCGAAGCCCTAAAGAAGCTTCGCTTTTAAATTAATAATCATGTCGTCCGTCATGGACGATAGGTCATAGCTGGGTTTCCAGTCCCATTCCTCGCGGGCGCAGCTGTCATCCATGGAATCCGGCCAGGAATTCGCGATAGCCTGCCGCACAGGGTCAACCTCATAGCGCATGCGGAAATCCGGATACCGCTTCCGTATTTCGGCGAGAATCATCTCGGGGTCGAAACTCATGGACGCTATATTGAAAGAATTGCGGTGCACGAGACGCGAAGGATCCGCCTCCATAAGGTCTATGGCGCCTTTCAGGGCATCGGGCATATACATCATGTCCATAAAGGTTCCGGCCGCTATCGGACATACGAACTCCTCCCCTTTCACGGCGGCGTAGTAAATCTCCACGGCATAATCGGTGGTGCCTCCGCCCGGCAGCTGGACATAGGAAATCAGGCCCGGAAAACGCACCGAACGGGTATCCACGCCATATTTATGGAAATAGTAGTCTGAAAGCAGTTCGGTAGCGACCTTAGTGACGCCATACATGGAACGGGGCCGCTGTATGGTATCCTGAGGCGTCCCCACATGCGGGGTGGACGGCCCGAATGAGCCGATGGAAGACGGAGTGAACACCGCGCAGCCCTTTTCGCGGGCAACTTCGAGCACCGCCAGCAGTCCGTTTATCTGAATGTCCCACGCCAGCAGGGGCTTTTTCTCGGCCACGGCGGAAAGCAGAGCCGCGAGATTATAGATCGTGTCTATCTTATACTTGTCGACAATGGCTCCCAGACAGGCGGCGTCCCTGACGTCTGCAATCTCCGAGGGCCCGCTTTCGGCAAGGACACCCTTGGGCTCCGCACCGCTCACGTAACCAGCGACGACCGCCCCCGTGGGAAGGTGCCGCCTGAGATTCATCGTAAGTTCGCTTCCTATCTGGCCCGTGGAGCCGATAACCAAGACATTTTTCATATCAGTAGTTTCAGTGTCGCGCAAAATTAAGAAAAATTTAGTAATTTTGAGGGTTGCCACATAAAATATCACTCAATATGTACGGAAAATTTCAAAAACACCTTCAGGACACGCTTCAGGAAATCAAAGAAGCCGGCCTGTATAAGACAGAACGTAATATAGTATCCGCCCAGAGCGCCGAAATCACCCTTCAGGACGGCTCCAGGGCCCTTAACTTCTGTGCCAACAACTACCTGGTGCTGCCCGTTAAGATGATAT
>JAFYEM010000011.1 GCA_017544265.1 Bacteroidales bacterium | reverse complement strand
GCTGAAGGCCTGGGGCTGAAGAACGTGACCTGCGTGAAGGCACGGGTAGAAGAGTTGCCGGGCACTTGGGACCTGGTGGTTTCGCGGGCTGTGGCGCCTCTCGAAACCCTTTTCGGCTGGGTGCGAGGCAAATTCCGCGGGAGCCTGGTCTGCCTCAAGGGAGGCGACGTGAACGAAGAGATCTCCCAGCTTCTGAAGCGCTACGGCAAGGGTCCGGAGGCCGTGAAGGCGGAACAAATCCGGACATGGAGGATATCCGATTGGCTTGATGATGAATATTTTGCAGAAAAATTTGTAATTGAAGTCGGAAAATCCTACCTTTGCAGTCCCTTTGACGAAAAATATAAAAATCAATAACAATGAAACGTACATTTCAACCCTCCAACCGCAAGCGCGTGAACAAGCACGGCTTCCGTGAGCGCATGGCCTCCCCGAACGGGCGCAGGGTCCTTGCCAGCCGTCGTGCACACGGCCGCAAGAAGCTCACTGTGTCTTCAGAAGACAGGTGGTAGTTCTGTTTCCGGAACAGAAATTCAGTCGCCGACCCGCAAGGGCCGGCGATTTTTTCTATATTTGTCGTATGGAATTCGGAAGACTTGAATACGGTGAAATCCTAGCTGCGGCAGAGCTTGCGGCAAGGGCATTCGACGATTACGAGTATTTCACCAACTGGTTCCCTGATAAAGAAGAAAGGAACGCCATCCAGCGCTCCATTATCTGGCACGAGTATAGAACCAATTATCGTGTGGCCACCTACCTGGCAGCCAGAAAAGAAGGAAAGATTCTTGCCGTGGCCCAGCTTAATCCTCCCACGTATAAGAAACCATCAGACCTGAGTTACATCCTCCACGGCTGGCTGAATGTATATAAGGCCGGAGACCGTAAGAGAATAGACGACTGGCTGGAAATGGACGCCGCCGCCGGCAAACCCTGCCATGACTACCAGAAAACAGGCCAGGATATTTGGTACGCCAGTTCCCTTACTGTGGACCCGTCGGCTCAGGGGACAGGCATAGGAACCGCGTTCATAGCTTATTGGGAGAAATACGTATCGGATCACGGTGGGAGTCAGCTGGTTTTCTTCACCAATTCCAGGAAGAACCTGGACTTTTATCTGCATCGCGGCTATGAGTTTTTCGATGAAAGGGTATTTGAATATGCCGGCAAAAAGATGGGGAGTTGGAGCCTGAGAAAAAAACTAAAAGACTGATCATATGCTTAAAGTGGGAGACAAAATGCCGTCCTTCGAGGTCCAGGACCAGGACGGGAATATCGTAAAATCGGAAGACTTCATCGGAAAAGGTCGCAAGACCATAGTCTATTTCTATCCTAAGGACAACACTTCCGGCTGCACTGCCGAAGCCTGCTCTTTCCGCGACAATTATGCCGCCCTCACCGCAGCCGGCTACAATGTCGTAGGCGTGAGCAAGGACAGCGCAAAATCTCACACCGGATTCAGGGCAAAGTATGAACTGCCCTTCCGTCTGCTCGCCGACACCTCCACGCAGATGCTTCAGGACTTCGGCGCCTGGGGCGAGAAGAAGATGTACGGCCGGACGGTCCTCGGCACCCTTCGCCGTACCTTCATCTTCGACGAAGCGGGAACCCTCGAACGCATTATCGAAAAGGTCGATACCAAGAACGCCGCCTCGCAGATTCTGGAAACGTAAGGCTCGCCTACGAAAACGGCCATTTTTGCAAGCGATCCCTTTCTTCAGTTGCTCTGCCCCAATTGTCATTCTCAGACAGATACATTCTCAAATAGAAAACGCAAAAGTCAGGCTATAATGGCCTGACTTTTTGTTGAGGTACCAGGATTCGAACCTGGGCAGACAGAACCAAAATCTGTAGTGCTACCATTACACCATACCTCAG
>JAFYEM010000003.1 GCA_017544265.1 Bacteroidales bacterium | reverse complement strand
CTATTTCACTCCCCTGTTCGGGGTGCTTCCCACCTTTCCCTCACGGTACTGGTCCACTATCGGTCTTCCGGGAGTGTTTAGCCTTGCGGGATGGTCCCCGCAGATTCGGACAGGATTCCACGTGCCCCGCCCTACTCAGGTAGCATCTCCATCTCTGACACCTTGCCCGTACGGGGGTCTCACCCTCTGCGCCGGAAGTTTCCACTTCCTTCCGGTTCGGTGTCGCTGATGTATTGAAATGCCCCTACAACCCTCATCTCGCCGTAACGACATGAGTTTGGGCTCTGCCCCTTTCGCTCGCCACTACTCAGGGTATCGATTTTTTCTTTCTCTTCCTGCAGGTACTAAGATGTTTCAGTTCCCTGCGTTCGCCCCTGACTTCAGTCAGGTGACAGACCTTCAGTCTGCCGGGTTGCCCCATTCGGATATGTGCGGATCAACTCCTGTTTGCAGATCCCCGCACCTTTTCGCAGCTTACCACGTCCTTCCTCGCCTCCGGATAGCCTAGGCATCCTCCGTTCGCTCTTAAATCCTTCTTCTGTAAACCATGCTCGATGGCATGGCCAATGAATATTAGTGAATCACATTTATTTTTGTGATGCTCTAATAGGTTTTGCCTATTTGAAATTGCAGTCCGCTTCAGTATCTCTCGAAAAAACTTCGATTTGTACTCTGGCAGCGTGCTCACGCACGCGCCTCACAGACTCTCTTTCTGCTTTTCTTTACCTCGTTATCTTTTCTCTCAAACTTGTCAATGAACGTGGCCAAAAGGCCGCAAAAAATCCCGTTCTCTCAAACGGGACTGCAAAGGTATAAATCTTTTTTGAAACAGCAAAACTTTTTTGGGAAATTTTAAAGTTTTTTACAAATAGTGGAGGTAAACCGCTTCTGCTGCGGTGATTGCAGCTGTTTCCGTACGAAGCCGCGAAGGACCCAGGTGAATCGGGACGAATCCAGCCGCCACGGCAGCTGAGACCTCAGCAGGCGAAAAATCCCCTTCAGGGCCTATCAGGACCACCACCTCCCATCCGTCATAGGCGCGAAGCGCATCGACAACCGAAGTGCGGGGCACTTCCCCCTCGAAGCAGCATGCAATAAGTTTCAGAGCGTAGGCGTCGCTGACGTTCCGGGGGGCATCGACCCCCTGAACAGCCCCCCGGGGCGTCAGCGACGACGCAGGAGCGGAGGCAACTGGCAGGGTTCCGACGGCATCGACACTCTTAAAAGCAGCCGGCATAGCGGAAGATTCAATGAACTCCAGCACAGAAACCGCTTCGTCAATAAGCGGCACGGCGGCCTTAAGGGACTGCTTCGCGGCCGATACTGCGATACGGCGGGCACGGTCAGTCTTATAGACCTTCCTTTCAGAGTGTTCGCCTATAACAGGGACTATCCGGTCCACACCTATCTCCACAGCCTTTTCCACGAACCACTCGTAGCGATCATTATTTTTAGTGGGACAGCAGGCAATGGTAAGATCGTAAGGATGTGCATTCCATGACGGAGTCCGCTCGATAATCCGCGCGGAAGAAGCACTCTCGAGACGGCAGCGCAAAAGTGTCCCGCGGCCGTCTATGATATAGACCTCATCCCCGGGACGATGCCGGAGCACACGAGTGCAATGCGAAGATTCTTCGCTCCCAAGACAGACAATATCTCCCTCAATATCAGACGAATAGAACAGTTCCATTACATTCGGATTATTTCCACTTCCCCGTCCATTCCGACGCGGATAATCTGTGAGGCCTTCCCCGTGGATTCCCTGTCAAGGGACGGCGGAACCACAAAATCCACAGCCTCCTGAATCTCAGAAGGTATATCTGTCAGTTTACGCGGCGAAGGCTCGCCCGAAATATTGGCCGATGTCGATACCAGCGGCCGTCCGAGCTTATATGCGAGATCGCGGCAGAACTGCATAAGTGGAATGCGTATGCCCACGGAACCGTCAGAAGCCACCACATTGGCGGCAAGATGATACCGGTCCGAAGCATCCGGATCGGTCTGGGCGATGGCGTCCGGATAGACAATGGTCATAGGGGCGTCATTGACCTCGACAAGGTCTATGGCCATAGGCGGCACAGCCTTGACATAGCGGGCGACCATGTCCAGGTCGGCGGCCAGCAGCACCAGCGACTTGGAGTCGTCGCGGCGCTTGATACCGAAGATACGGCGGACGGCGTCAGGATTGGTCGCGTCGCAGCCCAGCCCCCATACCGTGTCAGTCGGATAGAGTATCACTCCCCCGGCACGAAGTGTCTCAAGGGCCTTCGAGAATGCTTCCTGAGGGGTCATAGCAATTTCCTTTTACGCCAATAATATATAAGGAGAAAACCGAAGAGCATACCGCCAAGGTGGGCGAAATGGGCAATCCCGAGCCGGGAACCGGTAATTCCGGTAACCAGTTCGATGACCGCAAAAATGGCCACCCACCACTTTGCCCTGAGGGTAATCGGAGGAAAAATCAAGGTCATAGTCGCTTCCGGATACAGCATCGCGAAGGCAATCAGAACGCCGTAAATGGCGCCGGATGCACCGAGCATGGGAGTGCGGAGAAGGTCGGCATAGGCACTCCGGGCCGATATGGACGCGTCCGCGACAAGGCTCTGGACCTGTATCCACTCCGTGAAGGTGTGAAGCCCCACGGCGCCGAGCCCGGTCACAAAATAGAAAACCAGGAACTTGCGCGTCCCGAGAGCCCTTTCCACCACCATGCCGAACATGAAGAGGGTGTACATATTGAAGAATATGTGCCAGAAACCGCCATGCATGAACATGTGGGTAAGGGGCTGCCACCAGCGGAACATGGGAGAAGAGGGGTAGAACATCGCGAACGTACGGACCATGAAGTCCTCGTTGATCAGGGTCGCAATGAACATCACCAGGTTGATAAGAAGAAGATTCTTCGTAACTACCGGTATGCGCGATAATATATTGTTGTTTTCAAACATCCTTCTTTAAAACCATTTGTCTATATCGTTGACGGAAATAAATGCCGTTATCTTCTTTCCGGACGGAGAGAAATCGGGGACCGATGATGATGCGAGGGAGTCCAGAAGGGCGGTAGCATCGGCCTGTGAAAGCATGGACGGGCCGCCGGAGGCACCCAGGCGGGCGAATTTTCCGGCCAGGGCGGCGCGAAGACTTTCATCCAGGGCGCCGGTTCCTTCCGAGATCAGCGAAGCCACATCCCTCACCAGTTTATCCACGGAAGCCTCATCCGAAGGAAATCCCTCAGGAACGGCATTGACGACCACCGTGTCGACGCCGAACGGGACTATGTCGAACGCCAGGGAAGAGAGCAGGTCGGAATTCTCGGCAAGGAGACCCACCGCAGAGGCGCCGAGCGAAACTTTCACCGGGAACAGGGTAAGCCGCCCCACCGGAGAACCAGCGGACAGAGCCTTGAGAAAACGGTCGTAGAGCACTCTCTCGCGGGCACGGGAGACATGCACGGCCTTCACTCCCCCGGCCTCCCTGGTAATAATAAACCTGCCGGAGATGATGAGCATCTGCCTGCCGTTCACCACACTTTCTTCGAAGAGTGCACCGTAATCCTCGGTTTTTGCAACATACCGGGAAGGTTCATACTGGCGCGGCGACGAATCGCAGCCGTAGTCGAACGGATTATAATCCTTGTCTATGCTGACCTCCGGCGCCGGAGCGTAATCCCCGTAGGACTTGCCCACAATGGGCAGGTCCCTGGCTTCCGGATTGTCGAAATCCAGGGTGGCGCTGAAGGAAGATCGGCCGAGGGCCTCGCGGACGGCGGCATAGACAGTGGAGAAAATCACATTGTCGTCAGAGAACTTTATTTCCGTCTTCGTAGGATGGATATTCACGTCTATCGTCGAAGGGTCCACGTCCAGATATATGAAATAGGAAGGAGTGACCCCTTCGGGAATCAGGTTTTCATAGGCCTTCATCACCGCCTTGTGGAGATATGGACTGCGGAAATAGCGGCCGTTCACGAAAAAGAACTGGTTTCCCAGAGTTTTCCGGGCGGTATCCGGCCTGCCCACAAAGCCACGTATCGCGGCGACTGACGTATCCGCGGAAATATCCACAAGCTCCCCTGTCACGCCCTGCCCCAGAAGGTCCAATATCCTGAATTTCAGAGATTTCGCTTTTTTAAGAAGATGCACGTCCCGGTTCCCGCTGCGAAGCGAGAAAGCCACATCCGGGCGTGTAAGTGCAACGCGGGTGAACTCATCAACAACATGTCTGAGCTCTACAGAATCGCTTTTGAGGAATTTCCGGCGGGCAGGAACATTGTAAAACAAATTCCTCACGCTCACCGAAGTCCCGCTGGGCGCGGCCACCTCCCTGGTGGCAAGATGGTCCGATGCTGCAAATTCCACTTCCACACCAACTTCGTCAGAAGGGCGGCGCGTGCGAAGAGTCACCTCAGCGACGGCGGCAATGGAGGCAAGAGCCTCCCCCCGGAAGCCGAAAGTCAGAATATGCTCCAGGTCGGATGCATCGGCAATCTTTGATGTTGCATGCCGTTCGAAGCACAGAACCGCATCGTCAGGCGACATGCCGCAGCCATTGTCTATGACTTTGATAAGAGTCCTCCCGGAGTCGGTGACCGACACGTCCACCGAATCAGCCCCCGCGTCCAGCGCATTCTCCATCAGTTCCTTGACGACGGAGGCCGGCCGCTGGACCACCTCTCCGGCCGCTATCATATTGGCGATATTTCCGGGCAGTATCCTCAGTTCCATTACAGAAGCGTATAGAATTTGGCGATGAAATACAGCACGGCCACGATGAGCAGCAGGGTGATTATGCTGATTATGGTCTGGGTGCGGGTAGCGGACGAGCGGGTACGCTGGTAGTTTCCGTCACGGAAAGCCCCGCGAATGCTGCTTCCCGGAGCGGGTTTTCCCTCCTTGCGCTCCTTGTCGAAAGTCCCGTCCACGGCGCCGAACATAGCCTTGCGCTCCTCGGCCTCCGGGTCATAGTAGCGGGGCCTGTAGCGGAACACCCTGTGTTCCTGATCACCGAATAATCCGAAATTAAATGCCATAACACACAAATTTAGGCAAATTTACATAAAAAATCTATATTTGCACCGTGAAAATCTCAAACATAGACCTTGGAGAGCGACCGGTGCTGCTGGCGCCGATGGAGGATGTGACTGATGCGTCGTTCCGTGCCGTGTGCAAAGAGCAGGGAGCCGATATGGTCTATACTGAATTCATTCCCTCGGACGCTCTGATAAGGGACGCGAAAAAGGCCATCGCGAAGATGGTCACGTCCCCCCAGGAGGCCCCGATTGGCATTCAGATCTATGGAAACGAGCTCGGGCCCATGGTCGATGCGGCCAGGATGGCGGACCGCGCGGCCGAGATTGCCGGCGGGCACGGAGCCGACGTGATTGACATAAATTTCGGCTGCCCGGTGTCGAAAATCGCCGGCCGCAGCGCCGGCAGCGGCATGATGAGATATCCGGACAAAATGGTGGACATCACCCGCGCGATTGTCGATGCTGTCGAAAAACCTGTCACAGTGAAGACCCGCCTGGGCTGGGACGACAGTTCCAAAATCATAGTGGAACTTGCCGAGAGGCTGCAGGATGCCGGGATCCAGGCACTCACCATTCATGGCCGCACCCGCTGCCAGATGTACAAGGGCGAGGCTGACTGGACACTCATCGGGGATGTTAAAGCCAACCCCAGGATGCATATTCCGATAGTCGGGAACGGGGATATAAACAGCGCCGAAGGAGCGAAATCGGCCTTCGAGCGCTACGGAGTGGATGGTATCATGGTCGGCCGGGCCAGTTTCGGGAGGCCCTGGATATTCCGGGAGATAAAGCATTATCTGAAGACCGGCGAACTGCTCCCGCCGCCCGGAGTGATTGAACGAGTGCAGCTGGCAAAGCGGCATCTGGAACTTTCACTCAGTCTCAAGGGCCCGGTTACGGGCGTCCTGGAGATGCGCCGGCACCTGAGCTGCTATTTCAAGGGACTGCCCAATTTCAAGGACACCAGAATACGCCTGGTAACAGAAAAGGACCCCGAAGTTCTCTGCGGGCTCCTGGACTACATTGCTGAACGCTGGGGTGACACTCCTCTCAGCGAAGAGACAGGCGTTTACGGAATTTAAGCGGAAACAGGATAGCCAGAAGAGCCACCCCGCCCAGTACGAAAGGATAGTACAGGTGGGCGATGATTTCCGTGGACGCTACGGCTGCGAGGCCGGAAGCCATCAGCATCTGGGCACCGTAGGGAATGATGCCCTGGACAAAGCAGGAGAATGTGTCCAGAAGGCTTGCAGTGCGCCTCGGACTGATGCCGAAGCGGCCGGAGACATCCTTCGCTATGGGCCCGGCGGTCAGAATGGCTATGGTATTGTTCGCTGTGCAGAAATTCACCAGGCACACCATGGCGGCAATGGACAGTTCCGCTCCACGGCGGCCGCTCAGGCGCCGCGTCATCTGCCCGACAATATAGTCCATACCGCCGTTGTGGCGGATGATTTCGAGCATCCCTCCGGCGAGAAGGGTGACGATTATGAGTTCTCCCATGCCGCTGATGCCGTTCCCGGCAGACACGAACCAGCCGGTCCAGTCGAAAATACCATAGGCAAAGCCGAGGATTCCGTTGGCGAGGATTCCGGCGGCGAGAGTCGCAATCACATTGATTCCGGCAAGCGCAAGGCCGATTACCAGCACATACGGCAGCAGTTTGACCGGCTGGACGCTTCCGACCGGATGGGTGTACTGGACGCCCCGGCCAAGATACAGGTACAGCAGCAGGACTATCACTGCGGCGATGCCGGCAATTATGGCATTGGCCTTGAACTTATCCTTCATTGAGCAGCCCTGGGTCTTTGTCGAGGCCACGGTCGTGTCCGAGATAAAGGACAGGTTGTCGCCGAAGAAGGCCCCGCCGGTGATTATCGCGGTGACTGCAGCAACCCCAAGGCCGGTCTCGCCGGCGATGGCCGAAGCAATGGGGACAAGGGCGACGATGGTGCCTACGCTGGTACCGATTGCAAAGGAAATAAAACAGGCCGCGATGAAGAGCCCGGCATAGAGGAAACGCCCCGGAAGCAGGCTCAGGGTCAGGTTGACGGTTGCGTCTATGGCGCCGATATCTTTGGCCGTGGCCGCAAAAGCCCCTGCAAAGACGAAAATCCAAATCATCACGAGGACATTCTTGTCCCCGGCGCCGCGTGAAAAAATGTCTATCCGTTCGGCCAGACGGCCCCCGCGGGTTATCGCGAGAGCATAGACAGAAGCAAACAGGAAAGCCGCCGTCACGGGGACCTTGTAGAAGTCTCCCGCGACAAGCGACGATATCAGATATACAGAAAGAAAAATGAGCAGCGGACTCAAAGCGAGAGGGCCGCTCATTTTTCTTTTGCCTGCGAGGGGCGGATTACTCATCGCGGATGGCCGCGATTCCCGGAAGGATCTTGCCTTCGATGGCTTCCAGCATTGCGCCGCCGCCGGTGGAGACATAGGAGACCTTGTCCGCATAACCCATGCGGGTCACAGCTGCGACGGAGTCACCGCCGCCGACAAGGGTATAGGCACCCTTCTCAGTGGCCTCGGCGAGGTCCTTTGCAATCTGCAGAGTGCCTTTTGCGAAGTTGGGAAGTTCAAAAACTCCAACGGGGCCGTTCCACAGGACGGTCTTGGAGGCAAGGATAATCTCTTTCCAGTTTGCAAGAGACTCGTCAGACGCATCCATACCCTCCCATCCGTCAGGAATATTGTTGGTCGGGAATATCTGGCGGGGAGTGTCATTGTCGAAGCTCTGTCCGGCAACTGTCGCCACGGAAAGGGACACATTCACGCCCTTTTCCTTTGCGGTGGCGAGAATTTCGAGAGCGTCGGGTATAAGTTCATCCTCATGCAGGGAATCCCCGATCTTGCCGCCCTGGGCCTTGATGAAAGTATAGCCCATGCCGCCGCCGATGATAAGATTGTCCACCTTTCCGACGAGGTTCTTGAGCACAGCGAGCTTGGAGGATACTTTGGAACCGCCGATGATAGCGGTAAGAGGCCTCTGGGCATTCTTCAGCACATTGTCGATGGCCTTGATTTCGCCTTCCATAAGATAGCCGAACATCTTGTCGTTCGGGAAGTATTCGGCGATGAGGGCAGTGGAGCCGTGGGCGCGGTGGGCCGTACCGAAAGCATCGTTGATGTAGCAGTCCGCATAGGAAGCTAGCTTCTTGACAAACTCCTTCTGGGAGGACTTCACTGCAGCTTTTGCAGCTTTCTTTTCCTCTTCGGAAGCATCGTCTGCGAGGCCGCGAGGCTTGCCTTCCTCCTCAGCGTAGAAGCGGAGGTTTTCGAGCAGGAGGACCTCGCCGGGTTTGAGCGCGGCAGCCTCAGCGTCAGCTTTCTGGCAGTCCGGGACGAATTTCACCGGAGAGCCGAGGCACTCAGCGACAAGCTCTGCGATGAGTCAGAGGGAGAACTAACGGTCCACTTTCTTGGGACGTCCCAAATGGGACATGATGATGAGTGAGCCGCCGCCGGCAAGAACCTTTTTGAGGGTAGGCATGGCACGGACGATACGGGTGTCATCGGTAATGTTGAAATTTTCATCAAGGGGAACATTGAAGTCCACGCGAACGATAGCACGTTTACCCTTGAAGTCATACTTGTCAATAAATTGTTGCATATAACTAATTTAAGTTGATTGTAATAATGTCTATCGGCTGCCGCCGCCAAAGCCGCCGCCGGAGAAACCGCCACCGCCGCCAACGGAGAAGCCGCCGCCGAAGCCACCCCGGGAGCCCCGGCTGGAGGATGCCGAAGCGGCAGAAGCCGCCGCGCTCGCAAAGGAATGGGAAATCATGTTGTTCCAGGCTACGATGGTGATTATATCCACTCCGGAAAGGTTACTCTGCGAGAACTGTTCGAACTCGGCCGGATAGAGTTTCTTGAACTCGCTTGCGACCTTGTCCGCGACACCGAAGAGCTGGGCATAGACCAGATAATCCTTCCAGAGTTTGGATTCGACAGCACCGCGCTCCGCAGCAAGGGTGAAGTCGGTAAGGAAATTCTTGAATTCTACCACCTGACGCATCTTCGGTTTGCCTTCCTCGGTTGCATCAGTGCCCTTAAGCAGCCATTTCTTGCCGATAAGGAAACTGCGTCCCTCCCCGGCCACGGTCTGCGGCCAGTTCTCGGCAGTATGGTAATGTTTTCTCGCCCAGACTTGAAATTCATTCTTTTCCAGCAGATGGTTGCTGCCAGCGGCCTCATAGACCATGCGGTACAGTTTTTTCTCCCCTTCGCTCCCCTCGAAGTCCGCAGGATCCGCGGCGAGGGCCAGGTTGACGCGCTTGGGGCGCTTGGGATCAGGCTGGACAGTGACTGCGCCGCTGATTATCCAGCGGAGGAAATATGCTCCGACAAGACGGCCGGAATCTCCGGTGTAACCGAATCTGGGGCCGTTTTTCACAACAAACCATGCGGCCGGAAGATTACCCTCGAGGGGAGCCTCGCGGAACCAGCCCTTGATTTTGCGCTCGCCGAAAAGGCTCTTTGACCACTTGTTTCCAAGAAGAACGGACACCACCACCCAGAGTATGGCCACGATGACGCCGACCCCGCACAGCAGCAGGCCGATTACTACCGCCCATCCGATGAAACCGAGGTCCTCGTCTTCGTCATCGCTGTAGGTCGCTCCTTTCTGGGCCACGTCCCGAAGGTCCTGGAAAGTGTCCTTCCGCTGGATCCTGAGATCGGAGAAGAGTCCCTCGTCGAAGCGTACCATTATGTTGATATAGCCGCTCCTGGACATCCCCTCGTTGGTCTCAGCCACAATGACGCCTTTGTCATTGATAGTGATGCCGGCATTTGTTCCGAAGCCCCAGATACGGGTGTTGTCGAAAGACCAGGCCTGCCCCTCGGTCGCATTGAGAATCCTTACCCGGACATGCTCCGGCCCGGCAATCATTCCGGGATTCACGAACTGCCAGTTGAAACCGCTGTATCCGTCGGTAAAGCCTTGCACGAGGCCGTCAATGTGGTATGTGACCGTCCATTTATGGTCCCCATAGTCACCCTGGCCCCAGCATAATTCGACGCCGTTGCGCTTTTCGATGATGCCGCAGCGGCCGGCCTTGGCTGATGCGCTCCTGTCGGAATCCCAGCCCACGCCTTCACGGACGAAGCCCTGGCCGTTCTCACTGACAGTGAGGTCGGAAATCCGGACTTCGCCGAGGTTCTCTATCGGAACGTACCATTCGGTGCCGCGGACCACATTGACATCCCATTCCTGAAGCACATCGGCGGAACCGTCCGCCCTTACCAGGACAGCGATGTCTATATCTCTGATACGCTGAGCCTCCGCCCCGGCCGCAAGGACCAGTGCAAGGACTGCCGCAAATAATCTTTTCATACTAAATCTCGGGGAAATCGGCCTTGGAAGGCTCGTCGGCGAGGTATTCTCTCTGAGGGAACGAAAGCATGGCTGCGACAACGCTGCCGGGGAACATACGGACCTGATTGTTATAGCGGGTCACAGTGTCGTTGAAGGTCATACGGGAAAGACGTACGTTCTCCTCGTAGCCCTTGATATCATTCATGGTCTGAAGATAATTCTGGCTGGCCTTCAGTTCAGGATACTTCTCCACGACCACGTTGAGGCTGTGCTGCATTGCGCTGAGGGCGGCCTCGTTACGGTTGATGTCAGCCGCAGAAGGAGAAGGGTTGGAAGTGATCTTGCGCTCTGCAATGACTTTCTGAAGGGTTTCTCCCTCGAAGTCAGCATATTCGCGGGTCAGTTTCACGAGAGCCTTGATTGCATCGAAACGGCTCATCTGCTGGACATTGATCTGCTTCAGGGCATTTTTGCAGAATTCGTCCATCTTGACGAGCTTGTTCTGCACGGAAATCACCCAAAGTACAAGTATCGCTACGACTGCGATGATGATTATTGTTGCTATCATAAGACAAAAAAATTGTTTTATATCCTTGCAAATATAATATTTTTCGCACAAAAATTTATAATTTTGTGCATCAATCTAAACCATTGTCTATGAAAACCAACCAAGATTACAAAAACGACGCCCTGGACGCTCTGAAAGGGAACTGGGCTCCGGCTCTTCTCGCCACTGCAATTTTCTTCATAATCGAGGGAATTATCAGCGGACCGAATGCCTACCAGTCCATGCAGCAGAGCGCGCTTACCGCCGCAGGCACTCCCGCACTTTCCCCGTGGATGGCGCTGGACCTCCTGCAAATCTTCATCATACTGCCCCTGGCGCTGGGCTTTTCCAATGCCATGCTCGCACTTGTCAGAAGCGGAGAAAGAAATATAACGGCAAATATGTTCAAACTCGGATTCTGCCCCTACTGGAAGAAAGCCTGGGGCATGATCCTGATGATGGTTTTCATCTTCCTCTGGTCCCTTCTGTTCTTTATTCCAGGATTGATTAAAGCCTACTCCTACGCCATGACCCCGTACATCCTGAATGACAATCCGGATCTGTCCGCCAACGAGGCTATCGACCGCAGCAGGGCCATGATGAAAGGCCATAAATTCGACCTTTTTTACCTGCACCTGAGTTTTATCGGCTGGTTCCTGCTCTGCATTCTTTCCTGTGGAATCGGCTTCCTCTGGCTCGTCCCCTATGTACAGGGTTCGGTCGCGTCCTTCTATGAGGACCGTCTGGAAGAATGGAACTAATCCAGCAGCCCCTCGGGAACAGACATCCTGAGGGTCTCTGACTCTTCATCCACGCCCAGGACCAGTTCCTCGGCAAGAGGTACAAGGGTCTGTCCGTTTTTCGTATCCACAATCAGGCAGGGGTTGCCAGGAATAGGCTCTACGCCGGCAATAGTTCCGACTCTGGCGCCGGTCCCGTCCTCGAGAGTCCAGCCGGTGAAGTCAGGGCCGTCCTCCTCCTCGAAGTAGTCCGCCCACAGGTCGCAGCCGCGCAGTTCCTCCGCATCCCGGAGATTTCGTACTCCGGTGAGAGAAACGACAGCCTTGGAATTGCCTTTTTTGTGGAAAGAGCCGAAAAAGAAAGGAACCGGAGTACCTTCGAAGAAGATATAGACCGGTTCCTTAAGGTCTATGTCCCCGGGCGCGACGGCGGAGAAACTCACCAGGAGTTCACCATCCGAGCCGCTTCCCCTCTGGACTTTACCTATTTTCAGCATCCTGACCTGGGGATTAAGCCTCCGCTGCGGGAGCCTCTTCCTCTGCAGGAGTTTCTTCGGCAGCAGCCTCAGCGGCCTCGGCGGCAGCCTTCTTGGCGGCGATAGCCTCTGCGCGGGCGGCATTAACTTTAGCCTCGGCAGCCTTTGCTTCCTTGGCCTTTGCAATTGCCTCGCTCTTGAGACCGGAGATCTTTGCACTTACCTTCTCATCCTTCTGGGCCTTCCAGGCAGCGAATTTCGCATCGGCCTGGGCCTGGGTGAGAGCGCCCTTGGCGACACCTTCCTGGAGGTGGCGGCAAAGCAGCACACCCTCGTAGGAGAGGATACGGCGGGCAGTAAGAGTGGGCTGGGCACCTACTTTGAGCCATGCGAGAGCCCTCTCTGCATTGAGGACTATGGTCGCAGGATTGGTGTTGGGGTTGTAGGAGCCGATCTGCTCGATGAAACGACCGTCGCGCGGGGCGCGGGAGTCAGCCACAACAATGTGGAAGAATGCGAAATTCTTCTTTCCGTGGCGCTGAAGACGAATTTTAACAGCCATTGTGAATCTGTTTTAAATGTTTAAAAATTACCGTATTGTTTCCTACCCGAGGAAACGGACGGCAAAGTTAGCAATTTCTTTTTATCTTTGGCAAACTTTTTGAAAATAATGCACCGGCCTGAAATAGACTGCCACGTTTTGGAACGTGAAAGTCTATTTCAAAAAAAACGATTTTTGATATGAGAAAGTACATTGCAATTATTACACTGGTTATGGCGGCCGGATCGCTGTGGGCGCAGAATGACAATGCAGATAATATAGTCGGAGTGTATTATGCTCAGGACGAGGGAGACAATTTCCGGATGAGGGTCACGAAAGAGGAGGACGGGACATATAAAGGGCAGATTATCTGGGTGGAGAAGAAATACGGCAGGGACGGACAGCTGCTCCGGGATACGAACAACCCGGACAAGTCGCTCAGGAACGTGCCCTGCGACCAGATTGTGCTTTTCAAGGGCCTGAAATACGACAGCGGGAAACAGCGCTGGGGCGGCACCAAGGTATATCACCCGAAAATGGGCATCAAGGCAAATCTGTCAGTCCGTTTCAAGGATCACACCCACATGATAATGACGGGTTCGCTGCTGGGCATCAGCCAGACAAGGGATTTCCTGAAGGAAGAATAAACATCGCCCTTCCAGGGTTTTGCCGGACGAATTTTTTTTTCTAACTTTGCCTTCCCGTTCGGGGTGTGGCGCAGTTGGCTAGCGCATCTGCTTTGGGAGCAGAGGGTCGTGTGTTCGAGTCACATCACCCCGACTTTTTTATTATATATTCCCAATCGAATATGAAAAACTACGGTTTTATTCTGCTCTGCGCCATATTGCTGATGGCTTCCTGCAAGAAGGATGACTCGAATCAGGACAAGAGTGACGGAAAAGGGTATGAAGT
Source organism: Bacteroidales bacterium (assembly GCA_017544265.1). Lineage (GTDB taxonomy): Bacteria > Bacteroidota > Bacteroidia > Bacteroidales > UBA932 > Cryptobacteroides. Next base: position 34,590 of record JAFYEM010000003.1, on the reverse strand, counting down.
AATTACAGATGACCATTTAAGCGGAACAGTCCTGGCTGTGGACGCATTCCCGGAATCAATCCGGAAAGTCTTCATCCTCAACCAGGGCAAGATGGGCTCCAACGGGGCCAGCCTTGACATTCTCCGGACAAAGGACGGCAACTACGTCTGCGGAATTTTCAAGAAGATGAATCCGGATGAGGGAGCAGGACTCGGCGATGTGGGCAACGACATCGCTGTGCTCGGAGATGAAATCTGGATTGTAGTGAACAATTCCGGAATCGTGGACGTCATTTCAGCCCGTAACGAGAGGGAAATAGCCGCCATAACCGTCCCTACCCCCAGATGCATCGCCTTCGACGAAAAATATGCCTATGTCACATCATGGGCGGGCGCCAGTTACGGCGGTTCCTCGAATCCGAAGGGACGGGTCTACAGGATCGATATCGCGACGAAGAAAGTAATCGACAGCGTGGAGGTCGGCCACCAGCCGGAAGGGCTAGCGGCCTATGGAGGGAAACTTTTTGTCGCCAACTCCGGCGGATTGACCCTTCCTCCAGACTACTCCTATGACAAGGACCTTTCAATAATAGACACTCGGACTTTCACCGTGAGTTCCACCCTCGAAGTGGCGCCGAACCTGCAGAAAGTCTATTCCGACGGCAAAGGACGCATCTATGTCAGTACCTACTGCGACTACGCCAGCATAAATTCGGCACTCTATGCAATCGACGGCAAAGAGCCGGAGGAAGCAGTGCTATTGGGCGAATACGCCAGCATCACTGCGATGCACGGCGGCACCGTCTATTGCATAGGCAACAAGAAGGAACTGGACTGGACGGCGGACCCGGAATGGACCAGCTGGAAGTGCTCCGGCGGAGTGAAATCCGACTGGAACCCGGGATTCGACTCGTCGGTCTCGCCCTATAGCATCGGGGCACTCAGTGAGGATCTGTTCCTTATCGGAGATGCCGGCAATTACGAAGAACCAGGCACGGTGTACTGCTACAGCAAAGGCAGCAAGCTGTGGTCCGTAACGTCCGGGGTAATCCCCGGCGCATACGCAGCCTGGTAGTGCTCCGGGCCATTTTAACAACCGTTGTATTACTGTTTTCATTGGCGTCAGCCTATGGGGATGAGGCAGATACGCTCCGCTCGTCCAGGGTGGTCTCCGTGAAATCATATCCGGTCGTAAAGCCCGCCGAGACAGTCCGGCTTGATGATTTCCCTGCACCGCCGGAAATGGTGGCGGACGTCATCAGGCGTTTCACCGGAGTCCAGGTCAAGGACTACGGCGGCGCCGGCGGCCTTAAGACAGTGAACGTGCGCAGTCTCGGCAGCGAACACGTGGGCATATTCATAGACGGCATCAAAATAGACAATGCCCAGAACATGCAGGTCGATCTGGGCCGCTTCTCCACCCGGGGAATCAGTTCTGTCGCGCTGTACAATTCCCGGAAAAGCAGCCGCATGCAGACAGCCGCCGAATATTCTGCCGGAGCATCTGTCCATCTGGACACCGACAGGCCCCGGCACAGGGACGGCTGCGGCGGCGTTTTCCGCCTCAGGGGCGGCAGTTTCGCCAGCGTCAATCCCTCTCTCCAGTGGGACCATGAACTCGGTCCGGTGACTCTGAGGGCATCCGCCGAGTTCCTCTACAACAACGGAAAATACAAGTATCCCTTCTTCGACACCACGCTAGTAAGGGAGAACGGAGACATACGCAGCCTGCGCCTGGAAACTCAGCTGTTCGCCGCTCCCCGGGGCGGAGACATACGGCTCAGGATCTATGCCTATGGCTCAGAAAGGGGCTTTCCCGGGCCGGTAATCCGCAGGGCCATGGGCTTCCCCCTCAGTGCCGAAAGGCAGGCGGACCAGAATTTCTTCGTCCAGGGCAGCTGGACCCAGGACTGGGGAGAGCGCTACTCCACTGCTCTCAGGCTCAAATACGCCAACGACTACATCCACTACAACACCCATCCGGAGAACAATCCGATGGCCCTTCCTTACGACCTGCACTACCGTCAGCAGTCGGCCTTCCTGTCCCTTTCGCAGTCAGTGCTCATCGCCGAGTCCTTCGCGATAGACCTCGCCGCCGACGTCCAGAGAAATTCACTGGATTCCGATGCCGGACAGTTTGTCACCCCCCGGCGCACCACGGCAAACGGGGCTCTCTCCGCCCGGTTCAGCCTGGAGGACTTCCGTGCCGAGGCGAACATTTCCTATATCGGAGCGTGGGACAGATTCAAAACGCCTGATGCAGGCGGATGGTCTATGAAAGATTCCTTCCGCGGTGCCTGGATGCCTTCGATAAGTGTCTATGCCGCACCCGCAAAGTGGCTGGAGGCCGATTTGTTCGCAAAATACACCTGCCGCCTGCCCTCTTTCAACGACCTCTATTACTCCTTGATAGGTAATTCTGCACTGAAACCCGAATACGCCGCGCAGTTCGGCGCGGACGTCAGTCTGAGCGCGGAAACAGCTCACTGGAATGGAATTCTGCGGCTTTCGCCCTACTACAACAGGGTGACAAATAAAATCCTGGCCATCCCCACGGCCTCTCAGTTCCGCTGGAGCATGCTCAACATCGGAAAGGCTGACATCACCGGACTGGATGTCAAAATTGAAAACAACTTCACGGCAGGGCAGTTCAATGCACAGCTCACCCTCCGCTATACACTGCAGAAGGCCCTGAACCTTTCCGACCAGGAAAGCATTTCATGGAAAAACCAGCTGCCGTACATTCCGCTGCACAGCGGAAGCGCCGACCTGACTCTCGGCTGGAGGAAATGGCAGCTGGGATGGAACACAATTCTAAACGGAAAACGCTGGTCCAACAGCGCCAATCTGGATGAGTTCCTGCTCGCTCCCTGGAGCGTCACGGACATTTCCCTTTCCAAAACCTTCAGCCTGAAACCATTCAGAGGGCGCTCAGCACCCTCCGAAATAACTGTCAGCGCAAACTGCAACAATATTTTCAACTGCCGCTACGAAATAGTCAAAGGCTACCCCATGCCTGGAGTCAACGCCTTCCTCTCAGTAGAATACCGCCTGTAGGTGCGGCCACATCCGCCAGAGACTTCAGCAACTGCTAGGTGTACAGGCCGCCGTTGACGGAGATGGTTTCGCCGGTGATATAGGAGGCGGCGCGGCTGGCGAGGAAAACAACCAGCGAGGCGACCTCTTCCGGAGCGCCGAAACGGTTCATGGGAATATCCTTCTTGAGGGCAGCCTCGTCAAGCCCGTCCACCATATCAGTCTTGATAAATCCGGGCGCCACGGCATTGACGGTAACCCCCTTGCGGGCCACTTCCTGGGCGAGCGCCTTGGTCGCGGCGATGAGTCCGCCCTTGGCCGCAGAGTAATTGACCTGGCCCGGAAGGCCCTTCAGGCCGGAAAGCGAAGCCATATTGACTATCCTGCCGAATTTTTTCAGAAGCATCGGCTGGAGCACTTCTTTTGTAACGAAGAAGAAACTGTCCAGGTTGGTCTTCAGCACCGCGGACCACTCGTCCGGGCTCTGCCAAACCATCAGATTGTCGCGGCGGATTCCGGCGTTGTTCACGAGCACCTCGATGTACTCGTCCGGATGCTTGCCCCTCCAGGCAGAAAGCGCCTCTGCCACGGCTGCCGCGTCCCCCACGTCGAAGCGGAGCAGCTCAGCCGTACCTCCAGCCGCAACGACCGCCTCAGCGGTCTCCTGGGCAGCTTTTTCATTGCTGACGTAATTAATTATTACATTGTAGCCTTCGCTGGCGAGGGCGATGGAGACTGCACGGCCGATACCGCGGCTTCCTCCGGTGACAAGTGCGTTTTTCATATATCGTAACTTAATTCTTTAGCTGTTATTTCCCGGCATGTAGCAAGGGTTGTCATGGACACTCCGAAAATGCCGTGGATGTGAAGATTCTGTCCGGTGAGGACGAGATTTTGAATAGGTGTGCGCGGGCTCAGCATCGTAAGCAGCAGATTCGAGCTGTCTTTAAGGATACCGAAAGCCGAACCGCAGGGAGAACCGGTATAGTCCTGCCACGTAAGCGGCGTGGAACTGTAACTTTCCCTAATCGCCTCGCGAAGACCCGGAAGCCGGCCGGATACCGCCTCCAGGCAGCGCTGCGCAGCGTTCTCCTTCAGTTCTGCGTAGTCCTTTCCGCGGCGAAGCGGCGCAGTGCCTTCCCACTGAGCCACATCCTCCCACGCCATGGGAGTAATTATGTCTATGGTCTCCGACTGATTCCCCTCCGGTACGCCGTAACTGACCATGAATGAAGAGAACGGCGCGGGGCTCCAGGGATCGGCGCCGCCGTTGTGGATATGTATGTTGTGATTCACATAGGGCATGCCCTGGACATGCAGTTGAAGCGTAAAAGCGGCCCAGGAAGAGCGCAGCGAAGAGACTCTGCGACGGTAGATATTCTTGATTGAAGGACAAGCCGAAGCGAGATTCATGGTAAGCGAGGGGGAAAGGTCCGAAACCACCCAGTCAGCCTCGAAAGAGCCATGTTTCAATGTGCTCACAGATGCCTTTCCGGGAGTGTTTTCGTCTATGGAAACGACCTCGCAGCCGGTGATTACCCGACCTCCCATGGACTCTATTCCGCGAGCGAGCGAATCCACGAGCTGCTGGCCTCCGCCCCGCAGCCTCCAGCCGCTCTGGAGGAAGGAATCGGTAATTCTGGCATAGACATAAAGCGGCAGCGTGGCGGCATCCTGGTCAAGCCTGAGCGAGGCACCCGAAAGGACCTTGCGAAGAAGTGGGTCGCTGACCGTTGAATTCAGCCAGTCAAAGGCATTGACGCGGAACGCCCCGGCCGGGTCGGCGACCGCCTCGCGGATGCCGCGGACATAGGCGGCCACCTCGCTCCTGAAAGCGGGGAAACGGTCTCCGACGAGTTCGGTAAAGCGTCCGTAGCCGGAAGGAAGGGCAAAAGACTCACCGTCTATCACGACTTCATCGACACATTCCGGGTCCATCTGGACCCACGGAAGGTCCATCAGGCCGTAGTACTCCATAACCGGCCGCATGGTCTCGCCGGGGCCCAGGGCTCCGACATAGTGCATGCCTGTGTCGAAAACGACACCCCGCCGGCGGAACGACTGCAGGCAGCCGCCGACGACGGGATTCTTCTCGAGCACAGTTACCCCGAAACCTTCCCTGGCGAGCATGTAGCCCGTCTGAAGACCTCCGAGGCCGGCGCCGATTATGACGGCGCTGCTCACAGATTCCTTATGATCAGGGTGGAGTTGGTGCCGCCGAAGCCGAAGGAATTGGAGAGGAAGGTGTCGAACTTCTTGGAAACCCTCTCGGCGGGAATCAGCAGGTGGCAGGAATCCTCATCCTCGTTCTCAAAGTTGAGATTGGCGGCGATGAATCCTTCCTTCATCATGATTATTGAATAAATCACCTCCGATGCGCCGGCCATCCACATTTCGTGGCCGGTCTGGGACTTGGTGGATGTGACCTCGACGCTCTTTTCGCCGAAGACGCTGTAGATAGCCTTGGCTTCGTTCGCATCCCCCACATGGGTGGATGTCGCGTGCGCATTGACATAGCCGATGTCTCCGGGACGCAGTCCTGCACGGCGAAGCGCCATGGCGAGGGACTTTTCAGGTCCTGCCACATTGGGCGAAGAGATATGGTCGCCGTTTCCGGAGAAACCGTAACCGAGAACTTCGGCGATAATGGGCGCTCCCCTTTTGACTGCTGAAGAATAACTCTCCAGTATCACGGTCGCCGCACCGCCGCTCGGAACCAGTCCGTCCCGGTCCCTGTCGAAGGGACGGGAGGCCTTTTCAGGAGCGTCCTCGCGGGTGGAGAAAGCAGAAATGCCGTCGAAAGAGCCAACGGCCGCGGGATTCACCTCCTGCGCGCCGCCGCAGACTATCATGTCCTCAAGCCCGTTCTGAATCAGTAGGGCACCCAGGCCGATGGCGTGCGAACCGCTGGCGCATGCGCCGGAAACGGTCAGCGAGATGCCGCGGAGCTTGAAGATGCAGCCCAGGTTCATGGTCACCGTAGAGTTCATCGACTGGAAAATGGCTCCGGCGCCGCAGAGCATCGTGTCTTTCTTGTCCACGATGGTCTTCACGGCGTTATAGACAGGTTCTGCGGTGCTGTCGTTGCCATATAGTATGCCCACGTCGTGCGCCAGCAGATAGTCCATGTCTATCTTCGCGGCCGCAAGGGCGTCGCGGGTGGCGCAATAGGCGTATTTTGCCTGCTCGGGCATATAGACACGCTGGGCACGCGGAAGTTCTTTTTTAAGGTCCGGCACTTCCAGGAAGCCGGTCAGGCCCGAGCGGAAGCCCATTTCCTTGCGGACAGGGTCCAGCACAATTCCTGATTTGCCATAATAAAGCGAATCCCGCACCTCGTCAAGCGTTTTTCCAAGGCACGAATATATTCCCATTCCGGTAATTACAACTCTTTCCATAGTAACTTGTTATGTTTTAGGATGCAAAATTAGAGTTTTTTTCGGTATTAAGGAAATAAAGTGTAAATTTGCAAGTTTTAATACTATACATTTATGAATCTTTCTCCGGATGTAAAGGCTCGTTACACCAAAGATGATGTCCCCGCGGCATCCGCCCAGCGCTACGCCGAACTCATTGCCTTCGGGCCGATGGTTTTCCAGGCGAGCCGAGTCGCGGTGAAGACCGGGCTGCTGGACGCCATCCGGAATTCAGATACAGGGCTGACTGTCGAAGAAGCCGCGAAAGCCGCCGGGCTGCCTCTCTACGGCGCCAAGGTCCTTATGGAAGCCTCCCTTTCCATCGGCACCCTGACTGTGGACCCCGATACTGACAGGTTCTCCCTCAGCAAGACGGGCTGGTTCCTGCTGAACGATCCGATGATCAAGGTCAACATGGACTTCAACCATGATGTCAACTACATCGGCATGTTCCGCCTGGAAGAGTCCGTCAGGGAAGGCAGGCCTGCCGGCCTGGAGCATTTCGGAGCGTGGCCGACCATATACGAAGGCCTGTCCTCGCTTCCTCCCCAGGTTCAGAAAAGTTGGTTCGGCTTCGATCACTATTACTCCGACAATTCCTTCGGGAAAGCCCTGGAAGTGGTGTTCAGCTACCATCCGAAGAAGATTATGGACGTCGGCGGGAACACCGGAAGGTGGGCCGAGAAATGCGTCGCCCATGACCCTGAGGTCATGGTGACCATAGTGGACCTGCCCCAGCAGATAGAGATGATGAAAGCAGCGACCGCGGGAAAGGAAGGGGCTGAACGAATCGACGGAAGGGGCATGAACCTGCTGGACGATAAAAATGAATTCCCCTCCGACGTGCATCCGGACATCATCTGGATGAGCCAGTTTCTGGACTGCTTCAGCGAAAAAGAAATCGCGAGCATACTTTCCAGGGCGGCGAAAATCATGGACAAGGGTACCCGCCTGTGCATCATGGAGACTTTCTGGGACCGCCAGAAGTTCGAGCCGGCCGCCTTCTGCCTGACCATGACATCGCTCTATTTCACAGCACTTGCCAATGGAAACAGCAAAATGTACAATTCCGACGACATGGTAAGAATAATCCGTGACTGCGGCATTGAAATCGAGGCCATCCACGATTTCCTCGGAGACGGCGGTCACAGCATAATAGTATGTAAAAAAACAATTTAAAATCGAACTGACATGACACTTGCAGAAATTCAGGAAAAAACCAAGGCTTTCCTTGTTGACGAACTCGAAATTGACGAAGAGAAAATCGTTCCCGAAGCATCCCTTCGCGAAGACCTCGGCATCGACTCCCTGGAAGTAGTGGACGTAGTGGTGCTGGTCGAGCAGGAGTTCGGTCTTAAGATGAAACCCGAAGACTTCAAAGTCATCAAGACCTACGGAGACTTCTGCGGATTCATCCTCGAAAAAGTTGCCTGAGTACTCCCATAAGCACTGGAGGGGAACCACCGACGGGACTCCGTTCATGCAGAAGGCTCTGATAGCTATCTGCAAGGTGGTCCCGTTGCCGCTGATTTACGGCATCGTCTCCCTTGTTATTCCCTTCTACATGCTTATAGACAGGAAGGGCTACAGGGCCTCCTACCGATTTTTCCGCCGCATCGGATACGCTCCGGTCAGAAGTTTTTTCCATGTCTATCTGAACGAGTTCAACCTCGGAATGGTAGTGGTGGACCGCTTCGCGATGTACGCCGGCAGGAAATTCAAGATGGACTACAGCCAGGACAAAGCGGTAAAAGAGCATTTGCCGGACAAAGGCGGATTCATAATGCTGAGTTCGCACGTCGGCAATTATGAAATGGGCGGTTACACCTTCAAGACCAACACCAAAAGGATAAACGCCCTGGTCTATTCAGGCGAAACGAAAGCCGTGATGGAAGGCCGGGAAAAGCTGTTCCGCGAGAACAATATCCGCATGGTGGAGGTAAGTGAGGACATGTCGCACCTGTTCACCCTGGTGGAGGCGCTTGGCAATGGAGAAATTGTCAGCATGCCCGCCGACAGGGTCTATGGATCCGGCAAGTATTTCCTTATTCCCTTCCTCGGCGGCAACGCCCGCTTCCCTGCCGGACCTTTCATCTTCGCAGAGAAAATGAAAGTTCCAGTCATCGGGGTAATCATCCTCAAGAGCGGAGTGCACAAGTACAACGTGTGGACCAGGGAACTCACCCCCGCTCCGGCGGTGGAAATGGCAAGAGAGGCTGTCGGGCTGGCCGAAACAATAGTTAAGAAGCATCCGGACCACTGGTTCAATTTCTTCAACATCTGGGAATAATGGATATCCGGGAAGTTGACATACATGTAATACTGCCGCAGAGGGAACCGTTTCTCTTCTGCGACCACATCGTGGAATTCACAGACGACTCTGCCGCCACGGAGTACACCGTGCCGGCGGGGGGTCTTTTCATAGAGGACGGCCTGCTGCGCAGCGACGCAATCGTGGAAATAATGGCCCAGACTGCCGCTGCGCGCCTCGGCTACAAGGCTATATACATAGACCACACCCCGGTCAGAATCGGCGTAATCGGCTCCGTAAAGAACTTCCAGGTACTGCGCCGCCCCTCGCCGGGAGAACTGCTGCGCACGGAGATTACCGTCATCCATGATGTTTTCGGAATTACCCTGGTGGGTGCCGAGACAAAATCACGGGGAGAGACCATTGCAAGCGGACAGCTTAAAATAGCTCTTTCGGACCGGGAAATGAATCAAGCTTGAAAAGAATCGTCTGCATAGGGAACAACATTGTCTCTCCGCTGGGGATGACGGCAAGCGAGAACTTCTCGAAAGTACTTGCAGGCGAAAGCGGAGTGCGGATTCATGAAAATCCGTTCGGTTTCCAGGGCAATGTCCCTGCGTCTCTGTTTGACAGGGAGAAGATAGTTCTTATCGCCTCGGAGGAGCATATCCTCGGGCTTACCTTCTTCGAAATCATAATGGTGCTTTCCGCTACCCGGGCCATTGCACAGGCGGGGATAGACCCTTCTTCGGAGCGGACAGCTTTTATTTTTTCCTCGATAAAGGGGAATGTGGACTGCCTGCCGAAGGAAAAGGACGTGCCGCTGGCGGTGTCCGCGGCCAGAGTCCTCCGCCATTTCGGCAACCCCGGAAAGCCTTTTGTCGTCTCCAACGCCTGCATTTCCGGACTTGCCGCAATCATACAGGCCAGGCGGCGACTGGAGTCAGGCGAGTTTGACAACGCCGTGGTGATAGGCGCAGAGGTCCAGTCCAAATTCATAATCAGCGGCTTCACTTCGCTGAAGGCCCTCTCTCCCGAACAGTGCCGTCCATTTGACAAGTACCGCTGCGGGCTGAATCCCGGAGAGGCTGCCGCGACCATGGTCTTCACAGCCTCGGAGGCTCCCGGCTGGGAGATTGCGGAAGGCGCGATACGGAACGACGCGAACCATATCTCCGGCCCTTCGCGCACTGCGGAAGGCTGCTACAATGCTCTCAGGGCAGTACTTGGGAGCGGGCGCCCGGACTTTGTGGGGGTTCATGGCACCGCCACGCCCTACAATGACGAGATGGAATCCGTCGCCCTTTCGAGGGCCGGGCTGCAGGACGTCCCGGTAATGGCGCTGAAGTCCTATTATGGACACACCATGGGCGCCGCCGGAGTGCTTGAGACCATACTTGCGATGAAAGCGGCCGATGCAGGTATCCTTCCCGGAATCAAGGGCTTCAGCGAATGCGGAGTCAGCAATCCGCTCAATCTGTCGGCGGAAAACCGCCCCGTCGGCGGAAAATGTTTTGTGAAACTGCTCTCCGGATTCGGAGGCTGCAACGCCGCCGCACTGTTCAGAAAATGAAGATTATCCGTCATATCAAGCTCAATTCCGGAAATGGCTCGCTGCGGGACCTCTACGACGGCCTCGGCAATCCTTATCCCAAGTTTTTCAAGATGGACGGAGAGTGCCGGCTGGGCTATGTGGCTTCAGAGATGCTGCTCGCACAGGAGCCTGACCGTTTCACCCCGCGAGAGGATACGGCGGTGCTTGTCTTCACCCGCCGCGGCAGCCTGGACAATGACCGCAACTTCGAGAAGACCATACGGCCGGGAGAATTTCCCTCCCCCGCGCTTTTTGTCTATACGCTGCCGAACACCGTTACCGGCGAAATCGCCATACGGAACAAATTTCTCGGCGAGTCTTCCGCCTTCGTGCTGGACGGCTTCGACGCTGACGAGTTTGTCCGGACCGTCAAAGAAGCTTTCATGGACCCCGTCACTGGCCGCGCTGTCGCAGGCTGGTTGGACTATGGCGGCGAAAATGACTTCGAGGCCTTCCTAATGCTCATAGAAAGAGAGGGAGAAGGATTTGATAAAGAGACTACCAACATACTGTACAATGCTTAAAGAAGAACTGAAACTAAAACTGATCAAGGCCCTCAACCTTGATGGAATGACAGCGGAGGATATTGACGACAAAACTCCTCTGTTCGGAGACCAGGGTCTCGGCCTTGACTCCATAGACGTACTTGAACTTATTGTGCTGCTTGAAAAGGAATACGGAATACGCATCACCTCTCCGAAGGATGGAAAAGGCATTTTCTCCAATGTGGAGAGCATGGCAGAATTCATCGAAAAAAACCGGAGTAAATGAGAATATCGGTTACAGGGGCAGGAATAGTTTCTGCTGTCGGGACTGGTCTTGAGGATACCCTCCGTTCACTGCGTGAATTGCGCAGCGGAGTCGGAGCAGTTCGCTATCTCGAGACCGCTCATCCCGAGTTCCCCGTAGCCGAAGTAAAAATGAACGAAGAGGAGCTTCGCCGTGAACTTGGAATAAATCCTTCCGAGACGACCACAAGGACAGCGATGCTCAGCATGCTCGCCCTGAGGGAAGCCCTCGACAGGGCCGGCAATCCACCCATAGACGCAATCATCTCCGGAACCACTGTGGGCGGAATGGAGAAGAGTGAAGCCTTTTACAGGGATTTCATTTCCGAATCCATGGCCCACACGGACTATATCCGCATCCATGACTGCGGCTCCTCCACCATGCTTGCCGCAAAGTACATCGGAGGTGTCAGGACCTTCACTACCCTCTCCACCGCTTGCTCTTCCGCAGCAAATGCAATTATTACCGGAGCCAACATGATTCTGAGCGGAAAAGCCAGAAGAGTTGCAGCCGGAGGGAGCGAATGCCTTTCGGACTTCCATCTTGCCGGTTTCGCATCCCTGATGATTCTGGACAGGGAGCGCTGCCGCCCCTTCGATGTCAATCGCGCCGGCCTTAACCTCGGCGAAGGTGCCGCCTATATAATAATGGAAGCAGACGCGCCGTCGCCCTTCTGCCTCTCCGGCTGGGGCAATGCCTGCGACGCATTTCACCAGACGGCGACCTCCGAAAACGGTGAAGGAGCCTTCCTCGCCATGGAAAAAGCTATACGCAAGGCCGGACTGAAGCCTTCCGACATAGACTATGTCAATGCCCACGGCACCGGCACTTCCAACAACGACGCATCCGAAAGCGCTGCACTGCGCCGCATTTTCGGCGACTCTGTGCCTCCGGTCTCATCGACCAAAGCCTTTACCGGGCACACCACCAGTGCCGCCGGCGGAATCGAGGCGGTGATAAGTCTTCTATCTCTCAGGGAGGGCTTCATCCCGGCAAGTCTTGGATTCAGCGAAGAGGATCCATCCTGCATAGTCCCGAGCGGAGGAGAAAATCGCCCTCTGAGACATGTCTTGAGCAATTCCTTCGGTTTCGGAGGCAATGACACATCCCTTGTTTTTTCAGCCCTATGAAAGTCTATATCAAATCCATAGCTAAACTTTCGCGGCTGGACGGCGAACCCGCCTACAGGGAATTCCTGTCTCCGATTGAAGCCCGGCGCATGTCCAGGATGATGAAAAAGGCGATCGTGGTTTCCACGACGGCCCTGCGCGAAGCCGGGATAAGCGTCCCGGACGCAATCATAACCGGCACCGGGCTGGGCAGCCTCGAAAACACCGAGGCCTTCCTTATGGCGCTCAGGGGAATCACTGACGATACCCCACGCCCGACCAATTTCATGCAGTCCACCCACAACACTGCCGGTTCCCTGCTGGGAATCCGCCTCGGCGCCCACGGCTACAACGCCACCTACGCCAACATCGGGACTTCCTTCGAATCAGCCCTGCTGGACGGATGGATGCAGATACGTCTCGGAGAAATAGACAACGCCCTTGTCTCCGCCTTCGAGGAGCTCACTCCGACCTTCTCCCGCATGCTGGCGAAAACCGGCTTCGAAGGGACCTGCATAGACGGAATACTTTCTGAAACCGCAGTGTCCCTGGTGCTTTCATCCTCCCGGGAGGGAGCGCTGTGCGAACTCGAGGGCATAGACCTTCTGGATGCGGACGACGACATGGATCCCGACGGGGCCGAGATTCTCCGCCGCGAGGATTATACGGCCGTCTTCGGGAACAACTACTCTGTATCCGCACTCGGGCTCGCCATGGGCATAGACAAGATTGCCGCCGGAGCGCGGAGGGTTGTAATTAAAAATGATTTCCGCGGCGAGCAGTTCGCCAGGACAGTAATTAGACGAATATGATCAGGCTGATTGTACTTTCACTGCTTCAGAGCTTCTTCCTCGCAGGGGGACAGGTATTTCTGAAAATGGGACTCGAAAAGAGCGGGGACTTCCAGTGGAAATGGTCCTTCTTCCGAAGCCAGCTGACCAACTGGCCCTTCCTGTGGTGCGGCATTTCCTTCGTGATTGCCACAGTGCTGTGGATGTATATTTTGAAAAAATACCCCTTTTCGCTCGCCTATCCGCTGACTTGCATCTGCTACATATTCGGCACCCTCGCGGCAATTTTCGTGTTCCACGAGAACGTGTCCATCGTACAGTGGATCGGAGTGATACTGATTATGGCGGGCTGCGCCCTGATTGTCCGATGAGAGTTTTCGCCATCATAGCAGCTGTTTTCTGGACTGGACTCTGCGGGGCCGCCCCGCGGGAGCTTTCCGGCTCGGAGAAAGATGCCGTTATGGAAAAAATCTCTGTCTATAACGCCTCGGCGAAGACTTTGCAGGCAGACTTCACCCAGGTGAAGAATTCCTCGATGCTCTCCTCTCCCCTTACTTCCAGGGGGCAGCTCAGTTTTGCCGCTCCGGGAAAGGTGCGCTGGGAAGTTCTTTCCCCGGTTCAGAAAGTTTCAGTCTTCGATTCTTCCGACCGCAGGTTCGCGCTGTTCAATTTTGATTTTTCGCAGTTCATCTCGGCTGTGAGTGATGACGGGGAGAAGTATGAAGTGCGTCTTTCCCCTACCGGCAGGGACATGGCTAAACTCTTCCGTGCCCTGATCCTCACCTGCCTCAAATCCAGCGGACAGGTTACCGGCGTCATTCTGGTGGATACTGAAGGCGACACTACCCAGCTGCAGTTCTCCAATATCCGGAGAGACTGCGACATAGACCCTAAAATTTTTGAAAATGCTACGCGGTGAATTATACGACATAGTTTCCGTTGAGTCCGAAGGTGCCATAACCCGTGCCCGGATTCATCTGCGCCCTGAAAGTGTAATCTACAAGGCCCATTTCGAAGGCATGCCCATCACACCTGGCATGTGCATCCTGTCCATAGCGTCCGAACTCTCCGCAAAAGGCAGCCTCACCGCCGCCAAAGACATCCGTTTCCTCGCGCCCATAGAGCCCGGAAACGTGACCGAGCTGCTTTATACCATGGAAGAAACCTCCCCCGGGAAGATTTCCGTGATTGTATCTGCCGCCCTGGGAGATTCCGTGTTCTCAAAAATGAACCTTTCCTATGAGTGACTCTCCCGTCAGGACAGTTGCTGTTATTCCGACACACAACAATGCCGGGACGGTGGAGGACGTGGTCCGCAGGACTCTCGCCCAGATCAAGGATGTGATCGTGGTGAATGACGGCTGCACCGACGGTACTGCTGAAATCCTCGCATCCCTCCCTGTAACCGTGGTGACCGCCCCGAAAAATGAAGGCAAGGGCTGCGCGCTTAAAAGAGGCTTTGCAAAAGCTCTGGAACTGGGATTCACACACGCCGTCACCCTGGATGCCGACGGGCAGCATTTTCCTGAAGATATTCCACTGCTGCTGGAAAAGAGCAGCGGGAATCCGGATGCACTGATAATTGGTTCCCGCGACCTCAACGCTGAGAACATGCCCGGAGGCAATACTTTTGCCAACAAGTTCTCCAATTTCTGGTTCACCGTGGACACCTGGAGACGCATTCCAGACACCCAGACCGGCTTCCGCATTTACCCGCTGAAACTAATTCCCCGTATTGTCACCGCCCGCTTCGAGGCCGAACTGGCGCTGCTGGTATTCTCCGCCTGGCGCGGTCTTAAAACAATTCCGGTAGCCGTCAGGGTCTTCTATCCCGAGCACCGGGTTTCTTCTTTCGACCCGACCGTCGATTTCGCCAGAATCAGCATCATGAACGTGTGCCTGCTGATTCTCGCCTTTGTGTACGGTTATCCCCGCATGCTGATTCAACGCCTTTTCAAATGAAGCGCTGGATTCTTCATATCCACGATTATCTCCGCGGCCACAAAGCCTTTGCCTGGATGCTTCTCGCCGCAGTGACTGCACTCTGCGCCATTTCCGCGCTGAGGCTCCGTTACAGTGAAGACATTTCGGCCTTCCTGCCGATGGACAGTCAGACTGCGCGCTACGAGAGTGTCTATAAGCGTATGGGGTCCGAGCGGAAGGTGGCGGTGTTCTTCGAAAGCGAAGACAACGACGCTGCCATCGCCGCCATGGATGACTTCACCGGGCGATGGGATACCTCTGCGGTTGTGTCGGAAGACAGGGACCGTGGGGCTTTTCAGGGGGTCGATGCCCCCCGGCCCCTGTCTTCCGCCGGCAATGCTGCAGAGGCGTCTGGCGAACCATCGACACCCTATAAAGGTTCGACGGATGCCTCTGCGGCAGGCTCTGCGGCACCGGAGGCACTTCGTGGGGCTTTTCAGGGGGTCGATGCCCCCCGAAGTGCCTCCGGTGCCATGGCTGACGCGGCGGAAGTCTTCGCGTTCGTCAGCGCGAACTACCCGCGCTTCCTTACGGAAAGCGACTACGCCCGCATGGATTCGCTTCTCGCGCTGCCCGGCTACATAGACAGAAAGATTGTCGAAGACAAGGCGGAAATGTACACCGCCGTCACTGCGATGCAGACAAAATACCTGCGCGGAGACCCCCTGGGCCTCTTCCCTCAGGTGCTTGAAAGACTCCGGGAACTGAATCCGACTGCGGGAAGCCGGATAATCGACGGGCACATCTTCACCGCGGACGGACGCACCGGCGTGATACTCTTCGATTCGCCGTA
The DNA here is from genome assembly GCA_017544265.1 of Bacteroidales bacterium. GTDB lineage: Bacteria > Bacteroidota > Bacteroidia > Bacteroidales > UBA932 > Cryptobacteroides. The sequence goes on along the minus strand of JAFYEM010000003.1, from coordinate 18,849 downwards.
CGACGCCAGCGAATCTGCGCTGAACGCACCCCTGGCGAAGGCTGTCGCCGACATCTCCGCCGAAACCGCCGCCGCAAATCCGTCAGTGCACATCTACTCCACAGGCGTTCCGCTTATCAGCGTGCAGAACTCACAGCAGATAAAGAAAGACAGTTTCCTTGCGATCGGAATAGCGCTGCTGCTGATTTCACTGGTGCTGTGGTTTTCCTTCAAACGGGGCGCCGACGTACTCTGGATAGCAATTTCAATAGGCGTAGGGGCTGTTTTCGCACTCGGACTGATTGCGCTTTTCAAGACGGAAATTTCCATAATAATCCTCGGCATAGGGTCGATGATAATCGGCATCGCCGTGAATTATCCGCTGCACTATGTGGACCATCTGAAATACCGGAAAGACCGCAGAGAAACCCTTGCTGAACAGATCAATCCCCTGCTTGTTGGGAACATCACCACGGTGGGAGCCTTCCTTTCGATGATGCTTCTGCGCTCTGGAGCACTGAAGGATTTCGGCTTCATCGCCGCAATGATGCTTGTTGGAACCATACTGTTCGTGCTGTTCTTCCTCCCTGTATTCATTCCGGAAACGGCTTCCCCGAGAAATACCCTGCGCCTGGATTTCGACCGGCACATAAATCTCCCGCCGCTTTGGAGGAAACTGGGATTCCTGCTCTTTGCAGCAGTCACCATATTCCTTGGAATTCAGAGCCGCAAAGTCTCCTTCGACGCGGATATGCATCATATCAACTACATCACCAGGGAACAGGACAATGCATTTGAGACTCTTGCCGGCCTCGGCGGCTCCCGGGAAGGGACTGAAACCATATTCGTAGTCGCAGAAGACGAGTCTGAAGATGCGGCGATTGCTCTCGCAGAGAAACTTGCCGCGACACTGCCGGAAGGCTGCAGCGGCAGTTCCATAACCGCCTTCCTGCCTTCGCTCTCCACCCAGCAGGAACGCTCCCGGAGGTGGGCACGCTTCCGGGAAGAACATCCCGCGCTGCAGACGGAACTTCTCGCCGCGGCAAGGCGGGAGGGGTTCTCCGACTCAGCGTTCCAGCCTTTCATAGACCTTCTAAACTGTGAGTTCGAGCCTGAGAGCGCGGGGTATTTCGAGCCCGTCACGGCTCCGGCGGCATCGGCCATGCTGCTCCGTTCGTATGAGGGTACCGGGATTGTCAATTATGTAAATGTGCCTTCGGGCAGCGCCGAAACTGCTAAAGCGGCAATCCGGGAACATCTTCCAGAAGGAGCTCTCTGCTTCAACGAATCTGATGTATCCATCCGTCTGGTTGACCTTCTCTCAGAAGATTTCGACCATATAGGCCTGCTTTGCAGCCTGATAGTCTTTATCTTCCTGACGCTGTCATTCGCCCGGCTGGAGCTGAGCATACTGTCTTTCCTGCCGCTTGCGGTCAGCTGGTGGTGGATTCTCGGAATAATGCATCTGGGCGGTCTTCAGTTCAATATAATCAACATTATCCTTGCGACCTTCATCTTCGGCCAGGGCGACGACTACACCATATTCATCACCGAGGGGCTGATGTACGAGCGCTCCACTGGAAAGAAAATACTGCCTTCCTACAAGAACTGCGTGATGCTGTCAGCGCTCATCATGTTCATAGGCATAGGCTCGCTGATTGTCGCGAAACACCCTGCAATGCGTTCGCTGGCGGAACTGACGATCATCGGTATGTTCACCGTAGTGGCGATGGCTTATTACATTCCACCCCTGGTTTTCCGCTTCCTGACTGAGAAAAAAGGAAAGCCCCGGCGGGTTCCTGTGACTCTGGGAAGTTTTCTGAGGACGGTGCTCATGAGCGTGTCTTACCTTCTGTACCTTTCTGCTCTTTCGCTTTATACCTTGTTCTATTTCCTCTTCAATGGCGACAAGGACCGTTTTCACAATATAATTCAGAAGTATTCAGGAGTCGCCATAAAGCTTATTCCCGGGGTGAAACTCCACCAGAAAATTCCCGAGGAGGAAGATTTTTCCAAGCCGGCCGTCCTGATCTGCAACCACCAGTCCCATCTGGATGTGCTCGCCCTGCTGCGGCTCACTCCGAAACTTATACTGCTGACAAATGACTGGGTCTGGAACAGTCCCTTCTACGGTTACATCATCCATAAAGCCGAATTCTATCCGGTTTCCAATGGCTTCGACAAGAATCTGGAAGCGCTGCGCGAGCTGGTGGCACGCGGCTACTCGGTAGCAATCTTCCCGGAAGGCACCCGCAGCGCCGACTGCACCATAGGCCGCTTCCACCGGGGCCCGTTCACAATAGCGAAGGCCCTCGGGCTGGACATCCTGCCCTGCTATATCCACGGCTTCGGTTACGCCCTTCCGAAGCTGGAATACAACCTCCGGCGCGCCGACATGTATCTCGAAGTCGGAGAGCGGATTCCCTGCAGCGCGATTCCCGAAGACCTGAAAACTTTCACAAAGGATATCCGCCGCAATTATGTCGATGTCTATTCACGCATCCGCCGCGAAAGAGAAACCGCCGAGTACCTGTTCCCGCTCGTAAAAGCGCAGTATATCTATAAAGGCGCGGACGCGGAACGTGCCTCACGGCTCAGCAGGGAGCAGATTGCCGAAATTGACGCTTTCGAGGGAGATTCCGCCGAGATTCACGACGCCGGCTTCGGGGCCTATGCCCTGCTGCTTGCGCTTTCGCATCCCGACGTCAAGGTGACTGCATATATCGCCGATGAACATCAGTTCCTGACAGCCTCCCGCTGCGAAGCCGTTCCATCCAATCTGAGCTACATCCTGGGAGAATGATTTTCTGGATTATACGTTTTCTGCTGGCGCTGCTTTTCCCGGAACCTGCCAATGTGGAGCATATCTGGGAAGGGACTCCTGTACCGGCATACGGAGTCACCCTCAGCTCCTATATTCCCTCCGGCGACGGGCCGTTTGACGCAGTCATAGTGTGCCCGGGAGGGAGCTATTACTGGCTGGACAGGGAGAATGAAGGGCACCGGGTGGCCCGCTGGCTGTGCTCCGAAGGGCTTGCAGCCTTCGTGCTGGAGTACCGCACGGCCGGAGTGCCTGATTTCATTACCGCATACCGCTATATACTTAGGGGAAATCGCCATCCGGATATGATTAGCGACCTGCAGCGCTCAATAGACCTTGTCAGGGGGAAAAGCGGCATAAAGCGAGTCGGAGCAATGGGTTTTTCCGCCGGAGGACATCTTGTAATGAGTGCCGGAGAGTTATACGGAACCGATTTCCCTGCTCTTTCGGGAGCACCGTCAAGGCATTCCCTGAAGCCTGATTTCGTGGTTCCGGTCTATCCGGTGGTCACGCTTTCGGACGAGCGCTACGTACACCGACGTTCCCGCCGCGGACTTCTCGGAAGATGGGGGCAATGGTCCTCCGCTATGCGGGATTCCCTTTCCCTGGAGCGCCATGTCAGGGCGGACTGTCCCCCTGTGTTCCTTCTCAACTGCGTGGACGACCCGATTGTAGACTATCACAATTCAATGCTTCTGGACTCCGCCCTCACCGCAAGCGGAGTACCCCACGTCTATACCCTGTATCCGAGCGGCGGACACGGCTTCGGGGCCGCCGGGGAAAAGCAGGACTCTCTCACCTCGCAGTGGCAGGAGAGCTTCATACGCTGGTACAGAAGTTCATTTGCAGAATAAAAGAAAGGCCGGATCCCGTGGGACCGGCCTTTCTGCGATATTCCGCTCTGCTTAGTCGCTCAGGGAGAAGCGGCGGAAGGCAAGGACCTTCGCCTCTTTGTCTGCGGCGGCAAGGGCAGCCTTAACGGTCTGCTTGTCGTCGGAGAGCTGATACTCCTGCTCCTCGAGGGTGTTCTCCTTGAGGAATTTGGCGATACGGCCGTTGGCGATGTTCTGGACCATCTGCTCGGGGAGGCTCGCGGCCTTCTCGGCGGAAACGGTCTTGATGATCTCGCGGGCCTGGTCTGCCTGGGCGGGAGTGAGCCAACCCTTGGCGGTGTTGGACTCGATATGATCCTCGCTGTCCACATGTGCAGGGTTGATGTCAGCCTTCTTGAGGGCTGCATCGACGGCCTTCTGGACCTGCTCGTCACGGGTCTTCTGGAGGGCGATTGTCCTCTCGGACTCGAGAACTTCAGCGGGAACAGATGCTGCGTCAACTGCGACAGGGTTCATGGAAGCGACCTGCATGGCGATTCCGCGGGCGATGTCGCCGGGAACGACCTTGTTGAAAGCGACAATGGCGCCAAGCTTGCCGTTGAAGTGCACATACTCGCTCACGAACGGGGCCTCGAGGGCGCCGTAGTATGCAAGGACATGCTTCTCACCGGTCTTGCCAGCCTGGTTGGTGATGTCTTCGTCGATGGAATAACCATCGGCGAGTTTCACGGCCTTGAGGGCCTCCTTGTCGGCAGGGAAAGAAGCGATTGCGGCATCGGCGATGGAAGCAGCGAGCGCTTTGAAGTCGGGCGTCGCGGCCACGAAGTCAGTTTCGCAGCCAAGGCACACGAGCACTGCCTTTCCACCATCGATACGGCTCAGCACGGAACCCTGGGTGGTCTCATTGTCACCACGTTTGGAGAGGGTGGATTTACCCTTTTCGCGGAGGATTTCGATGGCGCGCTTGAAGTCGCCTTCGGCCTCGGTAAGGGCGTTTTTGCAATCCATCATTCCCGCGCTGGTCATTTCGCGGAGTTTCTTGATATCAGCTAATGATACTGCCATAATTCAACTTTTTTAAATTATTCTTCTGCAGGTGCTTCTGCTGCAGCGGGGGCCTCAGCAGGTGCTTCAGCGGCTGCGGCTTCCTCTGCGGGAGCCTCCTCGGCGGCCTCGACCTTGACGGCGCGGCGGGCGCGGAGCTTCTTCTGGGGAGCCTGGGGAGCGGATTCTCCTTCTGCGGGTGCCTCGACATCGGCTTTCTCCTTTTCGAGCTTGCGCTCCTGGAGACCTTCTTCGATGGCTTTGCAGAGGACATCCATAATCAGTTCGATGGACTTCGTTGCATCGTCGTTAGCCGGAATCACATAATCAATAGGAGTGGGATCGCAACAAGTGTCAACCATAGCGATAACCGGTATGTTCAGACGATTCGCTTCCTTGACGGCGTTGGCCTCTTTCTGGACGTCCACGACGAAAAGGGCTGAAGGAAGGCGGCTCATATCACGGATGGAGCCGAGGTTCTTCTCGAGTTTGGCCCTCTGGCGGGTAATCTGGAGGCGCTCCCTCTTGGCGAGCTTGTCGAAGGTACCATCTTCTTTCATCTTGTCGATGGTGTTCATCTTCTTGACGGCTTTGCGGATGGTGGGGAAGTTTGTGAGCATTCCACCGGGCCAGCGTTCCGTCACTGAAGGCATATTGACAGACAGAGCTTTTTCAGCTACTACCTCTTTAGCCTGTTTCTTGGTGGCTACGAAGAGAACCTTGCGGCCGCTGCGGGCCATTTCCTTGAGGATCTCTGCAGCCTCGTCAATCTTGACTACTGTCTTGTGCAGGTCGATGATATGGATCCCGTTCTTCTGGTCGAAGATGTAGGGGGCCATACGGGGATTCCACTTGCGGGCGAGATGTCCGAAGTGAGCGCCTGCGTCAAGCAATTCTTGGAAATTTGTACGTGACATTTTGTTTAATTCTAACTTGTTTTGGTTTTTCATCAATCTCGGAGTAGCGTACTCGGTCTCCGGGATTTTCCGCCGCCCGGCAATCAGGAAGGAAGCTTAAGAGATTCACATCTCCTCCAAGGTCCTCCGGATTTACGAACCAGGAAGCGACTTGACGTAAAGTGCAGCTTCTAACGTTTGCTGAACTGGAAGCGGCGACGTGCACCGGGCTGACCAGGTTTCTTGCGCTCGACCTCGCGGGCATCGCGGGTGAGGAATCCGGCAGCCTTGAGGGCTGAACGGTAAGACTCTGCGTCGATTTCGCACAGAACGCGGGCAATCCCGAGTCTTACGGCCTCAGCCTGACCTTTGGTGCCACCTCCTGCGAGGGTAACCTTGATGTCAAACTGACCAGCGGTGCCGGTGACCTCGAAGGGCTGGTTCACGATGTACTGGAGGGAAGCGTCGGAGAAGTACTCCTTGAGCTCGCGGCCATTGATCACGACAGCTCCGGTTCCGGGCACAGCATAAACACGGGCGACAGCTGATTTACGTCTTCCAAGGGCGTGTTTCTGTTCCATTGGCTCTGTTTAGATTTCGTTAAACTTAATAGGTTTGGGATTCTGCGCCTGATGAGGGTGCTCGGGACCTGCATACACAAACAGGTTGTGGGTGTAGATCTTGTCACCGAGGCGGGTCTTGGGGAGCATACCTTTGATAGCTCTCCTCACGAGTTCGGCAGGCCTTTTTGCGAGAATCTCTTTGGGGGTGGTGAAACGCTGTCCGCCGGGATAGCCGGTGTAGCGGGTATAGACCCTGTCAGTCATCTTCTTGCCGAGAAGGCGTACCTTTTCAGCATTGACGATGATGACATTGTCACCACAGTCCACGTGCGGAGTGAATCCCGGTTTGTTCTTACCGCGGAGGATAAGCGCGACGCGGGATGCAAGGCGTCCGAGGATGAGATCAGTCGCATCAATGACCAACCACTCTTTCTTCACAGTCGCCGCATTCAGGGAGACTGTCTTGTAGCTAAGTGTGTCCACTGTGTTGATCTTTAATGGTTTAACATAAAAATTGCGATCCCCTTCACTTTTTGGGGACCGCAAAGGTAACAATTTTTCGTCATTAATCCAAATCTATTCTAATGCAATATTCCCTTCTTTTGAGCCCATCTCACCATCTCCACAGTATTGTTGATTCCAAGCTTGCGGAAAATATTGATTTTATGCGTATCCACCGTCCGGCTGGAGATGCCCAGTTCTTCTGCGATTTCCTTGGACACAAGCCCTTCGCAGGACAGGCGGACAACTTCCATTTCACGCTTCGTAAGAATAGCGTCACCGACGCAGAAGTCATCCATGAAGAAGCCTTCATCCACCAGCGATTCCTCCAGAAAGCGTATTTCCCGGTTTTTTACCCTGACTTTCCTCAACAGCATTATCGTCATCGCAGAAAGGACCGCCACAAGGATTGAAAGAGTGTAAATCAATACTTTCTTGTCCATAAATGCAAAGATAGTATTTTTATCAATAGCCATAAATAGGTATTGGCTGAAAATTCCAGATAGTGTAACTTTGCATCCGGAAATGAAACTTTCAGAACTACACACAGGCGAAAAGGGTGTAATCGTGCGTGTCCACGGCCACGGAGGCTTCCGCAAACGGCTGGTGGAGATGGGATTCATCCGCGGAAAAGAGGTCAGGGTGGTGCTCAACGCCCCTCTTAGGGACCCTATCGAGTATGAAATCCTGGGCTACAAGCTGTCCCTCCGCAGGGAGGAGGCGTCGATGATCGAAGTAGCCAGCGAGGAGGAGGCCATCGAGGCTCTTCACTCGGACGAGCATCTGCGTGGCCTTCCCCAGGACCTGGAGGAAGCCGTAAGACTGAGCCGGGCGCTGGAGCATCTGGCTCAGGAGCGGGGCCGCGACATCCGCGTCGCACTAGTCGGAAACCCCAACTGCGGCAAGACTTCCCTGTTCAACATCGCCTCCGGCGCGAGGGAGCATGTCGGAAACTACAGCGGAGTCACCGTGGACGCGAAAGAAGGCCATTTCGAACACAAGGGCTATAAAATCACACTTGTGGACCTCCCCGGGACCTATTCTCTCTCGGCCTACAGCCCCGAGGAACTCTATGTGAGGAAGAATCTGACCGAAACTCTGCCGGACGTGGTGCTGAACGTAGTGGACGCCTCCAACCTGGAGCGCAATCTCTATCTGACCACGCAGCTGATAGACATGAATCTGAGGATGGTCATCGCGCTGAACATGTTCGACGAGTTGCGTTCCAAAGGCGACAAGATAGACACGGAACAGCTTGGACGGCTGCTTGGCTGCCCGGTTTGCCCGACCGTGAGCCGCGACGGCGAAGGCGTTTCCGCCCTCTTCGACAAGGTTATCGATGTCTATGAAAACGCAGGTCCCGCCGTGGCGCGGCACATCCACATCAACCACGGACCGGAACTCGAACGCAGCATAGACCGGCTGCGCAGCACGCTGCTGGAAGACCGCGACCTTAGGGCGCGATACTCGCTGCGCTACCTTGCGATAAAGTATCTGGAGGGCGACCGGGAGGTGGAAAAAATCATAGACGCCCACCCTGAGAGTGCCGCAATCGCCGCCGCCCGCGACGAGGAAAATGCGCGAATCCGCCAGCTGCTCGGAACAAATGCCGAATCTGCGATTGTCGATGCCAAATACGCTTTCATCCAGGGCGCGCTCGCAGAGACCTACGAGGCCTATATCGAATCGCACCCGAAACGCTCGCTGACAGACCGGATAGACTCGATAGTGACCAACCGGTTCCTGGCTTTTCCCATATTTGTCATTCTGCTGTACCTGATTTTCCTGGCCACTTTCAAGCTGGGGCAGTACCCCATGGACTGGATAGACCTTGCGGTCGCCAAATTCGGCGAGTCCACGGGGATGTTCATGAAGGAAGGCTGGTTCAAGGACCTTGTCATAGATGGTGTGATAGCGGGCGTCGGAAGCGTGCTGGTGTTCCTGCCCAACATTCTGATACTCTACTTCTTCATCTCGCTGATGGAAGACAGCGGATATATGTCCAGGGCGGCTTTTATCGTGGACAAGCTGATGCACCGCATCGGCCTTCACGGAAAGTCGTTCATTCCCATGGTCATGGGCTTCGGCTGCAATGTCCCGGCGATTATGGCTACCCGCTCCATAGAGAGCCGCAAGAGCCGCCTTATCACGATTGCCATCATTCCCTTCATGTCCTGCGCCGGAAGGCTGCCGATTTTCGTACTCTTCGCCGGGGCGTTCTTCCCTGAAAATGCTGCTCTGGCTATGCTGGGAATATATCTTCTGGGAATAGTGCTGGCTCTTCTGAGCGCCGTTGTGCTCTCGAAATTCGTAAAGGACGACGACCTTCCCTTCGTTATGGAACTGCCTCCCTACCGGGTTCCGACCGGGAAGGCTATTTGGCGCCATACCTGGGAGAAAGGCCGCCAGTACCTGGAGAAAATGGCCACCACCATACTGCTTTTCTCAATCGTGCTCTGGTTCCTGGGGTACTTCCCGAGACATGAGGGGATGAGCGCACAGTACCACGAGGAGCATTCGCTGATTGGCACCCTCGGGAAGTCCGTTGAACCCGCACTCGAGCCGCTCGGATTCAACTGGAAGATGGACGTGGGACTGCTCGCCGGGGTCGGCGCGAAAGAGCTCGTGGTCTCCACCCTCGGCGTGATGTACGCATCCGACGCGGATGCATCTATGTCTGCTCCGGATGAGAACGAGGCCGATAAGGGTGACGGGGACAACACCGCCCTGCAGGCTGCGCTCAAACGCAACGTACCCCGCGCAGCGGCACTCGCCTACATGGTCTTCGTACTCCTGTACTTCCCCTGCATCGCGACCTTTGTCGCAATAAAGAATGAAACCGGAAAATGGCGCTGGGTCATACTGTGCGCCGTATATACCATGCTGGTCGCGTACCTGTTCGCCTTTGTCACCTACCGGATAGGCCTCCTGCTGCTCTGAAAAGGCCGTATTGCATTATTCGACCGCCCGCCGGGCGGCTGCGGAGAAAGTGATGCAGACAATGTTGATATTTCAAAGAATTTTGTATATTTGCATTCTGAACAGTGACAGACAAACAAATATATGGCAAATTTTCTGACATCGTCCATAGGCAAGAAATTCATCCAGAGCATCACCGGTGCTTTCCTTATAATTTTCCTGCTGCTGCACGGTACGATTAACTTCTTCTCGGTCATAGACACTATTACCGGAAAATTCGGGATTGCCGCCGCGGATGCTGAACTCTTCAGCAAAGGCGACGGCCTGTTCAAGCTCGGCTGCGACTTCATGTCCACCCCGGTTATCACCATAATGGTCCCGATTCTCGCCCTTGGCTTTGTCATCCATATCGCCTACGGCATCTATCTGACCGTAGGGAACCTCAAGGCCCGCGGAAATGTCCGCTATGCAGTCCACTCGAAGGCCGCTGCAGACTCCTGGGCTGCAAGGAACATGGTTGTCCTGGGCATCATCATCCTCGGCCTTCTTTGCTTCCACCTCAATCATTTCTGGGCGAAGATGCAGCTTCAGGAATTCATAGGTGCCGAAGCCGAAAACAATCCATACCTGCTGCTGCTTGAAACCTTCCGCCACTGGTGGGTGGTAGTGCTCTATATAATATGGTTCATCGCCCTCTGGCTGCATATCAACCATGGTTTCTGGTCCATGTTCCAGACCATCGGCTGGAACAACAAGAAATGGTTGCCCCGCCTGAAGGTCATCAGCATAGTGGTAAGTTCCCTGATCGTGCTGCTGTTCGTAGCAGTAGCCCTCAATTCTTACGCCGAGGCCAACTGGTGGCACCCGGAGCTGTTGCAGTAGTCAATCTTGAAGTTTAATCAAGGTCGGCAACTGCACAGGTTGCCGGCCTTTTTTCTTAACAAATATCATGAGACAGAAAAAATTCATGCTTCCGGAATCGGAGATTCCCACGCACTTTTTCAACATTCAGGCGGTAATGCCCAACAAGCCGCTTCCCTTCCTGCATCCTGCAACCAGGCAGCCACTCACGCCGGAAGACCTCTACCCCATTTTCTGTAAGGCTTGCGCCGACCAGGAACTGAATCAGAAAGACGAGTGGATTCCCATTCCGGAAGCTGTACGCGAGCAGTACGCGGCATACCGCTGCACTCCGCTTGTCCGGGCCTATGAACTCGAAGCGGCCCTCGGTACCCCTGCGCACATCTATTTCAAGAATGAGAGCGTATCCCCCGCAGGCTCTCACAAACTGAATTCCGCAATCGCCCAGGCGTGGTATGCAAAAGAGCAGGGAATCACCAACCTGACCACTGAAACCGGTGCCGGACAGTGGGGCGGAGCCCTTTCCTACGCCACCAAGAAATTCGGCATTGACTGCGCCGTCTATATGGTCAAGGTCAGCTATGAGCAGAAGCCCTACCGCCGCTCCATAATGCAGACTTTCGGGGCCGCAATCACCCCGTCCCCGTCCATGTCCACACGCGCCGGCAAAGACATCCTCACCGTCAATCCCAATGACCGCGGCTCCCTCGGCTGCGCCATTTCGGAAGCTATAGAACTGGCTGTTTCCACTCCGAACTGCAAATATGCGCTCGGCTCAGTGCTGAACCACGTGTGCATGCACCAGACTGTCATAGGACTGGAGGCCGAGAAGCAGATGGCGCTCGCCGGAGAGTATCCGGACATAGTGATTGCCTGCTTCGGCGGCGGTTCCAACTTCTCCGGAATCGCTTTCCCCTTCATGCGCCACAACATCAAGGACGGCGCGAAGACCCGCTTTATCGCAGCCGAACCCTATTCCTGCCCGAAACTCACCCGGGGCAAATTCGAATATGACTTCGGAGACGAAGCCGGCATGACTCCCCTGCTTCCGATGTACACTCTCGGACACACTTTCAAACCCGCGTCAATCCACGCCGGAGGTCTCCGCTACCACGGTGCCGGAGTCATCCTCTCCCAGCTTATGAAGGATGGATTTATGGAAGCTGTGGATATCGAGCAACTGGATTCCTTCCGCGCCGGCATCCTCTTCGCCCGCACTGAAGGCATCATCCCCGCACCGGAATCCTGTCACGCAATAGCAGCCACGATACGCGAAGCGCAGCGCTGCAAAGAAACAGGCGAAAAGAAGACCATTCTGTTCAACCTCTCAGGCCACGGATTCGTGGACATGGGGGCCTATGACAGCTACTTCGGAGGCGAGATGCAGAACTACCACGTCTCGGACGAAGATCTCGCCAAATTCATCGCCTCCGCCGATTCCCTGAATTAATTCAGGTAGCCTGCGAATTCCACGTCCGTAAGGGCGCGTTTCGCAAGATCCTTGTCCTTTGAAGCCGCCTCGATGAGGGATTTCACAGCAGAAGCATCCCCCTGACGGGCGGCTATTATTGCCTTGAGGTAGCTGGACCTGGGGCAAGAGCACTTGATGGATGCGGAAGCCCTGTCAAGCTGATCCGTAAGCACATAGGCAAGAGCCTTGTTGAAGCAGTCGGGAGCCTTCTCCAGTGCTGCCACGGCCTGGTCATACTTGCCGTTGAGGATATAGACGACTCCGAGATTGGCCTTGGCCGCATCGGAGCCGGAAGACTTGAAGCCACGCTCAGCAGCCTCGTAGTCGCCGCGGCGAAGGGCAATCACGGCAAATGCGTTGGAAAGGTCCGCATCGGCGGATTTGACGCTCTTGAAGGCCTGTTCGGCAGCATCGATATTGCCATCATTCAGATAGACCACGCCGAGGTTGAAGCGGGCGCGGTCGCTGTCATATTTGTCTATGGCTTTCTTATAGACGGATTCTTTCTTGGAACTGTTGTCCACGAGGCTGGCGGCGTGCAGGAGGGCGGCCTCGTCCAGCACATCTTCATTGTTCTCAAGCAGTTCCTTGAGCTCTTCCTCGGTGAAATTGGAATACTGCACGTCGGCGATGAGCCGGGCGCGGCGAAGTTCCGGCAGGACCTCGCCCTTCAGTGCGGTATAGACCTCCGACATATTCTTGATTTCGCTTTCGCGGACTGCAGGGTCGCTGTACATGGAAAGCACGCGGAGAATCAGGTCCTTGTCCTCGAGATTGGACTCGGAAACGAGTTTCTGGAAGCCTTCCCAGTCCTCGCCCACGCTCTGCAGCTGGGGTGATGCCGCTCCGCCGGTAACTTTGCTCCAAACCTTTGAGGCGCTGCCGGAACGGTTCTCGGAGAGCCGGTTGTTCAGGTCCTCTGCTCCTTCAGGAGAAGCGTAGGACACTATCCGGGTGCCGGTCACCTTCGCCTTGTCGTTCTCGGAAACAGCCTTGAGAGCCTCCTGGAAATCCTTGATGGACTGAGAATTGAGTTCGCTGCTGAGAACCTCGGAGCTGTTCACCAGATAGATAATCTGGCCTTCCTCGGAAACGGTGTATGTATCTTTGAAGCCATCCTCCTTCAGCGGTACGATGCCGTCAGCCTTCGCCAGCATATAGGTCGTATTGGCGCCGTCGGCGACTTTCTTCACCGGAAGGGCTATTTTCTTGGACTTGGCGAGCACGTTTCCGCGAAGTTCGAGATAGCAGGACTCCATGCCCTCCACATAGTCGAAGTGGAGTTTTTCCTTCACGCTCTGGCCTTTGGAAGATACCACTTTATAATTGTCTTTCACACTCTCGCCCTGATACATAAGCACGTCAGCGGAAGCTTCGCCGCCCTTATAGACAATCACGGGGGTCACTTCAAGTATGGCCTTCGGGTTGAAATAATCCGCGGGATAGGTTACGGTGACGGTCGCATCGATATTGCCGCCGATTACTTCCAGCACGGCCGGTTCACACTTGACCTGGACATTATCGGCCATCTGAGCCATCTTCTCCGGAGAGGAGCAGGCGGCCGCCGCAAGGATAAGGGCTGCCGCAGAGAGGATAGAGAGTTTTTTCATATAGCAATAAAATGTATAATCCATTTCTTAACGAATTACAAATATAATTTATTTTTCTTAATTTTGCATTCGCTATGGACCTTCAGGATATAAAAAACAAGTTCGATATAATCGGCAACGACCACGCTCTGGCTGTCGCCATAGAGACGGCCGTGAAGTTCGCATCCACCGACCTGAGCGTGCTTATTCTCGGGGAAAGCGGCACCGGCAAGGAAAGCATAGCCCGGATAATCCACAGTTTCAGTCCGCGCAGGAGCGGCAATTTCTTCGTCGTGAACTGCGGCGCCCTGGCCAAGGACCTGGTGAATTCCGAGCTTTTCGGCCATGTGAAGGGCTCTTTCACCGGTTCCACGGAAACCCGCAAGGGCTATTTCGAGGAAGCCAACGGGGGCACCCTTTTCCTGGATGAAATCGCCGAACTGCCCCTTGAGTCGCAGGCCCTGCTGCTCAGAGTGCTCCAGAGCGGAGAATACCGCAAGGTCGGAAGCAACAAGATTGAACACACCAACGTCAGGGTAGTCGCTGCGACCAACACTCCCCTCTACGAGGCCGTGCGCCGCGGGAAGTTCCGCGAAGACCTGTATTTCCGCCTGAGCGCTGCGCAGGTCAGGATTCCCCCGCTTCGCGACCGCAAGGACGATATTTACCTTCTGTTCCGCAAGTTCACGACCGATTTTTCGGACAAATACGGGATGTGCAAGATTTCCCTGACACATGATGCGATCGCCCTGCTGGGCTCCTACCGCTGGCCCGGAAACATCCGCCAGCTCAAGGGATTTGCAGAGTCCGTCACCGCGATGGCTTCCCGAGAAATCACTCCCATGGTCCAGAAAGTGGAACTCAGCGGAGCCCAGCTGCAGCCTTACATGCCCAAGGAGAACGACCTTGTGCCCATGGTGCTGGAAGGCGCGCCACATAATGACGAGTCCATCTCCAGCGAAGAGAAGCAGGCCATCTACAAGGCCATCCTCGACCTGAAAGCAGATGTGGACGAACTGAAAATGCGCCTGGGCGCCGCCAAACTGCCCGACGCGCCCGTCCAGCCCCGTGAGGAAGCCGAATGGCAGGACAGCGAAGAGGGAGAGGCGACCCGCAGCGAAGACCTTTCTGTACGCCACAGCGAGGAAGAACTGATTCGACGCGCCCTCGAGAAATACAAGGGCAACCGAAAACTGGCGGCCGAGGAACTCGGCATGTCCGAGCGCACCCTGTACCGGAAACTCCCCCCAGAGTTCAAGAAAAAATGAGAAAGTTCGTGTCCATACTCGCGGCCGCCCTGGCCGCAGCCTCCTGCGGGATTTATTCGTTCTCCGGAACTTCCATCCAGCCGGACGTCAAGACCATATCAATTCCCTTCGTTGAGTACAAGGCCCTCAGGGTGAATCCCTCCCTGGCGAATGACCTGACGCTGGCCCTCCAGGACAAGTTCCGCAAGCTCACCAGCCTGGAGCAGGTGGACATGGACGGCGACCTGGACCTCGTGTGCGAGGTGACCGGATACGATTCCAAGGCTACCGCCGTCACCGCGCAGGAAGTCGCGGCCCAGAACCGCCTCACAGTAACAGTGAAGATTACTTTCACAAATAAAAAATATCCTGACGAAGATGTCGACAAGTCTTTCTCGGCCTATGCGGACTACGATTCCTCACAGTCGCTGGACGCAGTGGAGGGCGGCCTGTGCGAAGAAATCATAGAAAAACTCTGCGAGGATATTTTCAATGCAACTGTCGCACAATGGTAGAGAGCGCAGCCATAGACCTTAAAGACCTGACGCTGGAGGAACTTTCCGGCGTGGTGTCCCTGTATCCGTGGTTCTCCGCCGCAAGGACCGAACTGTGCCGCCGGATGGCAGCTTCAGGGGCCTTTGGGGCGAAGGAACTCGCCACTGCGGCGCTGTACATGGCCGACAGGCGCAAACTGGCCTCACTTTCCCGCGGGGAAAACAGCGAGGACTATTCAGACAAGGACGTGGACAAGCTGTTGCACTCATTCATGGAGCCGGAGATTTCGTCTCCGAGGGTTGTCGCTTCCGGCGCCGATTACTTCTCACAGAAGGATTATGATGAGGCCGCGACCACTTCCGACGGGATCCTCCCGAAATTCGGGGCCGGAGTGAGAACCGAGACTCCGAAAGAGGAAAGAGTCTTTGTCGGAGATTTCTTCTGCACCGAGACACTCGCCGAAATTTACCTTGAGCAGGGCTATCCTGAACAGGCCAGGCGAATTTATTCTAAACTTCTTTTGGCTAATCCGGAAAAAAGTGCTTACTTTGCATCCCTTATTGAAAAATTGAAAGATTAAGATATGAACACATTATTCACAATTCTGGTGGTTTTGATCGTGATTGCGGCCATCCTTCTGGTAGCAGTCGTCCTTCTGCAGAACGGCAAAGACGGTGGCCTTGCATCCAACTTCACTTCCGCAAACCAGGCTCTCGGCGTGCGCCAGACAGCAACCATCCTTGAGAAAGCGACCTGGGGCCTCGTGGCCTTCATCCTCGTGCTTTCCATCGTTTCGACCTTCACCATTCCCAAGACCAGCGGCAGCAATCCTTCGGACACCCTTACCGACGAGATTCTCCGCCAGGGTGAAGAAACCGAAGCCCTGCCCGAGGCCACTCTGCCCGAGGCTTCCGAACTTCCCGAGGCCGCTCCCGAGGCTGCTCCCGAGGCTGAATAACTGACATTTTGTCAGTCTTCGGACTGAGGAATACATTTTGGACCTACCCGTTCGTCCCGCTGGGGCGGACGGGTTTCCTGTTATGTGGCATGCGTGTCCGGGCGCCCGTACCGGGCGGGGCAAAAAGGAGATTATATTATGGCAGAGCAAAACAATTCATTCCTCTCCAGATTTGCAATCAATCTGAACGAGCAGGCCTCCAGAGGGAAACTGGATCCGGTCATCGGCCGTGATGATGAAATCCGGCGCGTGCTCCAGATTCTCTCCCGCAGGACCAAAAACAATCCTATCCTGGTGGGCGAACCCGGAGTCGGCAAGACCGCCATTTCCGAGGGCATCGCCCAGAATATAGTGAACGGCAACGTGCCGGAAAATCTTAAATCCAAGAAAGTCTATTCCCTCGACATGGGTGCGCTGATTGCCGGCGCCAAGTACCAGGGCGAATTCGAGGAACGCCTCAAGGGCGTAGTCAAGGAAGTAGTGGACTCGGACGGGGAAATCATTCTTTTCATCGATGAAATCCACACCCTTGTGGGCGCCGGCCGTTCTTCCGGCGCGATGGACGCATCCAATATACTTAAGCCTGCCCTCGCAAGGGGCGAACTGCGCACCATAGGCTCGACCACCCTGGACGAGTACCAGAAGTATTTCGAGGCAGACAAGGCACTGGAGCGCCGTTTCCAGATGGTGATGGTCGATGAACCCTCGCCTGAGGAGTCGGTGGCCATACTCCGCGGCCTCAAGGAACGTTACGAGAACCACCACAAGGTGCGCATCGAGGATGACGCGCTGATTGCCGCGGTGAACCTTTCGCACCGCTATATCACATCCCGGTTCCTGCCGGACAAGGCAATAGACCTCGTGGACGAGGCCGCATCCAAGCTGAGGCTCGAAATGAATTCAGTGCCGGAACCGATTGACGACCTGAACAGCGCAATCCGCCAGAAGGAGATTGAACGGGAGGCCATCAAGCGGGAAGGTGCCGGTGCCAAGATGGACAAAATCGAAGCCGACCTGAAGGAACTCCGCGAAAAACGGGATGCGCTTATGGAGCGCTGGAACCACGAAAAGGACATTCTCTCCGGCCTGCAGACGGCTCGTGCCGAGATAGAGCAATACAAAATAGACGCGGCTGCGGCAGAACGCTCCGGCGATTACGGACGCGTCGCGGAACTCCGCTACGGCAAGATTGCCGAGGCCCAGAAAAGGATAGACACGCTCACGGCCGAGTCTGAAGCGATAGCCGATCCTATCGTCACGGAGGCTGTCACGCCCGAAGACATCGCCGAGGTCGTGGCGAAATGGACCGGAATTCCGGTGAAACGCATGCTGGAAAGCGAGAAGGAGAAACTGCTCCGCATGGAGGAGGCGCTGCACCGCAGGGTGGTGGGCCAGGACGAGGCAATTTCAGTCATTTCGGACGCTGTCCGGCGCAACCGGGCCGGGCTTTCCAATGAGAAAAGGCCAATCGGCTCCTTCCTCTTCATGGGTACCACAGGCGTGGGCAAGACCGAACTCGCCAAGGCGCTTGCGGAATTCCTCTTCAACGACGAAAACATGATGACCAGGATCGACATGTCCGAGTACCAGGAGAGGCATACGGTCTCCCGTCTGGTGGGTGCGCCTCCCGGATATGTGGGCTATGAAGAAGGCGGCCAGCTGACCGAGGCTGTACGGCGCAAGCCATACTCCGTAGTGCTTCTGGACGAGATTGAAAAGGCACATCCGGACGTGTTCAATGTGCTTCTGCAGGTGCTGGACGACGGCCGTCTGACGGACAACAAGGGCCGCACTGTGGATTTCAAGAATACTATTCTGATAATGACCTCCAACGCCGGTTCAGACATTATCCAAAGCTATATGGACAGGCTCCCCGAAGCTCGCGGCGCAGATCCTTCGGTCTATGCCGAACGCCGCCGCCTGCTGGACGAATGCCGCGGCAAGGTCATTGACGTGCTGAAGATGACCGTACGGCCGGAATTTCTCAACAGGATAGACGAAATAGTGATGTTCGAGCCCCTCACCAGGGAAGACATACGCGAAATAGTCGGAATCCAGGAGAAAGAACTCATCTCCAAGCTTTCCGCAAACGGTATCACGATTTCCTTCACCGACGCGTTCCGGGACTATATGGTCGATCACGGCTATGACCCCTCGTACGGCGCACGCCCCGTCAAGAGGTTGATGCAGAGGGATGTGGTCAATGCCCTGGCGAAAGCCATCCTGGACGGTTCCGTCCGGCGTGACAGCGTCATCACCGTCGATGCCCGCTCCGGCGAGGTTGTTTTCAGATAGTTTTTTGCGCCCTGCCCGCAATTTTTTCAGGCAGGGCGCAAAAAAACCACAAAAAATTTGGTGATTAAAAAAAATGTAGTACCTTTGCATTCCCGTTCGCGGAAATAGCTCAGTTGGTAGAGCACGACCTTGCCAAGGTCGGGGTCGCGAGTTCGAGTCTCGTTTTCCGCTCAAAGGGATGCACTACGGTGCATCCCTTTTCTTTTTATTTCGGTAATGATGCAAAAAGGGTAATGAGGGTAATGATGCAAAAAACAGTTGGTGACGGCCGCCGCGAGGAGGGCCGTTTCTAGTAGCCCACCGCAGCGGCGAGCCGTAGCCGCCGAGCCTGGTTGTGCGAGGCGGCGTCACCTCTTCTTCTTACCCTTTTCAGCGTT
>JAFYEM010000010.1 GCA_017544265.1 Bacteroidales bacterium | reverse complement strand
TGACGAGGCTCACTGCATTTCAGAATGGGGCCATGATTTCCGGCCTGAATACCGGCGTATCCGCGCCATCATAGACACCATATCGCCTGCACCTGTCATTGCGCTTACGGCCACTGCGACGCCGAAAGTCCAGAGCGACATTCTCCGGAACCTGGACATCCAGGATGCGAAGGTTTTCCGTTCATCCTTCAACCGGCCCAATCTGTACTACGAGATTCGCGACAAAATTCATCCGGACAAGGATATAATAAAGTTTATCCGCGCAAATCCCGGCAAATCGGGAATCATCTACTGCCTCAGCCGCCGAAAGGTCGAGGAACTCTCCCAGCTCCTGAGCATCAACGGTATAAAGGCCGCCCCGTATCATGCCGGCCTGGATGCGAAGACCAGGGCTGAGAACCAGGACAAGTTCCTGATGGAGGAGATAGATGTGATAGTGGCCACCATCGCCTTCGGAATGGGGATAGACAAGCCGGACGTGCGCTTTGTGATACATTACGACATTCCCAAGAGCATCGAGGGCTACTATCAGGAAACCGGCCGTGCCGGCCGCGACGGCATGGAAGGGCTTTGTATCACCTACTACTCGCACAAAGATATAGACAAGCTGGAGAAATTCATGCAGGGCAAGCCTGTAGCAGAACAGGAAATCGGCCGCCAGCTCCTGAGTGAAACTGTCGCCTATGCGGAATCTTACCAGTGCCGCAGAAAGCTGCTGCTGAACTACTTCGGAGAAGATTATCCGCAGGACAACTGCGGCAGCTGCGACAACTGCCTGCATCCCCGCCAGAGATTTGACGGACGCATGGAAATGACCATGGTCCTTTCTCTCATTGCCTCCCTGCCAGAGAATTTCAAAGTGGAACACCTTGCCCAGATTCTCTCCGGCGTACCGACTGCCATGATAAAGTCCTACCACCACGACCAGCTGGAAGTGTTCGGGGAAGGAAAGCAGCACAGCGTGGAATTCTGGTGCGCAATTATCCACCAGGCCCTTATCCTGCATCTCGTGGACAAGGATATAGAGAATTACGGCCTGATACGGCTGACAGAAGAGGGGGAAAAGTTCCTACGGCATCCGGAAAGACTGATGCTTGTCGGTGAAAGGACCTTTTCCGAGGGACTTGAAGATGATGACGAGGACGATCCCGCGGCCGGAGCAATGCTCAAGGGCGGTGCAGGAGACCCCACCCTGCTGAGCATGCTGAAAGACCTCAGGAAGGATATGTCCAGAAAACTCAAACTGCAGCCCTGGGTGATTTTCTCGGACCAGTCGCTGGACGAGATGTCCATAATGTATCCGATAACCCTGGACGAACTCCGCAACTGCCAGGGCGTGGGAGTCGGCAAGGCGCAGAAATTCGGTCCGGAATTCATAAAGCTGATCAAGTCCTATGTCGAAGAGAACGAGATTTCCCGACCGGATGACTTCGTGCTGAAGACCACAGGCGCCAATTCTTCCGTCAAGCTGTTCATCATCCAGAGCATCGACCGCAGGCTCTCGCTGGAAGATGTCGCTTCAGCCAAAGGCATGGACATGGATGAACTGCTTGGAGAAATCGAGGCGATTGTCGCCACAGGAACCAGACTGGACCTGAATTATTACATCGAGGAGACCCTCGACGAGGATGTCGTGGAAGAAATCTACGACTGGTTCAGGAATGAAGCGACTTCGGACTCCCTCGCCGAGGCCCGCGAAGCACTCAGCGCAGACTATGAAGACATGGAAATCCGTCTGGTACGCCTAAAATTCCTCTGCGAAGTCGCAAACTGAGTCTCTCTCCGCGCTTACCTTACTGTTTCTATATCCGCTTCAATCTGCTCTTTCAGTTCTTCCAGAGAAGGGAAAGAGCGTTCATCGCGGATACGCGAAATAAAGGATACCTCCATTGGAAGGCCGTAAATATCCTCGTCGAAGTCAAGGATATGTGTCTCTATGGTAATGGCTGAATTCTTCCCGACAGTGGGCCGCAGGCCTATATTGGTCAGCCCGGTGAAACTGCGCCCGAGTATGCTCACGGAGGTCTTATAGACCCCGTTTGCCGGTACGGCCTTCAGGGGCTCGTAAAGCGCCAGATTCGCTGTCGGGAAGCCCATCGTGCGGCCTATCTTGTTTCCTGTCACCACCACTCCGCGAAGACTGTAGAGCCTTCCGAGAAGTACGGCGGTCTGTTCCACATCCCCATCGGCGATTGTGCGGCGTATGAGCGTGGAACTGACGGAGGGGCCTTCCAGCCTCTTTACGGGGACATACTCCATCCCGAGGGATTCCACCACTTCCCGGAGATCCTCCTGCTGAAGATGGTCGCAGCCCAGGCGGTTGTCGTAGCCTGCGACGAGAGTGCTTACTCCAAGACCGCCTTTCAGGACGTCCCGGATATATTCACAGGCAGTCATGGAGGAAAGTTCGCGGCTGAAAGGAATCACCTCTACGCGGTCCACTCCGGCCCCAAGCAGCAGTTCCTTCTTTTCTTCAATGGAAGTGAGCAGTTTCAGCTGGGCGGCATCCTGCTGGAGGACTGTCCTCGGATGGGGCCAGAAAGTTACTACCAGGGATTCTCCACCACTTGTGCGGGCTGCCTGCACAAGGGCAGATAAAACCTGACGGTGCCCAGGATGGACACCGTCAAAAAATCCCGTTGTGGCTACTATAGCCATTTCACACACTCAAAGTCCTGACGGTGAGGCAGAAGCGGATTCTTCGCGAAGATTCGCTTGGAAATCTGGTATGCGCCGGTACGCTCAGGGAGCACGCTGACCTGATACTTGCACACGCCGTCGGCAAATTCCACGCTTTCGTACTCATAGACCTCGGCAATGTGCAGGCGTCCCTTGCTGTCAGTCTGGGCGAAGACGAGTTCCACTCCGATGTCGTCCGGAGTCAGGTCGCCCATACTTAGCACCACCTCGGAAGACAGCCTGTTCTCGGAAGTGATGTCGTAGGAAGTCTCAGGGACAGATTCTGAAATCACATCCAGATTCTCCCATTCCCTGCGGACATGTTTTTTCCACGCAGCAATCTTGCGGGCCATTGCATAATCGTCTGCCATGACCTCTCCGGAACGCTTTGCCTGAGGGGCATAGTACTGATTGATGTAATCGGTAAGCATGCGGTTTGTGGTGAAGTCGCAGGCCACCTGGGCGATGGTGTTCTTGATATAGCCTATCCACTCGCGGGAACGCTGGGTGTTGCGGTCCACGTTGTAATAGGCGGGAGCGATGTCGTTTTCGAGGATGGTGTAGATTGTGGCGGCATCCAGCTCGTTCTGGTAGTAATTGTCGTCATAGGCCTGCTCTATGGGAAGAGCCCAGCCGGCGCCTTCCTTGTAACCCTCGACCCACCATCCGTCAAGCACCGAGAAGTGCATGGTTCCGTTCATTGCGGCCTTTTCTCCGGAAGTGCCGGAAGCCTCCTGCGGACGCGTAGGGTTGTTCATCCAGACGTCCACGCCCTGGACCATCCTCTTTGCGAGAGTGATGTCGTAGCCGGGGATGAAGACTATCTTGCCGATGAAGCGGGGATCCTTGGAAATGTCCACGATCTGCTTGATGAGATCCTGTCCGGCCTGGTCCGCGGGATGAGCCTTGCCGGCGAAGAAGAACTGGACGGGCTGGGCAGGATTGTTGACAATCTTGTCCAGACGGTCCAGGTCGCTGAAAAGCAGCGTGGCCCTCTTGTATGTGGCGAAACGACGCGCAAAGCCGATAGTGAGCACATCGTCACGCAAGGTATCCATGATAGTGACTATCTCGGAAGGAGAATAGTGATTCGAGATGTTGCCGTCCTGAAGCCTTGAGTATATGAAGTTCAGGAGTTTTTTCTTGAGTTCGCGCTTTACGTTCCAGACTTCCTCGTCGGAAACGGAATAGATGCCTTCGAAGCATTTCTTGTCGTAGTGGTGGGTAGCAAAGGCCTCGCCGAAAACGCGGGCGTGGACAGGCTTCCACTCGGGAGCGCACCAAGTCGGATAATGGACTCCGTTGGTGACGTAGCTGACAAACAGTTCCTCGGGCAGATAGCCGGGATACATGTGCGAGAAGATATCCTGAGAGACTTTCCCGTGAAGCATGGAAACTCCGTTGACGTTCTGGGAGATGCTGGCAGCGAGATTGGACATGGAGAATTTCTCCGAAGTATTGGAGGGATTGTCCTTTCCGAGGCCCATCAAGGTTTCCCAGTCAATCTTCAGACGCTGGGGATAGTGGCTGATATACTTGCGGAGCATATCTTCGTCAAAGGCGTCGTGACCGGCGGGAACAGGGGTATGAGTAGTAAAGAGCGAAGAACTGCGGACCACTTCAAGGGCCTCCGCGAAGTCCAGATTGTCTTTTTCGACGTATTCGCAGAGCCTTTCAAGGCCTATGAAGGCTGCATGTCCCTCGTTGCAATGATAGACTTGAGGATTGATACCAAGGGTACGGAGGGCCCTGATACCGCCGACACCCAGAAGGAGTTCCTGTTTCAGGCGGTTCTCCCAGTTGCCGCCATAGAGATGGTATGTAACCTCGCGGTCCTCGGGGATATTGGCCTCGTGATCGGTATCCAGCAGGTAGAGGTCAGTGCGGCCGACCTCGACCTTCCAGATGCGCGCAGTGAGATTGCGGCCGGGGAAAGCCACGCTGATGGTAATCCAGTTGCCGTTCTCGTCCAGCACAGGCGTAGCGGGAATCTTCATGAAGTCCTGGGCGTCGTACTTGGACACCTGGCGGCCCTGACCGGAAATAATCTGGGTGAAATAGTCGTAGCGGTACAGAAGTCCCACTGCAACCAGGTTCACGTTCATATCGGATGTCTCCTTAAGGTAGTCTCCGGCAAGAATGCCGAGACCGCCGGAGTAGATCTTCAGTGAAGTATCCAGACCATATTCCATGCAGAAATAAGCCACTGATGGGTCAGTACGCTCTGCTTTTGCAGCCATATAGGCGTCGAACTCGTCCAGCACGGCTTTCATCCTCTGGAGGAAGCCCTCATCTTCGGAAAGTTTCTGGAAACGCTTGAGACTCACCTTGTCCAGCACCACCAGCGGATTATGGCCGCTGTCGTGCCAGACCTTCGGGTCTATTTCCTTGACAAGGTCCTTCGCGCTTTCGTTCCAGCACCACCAGAGGTTGCGCGAGAGTTTCTCCAGACGGCTTAGCTTGTCCGGAAGGTGGCGGGTTACAAGAATGGTTCTCCAGGTAGGAGTATTTACGTCAGATTTTGCGTATTGCATAGTATTTTCTTTCACTTTGTAGGTATCCTTATTCTCCTGCACCTTCGAAAGGGCCAGCGAATAAGCCTGCTTATAGTACTTTATTTGATTGTCCCAAAGGGCGATACCGGCGACCTTCAGGGCGTTTTCACGATATTTGGCACGGTTTTCCTTGTCCAGGAAGGCGATTTCCCTCACCCTGTCCACGACACCGTCCACAACTTCAAAATAATTCTCATCATCCCTGTCCAGCACGGTTATGCCGGGGTGTTCACCCTCGAAATGGCTCCTGACCCAGAGTCCGAAACCGGCAAGGGTGGTAGTGAGCGTCGGGATGCGGAACGCCAGGGCCTCCAGAGGGGTGTAACCCCAGGGCTCATAATAGGAAGGGAACAGGGCCAGATCCAGACCGCAGAGCAAATCATAGTATTTCATATTGAATATCCCGTCCGAACCGTTCAGATAGGAAGGAATGAAATACACCTTGACCTTGTCTCCGATGGAATTCACCAGACCTGTCTCGCGCAGCCTGCGGGTAACAACATCATACTCGGGAGATGAAAGGACGTGGGAGACCTGGGTGCGGTAATGCTCGTCGCCGCCGCCGGAGAGTTTGGCTTCCAGAGCCCTGTCGGGACCATTATGGCCGGAAGGAATCATGATGAAGGCCTGGATGCTGCGCCCCTCGAAATTGGACTGGTTGAGTTTGTCCAGTGCATCTATGAAAACGTCTATACCCTTGTTGCGATACTCATAGCGGCCGCCTATGCCGATGAAAATGGCGTCGGAAGGCACTTCCTCGGCGCTCATGGCAGTAGCCACCTCGACCAGGCGGCGCCTTGCGGCATCGTGCAGGTCCTTATAGTCTTCGTCTGTGGCGGGAGTGAAACTGTTTTCGAAACCGTTGGGAGTCACCACATCCACTTCCCTTTCCAGGAAACGGGCGCACTCACGGGCGGTAATTTCGCTCACCGTGGTGAATACATCCGCATACTGGGCGGATTTCTGCTCCAGCGAATGACGGGCCACGACTCCGAATCGGGATGCCATGGGATAGCCCTCGTACTCTTCCATGTGGCTGTACAGAGGGAGATTGTTCCCTGCGAGGCACCTGCCCACCACGGTAGCGTGGGTTGTGAACACCGTGGCGACCGGGATTTTCTGCATCTTCAGATACAGCAGTCCGGCGCCGGTCTGCCATTCATGGAACTGGGCGACCACCTTGTCGTGCTCGGTGAGGTTGAAATTATAGAAACTCTCTATGACCCGGCCCGCGGCATAACCGAAGAGGGCGGATTCCTTATAGTCCCAGTTGCCGGAAATGGAATCCACTCCGAAATTCTTCCAGAACTCGGTCAGGATTTCATTCTGGCTGGTAAGGAACTGCTTGAAATCCACCAGTATCGCTACCGGCTTTCCGGGCACGTTCCATTTACCAATCCTCACTCGAAGGCCCTCCTGGGCCGCCTGAGCTTTCCATTTACGATAAAGAAGCGGATCCTCGATAAAATCGGGATTCGCTTCAGTGTTCATCCATACATCGGGACCGATGAGGATGTGATGGCGCCTTAAATCGGATTTGAGGTGAAGGGACTTTGTAGCGATGACGGTATATATGCCGCCAACCTTGTTGCACACCTCCCAACTGACCTCAAAGAGATAATCCGCCTGCAGTAATTTTTCTTCCATCTACTTTTTCTTTACGGTCTTCTTACGGGGTTTCGCCGGAGCCTCGGCGACTTCATTTCGGGCAGCCTCCCTCACATCCACTGCAGCACGGGCCTCGTCCAGACGGATCTGGAAGTCGCTGAGAACATTCATGAAATTGATGAAAGCCTCGTAAGGAGTGTCGTAAGGATTGAAGTATTTGTGGACTTCCCCGTCGGAGAAGAATTTGGTACACATGTAATAGAAATGGTCACTCTCCTGGATGTGGCCATAGTCGCCCCAGAGGTCGGGGTCGTTGACAATAGAAAGCTTCTCGGTCATAGCATAGACCTTGTTGTAGGCCTCTTTCTGGAGTTCGTTTCCGAGCCACGCCGAGAGATCCCTCTCTTCATCAGCCCAGGAAATGGGATCCGGAACCTCGAGGGAAGAGACGCTCTTATGTTTCCTGGTGGCTTTTGAAGGAGTCACGAACTCGAAAGTGCCGTCCGAAATCACAGCTTCCGGAAGAGCTCTCATGAAGTCGAATATTCCGCTCGAAGAGTTCTGGTGCTCGCCGAATGTCTCATAGTCCATGAACAGGTTAACCACTTCGCCGTCCGCGGCGCTTTCCTTGAGCCAGGAAAGATACTTGGGAGCGGTCAGAGGCCAGGAAGGGCTCGTACGGTCCGAGAAGCGGAAGGCGATGTCGTCGCTCAGCGGAGCGTTGCGCAGCAGCAGTTTCAGGCCCGGACGGATGTCGTTCTCATAGACAAAGTTGGGGCTTCTCCAGCCGAGGATATGGCGGGCGCCCTCGGTGAGCATCGTGCGGAAGCCGAGTTCGTAGACAGCGTTGCCGATATCGTCCGAATAGATGAGCTCTGTGTTGCGGAAAGCGGTGGGCTTCACGCCGAAGAGTTCTTCCATCTTGCGGCTGTGCTTTATGACCTGGTGGATGAATTCGGATTCGCTTCCGAGCGATGCGAGCGAGTGATAATAGGTTTCGCCGAGGAACTCGACGCAGCCTGTCGCGGCAAGGGCCTTGAAGCTCTCAATTACCTCGGGGGCATAGCGTTCGAACTGCTCCAGCACGCTTCCGGTGATGGAAAATGCGACTTTGAACTTGCCGCCGCTGTTGCGGATTGCCTGTAGCAGCAGTTCGTTCATCGGAAGATAGCACTTCTGGGCTACCCGGCGGAGGATTGTGCGATTATTGAAATCATCCCAGTAATGGGAGTTCTTGCCGATATCGAAGAATCTGTAAAGGCGGAGCCTCACCGGCTGGTGAACCTGAAAATACAGGCATATACTTTTCTTGGCCATAGTTGTGCTATTTTATCACTGATTCATATACTTTCTTGAGTTTCGCGGTCGCAGCATTCCACTTGAGGGCATTGACCTCGTCATAGCCTTCCCTTGCGGAGAAGGCCGACAGCGCCGGATAGTTAAGCAGCGCATAGATATCGTCCGCCATCGCATCCACGTCCCAGAAATCCACCTTGAAGGCATAGCGGAGCACTTCGGCGGCACCGCTCTGCTTGGAAATGATGGAAGGGACGCCGGTGCGCATGGCCTCCAGCGGAGAAATGCCGAAAGGCTCGGACACGGAAGGCATTATATAGACATCCGAAAGCGCGAACATCTTCTGGACGTCCACTCCGCGCAGGAACCCCGTGAAGTGGAACCTGTCGGAGATGCCCAGGCGGGCTACCTGGCGGATGGCGCGGTTCATCATATCTCCGCTTCCGGCCATCACGAAACGCACGTTCTTGGTCCTCTTGAGCACCTTCGCCGCCGCGTCTATGAAATACTCCGGCCCCTTCTGGAAAGTGATACGGCCGAGGAAAGTGACGACTTTTTCCTTCACGCCCCTCTCGACCTCGAGATTTTCGCGGCCACTGAAATCCACGGCGTTGTGCACAGTAACGACCTTTTCAGGGTCTATGCCGTATTTGTTTATGACGATATTGCGGGTGAGGTCGGACACGGTCACCACGCGGTCAGCCTCCCTCATGCCGCGCTGCTCGATTGCAAATACGCGGGTGTCTATGTTATCGACGCTTCCGCGGTCGAAAGAGGTGGCATGGACATGGATCACGAGGGGCTTGCCGGTTAATTCCTTGGCGGCGATGCCGGCGTAATATGTCAGCCAGTCGTGGGCGTGGATCACGTCGAACTCATCCTTGTGCCGGAGTGCTATGGTACCGCCGACCATGGCATAGCGGGCGACTTCCTCCATCAGGTTGGAGCCGTACTTCCCGGAGAATTTGTACTTCTGCCCGTAGGAAATGCGGAAATCCTTTACCTGACGGGCGCGTTCCTCCTCCACGATTGAGGAAAACTCTTCCGGATCCGCGTAGGGAATGAGGTTCGAACCGATATGGATGAACTTCACCTTGTCCAGGAAGTCTTCGACGGAAGTGGACACCGTGTCCACGGGAACGTCGGAGGCATTGATGATCGTGGTCGCGCTCTGGTCTTCGTCACCGGAGGCGGAGGGCATCACGAAGAGGGTTTCGAC
>JAFYEM010000065.1 GCA_017544265.1 Bacteroidales bacterium | reverse complement strand
TTTTTATTTGGTGATGATATTCTCGCTACGGCGGTCTGTCATCCGGTCAATCCCGATGACGGTATGGCAAGGCGTGATGTCTGGTTCCCTCCGGAAAGCGACTGGTTCGATATGGCGACGGGCACGATGTATAAAGGAGGAACGGTCCGGACACTTTCTTATACCCTTGCCGAGAATCCTTGGTACGTACGCTCTGGTGCATTGATTCCCATGGCTTCACCTTCAATTCAGTCCCTGCAGGAGAAATCTGATGAACTTTATATCCTTGCGGTTCCGGGGGAAAATGATTTTAAGACAAGTCTATATGAGGACTGCGGCGAAAATGCTGATTATGACACTGCCTGTTCGTTCACCGAGATTGTCAGGACCATGACGGATTCCGGTATCAGAGTTACGGTAGGGGCACGGGACGGTCATTTCCCGGGTGCTTTGGAGAAAAGGCGCATAAGACTTGTCCTTCAGGGTTTCCAGGCTCCTTCCAAGGTTATTGTGAATGGAAAAGAATTGCCATACGGCCGGTTTGCATCAGACGGGACCTGGGGTTATGATGGCGCATCGCTCTGTGCCGTCATTTACCTTTCTCCTACGTCGGTTGCTGAACAGACAGTGATAGAATGCAATGGCTCTTTTGCTTTTACCAGTGGCGAAAGCGGATGCCTGAAAAGGGCGCGTGCTGCCGCGGAGGCTGTGAAGAACGCCCAGAACGCAGAAGATAAGCGCAAGTGGCCGGATGATAATAAAATGCAGTGGATATGTGCTGCAAGCCAAATTACTGAGAATCCTTTCAGCGCGTCAGATATACTGGCATCCCTGCCGGAGTTCCCGTTTAATCAAGTCGAAAATAATCCGATTCAGGCAGATACTCTGGGCCGGGGGTTGAGGCTTCTGGAAATGGATGGGCTTCATATTCTTGAGATTGCACCGGAAGGTGACTATGCCGTAGGGTTTGGGTATAGTGACGAAGCGAAGTCTGTGACCGATTTCGGCATTCAGGAAGGACTGGAAGCTGTCTCTACCGCCACCTTCGGGCTCCCTCATACATTTGTACGGGTCGGAGGCAAAACAATTTCCGATATCAGTATTGGCCCGGACAATTCCAGATGGTGGATGCACGAAGCGGCTGTTATGATGGACCGGGACGGTGCGCTGTCCTTCGCGAATTTTGACAATATGCCCCAGAGGGCGGTGGACTCATACCGCAGTTCAAATCCTGAGAATCTGTTTTCATCGGCCCCGATGCTTATATATGACGGTTTGCCGCTTAAATGGCGTATAGCCACAAAGGTCAAGGACGGTTTTATCAACAAATCTTATCCAAGAACTGTACTTGCACAACTTTGGGACGGGACTGTCCTTATTATCACGTCAGACAAGCCTTTGAGTCTTCCTGAGTTACAATGTCTTCTGTCAGACAATTTCTTTGTCCGTAATGCCATTAATCTGGACGGTTCAGCGGCGCTATACGTAAAAGGAAGAGGCAATATCTGTTCTAAAGCTACCGAGAGACAGCTCAATACCTTCATTACAGTCCGAAGAAAATGAAAAGATTCTTTCTTCTGGCGGCTTTGTCGATTGTCTTGTTTTCCAATGCCTCGGCACAGGAAGATAAGCGTAATGTCATGCTCAATGCCGAGAGTGCAAGCGCTCCGAGGGTGATTAATTTCGGTCTTCCGGACAGTAACAACGGTGCGGTTGTATTCATTGACGGCATGAAGCACGGCATGGGGCTTCCAAGGAGTCAGTACCATTGGGCAGGAGGTAATTCTTATGAGAAAGTTGGGACTATAGGTTTGATGGAAGCCGTCGTGCAGTATGGTGAGTACAGTATAATGGTGGATTCCCGGACCCGTATGGGCTCTGACTCTATTTCCGGAGATTTCACTGGAGCGTCGTCGATTAACGGGTTAATCCGTTTTGACGGCTCCCTCCGGGGTGCTTTTGGAAAAGGTTGGTATTTTGCTCTCGGGGCGTATGTTAATTATGATCCCACGTCGGTGAATGCACCGTCCCGTACGTTTGTGGACCAGAAACAGATATATCAGGCATCTATCAGCCATCGACGGGAGAATTCCTCCCTCAATATGACTTATCGTTTCTCGTATTGCGGAGACAGGGTTGACGGAGGCTATTCCATAGCACCGTTTACATATAATGGGTATGGCTCGATTTCCCTTCTTGAAGGATTCCGTCTTGGAAGAGACTGTTATATGCCCGCAGATGAAACCGTAAAATGGATGGACCTTGTCACCGGGCAGTGGCGGACTGGCGATATGAGCCGTCTGGACCGTCGTTTCCTTCATGATTTGAACGTCAGTTATTTCCTTAATGATGTTGCAGGCTGGGATTTTCGATCCTATCTTCACATCTGTTATATGTCTCCTTCGACTTATTTAAAGGTCCAGGGCGCCGGTATCGACGAGGTATCTCTTACCCAAGGTTTTTCATTGCCTGGAGGGAAGGCGCATGAAGGTATGGTGCAGAGCCGTCTGGCCCAATTATACAACACTTGGACGCTTGACCCGGAACTGCGTTTCGAGGCATTGAAGACTCTCGGTACTCATAGTCTCAAGAGCGGAATCTCAATTGTCGCCGCACGCCAGAGCGAAGCCTCTTCTTCTTTCCGCTTTGCCCATACAGTCGAGAAAAATCCGGTAAGGGTCTATAAAGACGGGGAGGCGACATGGGGATTTAACCGCAACAGCACTTGGTTTGATGCATGGAAGATACATGCGGACCTTTACATCTTTGACGACTGGCGCCCGCTAAAAAGTCTTCTCGTTAAAAGCGGAGCGAGGGTCCGGGGGTTGTACAATGATATTTTCAGCGCTCCTAAACTTGAAGGTGACACCAAAAACGCCAGGGTCGAAGGTTTTAATCTCGCCGATGAAAACTTATGCGAAAAGCATCATTTCCAAAAAGGTGGAGTTGATTATGCGTTTTCTGAGCATCTGTCCTGGAGAATTGCTCCATGGATTACCTTAATGGCCGAAGGGTTTTATGGAATGACCAATAAGGCAACCACATATTACAGGAATGCAACTCTTCCTTCCTTGAGGCCGATAGGGAATGCTCTGGTACGGGGCGGATTCACCGTGGAAAACAAGTGGATGGACCTGACGGGTCTGGTGTCGTACATCACCAGTTGGAATAATGCGGCTCCGGTGAGTGTCACGAAGCAGATAGGTGGTGAGAGCGAAACGATTCCATGGGTGGCTCAATACGGTATAGGCACACTTGGCTTTACTCTGGATGGCTCGGTCCACTTCGGAGGTTTTTCCCTTCATGCCAGGGTGACATGGCAGAATCCGACTTATAAGAATTATCGTAATGAATTCGTATTCAGCGACGGCTCTGTTACGGTAATAGACTATACCGGCAAGACTGTAACCGGCATTTCCAAATGGATGGCAGAACTTGATCCGTCATTCACATGGAACTGGCTACGGGTTTGGGCAAGTGTCCGTTATTATAGCCGTCAATATGTCAGCAGGACAAATATGGCATACTTCAACGGTCATTTCGAGACTTTCGCAGGTGTCGATTTCCGTTTCGGGAAACACAGTAAGCTCTCTCTGAACTTTGTTAATCTTCTTTTCCAACAGGGAGCGAAGGGGAGTATAGACATTGCTGACACCATAGAAGATGCAGCCGAACTGGAAGGTCTGGTTATGGCCGGATCTTATATCCGCCCTTTCACTGTCGATTTAAGCTATACTTTCAGTTTCTAAGCTGCGCCGCCTTACAGTCTCACCCGTTTGAGTCGCAGTGAGTTTGTGACGACGCAGAGGGAACTTGCGGCCATGCAGGCGGCAGCAATCATCGGACTCAACGTGAAACCGAACGCGGGGTAGAGAACACCGGCGGCTACCGGCACGGCGAGAATATTGTAGAAAAACGCCCAGAACAGGTTGCCGCGGATAATGGCGGAGGTCCTTCTGGAAAGTTTCATCAGAGAGGCAATCTTGGAAAGGTCGGAAGAAACTATTGTAGCCATTGCCGTGTCTATGGCGATGTCGCTTCCGCCGCCCATAGCGATGCCGATGTCAGCGACAGCGAGGGCTGCACAGTCGTTAATGCCGTCACCCGCCATAGCCACGACTTTCCCTTCACCGCGCAGGCTCTTCACTATCGCGGCCTTGCCGTCGGGGCGCACCCCTGAATGGACATTGTCTATGCCCGCGATTGCGGCGACTCTCGCGGCGGCACCGGGGTTGTCCCCGGTCAGCAGATGCACCTCGGTTCCCTTTTCCTGAAGTTCCCTTACAGCTGAAAGAGAACTGTCTTTCAGGGCATCGTCAATCGCAAAGACCGCGTGCATTTTCTCGTCATCGAACATCACCGAGATAGTGCTGCCGTTTCCGGACCATTCCGAAAGGCTTCCGACGAGCAGCGCCGACGAGTTCTCAAGCACCTTTTCAGGGACCATTTCCCTGTGCCCGATATAGTAGCGCCGCCCTTCCACGATGCCGCTTATCCCCATTCCCGGCTCCATCTTGAAATCGTTCACCACTACCAGTTCGCAGCCTCTCAGGGAACGGATTACGGCATCCGCGAGGGGATGCTCGGACTTCAATTCGAGCGAGTAGAGAATATCCCTCAGGCGGGTGTCTTCGTCCTGCATGTCATCCGGATCCCAGACCGATTCCACCACGGAAGGATGGCCTTCGGTGAGGGTTCCGGTCTTGTCCAGGACCACGGTTGTAATCTTCCTCGCAAGTTGCAGCGAGGCGGCGTCCTTTATGAGGATTCCCTCCCTTGCGCCGCGGCCGATACCGGCTATGATTGCGGTAGGAGTAGCCAGGCCGAGGGAACACGGGCAGGCAATCACCAGCACCGAGACCATGGAAACAAGGCCGTGGGTAACTCCGTCTGCAGGGTCGAAAATAATCCAGCAGAGTAGCGTGAGCAGGGAAATTCCGATAATAGCAGGCACGAAGACCGCGGCAATTTTGTCCACGGTATTCTGAATCGGGGCTTTGCTGCCCTGGGCGTCCCTGACCATACGTATTATGGATGAGAGCAGGGTGTCTTTTCCGCTGCTCTTGCAGCGTACCGTAAGATATCCTTTCTGGTTGACAGTACCGGTATAGACCTTGTCGCCGGCGGCCTTCGGGGCGGGGACGCTTTCGCCGGTAAGCATGCTTTCATCGACATAAGACACTCCGGTGGCGACCACGCCGTCCACGCTTATGCGCTCTCCGGGCTTCACTATTACTATATCGCCGGCACGGACCTCGTCAATGGGTATGATTTCTTCACGGATTTGAGGTGCTCCACAGTTGACTTCGACTTTCTGGACCGTTACAGTTCTCGGCTGGAGGCCCATCAGACCGCGTATTGCGGACGCCGTGGAGCGTTTCGCCTTCTCCTCCAGCAGACGTCCCAGGAGGATGAAGGCTATTATCATGGTGGAACTCTCGAAATAGAGATGCGCCTGCATGCCTCTGGAAGTCCATACCCCGGGGAAGCATAGGTTGAACAGCGAAAATAGCCAGGAAATCGATACCGACAGGGCAATCAGCGTGTCCATGGTCGCGGCGCCGTGAATCAACGCGGTGAATCCGCGGGAGAAGAATCTTCTTCCGCACCAGATGATTGAAGCTGCGGAAAGGACAGCCAGTATGAGACCCCTTCCCGGGAAGGGATTGAAGGCCATGCTGACAATCATCACCGTAAGCGCCGTGACGCAGGCTAACAGCGTATCTTGTCTCAGGCTCTTGAATTCGTCTTCGCGTCGCCGGTCGGCATCATCTTCCACGGAGTCGTCATTCCCGTCTATGTCTATGTCGTAGCCGGCGTCCTGAACAGCCTTTTTAAGATCGGCGGGAGAGCACAGACCGGGGTCGAAATCCACCTGGGCGGTGTTGGTGGCAAGACTGACGGATACGCCCGAAACGCCTTTCGCGGCCTTCAGCGCGCCTTCAACCCTGGCTACGCAGGCTGCGCAGCCCATACCGCTTACCGGAAAATGCCTTCGTTTTATGCTCATTGATATTTCCTGCTTTGCTCCAGGATGAGGTCCTGGTCGTCGAAATAATTTATCTTCATCGCGTCTTTCATCTCCCTGAGCGTCTGAGCGGCGACTTCACGGGCTGCTGCGCTGCCCTCACGGAGGATTTCATAGACACGGGGTATGTCTTTCTCGTAGGCGTGCCGCCTATCCCTTATCGGGGCGAGGCGGTCTTCCAGCACGGCAAGGAGGAACTTCTTGCACTTGACGTCCCCGAGGCCGCCCCTGCGGTAATGCTCCTTGACTTCTTCCAGAGTCTTGTACTCCGGCCAGAAGCGGGCGAGGTCTTCGTCGGTCGCGAAGGCGTCCATATAGGTAAATACAGTGTTGCCTTCAACTTTTCCGGGGTCCTCGACCTTCAGGTGCCCGGGGTCGGTGAACATGGACATCACCTTCTTTTTCAGTTCCTCGGGAGTATCTGACAAGTATATGCAGTTACCAAGAGACTTGGACATCTTGGCCTTGCCGTCGGTGCCGGGAAGGCGCCTGCAGACGAGGTTCCCGGGGAGCAGTATCTGGGGCTCCACGAGTACTTCGCCGTAGGTGGAGTTGAAACTGCGGACGATTTCGCGGGTCTGCTCGATCATCGGCTCCTGGTCTTCCCCTACGGGAACTATCGTGGATTTGAATGCCGCAATATCGGCGGCCTGACTGATGGGATAGGTGAAAAAGCCTACGGGAACTCCGCTTCCGAAGACCTGCTGTTCACCCTCCTCGCCGAAGCCGCGCATCTTTATTTCCGTTTTCACGGTGGGATTGCGCTGCAGCCGCGCTACTGTAACAAGATTGGAGAAGAACTGCGTCATCTCGTGAAGCTGGGGCACCTGGGACTGTATGAAAATGGTAACCTTTTCAGGGTCGAGGCCCACTGAAAGATAGTCAAGTGCGACTTCCAATACATTCTGGCGGACCTTTTCGGGGTTTGCCGCGTTGTCCGTCAGGGCCTGTACGTCGGCGATGAATACGAACATACGGTCGTAGTCTCCTTCATTCTGTATGATAACACGGTTTCTGAGTGAGCCCACGTAGTGTCCCAGATGCAATCTGCCGGTCGGCCTGTCTCCTGTAAGTATAACTTTTTTCATAGCCTGTCTCAATATCATACAAAATTAGCTAAAAGAACTGAAAAAACAAAGAGCCGTGTATTCCGGCATGGGCCAGAGTGCACGGGCGGTACTTTAGGGGAGGGCGTCAGCTGTGATTGACTCCGTAACCGAACAGGGCGAAATCCCCTTTGAGGGGGTCTTCCGGGAATACTTCGGCGAGTGCCTTTGTCAGTTTCAGTGCGGAGGACATGGAAGCGTTGCGGCTGCTGACAAGTCCGAGCCTGGCGGCTTCGCTCAGTACGTGCGTGTCCAGAGGCATGATAAGGCTCGTTCTCGGGATGAAGTCTTCCCAGAGTCCGAGGTCCACTGGAGATCCGCCCCGGACCATCCAGCGGAGGAACATCGCAAGTCTCTTGCAGGATGATTTGGTATCTTTGGGAATCACCTCCGACGTGCCTAGGGCGGCGAAATGCCTGCATATCAGGTCTATGGCTTCGAGCGCCGTGCCGGCCCGCGGACGCAGGTAGTCTCCGAGGCTGCCGTATTTCAGAAGCAGAGCCCTGTAGGATGACAGAAAGCGGGAGTATGTGTCTATATTGTAAAGCCTGTAAAAACAGCGGCTGTCGCCTTCCGGAAGGTCTTTCAGATACCTGCCCCCGCAAACCCACTCGTGCGGACGGCCTTCGGAACGCTCCAGCATCCATCGAATCCTGGGAAGGAACTGTGATCGTGCCCCATAGCTTATTGAAGCGGCAAGGAACGCCATGGCTTCCTGCTCCTCAGTTCCTGAAACCTGATGCATAAAGTATGACGGATCCCCGATGATAAACTCCGCCGTCTCGTACTTCAACGCATATTCCTTTAATAATTGTTCAGTTATATTATCCAAAATCATGAGTTTTACGAAATAAGTAGGTACTGTTTAAAAACCGTTGCCACCCTCGGCACGTTAGAGGGAGGGGCCCAAAACTTGTTTTGGGAGGGATAGGTCCGAAGGACCGTAGTTTTTAAACAGTACCTACTTATTTCAAAATAGCTTTCCGGAGAATTTGTCGCGGAGTCTTTCGAGCTCTTCGCTGGTGGCGTCGCGGGAAAGAAGCGCCGCCTTGGCTTCGGCCCTTTCCTTGTCGAACTTCTCTTTCAGAAGGGCGAACTGGCGCTTGGTATCCAGGGTGAAATCTCCGCACTCGATCCAGGCAAAATAACTCGGTTCGCTGTCATAGACCTCGCGGGCGGTGCGTCCCTTGTGCTTGCCGAAGGAAATCACGGGCTCGCCGTCCTCTCCGAACTGCAGACGTCCGGCAAAATCCACGAATCTGGGTTTTGCTCCTATCCTGGACAGAGCCTCGACATCATTCTTGAGCACTTCTTCGCGCCCTTCCGACGGTTCGGCATAACGGTCCAGCTGGCTTTTCAGCACCTCGTAGGTGGCGACGGTGTCAGCTTCGGCGGTATGGGCGTTGTCGAAATCCTTGCCGCCGCAGTAAAAGCGGTAAGCGGCGCGAAGGTTTCGCGGTTCCATGTGGTGGTAGATGTTCTGGACATCCACCATGAGGCAGTCGTGAAGATCAACGGAATCGATGGCTTTGAGCATGGCGGCAGCCTTGTCGCGGGCCTCCTGGCTCTTTTTCCTGTCCGAGAGGCAGTTGTTGCAATAGGCCCTGACGCGCTCGATTTCCTCCGTCAGCAGGGGAAGGTCGAATTTTGCTGAGTTGAAACCCGCAAGGTCGCTTCCGCGGAGCCAGTCCAGCACCTCCGGAAGCACTTCGATAAATTTCGGGCAGTCCTTCAGGTCGTCGTCATAGACCCCGTTGATTTTCGAGGCCTCCTCGTTGATATGTATCTGCTTCCCTTCAGTATAGCTCCAGGGGCGGATTTTCCAGGTTTTAATCAGTGGTTCTGAAGCCCCGGGAAGCACTTTCACGAAGCTCAGTTCTATTATGCCGTCAGACGAAATGCTAAGCCCTGTGCTCTCTATATCAAAGAACAACAGGGGCCTTTTTAAATTCAGTTCCATTATCAAGTAATTATACAAAAATAACCTGCATCTATTTGTGCACTTAATGGGGGTAGATGTGCCCAGACAGATGCAGGTTATTTTTATGCAATCATAATAGGCATGAGGATGCCGCAGACTTTTTCGGCGTCAGCTTCTTCCTCGGAGGGGAGGATCAGGGCGGCGCGGCGGCTGTCGGCGAATTTCATCACCACGCTCTCGCAGTTCAGGTTGGCGAGAATTTCGCTCAGGAAGGTGGATTTGAAGCCGATTGTGAGTTCATCGCCCGCATAGTCGCAGATAATTTTCTCGTAGGACGCGAGTGCGAAGCCAAGATCCTGTGCTGAAATCTCCAGCTGGCCGGCCTTGAGGTCGAACTTGATATGGTTGGAGGCCTTGTTGGCGCAGACTGCGACACGGCGCACGGTGGAAAGCAGCAGTTCGCGGTCTATCTTGAGGATATTGTTGTTGTTCTGGGGGATGACGTCGCGGTACTTGGGGTACTTGCCCACGATCAGGCGGCAGACCATGGTGGTTTCTCCGAAGGTGAAGACCACCGTGGATGCGTCGAAGAGCACTTCCACCTTCTCCACATCTTTTCCGATTATCGAACGGAGCACCGAAGCGGGGCGCTTGTGCAGTATGAAGGAAGCTTTCTCGGCAGCCTCCACGCCGGGAACGGTGTAGCAGATCAGTTTATGGGAATCCGATGCGACCAGGGTTGTTTCGCCGCGGTCTATGTCGAAGAAAATACCGTTCATGGCGGGGCGGATTTCATCGTCCGCGGTAGCATAGACGGTGCCACCTATTCCGGCGGCAAGGCCTTCGGCGGGGAAAATCACTTTCTGGGCGTCTTCGCCTGCGAGTTTGATGTCCGGATAGTCATCTGCGGGGAAGTAGGGGAGAACGGAGTTTCCGCTTGCCCAGCAGCATTCGAAGGAACTCTCGCCGAGGGTGTTGATCTTAAGCGGCTGGTCCGGGAGGACTTTCAGCAGGTCCATGACATGGCGCGCGGGGACGGCAATGCTGCCTTCTTCCTCCAGTTTGTCCACTTCGATGGAGGTCACCAGCGTAAGTTCGCTGTCGGAGGCGGTCACTTTAAGACGTCCGTCTTTAGCTACGAACAGGAAGTTCTCAAGGATGGGTAGGGCGGATTTCGAAGGAATAGCTTTGGAAACGTCCAGAAGGGCCTTGAGAAGGGATGAACTTGAAATATTGATCTTCATATCTTATAATTTTTTAATCCGACAGTATCAACTTGCAGGCGCTTCCCTGCAACCGACAAATATAGTAAATTATTTCTACATTCCGGCAAATCCGCTTGGCATAAAATTTGACTTTTTAAGCCTTCCGGAAAAAAATGAAAAACAAAATAATATGAAAAAGGGATTTTTTGTTGTTTTGCTGTCGGTGCTGCTCAGCGCACTTACGGCCTATGGCGTCGTGAGCGCCAAATCGAATGAACCTAACGCAACGCTCGTTGAAAATGGAAAAAGCACGTCCGGAGTGGAATACCGCACTGTCAATTTGGCAGACTCGGACTATCCGGACTTCACCTATGCGGCCGAGAGCGCGGTCGATGCCGTTGTCTATATAGAAGTGACGGTGGAGTACCGTTCCCAGTTCCAGAACATAGATCCGTTCTTCCGCTTCTTCTTCGGCGATGAATTCAGCTCTCCGCAGTCCAGGGAGCAGAAGGGCAGCGGTTCCGGCGTCATCATCCGCCCCGACGGCTATATTGTCACCAACAACCACGTGGTTCAGGGTGCCAGCAAGATTTCCGTGACCCTTAACAACGACATGCAGTACGAGGCTACCGTCATAGGCACCGACCCCGCTACTGACGTCGCGCTCATCAAAATAGACGCATCCGACCTTCCGACCATTCCTATGGGCGACAGTGACAAACTCCGCCTCGGCGAATGGGTCCTCGCAATCGGCAGCCCGCTTTCCTATAATCTCCGTTCCACGATAACTGCCGGAATCGTCTCCGCAAAGGGCCGTTCGATGCCCAATACCACAGGTGAATTCAAGATTGAATCATTCATCCAGACCGATGCTGCCGTGAATCCCGGAAACTCCGGCGGAGCCCTTGTGAACAAGAAGGGTGAACTGGTGGGCATCAACACCGCAATCATTTCCCAGACCGGCTCTTACAGCGGATACTCCTTTGCCGTGCCTGTGAATATCGTGAACAAGGTCGTGTCCGACCTGCTGGATTTCGGCTCCGTAAAACGCGCCATGCTCGGCATCACCATGCAGCCTATTACTGACGAAATTATGAAAGAGTTGAAACTTTCTTCCAGAAACGGCGTATATATTTACGAGGTTATGAAAGGAAGTGCAGCGCAGGAGGCCGGACTTCGCAAGGGCGATGTCATCACGGCAATCGGCGGAGAGAAAGTTTCTGACGGGGCGGCGGTTCAGGCCAAAGTGAACAGTTACCATCCCGGCGACAAGGCCCAGGTGCTCTTTATCCGTGACGGCAAAGAGCAGGCTGTCGAGGTCACTTTCCACGGTACTGCGCAGAAGACAGGTGAGGTGGATGTGGACGGTGCAGTTGTATTCTATGGCGCGAAACTTAAAGCTGCGGACGAAGAACTGCTGAAGCGTTTCGGCCTTCGCAGCGGAGTCCAGGTGGTTTCAGCCGGCACCGGTTCCATGGCGGAAGCAGGTGTTCCTGAGGGCTTTATCATTGACGCTGTCAACGAGACCTCCGTTTCAAAACCCGAAGATGTGGTATCAGTTGCCGCAAAAACCAAGAGCAAGACGGTGGTCCTTCAGGGCGTGACTGCAAACGGACGCAGGGCTTACTACGCTTTCGGCAAGTAGCGGGAAAGCATAAAGCAAATGAGACAGTTAAAAATTACAAAATCCATCACCAACCGCGAGAGCGCCTCGCTGGACAAGTATCTTCAGGAGATTGGCCGCGAGGAGTTGGTGTCCCCGGAAGAAGAAGTGGAACTCGCACAGCGCATCCGCAAGGGTGACCAGGAAGCACTTGAAAAACTTACCCGCGCAAACCTGCGTTTCGTGGTATCTGTTGCGAAGCAGTATCAGAACCAGGGCCTTTCCCTGCCGGATCTGATTAATGAGGGTAACCTCGGACTTATCAAGGCGGCAGAGAAATTCGACGAGACCCGCGGATTCAAGTTCATTTCATACGCTGTGTGGTGGATCCGCCAGAGTATCCTTCAGGCTCTTGCCGAGCAGTCCAGGATTGTGCGTCTTCCTCTGAACCAGGTTGGCTCGCTGAACAAAATCAACAAGGCCCTTTCCAAGTTCGAGCAGGAAAACGAGCGTCAGCCTTCAAATGAGGAACTCTCCGAAATGATAGACGTCCCTAAGGATAAGATTTCCGATACCCTGCGTGTGAGCGGCCGCCACGTCAGTGTTGACGCTCCGTTTGTGGACGGGGAGGACAACAGCCTTCTGGACGTGCTTCCCAACGACGATTCCCCGAGCGCCGACAAGGGCCTTGTGAACGAGTCCCTGAATACCGAGATCGAGCGTGCACTTTCCACCCTGACCGACCGCGAGAGAGAGATCATCAAGTCCTTCTTCGGCATCGGCTGCCAGGAAATGACGCTTGAGGAAATCGGAGAGCGCTTCGGGCTCACCCGCGAGAGGGTGCGTCAGATTAAGGAAAAGGCTATCCGCCGTCTTAAGAGTCCGGCCCGCAGCAAAATCCTTAAAAGCTATCTCGGATGATTTCTCCCGAAATTTATATTCAGGGCAAGGCGGCCGAGGCCGTCAAAGCCCTGTGGTGTACTGAAGTGGCGTCATCGTCACTTCAGGTGTCTAAGACCCGCAAGGAATTCGAGGGGGATGTGACTCTGGTTACTTTCCCCCTTGCCAGAGTTTCCCGCTCCGCTCCCGACGTAACTGCCCAAATGATAGGGGACTACCTTACGGAAAATGTTCCGGAAGTCGCCTCCGTCAACGTTGTGAAGGGCTTCCTGAATATCTGCCTGTCGCCTTCCTGGTGGCTTGGAATCTTCAGCGCCATTGCGTCTGATCCCAATTTCGGGCAGCTTCCGCGGGAAGGTGGCAGGGTTATGGTGGAGTTCTCCTCGCCCAATACCAACAAGCCCCTTCACCTTGGACATATCCGCAACAACCTTCTCGGAGATTCCGTGTCGAGGCTTCTCGCCGCAGGTGGCCGTGAAGTGATAAAGGCAACCCTTGTGAACGACCGCGGAATCCATATCTGCAAGTCCATGCTTGCCTGGAAAAAGCTTTTCGACGGCAAGACTCCGCAGTCGGCCGGCGTTAAGGGGGACCATCTGGTGGGAGACTGCTACGTGGCGTTCGACAAACTCTACAAGGCCCAGATTGCGGAGCTTGTAAAAGGCGGAATGGATGAAGAAAGCGCCAAAAAAGAAGCTCCGTGCATCAAGGAGGCCCGGGAAATGCTCCTTAAGTGGGAGCAGGGCGACCCTGAGGTAATCGGACTGTGGAAGATGATGAACGGCTGGGTGTTCGAGGGCTTCGACGAGACATACCGCAATCTCGGCATCAGTTTCGACGTTGTGAACTACGAGTCGGACACTTATCTGCTCGGCAAGGAACTTGTCCAGAAGGGCCTGGAAAGCGGAGTTTTCGAGAAAGAGCCGGACGGCTCGGTATGGTGCGACCTGACCGCTGACGGCCTCGACCGCAAGCTTGTGCTTCGCGGCGACGGCACCTCCGTCTATATCACCCAGGACCTCGGCACGGCCGAAAGACGTTTCCGCGAGTACAATCTGGACAGTGAGGTCTATGTGGTCGGCAACGAGCAGGACTATCACTTCCAGGTACTGAAACTGATCCTCGGAAAGCTCGGCTTCCCCTGGGCGGAGAAGATATATCACCTTTCCTACGGTATGGTGGAACTTCCGGAAGGCAAGATGAAATCCCGCGAAGGAACTGTCGTGGACGCTGACGACCTTATGGAAAAGATGTTCCAGGAGGCGAAGGCCATGTCGCTGGAATCCGGAAAACTTGCGGACCTCCCGGCTGAGGAGCAGGACAGGCTCTTCCGCATGATAGGCCTCGGCGCGCTGAAGTATTTCATTATCAAGGTGGACCCGAAGAAGACCATGCTCTTCAATCCTTCCGAGTCCATAGATTTCAACGGAAACACGGGACCTTTCATCCAATATACCCACGCCCGCATCTGCTCTATTCTGCGAAAGGCCGGAGAGCGTGGAGGTATAGACAACAATGTCGTTCCCTCCGCCAAGGAAATACGTCTGATTCAGCTTCTTGCCGCTTATCCGGACAAGATTCGCGAAGGCGTTGACGCGCTCAGTCCCGCCGTCATTGCGAATTATGCATACGACCTCGCGAAGGAGTTCAACCAGTATTATCACGAGACCCAGATTCTCCGCGAGGAGGATAGCGCCGTGCGCGATTTCAGGCTCTCGCTCATAGACACTCTCGCCGCGGTTCTCCGCCGCGCCATGGGTATTCTTGGTATAGAACTGCCCGAAAGGATGTAGGCATGGGCGCGTTCCCGGCATATATGTTCCCGACTTCCGTGAAGGAGGTCGAAGCTCTTGGCTGGGACTACATAGACATAATAATGGTCAGCGGCGACGCTTTCGTGGACCATCCGTCCTTCGGGACGGCAGTGATTGCGCGGTGGCTCCAGAAATGGGGTTACCGCGTTGCCGTAGTGCCTCAGCCGGGCTGGAAGGATGACCTGAGAGATTTCCGCAAACTCGGGGCGCCGAGGCTCTATTTCGGTGTCAATGCCGGGGCAATGGACTCCATGGTCAACCATTATACCGCCGCGAAACGTCTCCGTCACGACGATGCCTATACCCCGGACGGCCGCGCCGGAGCCCGCCCGGACTATGCCGTGACTGTCTATACGAAAATCCTCAAGCAGATTTACCCCGATGTGCCTGTGGTCATAGGCGGAATAGAGGCATCGCTTCGCAGGCTTACCCACTACGACTACTGGAAGGACTGCCTGATGCCCTCGATACTGGTTTCCAGCGGGGCGGACTGGCTCTGCTACGGAATGGGGGAGAGGCCTATGCTGGAACTGACGAAGGCCATAGAGTCGGGCCGCTCGGTCCATCAGATGCATAAGATTCCCCAGCTGGCGTTCTATCGCAGCGGAAAGCCCCGCTCAGGGCTTGTCCTGCACAGTTTCGAGGAATGCCTGGAGTCTAAGAAAGCTTTTGCCGAGAATTTCCATGAGATTGAAATTCAGGCGAATATGATGCATCCCGAGACCATAATGGAGCCCTGCGGGGACGGGTATGTGCAGATCAATCCGCCTTATCCTCCAGCAACCACCCCCGAGATGGATTCCTTCTGGGACCTGCCATTCACTAAACTTCCGCACCCGCGCTACAAAGGAAAGAGGATTCCGGCCTATGACATGATCCGCTTCTCGGTGAACACGCACCGGGGATGCTTCGGGGGCTGCAGTTTCTGCACCATCGCTGCTCATCAGGGAAAGTTCGTGCAGTCCAGAAGCGAGAGTTCGGTACTGAAAGAGGTCGCAGCCCTGCCCTCCCTGCCCGGATTTGCCGGCAATATCTCGGACGTGGGCGCTCCCACGGCGAATATGTACGGTATGGGCGGAAAGGATTTGTCCATCTGCGCCATCTGCAGGCGGCCTTCCTGCCTTTTCCCGCAGCCCTGCCGCAACCTGGACCGCAACCATACCCGTCTACTGAAACTGTACCGGCAGATAGACTCGGTCAAGGGCATCCGTCATTCATATATCGGCAGCGGAGTCCGCTATGACCTTTTCCTGGATGAAAACGGCTATGTGGATGCTTCCGGGGCCCCATATTTCAAGGCTTTGGTGCTTGACCATACCTCCGGAAGGCTCAAGGTGGCACCTGAACACACCGAGGATTCCGTGCTGCATTACATGGGAAAGCCATCGTTCAGGCTCTTCAAGCGCCTTCGTTCAGAATTCGACGCCGTGACTTCTGCCGCCGGCAGGAAGACAGGGATAGTCCCGTATTTTATTT
Organism: Bacteroidales bacterium; assembly: GCA_017544265.1. Classification (GTDB taxonomy): domain Bacteria; phylum Bacteroidota; class Bacteroidia; order Bacteroidales; family UBA932; genus Cryptobacteroides. The sequence continues at coordinate 2,193 of JAFYEM010000065.1, read as the reverse complement.
CAAGCCATCCCGGCTGCACACTGAAAGATATGCAGCGCCTTGCCTCAAACCCGGCTTTGAAAGGAATTTGGATGGACCAGGTCCAGGATTTCACCCCCACTCCGATGACAACTTCCTCAGTCATGTACTATTCCGGACTTGACCCCAGGGACATGACCCCTGTTTTCGTGGAGAGGGATCCGGAGAAAAAACGGCGCCAGAAAGCATTCTTTTTCAAAAAATCTTAAATTTATTTGGTCAATTCAAAAGTTTGTCTTAATATTGCACCGCGAAACAAACGAGGTATATGTCAGACAACAGAAAAAGGCACGTAGTAAGCTACGAAAAGATGTCGGAGGAGGTTGCGGCCGTTTTCGCCCAGAAGTACCCGCGCGGCTACAACGATTATCTGGGAGACCTGGTACAATATCCGAAGCCTGACGGAACGTTTTTCTACGCCGTGACAATTGAAATACCGGACGCGATTTATCTGGTGAAAATCAATGTCAAGACAGATGACCTCGAAGATGTGGAGCGTTGGTTGGAGGGAGAGGATGTCGCAGCAGCCGAAGCTGCAACTGGCGGCACCACGGAGGATGATTCCTCCGACACCCTTCCGGACGACAATATAGCCCAGTACGGCTCCTCGTCCGACGACACAGACGAATAAATTCTGGATGTGGCGCAGTTGGTAGCGCACCTGGTTAGGGACCAGGAGGTCGCTGGTTCAAGTCCAGTCATCCAGACCATTAAAAATCAAGCACTTACGAATGAGCAGGTGCTTGATTTTTTTGTGCCAGTCGCACTTTTGTCGCACTGGAGATGGAATGGCAGAAGGAAGGTACGACCTATTCTGTCGGGACGTGGGGCTCTGATTACCGGCACTTTGTGCGGGGAAAGTAGATCCTTCGGCTTCGCCTCAGGAGGACATTCCTTAGAAAGACAGAACTGCCGTCACGTTGAGGTGGCGGCAGTTTGTATTGAATCTTGACAAGGCGTCGACTTCTTATGCGATGCCCATCAAATCAAAAAACATCAGAATGGTTTCATCCTCCGGCTCCGGAATGACCAGCGGATTGAAATCACACTTGGAGTAGAACTCTTCAGCATCCAGGTAGGCATCAACGGTCAGGTACCTGCAACCCGCCTTCGGGTCACGATAAAACCAACCCTTGATAAGGTTCAAGATGTCTTTCCCTAATCCAGTATGCTGGGCTTCCTTGCTGACAGCCAGACGGCCGATCTTCAGTGCAGGATAGGACGAACGTCTTTTTGCGTTTGGAATCTTCCTGGATAAGCGGTTCCATATCACCGGATCTGCAATAGACCGTTCAATCTTGTCATAGAGAAGACTGAAGTAGGCCAGAATAATATGGGTATCGGCATCCTCAACAATATATGTCTTGGCAAGATGCTCACGTTCATACATGGCGGCATTGGGTGCAGCCGTACCGGTTTCACACAAAAAACCGTTCAAATCTGCTTTGCCACAGTCGAACGGCTTCAGTGTATCAGTAGACGGCTGGAAAGGTCTGATAGAGATACTCATAGGGCGAAGGTGCAGCACTTCTTGAGTCTCTCATAAGCTTCCCACATCTCCTCTTTCTTCTCCTCGGAAAGGGGAACGACGTTGTGGGCCGCCATTTCGAAGCGGTAGGCATCCTCGTCATAGAGGACGGGCGTTTCTTTGATTGGTTTTGCCATAATTCGTTTCTCCTTTTTTTATGTTTCCGCTCTATAGATGCAGGGAACTATGCAAATGTAACATTTTTTCTTGTTAGCATTGCAAAAAATATGCAATTATAGTATTTGAAATCGTCAATAAATCCTTGACGATTGTTTGCAGTGCGTCTATGACGAGTCCCGTCTCAATCATGGGAGTCTCTCCCTGATACTAGTCGCTTTTTTTATATCTATATCCCACTGGCTTGAGGCGTCATGGTTTACTTTTGCTACATTGATGAGTCCGGAACCCCGCAGATTCCAGGCAACACTTCCCACTATGTTCTCTGCGGACTTTCCATTCCTGTAAAGTACTGGAAGCGATGCGACAAGCAAATCAACAAGATTAAGGCAAAGTACGGCCTGGCAGGAGCAGAGATCCACACGGGCTGGATTAAGCGCACCTATTTGGAGCAGTCAAAGATTGCTGGTTTTGAGAAACTATCCTATGCCGCAAGACGATCTGCCATTATATCGGCACGTACAGCGGAA
>JAFYEM010000009.1 GCA_017544265.1 Bacteroidales bacterium | reverse complement strand
GATTGGGATGGATTGTTCCAGACAAGCAGGCTTTCATCCTGGAGCAGGCCCAGACTGTCCGAATCTGGGATCTGGAATCGGGAATACTCTCCGAGCCTTATACCTACGGTGATGGCGCTCATGTGCCCTGGCAGGGTATATTGTATGAAGGGAAAGTATGGTTTGCTGAAAAGGCTAAAGCCAAAGTGTTCAGTTTCGATCCACAGACGAAACAATTCGAAGAAGAGGCTGCAATTGGTGACTGGAGCGGAAAGAGCGTTATGGATGTAGTCTTCAATGATGATGGCGATGCATTCGTGGCAGTCAGGGATTTGAATACCATATTCAAGTTCACTGACGGTGATTTTGACTCCGACCCCGCTTTAACAATCAATCTCGGGAAATGGCCGAATGCAATGGCTTTCGACACGGACGGAAATCTGATTGTGGCGACAAACGGCTGCCAGATTGTGAAAGTTAATCCCGCAACGGGCAGTTTCTCTGCTATAGCCGGAGTAAAAGATGCAAAAGCCTTTGACGAAGGAACCCCCGGAATTCCTCTTACAGCCAAGTTCTCTGCCAATATTGCCGACATTGCAATTGCTCCCAATGGCGATATCTATATTGCTGACTGGTACCGTGTCCGCAGAATACGTAAAGGCTCATCGGGATATGACAATGCTCTTGTGAGCACAATAGCGGGAGACGCACAGGCCGCGAATATCGGTGAAATACTCGACGGAGTCGGCACCGAGGCTAATTTCCGTCAGCTTGGCGGCCTTCTTTTGAGCAGAGATGCAAAGACTTTGTATATTACCGACCAGGGCGTCGGGCAGATTCGCGAACTTTACCTGGGAGTGGATAACACTCCGGTCGCAGGTAAGCCGGTCGTAACCGCAGCAACGTTTAACGTGCGTTTCCTGACCGACAAGGATACCGGTGAGCGTAGCTGGGACAGCCGTAAATCTGGCGTAGTACAGCTTATTAAAGACTTTGATTTCGATATAGTGGGCTTCCAGGAGAGTCGCCCCGAACAGAGGACATATTTGAAGGCAAACCTTTCCGGCTATACCTTCTTTGAGACAGAAGAAGAGCCTTGTCTTGCGTGGAAGACCTCAAAATTCAATCTTGAGCAAAAAGGATTGTTCTATCTTTCTGCGACGCCGGACGAGGCCAGTAATCCCTATCCCGACTGGGTATCGACCGACCCGGAGCGAAACAGGCTTTGCCAGTGGGTAAAATTGCAGGATGTCGCGACAGGGAAAAAGATTCTTTACCTCAACACTCACCTTGAGGTGGCAAGCTCTGGGACATCAATTACTGAAGATGAAGCCCTTACCATACGAACCAAGTCTGCTGAGCTTATTTGCAACAGGATTGCATCGCTGAATGAAAGTATTGTTTATGCCGTGATTCTCGGCGGCGATATGAACGGCCCCACAACAGAAGCTACCCACGTTGATTTTTTCAAAGACCAACTAAGCGATTCTTACTATCGCAGCGCAGAACTTAAAGTAATGGAAGGGCCTGTCGCCACATATAATGCGTATAGCTATGAAAGCGACCAGCGCTCAAAATGGTATCATCGCATTGATTACCTTTATTTCAAAGGCAATCTTGATGTTGTGAAGTATCAGGTAATAGACGCAAAATACAACGGGTATTTCCCGTCCGACCACTGGCCGCTGATGGTGAAGTTTGCCCTTGACTGAAATAATAACCAAATAAATAATTAATTAACATGATGAAAACAAACTACATTCCGCCATTTGTCGGGTCGTCGAGGCTTGACTTTGAGCGTTGTTTCTGTGCAAGTACCAAAGTCGACAGTGTAAAGACCGACAGTAGCTCCGGCCTTGAAGGCTTTTTGTACGATGATGAAATCGGTGAATGGGAATAATTGGAGGACAGTCTTATGAAAACTAACAGATTCTTTTTTGTGACAGCTATTACTCTGTCCGCTATTCTTTCCTGCAGCAAGGAAATCGCACCTGAAACCGACGCCCCTGAAGCGTCAGAGGCTACTGAAGAACCATTATCCGGCAGTAACATCCAAACACTAGTCGCGGCTCCTGCCGAAGGCGCCGTGGATGTCGATAGTAAAACCGCATTCGTCGGCGGAACCTTTATGTGGAAGGAGGGCAATAATATCGTAGTCCGCTCTAACAATGCCAATGGATTCACGACTTTTACTTACTCAGGTGAAGATACGGCCGGAGAAGCTGAATTCGCTATTCGTGATGCTGATTCAGAGGATAAAATCGTGACTGGAAATAATTCTTTCGCCTATTATCCCGCAAAGACGTCCGGCTCTGGTGCAACAGCTTTTCCGCGTGAGGATGAAGGCTCTTTGAAGCTGGTATTGAAAGATGGATATACCTGGTTTGATGGTAATGTTGAAGCTCCGATGCTTGCAAAAGTAACCGACGACGGTACCGCACTTCAGTTTAAGCACCTTGGCGGAGTTTTGAAGGTTACTTATAAGTATCTTCCGCCAAAGGCAGCAAAACTCGTCATTTCAGCTCCCGCCAGCGAAGCAGGACAATACTATAAGATTTGCGACGTTCAGAAATCTTTGGTTAACTGGGAAACAGCCGCAGGTGGATTCACGGGAGAAACACCGTATCTTCAGGCATATGCGGTGACAGGAAAGAAAGAGATTACCCAGAATATTGCGGCTGCCACTGCCGCTCAGAGAGCTTCTGACGATGGCGTTACAGTTTATATACCTCTTCCCGTAGGCCCGGGGGATGCCCATACCTATCCAGAGATAGACATCCGCCTTACCTTCGCAGACGGCACAACCGTCCCCGGTAGCGAGCGCGTAGCCAAAAACGTGAAAATCGAGCGCGCCACCATCAAGAAAATGCGGCCGATTACGTTGACTAAGTACACAGTTGAAACATTAATTTCATCTATTGCCAGGACTCCTCACGATATTATTAGGAGAACTGACGATGAATTTATCGTTACTGGTGAGCAGTATCACGTTTATTTCCTGGATGTTAATAATAAGACGGCAACCCAAAGCGCAACGAATAGCGCATCCAAGTATCCTGCATCTCCTTATGGTGTTTGCTATTCAGGAGATAATCTTTACATTGCAAATAAGGTCGCAACTACTGGAAACGCCATCTATAAATATGATTTATCTACAAAGATTTATTCAATAGTGACGGGATGTACGGGATATAATAATCCAATGCAGATAAAGGAACACAACGGAAGCATCTATTTGCTATGTCGTGGAGATGGTAGCGCTGCTGGAAAGATTTATGTTTTTCCGAATGGTTTGCCTGGTGAGGTTCCTTCTGAAGTATATGCTGATTTTAGTGGGATTGCTTCTTCTGGATATGCTTGGCCTCTTTCATTTGCGTTCGATACTGACGGTTCGATGGTGGTTGCTGTATCTGCTTCATCTGGATCACCGAGTGAGTGTTTCAAGCTATACAAAGTGACTTCCAAGGGTGCTGCCCCTGTTGCTATGTTTGGAAGCGGAACAAAATCTGGAAATTATGATGCAATAGCAGATGGAGTATCCGCAAATGCATCTTTTGCTCCTGATATTCAAGATATGGAATTTGATAGTGCAGGCAACCTCTATATTGCTGATCAATATTGCCTCAGAAAGTTGGTTCGAGGAACAACTGGATTTGAAGACGGTACTATTGTAACGCTTACGGCAAGTGGTGTGTTACCTCGAGTTGATGGTTTGGCATTTGATAGCTCTTATTCACATATTTATGTATCAGATAAGAGCAACAAACGTATTTACAAGGTTACCATCGAATAGGCGTTCTGTGTAACTTGTTGAGTAACAATAGAATAACGAAAATCGGGTGCTGAAAACTCAGCACCCGATTTTTAGCAATTCGCTCACTGTCAAGCAGTTGCACAGAACGCTCGGAAGAGGTCCAAAGCAGCCCAAACGCGGTCCAATAGCGGTCCAAACGAGCCCTGCCTGACAGGGACCGGCGCAGCTGCGTTTAGCGCAGCTTCTTGTAGCCGTAGCGGGAAACATCGCCGAGCTCGAGCTCGATCTTCATAAGGCGGTTGTACTTGGCGATACGGTCGGTACGGCTGAGTGAACCGGTCTTGATCTGGCCGCTGTTGGTAGCGACTGCGATGTCTGCGATGGTAGTGTCCTCGGTCTCTCCGGAACGGTGGGAAGTAACGGTGGTGTAGCCGTGGCGGTGGGCCATTTCGATGGCGTCCAGGGTCTCGGTCAGGGATCCAATTTGGTTGACCTTGATGAGGATGGAGTTGCCGGCGCCCATTTCGATACCTTTCTGGAGGTACTTGACATTGGTGACGAAGAGGTCGTCGCCCACGAGCTGGCAGCGGTCGCCGATGGCTTTGGTGAGTTTCACCCAGCCTTCCCAGTCTTCCTCGCTGAGGCCGTCCTCGATGGAGTCGATAGGATACTTGGTGATGAGCTGCTTGAGGTAGTTGATCTGCTGGTCGGTGGAGAGACGTCGGCCGCGAGGGTCTTTCTTCTTTCCGTCCTTGAGCTGTTTGTAGTCATAGTAGAACTTGCCGTCCTCGCCTTTGAAGCAGAATTCGGAAGCGGCGCAGTCCATGGCGATGGTCACGTCCTTTCCGGGAACGTAGCCGGCCTTCTCGATAGCTGCGATGATGCAGTCGAGGGCGTCGTTGATGCCTTTGAGGGCAGGGGCGAAACCACCTTCGTCACCGACTGCGGTGGAAAGGCCGCGGGCCTTGAGAACTTTCTGCAGGGCGTGGAAGACCTCTGCGCCGATGCGTACGGCTTCAGCCTCGGAGCTGGCGCCCACGGGGCGGATCATAAACTCCTGGAAAGCGATGGGAGCGTCCGAATGTGCGCCGCCGTTGATGATGTTCATCATCGGGACGGGCAGGACATAGGTGTTGGTGCCGCCGATGTAGCGGTAAAGGGGAATCTGGAGCTCTGCGGCAGCAGCCTTGGCTACTGCGAGGGAAACGCCGAGGATGGCGTTTGCACCGAGATTGCTCTTCGTGGGGGTGCCGTCGAGTTCGATCATGGTCTTGTCGATGAGCCTCTGATCGGTGGCGTCCATTCCGACGATTGCGGGAGCAATCTTCTCGTTGATGTTCTCAACTGCCTTGAGGACACCCTTGCCGCAATAGCGCTTGGGGTCTCCGTCGCGGAGTTCGAGGGCTTCATTTTCACCAGTGGATGCGCCTGAAGGAACAGCGGCGACGCCCACGAATCCGGAGTCGAGAATTACCTCGGCCTCAATGGTGGGGTTTCCTCTGGAGTCGAGGATCTCCCTACCGGTAACTGATACAATCTGCATAGTGTTTTATAAGTTATTAGGTGTTTGTCAAAATTGCGACGCAAATTTAACCATTTCCTGCAATATTTACAAATTGAAAAAGAATTGTTATATTTGGAGGATTTTAAGAGGAAAGATAACAATACCAACTATAAAATCTAAACAAAATGGCCAAAAAAAACAGTAATGTCCTTGCGATAGGAATCATGTTTTTCCTTTTCATGATGATTTCCTTCGTAACCGGACTCCAGAATCCCTTCGGCGTCATCGTCAAGAACCAGTTTGCCGCATCCAACCTGATGTCCCAGCTTGGAAATGCGGCTAATTTCATTGCCTATGCTTTCATGGGCCTGCCGGCCGGACTGATCCTCGCCAAAAAGGGTTATAAGTTCACTGCGCTCGGCGCTGTCGCAGTCGGCTTCATCGGTGTGTGCATTACCTTCCTTTCCGGCATCGCCGGCAGTTTCGGGGTCTATCTCCTCGGCGCCTTCGTTTCCGGATTCTCAATGTGCATGCTCAACACGGTTGTCAATCCTCTGCTCAATACTCTCGGCGGCGGCGGAAACAAGGGCAACCAGCTGATTCAGTGGGGCGGTTCCTGCAACTCTCTCGCTGCGACCATCTGCCCTGTCTTCGTGGGTTACCTCATCGGGGATGCTGCAAATGCAAAGATTTCCGATGCGAATCCCGCCCTGTTCATCGCAATGGGAATCTTCGCCCTGGCATTCGTCATCATCCTCTTCTCAGATATTCCCGAGCCTGAACTCGAGGCCGCAAAAGCTGCTCCTGCAGGTGAAGTGAAAGAAGGCACCATGGCTTCCGTCAAGGGCGCCCTTTCTTACAGGCATTTCGTTTTCGGTATTATCGCAATTTTCCTTTACGTAGGTGTCGAGGTTGGTATTCCTAACTTCGTAAACCTCTATATGACTTCTCCTGTGATCGGCATCAGCGCTGCCGTGGCAGGTACTATAGTCGGTATGTACTGGTTCCTCATGCTCTGCGGCCGTCTGGTGGGTGCTTCCATTGGCGGTAAAGTTTCCAGCAAGGTTATGATTACCAGCGTCAGTGCACTCGCTGTGTTATTTCTTATATTGGGTATGTGCCTTGGCAATTCCGCTACAGTCCGCTTCCCGGCCATCACTTCTGACCTCAGATTCTCCCTCGAGGCAATTCCTGTCGGTGTGATGTTCTTTGTGCTCTGCGGTCTCTGTACCTCTGTTATGTGGGGCGCTATCTTCAATCTTGCCGTCGAGGGCCTTGGAAAATATACTTCCATCGCATCCGGCATATTCATGGTCATGGTCATGGGCGGAGGTATCCTCCCTCTGATCCAGGGCGCAGTGGCAGATGCGGCAGGCAACTATCTGCTGAGCTATATAGTCGTCCTCCTGGCAGTATGCTACCTGCTCTGGTACGCTCTTCTCGGATCTAAACCCGTAAAAAAATAAGCTATGCAGGAAACTGAAAAACTTGTAGTCGGCGTCGATGCAGGCGGACAGACTACCAAATGCGGCGTCGTCGATGCCCGTGGCACCATCCTCGCCCAGACTGTAATCCGCACGGACAATCATCCGACGGCGGAACCTTTCATCAAAGATCTTGCAGACGCACTCAAACTTATAATAGCGGAAGCCAAGGCTGAAGGCCGGATACGCGGTATCGGTGTCGGCGCTCCCAACGGGAACTATTACACCGGCACTATCGAGAATGCTCCGAACCTGGCATGGGGCCGCGAGAGAGTGGAATTCTCCAAGATGCTCAGCAAGGCTATGGGCGGCATCCCCGTGTCGCTTACCAACGACGCCAACGCCGCCGCCGTGGGTGAGATGACCTACGGTGCTGCCAAGGGTATGAAGAACTTCATCATGATCACTCTCGGCACCGGCGTCGGCAGCGGTATCGTGATAGACGGAAAGGTTCTCTACGGCCATGACGGTTTCGCCGGCGAACTCGGCCATGTCAATATCATCCGCAACAACGGCCGCCTCTGCGGCTGCGGCAGGGCGGGATGTCTCGAGGCCTATTGCTCCGCCATAGGCATAGCCCGCACTGCACGCGAATGGCTGGCTGCAAGTGATGAACCTTCCCGTCTGAGGGATATTGAGAATATCACTTCCAAAGATATTTTCGAAGCCGCGCAGGAAGGGGACGAACTCTCATTGAAGCTTTTCGACTACACCGGAACCCTTCTCGGCCGCGCTTTCGCAGACTTCATCGCTTTCAGCGCGCCGGAGGCGATAGTCCTCTTCGGAGGTCTCGCCAGAGCGAGGAAATTCCTCGAAGAGCCAATCCGCAAAGCTATGGACGACAGTGTCCTCAACCTATGGAAGGGTAAGGTGAAACTTGTGTTCTCTTCCCTCAAGGAGAGCGATGCCGCCATTCTGGGTGCTTCGGCGCTCGCATGGGAACTGTGAGGCGCGTCCTTCTGTCGGTTTTAGTCTTCCTGCCCCTGGTTGTGAAGGGGCAGGAAGTTTTGACATTGGATAAATGCAGGTCCCTTGCCGTGGAAAACAGCAGGGACCTCTCAATCAAGCGCACTGAAATCGAGCTGGCCGGCTATGACCGCAAGATAGCCATGGCGAACTATTTCCCCTCAATCAGTGCGACTGGCGCCTATATGTGGCACCAGAAGCCCCTGCAGATGATTTCCGACGAGCGCATAGACGCTCTGAGCAATTTGGGAACCAATATCCAGGGGGGCATAAATGAGTGGGCCAGGCTGGTCCAGGACGAAATCAATTCCCGCCCGGACCTCTTTGCGGAATACATCGCCAGTCCTCTCTGGCAGAAGTTCATGGACAGGATAGCGGACCTGGGAATCGCCGGTCCGATAGACCAGATCGGGCAGAGTGTCGCCAAAGAATTCGTGTTGGACATAAGCAATGTCTATCTGGGAGTGGTCTCGCTGACCCAGCCGGTCTTTGCCGGAGGGAAAATCGTTCTTGCAAACCAGGCGGCCCGGCTTGCCGAAGAACTCGCCAGGGAGCAGTACGGAATGCAGTATGCGGACATTATTGTGGATGTGGACGCAGCCTACTGGCAGATAGTGTCGATTGCGGGCAAGAAGCGGCTCGCCGAGGCCTATTCGGACCTTCTCCAAAGCATTCAGAAGGATGTCGAGATAGCTGTCGGGGCCGGAGTGGCGACGGCTTCTGACGCCCTGTCGGTAAAGGTCAAGGCGGGAGAGGCTGAACTGATGCTCAACAAGGCTACAAACGGCCTTGCCCTTGCAAAAATGCTCCTCTGCAAGAGGACGGGCCTTCCCCTTGATTCGGAGATTGTCCTGGAAGACGAAGAGTCCATGCTTTCTCCCCAGCCGGAAGCAGTCGCGGAAAAGGACCTGGAGTCCATATTGTCAGACCGCCCGGAAACCCGCAGCCTTGCCCTTGCCGGGGATATCTATGACAAGAAGGCCGGAATGGCCCGGGCCGATATGATGCCCCAGGTCGGACTTACGGCAAATTACATGTTGTCGAATCCAAACATGTACCACGGCTTCCAGAAGAAGTTCGGAGGGGCATTCAGCGTGGGCATAATGGTGAAGATTCCTATTTTCCACGGCTTCGAGGCTCTTCAGAAGTACCGCAGGGCGAAAGCCGAAGCGAGTCTCTACCGCGAGCGCTACCAGGATGCCCGCGAGATGATAAGCCTTCAGGTGAGCCAGTGCTCAGACGCCTGCGACCAGGCCCTGCAGCGGGTGAAACTCTCCTCGGACTACCTTGAGAGTGCCCGTGAAAACCTCAGCGTCGCCACCGCCGGTTTCGAAGCCGGCACAATAGACACCAGGACCCTGCTTTCCGCCCAGACCGCATGGCTCCAGGCCGGTACCGAGGCCATCGACGCCTCCGTCGAACTCCGCCTCGCCACCTCCAACCTCCTCCGGGCCCAGGGCGAACTCCGCCCGTAACGCCCCGGCTCCTTCCTCCCCGTCGTCCAACCCTTGCAGAGTGGGCTTAGGTGGTCAAAGAATTACCACCTGAGCCTTCCTCCGCCGCCAGCTGACAGGGCCCCGGCGGCTTAATAGGGGGTCGATGCCGCCGGAACCCTGCCAGCTGCCGTCGTCTTCCGCGTCGGTGACGCCCCGTGGGGCGTTCAGGGTGTCGATGCCCCCCCCGGAACGTCACCGCCGCTGCCGACGTACTCCGCACCGCCGTCAGTTGGAAGGATCAAAAGAAACTAAAGGTCAATCCACTGAATGGAACTGTCGCGTTTCCACCAGGTCATCTGGCGCTTGGCGTAGTTGTGGGTGGCGCGCTTGATGTGGCCTATGGCTGCGTCCAGGGAACACTGACCGCTGAAATATTCGAAGAGTTCGCGGTATCCGACGGTCTGCAGGGCGGGCAGACTGCGGTAGTCATAGAGCCGGCGGGCTTCCTCGATCAAGCCGCGCTTGAACATCAGGTCCACCCTTTCATCTATTCTTCTGTAGAGTTCGTCCCGGTCGCGGCGAAGGCCTATTTTTTCAATCTCGAAGCTCCTCTGGCGCTTGGGAGCAGTCTTGAAAGAGGAGAAGGGTCTGCCTGTGAAAACAGTGACCTCGAGGGCGCGAATCACCCTTTGTGGATTATTTATGTCTATAGTATTATAGGATTGGGGATCGCATCTCCGCAGTTCGTCCGCAAGCACCGGCAGTCCCTCGGACTCCAGGCACTTCATGAGGTGGGTGCGGATTTCGGAAGGAATGTCAGGAAATTCGTCCAGGCCGTAGCAGAAGGCATCTGCCCATAGCATCGAGCCACCGGTCATGACAAGCGTTTCATGGCCGCGGTCGAAAAGTTTTTCCACCAGATCTATCGCCTCAAGTTCATAGTCTCCCGCAGTGCATGTCTGGGTTATGGAACGGTCGCGTACGAAATAATGCCGCACCATCTGCCTGTCCCTTATGGAAGGAGCAGCAGTGCCTATGGGCATTTCCTTGTATATCTGGCGGGAATCGCAGGAAATTATCGGGGAGCCGTACTCAAGGGCCTTTTCAATGCTGTAGGCCGTTTTTCCCACCGCAGTGGGGCCGACGATGAGTAGGATCCGCCGCCGCATCAGAATTCAGAGCCGTCGTAAATTTCCTTGCCGTCTTCGTCCGAATCGTCCTCCTCCTCGAGGTCTTCATCGTCTTCATCGAAATCCTCATCCTCGTCGTCCGAGCCACCGGCGAGAATCGCCGCCAGGGCTGCGCGGGCTCCGGGATGGATGTGCTTCTGGTCCTCCGGAAGGTCCTCATAGGCCACATAACCGTTCTCGAATTCAACGGGATTCGGGCCTTTCTCCTCCACTATGGTGGGATAGGACACAGGCGCGGCGTCATCGACCTTGCCTTCGAAAGTGACCACTACGCTCTTCCGGAAGGTGACGTCATAGAAATATATGAAATGAGTGATGCCGTCGGCGATGGTTTTTTCCATGGAGATCTCGTCCACGGCACCGTAGCCGAGGCTGAAAAGTCCGTAGCGGGCTATTACCTGATCGTCTTCGCCGAGGGCCTTGAACATTATCAACTGGTCCTGCGGGAATTCCATATCGGAGCGCATCTGCTTGTGAAAATCATACAAGGTGGCCTTGGAATCAATATGATAAACCCTGTTGAAACCCTTGATGCCGGGAAGCGAAACTCTATACTGAAGTACCATACCAACTGTTTTAGAGTTCAAAGTTAGTAAAAATAATGTGCCGAAAAAATATCTTTGTGCTTTATCCAAGTTATTTTTTCTCTTTTTCTAAATAATTGTTAAATTTGAAAACTAATGGACAAGTATCGTAGCATAGCTGCTCCGTCCGAGGGCCTGTACAAGGCATCCGGTTCCCGCTTCATCGCCTATGCCTATCCGCTCACTTCGGAGGCAGAGGTCAAAGAGAAGGTGGACGCCCTGCGGAAGGAACACCATGCGGCCCGCCATCATTGCTACGCGTACCGGATCGGCCTGGGCGGGAAAGAGTGGCGTGCCAATGACGACGGAGAACCCTCCGGAACCGCAGGCAGGCCTATCCTCGGGTCTATAGACTCAGCTGGACTGAGCGATGTGCTGATTGTGGTGGTGCGCTATTTCGGCGGTATCCTCCTCGGGGTGCCGGGGCTGATAAAGGCCTATAAAGACGCTTCAGCGGACGCCATCGCCAATGCTTCCATCATAGAAAAGACCGCCTGTGCGCATTACCGGCTGGAGTTCGGCTACGAGTCTATGGAGTCCGTAATGCGGATTCTCAAAGATATGGACATCCAGCCTTCTCTGCGTGATTTTTCCCTGTCCTGCCTCATTGAGGCGCCCGTTCCGCTGGACAGCGCTCCCGCCTTTGAGGAGCGTGCCGGCAAAATAGACAATTTAACATTCGCTAAAATATGACCAAACACGTTTTCAATGCAGGCCCGTGCCTGCTCCCGCAAGTTGCCATCGACAATGCCATCGCCGCGCTGAAAGATTTCTCCGGTACCGGAATTTCACTTATTTCCATCTCTCACCGCACCAAGGAATGGGACGCCGTAATGGATGAATGCCGCTCTCTGTGGAAAGAACTCCTGAACATTCCGGACACCCACGAAGTCGTGTTCCTCGGCGGCGGCGCCTCCCTCCAGTTCCTGTATGTGGCGATGAACTACCTGGAGCATAAGGCGGCCTATCTGGACACCGGAGTCTGGGCGCACAAGGCTCTTGTGGAGGCCCAGGGAATAGGCGAGGCCTATGCAATCGCCTGCTCCAAGGACCGCAACTACTGCTATATTCCCAAGGGGTTCGAGATTCCGGAAGATATAGACTATCTGCACATTACTACGAACAATACCATCTACGGCACTGAAATCCACGAAGATATGGACTGCCCCGTCCCGCTGATCGCAGACATGTCTTCGGACATCATGTCCCGTCCCGTGGATGTCTCCAAGTACGCCCTCATCTACGGCGGTGCGCAGAAGAACGTAGGTCCCGCCGGGGTCATTTTCGCCATCATCCGCAAGGATCTCCTGGGCAGGGTGTCCAGGCATATCCCCACAATGCTGGATTATCGCACCCACATAGACAAACTCTCCATGTTCAACACTCCTCCGGTGTTCTCGATTTTCGTCATGAACGAGACTCTGAAGTGGCTCAGGAGTATCGGCGGGGTGGAGGCCATCTACAAAATCAATCTCGAGAAGGCCCGCATCCTCTATGATGAAATAGACCGCAACTCCCTCTTCATCGGAACCGCCGAGAAAGAGGACCGTTCCATAATGAACGTCTGTTTCGTCATGGCACCCGGTCACGAGGACCTTCAGGATGAGTTCTTTGCTTTCGCAAAAGATAAGGGCATGGTGGGCATCAAGGGGCACCGCTCCGTCGGCGGCTTCCGCGCCTCCATCTACAACGCCTGTTCCCTCGAAGACGTCCAGGCCCTGGTTGACTGTATGCAGGAATTCGAAAAATTGCACGAATAATCATGAAAATACTTCTCGCAACCCAGAAGCCTTTCGCGGCTGCAGCCGTAGAGGGCATTTCCGGAATCCTTACGGAGGCCGGTCACGAAGTGGTGAAACTTGAAAAATACGCAGCCCAGGAAGATCTGGTGGCTGCTGTGGGAGATGTCGATGCGATTATCATCCGTTCGGACAAAGTCACGTCGGAGGTCATTGCGGCAGCTCCGAAACTTAAAATAGTCGTGCGCGCCGGTGCGGGGTTCGACAATGTGGACCTTGCGGCGGCATCTGAGCGCAGGATTGTAGTGATGAACACGCCGGGGCAGAATTCCAACGCCGTGGCTGAACTCGCACTCGCGCTAATGATATTCATGGCCCGCACCCAGTTCACCCCCGCGACTGGCAGCGAAGTCCAGGGCAAGCGGCTCGGTGTCCAGGCCTATGGTAACGTAGGCCGCCTGGTGGGAGAAAAAGCCCGCGCACTCGGTATGGAAGTCTGCGCCTTCGATCCCTTCCTTTCCGACGAGCAGATTATTGCAGGGAAGGCCACTCCGGTCCATTCCCTGGAGGAACTGTACTCCGCTTCGGATTATCTCTCCATCCATATTCCGGCCCTGCCGTCGACCATCAAGTCCATAGGCTACGACCTGATTTCTAAGATGCCGAAAGGCGCCTGCCTTGTGAATACGGCCCGCAAGGAAGTCATAGACGAAGATGGCCTGGCAAAGGCCCTGCGCGAGCGTGCTGACCTGAAATACGTCGCGGACGTGGCTCCTGACAATTATGACGCACTTCGCGAGGAATTCGGTCTCAGGGTTTTCGCCACTCCCAAGAAAATGGGCGCCCAGACCTCCGAGGCCAATATCAATGCCGGCCTTGCCGCGGCACGCCAGATTGTGGATTTCTTTGCAACAGGTAACACTAAATTCCAGGTAAACAAATGGTAAGAGTAAAGCCCTTTGCGGCCCTCAGGCCGCCGCGCGAACTCGTGACTGAGGTCGCTGCACCACCCTACGACGTACTGAACTCGGAGGAAGCCCTGGCCATGGCCGGCGAAAAGTCGCTCCTTCACATAACCAAGCCTGAAATCGACTTCAGCCCGATAGCGGACGAGCACTCCGAAAAGGTCTATGCAAAAGCTGTCGAGAACTTCAAGGCCTGGAAGGACAGGGGCTGGCTGGTCCGGGACCCCAAGGAAGAGTACTATATCTATGCCCAGACCATGGAGGGCCGTACCCAGTACGGTATCGTCCTCTGCGCCAATACCGACGACTATGCCTCAGGAGTCATCAAGAAACACGAACTGACCCGCCGCGACAAAGAGGACGACCGCATGGTACATGTGAGGATTCAGAGCGCCAACATTGAGCCGGTGTTTTTTGCCTTCAAGGACAATGCGGAACTTGAAAAAATCATCTTCTCGGTGGTCGGAATCCATTTCCCGGAGGCCGGGACATCCACTTTCCCCTCACTCTCCCCGGCCGATTCTCCGCGTTACGAGAATGCGCCCGAGTACGAGTTCATAGACGAAAACGGCTTCACGCACGCTTTCTGGGTCGTGTCTGACGACGAACTGATTTCCCGCATAACCACCATATTCAATTATGAGGTTGAGGCGTTCTATGTCGCTGACGGGCACCACCGCACTGCGGCAGCTGCACGCGTCGGTGCTGAAAGGCGGGCCCAGAATCCCGCCCACACCGGAAAGGAGGAATACAACTGGTTCATGGCCGTTTGCTTCCCCGAAAGCCATCTGAAGATTATCGATTACAACAGGGTCGTACGAGATTTGAACGGCCTGTCGAAGGAAGAGTTCCTGAATGCCCTTGAAGAGGACTTCAAATTGTCGCCAATCAATAATCCGGACATTGCACCTGACCGCCTGCACCGATTCTCGATGTATCTGGACGGGCATTGGTACCGCCTGGACGCCAGAGACGGACGCTACGACGACACTGACCCCATAGGAGTCCTGGACGTTACGATACTGTCAAACCTCGTGCTTGACAAGATTCTGGGAATCAAGGACCTGCGTACGGACAAGCGGATTGACTTCGTGGGTGGCATACGCGGACTCGGGGAACTCTCCCGCAGGGTTGACAGCGGCGAAATGGCAGTTGCTTTCGCGCTCTATCCGGTTTCCATGAAACAACTTATGGACATTGCCGACTCCGGCAACATAATGCCGCCTAAGACTACATGGTTCGAGCCGAAGCTCCGCTCAGGCCTTGCAATCCACACCTTCTAAAGTGCCGTAACGTAGTTGTTTATTATAAGCGAACGAATGAGGGCGTCCTCCGAGAGGTCGCCCTCTTTTTCGTAGCGGACTATCTGGTCCGCAGGCTTTTTGGCCTCAGCATAGGCAATGGCGCTCTGCTGGAAGACGTCTTGTGCGGAATTCTCACCGCAGATGCAGAGGAAGACTTTGCACTGCAGGATATTTGCAGCAAGGACTTTCGGATGGTCCATGCCTCCGTCCAGGCCGTCCCTGTCCATATAATATGTAATGCCGGTACTGTCCAGTTTACGGCAGAGGGATTCTGCGGCGGAGATGTCCCGGGGAGAGTAACTGATAAAAATATCAGCGCCCTTTTCCGGGGCGAAGGCCCTGATGATTTCGGCATCATTCCAACTGGCATCCAGCAGTGGATCGGGAGTGATTATCACAGGCGTCCCGAGTTTAACTCTTGACTTGAGGTCCAGGATGTTCTCGTTACGCAGCCGTATGCATCCTTCCGTGGCCCTGCTGCCTATGGACTCGGGCAGGTGTGTCCCGTGTATTCCGATATCCCTTATTCCAGGTACGTCCAGCCTGAGGAACCAGGGACCGTATGCTCCTTTTACGGGGCCTTTCCCGTCATGGAAATCGTGAGGAATACGTGCCGCATAAAGGAATTCGTTGATGGGGAAAATCCCTTCCGGAGTCCTGTGGTCTCCTCTTTTGTGCTTGTTGCCGTAGTTATGGGCGCATGCGATTCCATATTCCACGACAGGCTCGCCCTCTTTGTCCACCAGGGCCAGGGTGAGCAACTGTTTGTTTACCAGAATAAATGGCGCGGAATCCACATATTTAAGGAAAACTCCGTACTTTCCCTGTGCAAGAGACAGCGGGGAAAGCAGCATCGCCAGCAACAGCGCTATAAGCAGTTTCTTCATCAGAAATTCTTTGAACGGCTCAAAGTTAAACAATTTTTTCTTTTGGCGCGATAATTGACTATCTTGCAGGAAAATCTGAAGGCTATGAAAAGACTGGTAATACTACTGATGATGGTTCTGTCAGTAAGTCTCGCTTACGGGCAGCACAGGGATGCAAATCAGTTCCGCAGGCACAAGAGTGAATATCGTGAAAGAGGGGACAGGGGCAGACATGAAAAGAAGCCCGGCAAGTCCCATGGAAAGAACCATGTCAAACACCTTGACAGAGGCGGCTGCCATGCCGATCCTCACCACGGCTCCCAGAAAGTATTGAAACACCATCATGGCGGTCCCAGGGCCGAGGTCTATTGCACCGGGGACTGGCAGGAACTCTGGAACGGCCGTCATGTGCGGCTGAAGATGAACCAGGTGTGCATATTCCGTAAGAACGGGGATGAACTCCTGAGAGGGGACGAGGTGATACTTCTGCCGCTTGGAAGCTACTGCGTACGCAAGGGCGACACATGGCGGATATATGACGAGGACGGCAACTGGTTCACCGGAATATCTTCCCACTATGTCATAGAGCAGCTCTGGAACGGCTGTTATGTGTACGAGCGTGATGGAAAGTTCTACGTTGCCGACGAGCAGGGCAGCCGCATATTCAATGTCTGGGGCGACTGGGTGGAACTCATGGACAACGGCCTTTTCCGCTGCCACCGAAACGACCGGAATTATTACTACGACAAATACGGCAACCAGAGGGACTGACAAAGTCCCTTTTTTATGTATTAAAAAATTGCTATCTTTGCCAGCTGTGACGCTATGCGTTATGGTCGAGTAGCTCAGTTGGATAGAGCAACAGCCTTCTAAGCTGTGGGTCTTGGGTTCGAGTCCCAACTCGATCACATCTAAATAATTCTCCTCTCCATGAAAAAGTTTTTATTCATGCTCGCTGCGGCCGTAATGGTGATTGTCGGCTGCAACAAAAAAGACAAACCGGAGCAAGGTACCAAATACCTTAAACTGGATGAACCCTCCGGGGCCAACTGCATCGTGGTCAATGATGCTGAATCCCATTCGATTGACGTGACTGTGCGCGGAAACGGAGTCCAGCCAGATGGTCTGACCGACAGGGCGTTTCAGAGCCTCAATCTTACTGCTGAAATCACGGACACCAAGCTTATCTGGGAAGGAGAACCGGGCTGGATTACGACTCTATCTTTCAATTCCGACAAAAAAAGCATAGAATTCGCAACCAAAGGGACGCCTGGCAATGCTCTCGTCGGAGGTTATTCCCAGTACGGCGTGCTTTTGTGGAGCTGGCATGTCTGGAGTCCCGGAAGCGGTATCGACCCGGGCAGCGTCAATCTCGGCGCGACGTCCGCGGAATATGACAACCCCGGAGTACTGGGCTTCCTGTATCAGTGGGGCCGTAAAGAGCCCTTCCCTTCAGGAATTAAGCTGCAATATACAAAAGAAGAGGCTGCTCCTCACGCGGTCGCTACGCTCTACGGCCCGGACGGCGAACCCGTAAAATGGTCTCATCCGACAGCGTTCAACGCCTCTACGATATGCTCTCCCGGCGGAGTCATCCAGGAGCCTCTGATGTTTATGGGCACTGACTCCTTCGGTATGGGTTCCGACCCGGTACGGGGTACAGGAGACTACATCAGCGGTGAGACCGGTTTCGACGATCTCTGGGGAGGTGTTTCCGGAAAGAAAACCATGTTGGACCCCTGTCCTGCAGGATATAAGGTCGGTCGCCTGGCAGATTTCAATCTGACCAAGGAACTTATCGAAAAATATGACAATGTCGAATGGGTGGGCGGAAAGCCGGTATATCATGGAACCCATATCTGGCATGGCAGTGGCTGGGAGTTTGCCGCTGAAGGTGAGCCGACCATTTATTTGCCTGCCGCAGGCCATTATGATGATGAAAAGGCCAATCATTATATCGCCGCTGAACTGGACAAGTCCAATAATTATATGAATGTGGTAGGTTATTATTGGATTTCCGATGTGGCTCCGAACAGGAAAGGCCGGGCTTTCGTGTTCGATTCATCCAATCTTCACTACAGTTTTGCTCCGGAAAGCTGGGATGACTCGAATATACTCAAGAATGCAATGACAATTCCTTCTCCCCGTGCGGCCGGCTATTCTGTCAGGTGCGTCAAGGAGAAGTAAGTTCCGGGCGAAAAATAAAGAATCGGCTCCCTACTGGGGGTCGATTTTTATTTGTCCTATTTTGAATGAATCGTTCTTGTAATAGACCCGGATGGTTACCAGATAGACCTCGCCACCGGCGCTCATCTGCCCGAAGGCGTATTTCATATTATCCTGAGCTCCTTTGCTCGTGATTATGAAGGAACGGGGGCTGTTCTGCTCAAAGAAAGACTTCAGAATCTGCCGGGCCTGGCTTTTCGAAGAGGTGTTGGCCTGATAACCTATGCTGATTTCCAGATTGTCTGCGAACCATGAGGAAAGCGAAGCGGCGTCCCCGGCGGCGATATACTTCGATATGGGCTCGAAGACAGAATATTCTCCGCCCTGGGCCCGGGCTGAGGGAATCAGCGCGAGCATGAGGGAGACTGCAAGCAATGTCTTGAACAGGCGTTTCATCAAGGGTTCAATCCTTGCAAATTCCGCGCCACTTCCTCAAGCAGCCACTTGGGAGTGGAGGTGGCTCCGGAAACTCCGACCGTGTCGCCTTTCCGGAACCATTGCGGGCGGATATCCTTCACGGAACCAATCCTATATGTGCGGGGGTTCACGCTTTTGCAAAGGTTGAAAAGCACTTTCCCGTTTGAAGAGGAATCGCCGGTAACGAAAATGATTACGTCGTGGGCCGCGGCGAATGAGCGGAGCAGGGAGTGCCGCGAGGAGACCTCCGTGCAGATGGTCTCGTGGATGTTGACCTCCGGGGAGAGTTCTTTAAGGCGGAGGCAGATTTTCCGGTATTCTTCGGGATTGCCTGTGGTCTGGGAAAACACCTCCAGCCTTTCCCCGACAGTGATTTTCCCTTCCGAGATAAACTCTTCAAGCATCTGGGCATTCTCTGCTATAATGGCGTCGCCGTCTACCTGCCCCATAAGTCCCAGCACCTCCGCATGGCCGATTTTCCCGAAAATTATGATTTTCCCGGAGCCGTGGGCCTTGAGTATGTCTTTCTGGAGTTTCAGAACCACCGGACAGGTGCAGTCTATGACATTCAGAGACAGTTCCTTTGCCTTGCTGTATGTCGCGGGCGGCTCGCCATGGGCGCGGATGAGTATTGACGAACCACCGGGAAGCGAAGACATCTCGTCTTTGTCTATCGCCAAAAGCCCCTTCGCACCGAGCCGGCGGAGCTCTTCTTCGTTGTGGACAATTGCGCCGAGGGAAAAGATCTGGTCCTTGGTCGCGAGAATGTCCTCCGCCCTGGAAATGGCCCGGATGACTCCGCCGCAGAAGCCGGCGCGGCTGTCTATTACGGCTTTCATCCGAGAATGGAAAAACGGCCCTGTATAAGCCCTTGCAGCCAGACAATTTCCTCATGGAGCGTCATGTCGGTATTGTCCAGGACAAAGGCGTCGGGGGCCTGCGTCAGCGGAGAAGTTTCGCGGGTGGAGTCTATGCGGTCGCGTTCGAGAAGGTTCTTATAGACATCGTCTATGGATGGGCTTTCGCCTTTTGCGACCATCTCGTCGAAGCGCCTGCGGGCACGGACCATCGGATCCGCGGTCATGAAAATTTTCAGTTCCGCATTCGGGAAAACGGTCGTTCCGATGTCGCGTCCGTCCATTATGACTCGTCCGCCTTCGGAAAACAGATGCAGCCTCTTGTCTACCCAGGCCCTGACTTCGGGGATGGCGGCGACGGGGGAGACCAGCGAAGAGACCTCCAGCGAACGGATTAGCGGCTCAATCAGGCGCTTGCCGATATGCAGGCCGTCCGCTTCGAAATGAAGGTCCACTCCGTCCAGAGATGCAAGCAGCCCCGCAGTGTCTATAGACCCGGAAGCCCCGGCGAAGCCGCTTTCCATCGCGTGCAGCGTCACTCCGCGGTACATCGCGCCGCTGTCCAGATAAAGGAAGCCGAAACGGCCCGCGGCAAGTTTTGCAAAAGTGCTTTTTCCCGTCGATGAATAGCCATCGACCGCTATGATGATATCAGGTACATTCATAATGGTACAAATGTAGAAAATTTTTGCGATATTTGTAAAATTATTAAGATGCTGTTTTAGAGATGAAAGTTCTGATTGTCGATGATGAGCGGGCTATCCGGAATTCGCTCAGGGAAATACTGGAAATGGAGGACTATAAGGTCGAGACGGCCGAGGATGCATCCACGGCCCTTTCCATCGTGTCGAAGGAAAAATTCGATGCGATATTCTGCGACATCAAGATGCCGGGAATGGACGGGGTGGAACTCCTTGTGAAACTCGGCGAGGAAGGGATAGAGTCGCCTGTAATCATGATTTCAGGGCACGCGGACATTTCCACGGCAGTGGACTGCATCAAGAAGGGGGCCTATGATTTCATAGAGAAGCCCCTGGACATAAACCGTATTCTGATAACGCTCAAGAATGCCACTGACAAGGCTTCGCTGGTAACCCAGACAAGGGCCCTGAAGAAGAAAGTCTATGGGCAGGAGATGATAGGGGAGTCCGAGGCCATTTCGCATATCCGGGAGATGATAGCGAAGGTAGCTCCCACCGATGCGGGGGTGCTTATCACGGGCGCGAACGGTTCGGGCAAGGAACTGGTCGCGCGCAGCCTGCACCAGCTTTCGCAGAGGTCCATGGCGCCTTATATCGAGGTCAACTGCGCCGCCATCCCCTCGGAACTGATCGAGAGTGAACTTTTCGGCCACGAAAAGGGCTCGTTCACCTCTGCCATAAAGCAGCACAAGGGAAAATTCGAACAGGCGGACGGCGGGACCCTTTTCCTCGATGAAATCGGGGACATGTCGCTGGCGGCCCAGGCGAAGGTGCTCCGGGTGCTTCAGGAAAGGAAGATTTCCCGCGTGGGCTCGGACAAGGACATAGAGGTGAACGTGCGTGTGGTGGCGGCGACCAACAAGGACCTTATGAGCGAAATTGCCGCAGGGCGATTCCGCGAGGATCTTTACCACCGCCTGAGCGTCATAGTCATACGGGTGCCTACCCTCGACGAGAGGAAAAGCGATATTCCGCTGCTGGTGAATTATTTCATAGGCGCGCTTTCCGAGAGCGGCCTTCAGAAGAAGGCCTTCTCCGCCGGGGCGATGGACCTGCTGGTCAAAAAGACATGGACAGGAAATATACGCGAACTCCGCAATGTGGTGGAACGTCTGCTGATTCTCGGCGGCGATACCGTCACGGAGGATGATGTGCGCAACTACGTAAATATATAGGCCTATGTCAGAACAATATATGGTTTCGGCCAGAAAGTACCGCCCGGAGTCGTTCGGCACCCTTATCGGGCAGGACAACATCGCCCGCACGCTGTCCAATTCCATCCGTCGCGGCCAGCTCGCCCATGCCTATCTTTTCTGCGGCCCCAGGGGCGTCGGAAAGACCACTACTGCGCGAATTTTCGCGAAGATGATAAACTGTTCCAATCCGGGACCTGACATGGAGCCGTGCGGAGAGTGTGAATCCTGCATTTCCTTCAGGGAGGGGCGCTCGTACTGCATCCACGAGATGGACGCGGCGTCCAACAACAGTGTTGAGGATATCAAGACGCTGATGGAGAAGGTCCAGGTGCCTCCGCAGGTCGGGCGTTACAGTGTCTATATTATCGACGAGGTGCACATGCTCTCGCAGGCGGCCTTCAATGCTTTCCTGAAAACACTTGAGGAACCTCCTGCACATGCGATTTTCATACTTGCGACAACGGAGAAGCACAAGATTCTCCCGACTATTCTCTCCCGCTGCCAGACTTACGATTTCAACCGTATTTCGGTTCGGGACATGGTCCGTAATCTGAGTGATATTGCATCTAAGGAGGGGATTACGGTGGATGAGCGTTCGCTTCATGTCATTGCTGAGAAGGCAGACGGGGCGATGCGTGACGCACTCACGATTTTCGACCAGACTGTTGCCTTCTGCGGCACTGATATCCAGTATGACGATGTCATCCGGAACTTGAATGTGCTGGACTACAAATATAGTTTCTCCCTCACTGACAATTTCCTTTCCGGGGATTACCAGGCTGCGCTGATGACCTTCGACGAGGTGCTTTCCAAGGGCTTCAACGCTCTTTATTTCGTGTCGTCGCTTTCGTCGCATATCCGTAACCTGGTAGTGTCAAAGACGGCTTCGATAGCGGCTCTGCTGGATATGCCGGATGCGCTCAGGCAAAGTTATTCGGAGCAGGCTGCGCGCTGTCCGCTGAAATTCCTTTACGACGCTCTGGAGATTACGACTTCCTGTGAATCCGGCTATAAGTCTGCGGTGAATCCGAGGCTTCATATAGAGTTCGCCCTTATGAAACTCTGTTTCATCGTCAATGCCATTCCCGCCGCCCCTGCTGCGTCGTTGACGCCCCGTGGGGCTGTTCAGGGGGTCGATGCCCCCCGGAACGTCAACGACGCTCCAACCGCACCGCCGTCATCTGACATGGTCCCGGCGGCTTCAAAGGGTGTCGATGCCGCCGAAACCATGCCAGCTGCCGCTTCCGCCGCAGCGTCAGAGGCATCTGACGAACCATCGACCCCCTATAAAGGTTCGGCAGGTGCCTCTGACGCTGCAGTGCAGAAAGCGAAGGAATCTGACGCTGCAGTGCAGCAAGAGAAGGAATCTGCCGCTGCGGAGCAGCCGGCGAAAGCTGCACCTGCAAGGCGCAGGGCGGCGAAGACCGGGTCCGCGCTTTCCATGAATGCACTGATGGACGAAACTCCTGCAGAAGACGAAACCGAGCAGGAAAATGCACAGGAGATGCTGCCTTCTGACGAACTTATGCAGCAGAAGTGGAAAGAACTCTCGGCTGCCTATGCCTCGAAACCGCGCCTTGCAAATATGATTTCCTCCGGAAAAATCACGGTTTCCGAAGAAGGCGGAGTGAAAATCCTAGACTTCGAAGTTACCAACACATCGCAGAAGCAGTGGGTGGAGGAAAAACTCCTCAGAGAACTCGAAACGAGACTTCGCTCAGCTCTCGGATGTACGAAGGTGAACGTGGTGGTTTCCGTCACTCCGGAGAGTGAAATGAAAAGCGTGGAGCCCTATATGCCTGAGCAGAAGGCGAAAGTGCTCATTGAAACAAATCCAGACGTGAATAAATTCGTCCAGGACCTCGGACTGGATGTCAAGTAGAAGAATATGAAACTCAGAGCAGAGAATTTGGTTAAGAAATATGGCGTCCGCACTGTCGTGAAGGGCGTTTCGATGGAGGTGAGCCAGGGCGAGATCGTCGGCTTCCTCGGTCCTAACGGCGCTGGCAAGACGACCAGTTTCTATATGATAACCGGCCAGATAGTCCCCAATGAAGGCCGCATTTTCCTCGATGACGAGGAAATCACGGACCTCCCGATGTTCAAGCGCTCCCAGAAGGGAGTCGGCTACCTCCCGCAGGAGGCTTCCGTCTTCCGTAAAATGAGTGTCGAGGACAATATCATGTCTGTCATGGAAATGGCGGACATGACTAAGGAGGAGAGGTCGCAGAGGCTGGAGAACCTGATTAATGAGTTTAATCTTTCGAAGGTCCGCAAGAGCAAAGGCATCCAGCTTTCCGGTGGTGAGAGACGCCGCTGCGAAATCGCCCGTGCGCTTGCCGTGGACCCGAAATTCATTCTGCTGGACGAGCCTTTCGCCGGAGTTGACCCTATTGCCGTGGAAGACATCCAGTATATCATCGCAAAGCTCAAGTACCGCAATATCGGCGTCATTATCACCGACCACAATGTCGGCGAAACGCTTGCAATCACTGACAGGGCCTACCTGCTTTACGAGGGAACCATCCTTCAGGAGGGTACTCCGGAGGCTCTGTCTGCCGATGAGGATGTGCGTACAAAGTATCTTGGTTCGGGCTTTGTGCTGAAGCGCTCCAAGTCCGTCGAACGCGCACGCGCCGAGGCCCAGGCCGCCTCTGCCGCCTCTGCCGCTTCTGCCGCGTCGTTGACGCCCCGTGGGGCTGTTCAGGGGGTCGATGCCCCCCGGAACGTCAACGCCGCTCCAACCGCACCGCCGTCATCTGACATGGCCCCGGCAGCTTTAAATGGTGTCTATGCCGCCGAAACCATGCCAGCTGCCGCTTCCGGCGCAGCGTCAGAGGCATCTGGCGAACCATCGACCCCCTATAAAGGTTCGGCAGGTGCCTCTGACGCTGCAGTGCAGCAAGCGGAGGAATCTGCCACTGCAGTGCAGCAAGAGAAGGAATCTGCCGCTGCGGAGCAGCAGGGGGAGGAATGATAACGCTGCTGACGGTTGGGAAGACTGATGGCGGCTGGATAAGCGACGCCATAGACAATTATGTGTCGCGGCTTGGTCATTATGCAAAGTTCGCGATGGTGGAAATCCCGGCGGTCAAAGGCGCGTCGTCATGGACTCCTGAGGCGGTGAAGGCAAAGGAGGGGGAACTGATTCTTTCCAAGCTGAAAGCTTCGGACGAGGTTATACTTCTGGATGAAAGAGGCAGGGAGTACCGTTCGGTGGAGTTTGCGGCATTTCTGGAAGGAAAGCTGTCCAGGGGCGGCCGCGACCTCGTGTTCGTGGTCGGAGGTGCTTTAGGCTTCAGCGAGGCTGTCTATTCCAGAGCGGACGGGTTGCTGGCGCTTTCGAAAATGACGTTTACACACCAGATGGTCCGCCTCTTTTTCGTCGAGCAACTATACCGCGCCTTCACGATAATCCGCCACGAACCCTACCATAACGAGTGAAACGAGGTAAGCTAATATCGGAGTGGATTGCAGTTGCGCTGCTTGCGGCGGCACTGCTGCTGGGGGTGGCGTCGTTGCTGCTTCCGCCCTACGGAAGCCAGCCGGACAAAGAGGCCGCGAAGGTTTCACGGGTCCTGGAAAGGCGGCTCGAGAGGCTTGACGTACTGACCCGGAAGGCTCTGGAGCAGGAAGAACCGCTCTGGGCCTCATTCCCGAGAGTCCCCGACGACATGGTCCTCTACCGCTATGAAGCGGACACCCTGGAATCGTGGATTCACACCTTTCCCATCGGCAGCGACGATCTTACCGACAGGATTCTGATTCAGCGTATAGGCGATAACCGGAGCCCGCTGATTTCCCCGCTTTCGAAAGTCGGCACACATTACACCTACACCAATCTCGGGTCCAAATGGTATGTCCTCCGGCGCAGCAATTTGGACGGACGCAGCGTCATTGCCGGAGAGGAAATAGACAAAAGATTCAGCCGCGTCTATGCTCCCGTGCCGCTGTCTTCCGGTACAGGCCCGGTCGTATCCGCGCTCGGACAGCCGCTTTTCAAGCTGGACCCGGGCAGTTTCCAGCTGCGTTCCAGGGCGACTTCGCCGCTGCTGTGGATAGCGTTTCTGATGGCTGCGATTGCCCTGGTGCTGCTTCAGGCCGTGAGGCCTTCGCTCAGGCGTTTTTCATGGGCTCTTCCCGCCTTCTCCGCGCTGATGGCCGCAGTCTATTTCAGCGGCCGCTCGCTGGGTTCGCTGATCCCGCTGTTCTCGCCAATTGTCTATGCCGGCGGCGGGGTGCTGTATTCCCTCGGTGCGGTATTGATACTGAACGCATTCATAACTGAACTGGTCTTTGCGGTCTGGCTTGTAAGAAAAGATATTTTCCGCCGCAGCCGGGGTTCTGTTTTCGGAATAATCCTGCCCGTGCTGGCGCAGGTCGGGATAATTGCCTATACCCACCTGTCTTTCAGGAGCATAGTGCTCAATTCCGGAATTACCCTGGAACTTTTCCGGATATCCTCGCTGAGTTATTATACGGCGATGGTCTATGCCTCGTACCTGCTGCTGGGACTGTCGCTGCCCATGCTGACGGAGATTATCTCCCCCTATGTGCGACGCCGGATGCATTTCCGCTACGATACTTTCTCCCGCACTTCCAGGCTGGCTTTCGCCTGCTCGCTCTCGCTGTATTTCGTGCTGGTATCGTCCATCACGGGCTTCCAGAAAGAGAAAAACCGGGTGGATGTGTGGGCCAATTCCCTTGCCCTGGACAGGGATATTTCCCTGGAAATACAGTTGCAGGGCGTCGAGGACGCCATAGCCTCCGATCCCGTGATAGCATCACTTTCAGTGCTGGGAAACACCAGCGGAATCATACGAAGCAGGATTATTGACAATTACATGGGCCGGCTTTCCCAGGCCTATGACATTTCGGTCGTGCTGCTCGGGGACGCTCCGTCTCCGGCCCAGGATGCCATGCTCGGCGAGAGGATACGGGACGGTGTCCAGATTTCGGAAACTTCCCGTTTTTTCTACAGCCTCACCCAGGGTGGCCGGGCCCGTTATTCGGGTTTCTACACCTATTATTCGGAGCAGGGCGGAGCCTCTGCGATGCTTCTCGGGGTGGAGCCTAAATCCAACAGGGAAGATCTTGGTTATCTGTCGCTTATGGGAATTTCGGAGCCAGGCCGGGTGATGATTCCGAAGAATTATTCCTATGCGAAATACCATGGCGGGAAGCTGTCCACCTTCAAGGGGGCGTACCCCTATCCGACCATGCTTCCGGAGGCATTGTCAGCCAGGGACAGGGGAGAGGACTATACCGTCGGCTTCGAAGGCTTCGTGCATTTCGTGCACTGCTCTTCTCCTTCGTCAGCGGTGGTGGTCTCACGCGAGAGAGTATCCGTGACGCAATACCTTGTGGAGTGGATGATTTTCACTCTTGCCTCCCTTATCCTGGTGTCGCTCTTTTTGATTTCCCGTCCGAAGAAGTATTTTGTCTCCCGTTCGTACTACAGGGCCAGGATAAACATGGTGCTCTATACCTCTCTGACGCTCACCCTGGTCTTACTGACCGGATTCAGCGTGTGGTTTGTCTATAAGAGGGCCCTGTCGGACAGCCGGGCCAATATGATGTCGAAACTCGGCGCCATAACCAACAGCGTCCAGAGCCGCCTGAGAATGGTCGAAACCCAGGAGGAACTCCGGGAGCAGAGAATAATCACCTCACTTGACAATATAGGCACGAATCTCAAGAGCGACATCAACCTTTACAGCCCTGACGGCAGGTTGCTGCTGACCACCGCGCCCGAACTCCTGGACAGGATGATAATAGGCCGCAGGATGGCCGGGGAGGCTGTCTATAATATCCGCGACCGTCACAGCCGCTACTTCTTCAACAGGGAAAAACTCGGGAATCACCCGTATTATGCGCTCTACGCTCCCGTATTCAACCACAGCGGGGACATGACAGCTATAATATGCACCCCCTATGCGGAAGATTCCGGAGACTTCCGTTCGGACGCGATTTTCCATATAGCTACAATCATAGTCTTCTTCCTGGTGGTGCTTATGGTGGCCAGAATGATAGTCTCCACGGTGATTTTGCACATGTTCTCTCCTCTCGAGGAGATGGGCCGGAAGATGAACGTGAGGGATGTCCGGGAACTGGAGCCGATAGAGTATGACAGCGAGGATGAGATAAGCGCACTTGTGAGGACCTACAACATGATGGTCCATGATCTTGCTGAGTCCACTGAACTCCTGGCCCGCAGCGAACGCGACAAGGCCTGGAGCGAAATGGCCCGACAGGTGGCCCATGAAATCAAAAATCCGCTCACGCCTATCAAACTGCAGCTGCAGATGCTCATCCGCATGAAGCAGTCCGGAAAGGGCGCATGGACGGAGAAATTCGACGAAGTCGCGTCCACTGTGCTCAGCCATATAGACATACTTGCAGACACTGCGGGAGAGTTCTCCACCTTCGCAAAGCTCTATACCGAAGATCCCGTCAGGATAGACCTCGGAATGCTTCTGGAGGAGGAAGTGTCCATGTTCTCCAGCCGTTCGGACATCAAATTCGATTATATCGGCCTGGACGGGGCGGTGGTGATGGGCCCCAAGCCCCAGCTTACCCGCGTGATTGTGAATCTGCTGACAAATGCGGTTCAGGCTGTGTCGGCGGACGGCCGGGAGGGCGCGATAATGGTATCGCTTCGTAACTCCACCGTGGACGGCTTCTACGACATTGTCATCGAGGACAACGGACCCGGTGTGCCGCCCGAAAATACGGACAAGCTTTTCACCCCTAATTTCACCACCAAATCAGGCGGTTCCGGGCTCGGCCTGGCAATTTCCAGAAGCATTGTGGACCGCTGCGGAGGCACTCTTTTCTACAGTCGTTCGGCCTTCCTTTCGGGTGCTTCATTTACCGTGCGATATCCAAAGAATTTTGCTATATTTGCAGATAATAACGCACGTGTATGAGAATCACAGATGCAAAGTTTTCCGCCAGCTCGACGAGGATTGCCCAGAAGCCCTCGCAGAGACTGCCGGAATTCGCGTTTATAGGCCGTTCCAATGTCGGGAAGTCCTCCCTGATCAACATGCTCACAGGGACCTCCCTGGCCAAGACTTCAGGCACTCCTGGAAAGACCAGGGTGGTGAACCACTATCTCATAAACGGCAAATGGTACCTGGTGGACCTTCCGGGTTACGGATATGCCCAGGCCTCTGAAAAGTTCCGCCGGCACCTCTGGGAGGTAATCCAGGACTATATCAATAATTCCGAAGAACTGGTGATGCTGTTCGTGCTGGTGGACAGCCGTCACGACATGCAGAAGATAGACCTTGAGTTCATGGCCTCGCTCGCCGAGAGGGAAATCCCTTTCGGAATCATCTTTACAAAGGCGGACAAACTCGGCCCCGTGGCGCTTGCGAGCCAGCTCGAAAAGAACAAACAGCGTATTCTGGAAGACTGGGAAAGCCTGCCTCCGGTTTTCGTAACCTCTTCCCAGAAGGCTTCCGGCAAGGAAGAACTGCTTTCGTACATAGGAACCATTCTCAATAATTTGAAATCATGTTAAACCAAGTCCACACACACAGGATGGAGATTTTTTCCTGCAGGGCATCCTTGGATTTCGCCAGGCGGGTAATTGAAGAAATGAACAAGATGAAGTCTCCGGACGAGTCTGACATCCAGCTCGGACAGCTCGAGGTTTCACAGTTCAGCGACGGGGAATTCCAGCCCTCTTATGCCGAGAGTGTCCGCGGGGCGACCTGTTTCATAATCCAGTCCACCTTCCCTCCGTCAGACAACCTGATGGAACTGCTGCTTGCCATAGACGCGGCCAAGCGGGCTTCCGCGAACAAGGTCATCGCCGTGGTGCCGTATTTCGGCTGGGCCCGCCAGGACCGCAAGGACAAGCCCCGTGTGTCCATAGGCGCGAAACTGGTGGCGAACATGTTCAAGGCGGCCGGCGCGGACAGCCTGATGTCCTGCGACCTTCACGCCGATCAGATTCAGGGCTTCTTCGACCTTCCGGTGAACCATCTCTATGCCAGCATGGACTTTCTGGGGCCGCTGAACAAGCTTAAACGCAAGTTCGGCGACACTCTCACGATAGCTGCTCCGGATATGGGCGGGGCGAAAAGGGCCAACACATACGCGAAAGCTCTCCGCTGTCCGGTGGTAATCTGCCACAAGACCCGCGCGAGGGCCAATGTGGTGGAGCGGATTCAGCCTATCGGCGACGTGGAAGGCCGCGACATAGTCATAGTGGACGATATCATAGACACCGCCGGAACGCTGACCGCCGCGGCGAATGAACTTTTCAAGCGTGGGGCTAACAGCGTCCGCGCCATCGCCACGCATGCCATCCTTTCAGGCCCGGCCTATGAAAGAATCGATTCCTCGGCGCTCGAGGAGGTCTATGTGACGGATACCATTCCGCTCTCATCGGAGCCGGAAAAACTTGCGCTGCAGGGCAAGTTCCGCGTGGTATCCATGGCGGAGACCTTTGCGAGGATGATTCTCAAGGTTTATAATTATCAGCCAATCAGTACTGAATTCATAATGTAATGAAAGTCTTTCTCGCGGCAGTATTGTTCGTGGCTCTCGCCGTAATCGGATTGGGTTTCAATATCTTTTTCCTGAAGAAGCCTTTTCCGGACGGGGAGATTTCGCGCAACGAGGAACTTCGCCGACGGGGAATCAAATGTGCAAAGGAAGAGGAACTGGAACGGCTCCGCCGCTCGAACCCCGAACTCTGTTCCGGTGACTGCTCTTCCTGCTCATATATTGTAACTGAAATGAAAAAATAGTAGAAAATATGGCATTAGTTGCGATAGTCGGGAGACCGAACGTGGGAAAATCAACGCTTTTCAACAGGCTTGTCGGAATGCGGCAGGCCATTGTGGATGAAACGGCGGGGGTTACCCGTGACAGGCATTACGGAAAGTGTGAATGGTGCGGAAGAGAGTTTTCCGTAGTGGACACCGGAGGTTACACATCCAATTCGGACGATGTGTTCGAGGATGCCATCCGCCGCCAGGTGGTCCTGGCTGTGGAGGAAGCGGACCTTGTGCTGTTCATGTGCGAGGCCGCTGCCGGGATAACCGACTATGACCAGGAAATCGCCGACCTGCTCCGCCGCAGCCGCAAACCCGTTGTCGTGGCAGTGAACAAGGTGGATTCTGGGGATAAGATGTACGACAGCTATCAGTTCTATTCCCTCGGTCTAGGCGAACTATGGAGCATCTCCGCAGCCAACGGCTCGGGAACCGGCGATCTGCTGGACGAAATCGTGCGCCAGCTGCCAGACGACGCCACGGCGGATGACGACCATGCGGGTGTCCCGAGAATCGCTATCGTGGGCCGCCCCAACGCAGGCAAGTCTTCCCTTACGAACGCCCTTCTCGGCGAAGAGAGAAACATAGTCACTCCGGTTGCAGGCACTACCCGCGACTCGATTTCATCATATTACAACAAGTACGGCCACGAGTTCGTGCTCGTGGACACTGCCGGCATCCGCCGGAAGGCAAAGGTCAACGAGGACCTCGAGTTCTATTCTGTCCTGAGGGCCATGAGGGCCATTGAACATTCGGATGTGTGCGTGCTTATGCTGGATGCCACACTCGGAATGGAGGCGCAGGACATGAATATTTTCAATATCATCCAGAAGAACAACAAAGGCTGCGTGATCGTGGTGAACAAGTGGGACCTGTTCCAGAAGGAAACCAATACCCTGAGGGATTATACCGAGTCCCTGCGTTCACGCCTGGCCCCTTCGGACGACGTGCCCATAGTCTTCACTTCCGTGACTAACAAGCAGAGGATCATGGATGTGCTCAATGCGGCTGCGCGCGTGGCGGAAAACATGAAGCGGCGCATCAGCACATCGGAACTGAACGATGCGATGCTTCCCGAAATAGAGAATTATCCGCCGCCGGCATGGAAAGGAAAGTATATCCGCATCAAGTATGTCACCCAGCTCCCCACGGCCGTGCCGTCCTTCGCCTTCTTCTGCAACCTTCCCCAGTGGATAAAAGATCCGTACAAGCGTTTCCTGGAGAACAAGCTGCGCGAAAAGTTCGATTTCTCCGGCTGTCCGATACACATATACGCCCGAGCTAAATGAGCAGAGAGTACCTGGAACTTGCCGAGGTTCTTGCAAGCCTCAAGGAGGGAGTGGAAGAACTCTTTCCTGAGCGGTTCTGGGTTAGGGCTGAAATCCGGGAATGGAGTCCCCGCGCCAACGGGCACTGCTATCTGTCGCTTTCGCAGTCCGAGGGAGGCCGGGTGGTGGCCGAAGTGAGGGCTATGATATGGAAGTGGAATTTCCCGACAATCCGGGATTTCTTCAGGCAGTCCGCAGGAGAGCAGCTGCGTCCCGGGATTACAGTTCTGGTGCGTGCGCAGATCAATTTCAGCGAAATCTACGGAATATCCCTGTTCATCGATGACATAGACCCGGCCTTTACGGTCGGCGACAAGGCTCTCCAGAAGAAGAAAACCATTGAGAAACTTACTGCCGGGGGCTATATGCAGATGCAGCAGGAACTTTCGCTTCCTCCGCTCCCGCGGCGGCTCGCGGTGATTTCCTCTGCAAAAGCTGCCGGTTACGGCGATTTCCGCCATCATCTTCTGGACAATCCCTGGGGCTATGCTTTCCAACTGGAACTTTTCGAGGCCCTGATGCAGGGTGAGAGCGCCCCTGCGGAGATTGCCGGGCGGCTTTCCCAAATCTCCGAAATGCCCTTCGACGCGGTATTGATACTGCGCGGAGGCGGTTCCGAGTCGGATCTGTCCTGTTTCGATGACTATGACCTGGCGCTCGCTATAGCCACCTGCCCGGTGCCGGTCGTCACTGCCATAGGCCATGACAAAGATGTCCATGTGGCGGATATGGTGGCGAATATTTCCGTAAAGACTCCGACTGCACTGGCGGATCTGTTCCTGGATGCTTTCCGCAGGGAGGACGACGCCATAGACAGTATTTCAGGGCGCATCCGGCTTGGCCTGGAAAGACTTGTCACTGCTTCTGAAAAGCGCCCTGAGCAGGCCTGGTCACGCATCCGCCTCGGCTTTCAGAGGCGCGTCTCCATGATGGATATGGCACTTCAGAGGCGTTCTTCGCGTATTTCCCGCGGCCTGAGTTCCAGGTTTTCCGCCCTGCAGCAGAAAACTGAAGGAGCGGCGCACCGCATACGCTTTGCGGTTACCGGGCGCATCAGCCATGAAGTGTCCGCTGTGGCCCTGAAAGAGGCTCTCATCAAGGCCTCCGACCCCAGGAATATCCTTTCCCTCGGCTATGTGCTGGTGACGGGGAAGGACAACAAGGTACTTAAAACTGTGAACCGCGTCGCGGTGGGTGACAGGATAGGTGTGCGTTTCAGCGACGGTTCTCTCCTCGCCAAGGTGGACGAGGTCTATTCTGAAACCCCCGCTAAAGAAAAATCAGCATGAAGGCAGAACAATTTGACTATTCCAAGGCTCTTGAAGAACTCGAGCAGATAGCAGCGAAAGTGGAGAATCCCGAAACCTCCCTCGCAGACATAGACACTCTGGTGGGCCGCAGCCGCGACCTTCTTAAAGCTTGCCGCGACTACCTCCGCACCATCAAAGACAAAATCGACTCGCTTGAAAACTGACCGCATAATGAAAAAGATGATTTACAACCAGGACCCGTATCTGATGCCCTTCAGGGGGGCTATAGATGCGAGGCACCAGAGAATTCTGGACACAAAGAAGCATCTTGCGGGGGACAGGCCCCTTGCGGAT
This sequence comes from Bacteroidales bacterium, assembly GCA_017544265.1. Lineage (GTDB taxonomy): Bacteria > Bacteroidota > Bacteroidia > Bacteroidales > UBA932 > Cryptobacteroides. The sequence continues at coordinate 3,899 of JAFYEM010000009.1, read as the reverse complement.
GCCATAAACAACCACCTCTTCTATGGCCTTCACCGCAAGGAAGACGGCTCATGGGTGCTGCGCGAGTGGGCCCCGAGCGCATCCAGAATCTACCTTATCGGCGACTTCAACAACTGGAAACGCACCGATGCCTATTCGCTCAAGCCCATTGGGCAGGGAAACTGGGAGATAGTGCTTCCGGAGATGTTCATGCATCACGGCGATTTGTACAAACTCTTCGTCGAATGGCCTGGCGGAGGCGGCGAGCGTCTTCCAGCCTATGTCACCCGTGCGGTGCAGGATCCCATCACGAAGATATTTTCCGCCCAGGTATGGGAGCCGGAAGAGAAATATGCCTGGAAGCATCCCCATGCTGGAAAACGTCCCCATCCGATGATTTACGAATGCCATATCGGAATGTCCTCTGAAAAAGAGAAAGTGGCGAGTTTCGAGGAGTTCCGTACCGAGGTGCTTCCGAAGGTGAAGGAACTCGGCTACGACACCCTTCAGATAATGGCCCTCCAGGAGCATCCCTACTATGGCTCCTTCGGCTATCAGGTATCCAATTTCTTCGCCCTGTCTTCCCGTTTCGGTACGCCCGAGGAGTTCAAACGGCTGGTGGACGACGCGCACGGCAAGGGTATTGCCGTCGTCATGGACATAGTCCACAGCCACAGCGTTGACAACGAGGCCGAAGGCCTTTCCCGTCTGGACGGCCGGGACGACCTCTATTTCTACAGCGGCCCGCAGGGGCATCACCCGGCATGGGGCTCCCGCTGCTTCGACTACGGCAAGGACGAGGTCAAGTACTTCCTCCTTTCAAACGTGAAATACTGGATTGAGGAGTATCACATAGATGGTTTCCGCTTCGACGGAGTGACCTCGATGCTCTACTGGGACCACGGCCTGGGGAAAGATTTCAACGGCTACGAAAGTTATTTCGACGCCGGTGTGGATGAGAATGCCGTGACCTATCTAGCCCTTGCCAATATGCTGGTACACAGTATGAATCCCAATGGTTTCACTATCGCGGAGGACATGTCCGGCATGGCCGGCCTCGCGGCCCCATTCAATGAGGGCGGCGTGGGCTTTGACTTCCGCATGTCCATGGGTGTCGCGGACCACTGGATCAAGTGGATTAAGGAACTCAGCGACGAGCAGTGGTCCATGGGGGCAATCTGGTGGGAACTGACCAACAAGCGGGCGGACGAAAAGACCATCTCATACGCTGAGTGCCACGACCAGGCCCTGGTCGGTGACAAGACCCTGATTTTCCGCCTGATGGACAAGGAAATGTACTTCTCCATGAACAAAGATTCCTCCAACAGCATCGTGGACAGGGGAGTAGCCCTTCACAAGATGATCCGCCTGGTGACCGCGGCCACCGCCGGCGACGGCTATCTCAACTTCATGGGCAATGAATTCGGCCATCCCGAGTGGATAGACTTCCCGCGTGAGGGGAACGGATGGTCCTTCGCGCACGCCCGTCGCCAGTGGTCCCTGGCTGATCCGGAGTATCTGCGATACCGCTACCTCAGGAATTTCGATGTGTCCATGGTACATCTTCTCAAGAGGGAGCGCACGCTCTTCTCGAAACCCCGCCTGCTCGTCCTGGATGAACAGAAAAAAGTCTTGATTTTCCAACGCGGAAACTGTATATTTGCATTCAATTTCTCTCCTGCCGGTTCCTTTGCGGACTATGGCTTCGCGGCTCCCGCAGGAAAATGGGAAACGGTTCTCTCGAGCGACGATCCCGTCTTTGACGGTTTCGCGCGCGTGAGCGTGGGTGAAGAGCACCTGACCGTTCCCGAGAAATCCCCCAACGGGGACCAGAGCCTGGGCGATACGCTCTATCTCTACCTCCCCGCACGTACCGTACAGGTTTTGAAGAAAGTAGACTGACACCATATGGCATTTTTGAAATTCAACAAAGGAGAACTCGTCAACCTGGAATATTCCCTCCGCAGGGAAATTATCCTGGCTAACAAGACGGGTGCCTATTGCAACACCTCCATTGTAACCTGCAATACGAGGCGTTATCACGGCCTGCTCTGTGTCCCGGTGGATAATTTCGGCGGGCACAAGTATCTGCTCCTTTCGTCGCTTGACGAGAGCCTGACCCTCAATTTCAAGAAATTCAACCTCGGCATCCATTGCTGGGGAGATATCTACCAGCCGAGGGGACACAAGTATATCGTGGACTTCGATGCTGACCCCGTGCCGAAAATCACGTACAAAATCGGGTCTATCGTATTTTCCAAGAGCATAGTCCTGGCTCCGGACAAAGACCAGGTCCTTATCCGCTATGAACTCGAGAAAGCCCCTGGGGCGGTGACCCTTTCCCTGAAGCCCTTCCTCGCGTTCCGCAGGATGCACAATCTGACCCACAGGAACGACGAGGCCCGTCTGGAGTATGACGAGATTCCCGGCGGCGTCGCTTTCAACATGTACCGCGGCTTCCCGGACCTGAACCTCCAGCTTTCCACCTCCAAGGCGGTCTTCCGCAGCCAGCCCGTATGGTATGAAGGCGTGACTTATTCAGATGAGTACCGCCGCGGATTCGACTGCCGCGAAGACCTCTACGTCCCCGGCTGGTTCGACGTGACTCTCAGGGAAGGTGAATCGGTGGTTTTCTCTGCAGCCGCGGATGAACCGGTCAATGCGACCGCCTTGAAGCGCCGCTTCAGTTCCATAGTGGAAAAGAAAGGCGGAATTACCTCCTTCCATGACCAGCTGGTGAGCCAGGCGGACCTTCTTATCCGCAACCGCGGAGGCCGCAAGCAGATTACCGCCGGATTCTCATGGCTTTATACCGGCCTTCTCAGGGAAACCCTCTTTGCCCTTCCGGGTCTCACGCTCTACGGCAAGGACGATCCCAAGGAGTTCGAAGAAATACTTGACAACCTTATTGCAGACAATCAGGAAAGGCTTTACCGCCGCACAACCCAGGTCGAGGCTCCGCTGTTCCTCGCGGTAACTCTCCAGCAGTACATCGCCTACACCGGGGAGGAAAAACATGCCTGGGAGAAGTATGGCAATGTGCTCAAAGGTATTATCGAAAGCTACGGCCCCGGCCGCCGCGCCGAAGTGTCCATGCAGCCGAACGGGCTGCTGTGGGCCCAGATGGACGGCGTCGCTCTGACATGGATGAATACCTATGTGGACGGCCGCGCCGTGACTGAGCGCGCAGGCTATCAGGTGGAGACCAACGCCCTCTGGTACAATGCCCTCTGCATGGCCATAGACATGGAAAAGAAATACGGTCCGAAGCGCAGCGAATTCGTTTCCAGCTGGACTCCGGTGCGTGAACTGGTGCTCCAGAACTTCCAGCCTATGTTCTGGAATCCTCAGGCAGGCTATCTCGCAGACGTGGTCGGCCCTTCCGGACAGGACCTTTCGGTTCGCCCGAACCAGCTCTGGGCCATTTCACTGGATTACAAGGCCGTTGACGACGAGGTCATAGTCTCCGTAATGAACATAATCCGCGGGGAACTTCTCACCAGCCGCGGCATCCGTTCCCTCTCACCCCGCGATTCCCGTTACAAGGGAGTCTATGAGGGCACCCAGACGGAGCGCGACCTTGCGTACTACAATGGCTGCGCCTTCCCGCACCTGCTTGCGCAGTACTGCTATGTCTCCTTCTCCATGCTGGGCAAAGCCTTCATAAAGAGAGCCGAGTGGCTGACCGAAGGCTTCTATGAGGACCTTTCCAAGCACGGAGTGGGCGCATTCTCCGAACTTTATGACGGAGACCCGCCTCACGAGCCGCACGCTGTGATTTCCTCGGCCGTCACAACCGCCGCCCTTCTGAACATTAACTATCTTATCAACAAATATAAGGAGGACGCAAAATGAGAGTACTGATGTTCGGCTGGGAATTCCCTCCTCATATCGCCGGCGGTCTGGGTACTGCCTGCGAG
>JAFYEM010000064.1 GCA_017544265.1 Bacteroidales bacterium | reverse complement strand
CTGACCGATGATGTCGTCCGCTTTCTAAGGCGGAACGGTCTTCCTGCTGTCGCCAAGGAAAAGGAGAGTGATGCCCTGACGGCTTTCCGCAGGACCATTCAGTTCCCGCAGCTGCTTTATGACCTTGGATTGTCCCCTTACCGGGAAAAGAAGTTTGTGTTGAAGATTGAGGCACAGGACCAGGGAGTGGATTATCAGCGAGAGATGTTCACTGTGAACAGAGACGGATTCTATTTCAGGATACCCTCACCTTCAGACGCTACGCTGTATGCAATGAAACTTTCCACCATTCTCCACCGCGGAAAAGGCCGGGATTTCTATGATGCCATGTTTCTGCGCTCCAGAAGCGAACCGGATATGAACTATCTTTCGCAACGGGAGGGCATTGCAACCGGCGAACAGCTGAGATGCCGGATGATTCAGGTGTGCGATAGTACGGATTTTCGTCTCAAAGCTCAGGATTTCAAGTACTTGCTGTTTCACCCGGAAAACTCCTCCCGCATTTTGAACTTCCCTGCTCTGTGGAAATGAATCTACAAAGCAAGTGACATAATATAACCTTCCCCAATAAACAAATATTCCACTTGGGGGTACAACTTGTTTTTGTTGTTTTAATAATAATTACGACCTTTGCATCGAGATAATAAAACGTGGTACGGATGAGGTAATTCGCTTAGTGCGAAGTCCCCGCCTCGAGCCTCACCGAAAGGTAAACATCCACCGCGTATTCTTGGGGCAAAATTTAAGAGGGTGACTAATAAGCGATTATTGGTCACCTTCTATTATTGTGCGCGAACGCCGGCATCGGCAGCTCGCCCACGGAAGTTTCCGTTCGCTTCGCTCACTTCATCCCTCCCAACGTCTGCGGCGTCATCGCTACGCGATAACTTGCATCCGTCGGGCCCCTCCCTCTAACGTGTCCGAGGGTGGACACGCCTTCCGTGGGGCGACTGCCGCCTGCCGATTGCGTTCCGCGCACATTCTGGCGGCCATTTTCTTTATGTTGTGTGCAATGGCAAGCGTTGCAAACTCGGCTCTGACGAGCCGGTTGCCGCGATAATGGAAGCGCTTGAAGCCACTGTCGTATTTGATCTGTCCGAAGACAGCCTCCGGCTCAACAGGTCGCATGCTTCGATGATATAGTCCGCGCTCGCTCGTCAACATTTCCTTGGCTTTATCCCGATACAGACGACTCTTGACGTTTACGTCAATAACCCTGTTGCCTTTCCCTTTGAAGCAAAGTCCTCGCAGTGGACAGCCTTCACAGTTTTGAGCTTGGTATAACTTTGTATGACTAACATATCCTAAGTCGGAGACTCTTTGCCGGTCGCCAACATACGTCATATGTTGCCCCATAGGACAAACAAAGTAGTCGTCTTGTTCGTTGTAATAGAGATGTTCCGGAAGAAAGGGATTCTTGATGGTTTTCCTTTTCAGTTCAGTATGGAACATGTTATACTTGACATAACCATCTATCTCATTGATATCCAGATACTCATAGTTTTCTTCACTTCCATATCCCGAGTCGGCAGCCACTTCTTTGCTCTGCCTTCCATACCTCTCCTTGAAGGTGTCCATGTGGTTGATGAAGGTGCCCCAGTCTGTAGGCCTCCAGGAGGTCGAGTAGTGAGTGATGAACTGATTCTCGGTAGATATCTGGATGTTGTAACCAGGTTTCGTCTGTCCATTGTTCATTGCATCCTCCTTCATGCGCATGAACGATGCGTCGGGGTCCGTCTTGCTGTAACTGTTCCTGTCTCCAAGCGTTTCGAGCTTGTCTTCGTACTCCTTCATTTTTGGGGCATGTTCTTCGCGGACCTCATTCACGGCTTTGCGTAAGCGCTTGTCGCAGATGCCTTTCTCGTCCATCTCTGCAATGATCCTGTCGGTGCGCGTCTTGATTTCCTCGGATGTCATCACTTCTTCCGAAGGCTCGCAAAGTTCCAGGTTCAGTTCCCGCTCTGCTTCCACAAGGACAGCCTTCACCTTCTTGTCAAGCTTATCCTGATTGGTCTTGGTGGCCTTTTTCCATACGAAGGTGTATTTGTTGGCGGAAGCTTCTATCTTGGTGCCGTCAATATATTGAACGTCAAGGGATACGAACTTGCCGTCCACCAGCATCTGTACCACCTGGGTGAAGATATCATCAACGACATCGGCGAGACGGTTCTTGCGGAACAGGTTGATGGTGTTGAAGTCGGGATGCTGCATGCCGCTGAGCCACATGAAGTTCACGTCACGCCTGAGCAACTGCTCCATCTTGCGCCCTGAGTATACATTCTGCAGGTATGCGTAGAAAACGACTTTCACCAGCATCCTGGGATTGTAGCTGCTGGCGCCTCCTCCTTCATAGCTGTCCTCGATACGGCTGATATCAAGGTTGTCCACTATTGCATTCAAGACACGCACAGGGTCGTTTTCTGCAATAAAGTCACCAAGACATGGAGGAAAAAGCAGATTATCGTTTTGATTGTAAGATTTAAAGACTACCTTTGCCATTGCTTGATACTGATAGTTTTCTATTCTTTTTTTGCAACTACAAGATAGTAATTATTTATCAGAAAAGCAATAGCTATCCAATTGAACTTCAAAAGGATAGCTATTTATTTTTTGCTTCCGCCGCAGAAGAAGCGACAGGCTGTCTCCTCCAGGGCCCGTGGCCGCCCATGGCCACGTGAATGGGAGGGGCCCACAAGCGTAGCGCCGTGGGAGGGATGAGCGAAGCGAAGGCTTCCGGAGGAGAGCAGCCTGCGCTCGGAGGCGGAAAGACACAAAAAAGAAGATGACCTCCAAGTCCTAAGACTTTTTAGTCATCCTCTTTTGCGTAGCATTCCATTCAATGAGGGGGCGTACCCCCTCAAACACCCCTGTGTCGCTTCGCTCCTTGTCCAGCAGGCAGCCGCCTGTTCTTTTTGCGTAGCATTCCATTCAATGAGGGGGCGGACCCCCAAAATGAGGCAGAAAATTTGAAGAATTTTGAGAATTGTTAAGTTGTTGTTGACAATGTAATGTTTTTGTGTGCCCGATTTTAGCTGGGGTTTGCATACTTTTGCCGCATAAGTAAGAAGGCTTATGGACAAGGCAACAGTATCGGACAATATCAAGAGCATTCGTTTGAAACTGGGACTTACGATGATTCAGATGGCGGAGTCCCTGGGTATGACAAGGCAGAGTTATGCGAAGCTGGAAAGGGGGAGCGTCAATTATTTCAGTCCACATATCGAGGAGATTGCCAGGATGGGAAATGTCTCCACGGAAGAGCTTGTCCTTGGTTATGAGCCCAATCCGGAGCCCGCGCGTGAACTCGGCGAAGCCAGGGAATTGTTCCAGAAGCAGAAGCAGACCCTCGTAAACCGTTATGAGGATACCATAATGCAGATGCGCAAGGAGATTGATTATCTGAAGCTTCTGTGCGATGCTCAGAAGCAGACCGTCGAAAGCCTTATGCAGTCAAATGAACTCCTTAGAAAGCAGGTTCTGGAATTGGAGGCCGCAAGGGGAGAGTACGGGGATGAGGTGCAGAAGCATGCGCCGGGCAGAAGCACTGGAAAATCATAGGCCCGCAATAGAATTATTGGTACGGTTGTTGTTTGTTTGACCGCGGCCCGGTTTTTTTTTATATATTTGCCGGGTGTCGAAAGACGGGACCGTACTATGAAAAAAATTTTCTTTTTAATCTTATTTGCTGTAATTGCGTGGCATTCAGGCGCGCAGGAAGCAAATCAGCCCCAACTCAGCAAAAAGAACCTCATCGTAAAGGAGTGGAATACCAATGCCAATGCAACTGCAAAGACCCTGGACCACCTGACCACCTTCTCAGCTGAAGGCAAAAAAATCGAAGAAATCGAATATGACAGCTACGGGAAGCAGAAGTGGCGCAAGCGCTATGAATGGGGAGAAAACGGAAAACTGTTCCGCGAACTGGTCTATGACGAGCGCAACAAACTGGTGAACTATAAGAAATTCGAATATAACGCTTTCGGCAAGAAGAAGACCCAGTACACCTATGATCCGAAGGGCCGGCTCATCTCCACAAAGATATTCGAATACATAGCAGAAGATGCCGCAGCAGGAGAATAACGCCATCCTGCATGCACTGGAGCCGATTCCGCCCATTGCCCTCGGGGAGATGGACGGAGTCAGGCTGATGAACCGCATAGACTCGAAATACATTACCACGGAGGAGACACTCACAGACATTCTGAATGATGCCCGGGCTGCCGGATACCGCGCGCTGGAGGTCGATGGCGTCAAGATGAGCGCGTATAATTCTGTCTATTTCGACACGGCGGAACTCAGAATGTTCCAGGACCATCGCAACCGCCACCTGACGCGCCAGAAAATCCGCACCAGGGTCTATGTGAATTCCGGCGACACTTTCCTTGAAATCAAACGCAAGCACAATACCGGCAGGACAAAGAAAAAGCGCACGCCAATTCCGGCGGAAGAACTGACCGGTTTCGCGTCGGACCCCGCCGCGACTGCATATCTCGAGAAACACTCCTGCTTCACCGCCGGAATGCTCTCCCCCGTGCTGTCCACCCGCTTCAGCCGCATCACCCTGGTGAATCCCGCGATGACAGAGCGCGTAACAATAGACACGGCCCTGTTTTTCAGCAACTTCCGCACTGGGAAGAAAGCATCCCTGGAGGATGCCGTCATAATAGAACTGAAGCAGGACGGGCACTGCCGGAGCCAGATGAAGGGAATCCTTCTTAAAAACCGTGTCAAGCCGATGCGGGTAAGCAAGTACTGTATTGCGGAAACTCTCACGGATCCTGCCGCCCGAAGCGGTCGCTTCAAACTCAAGGTCCGCCGGATAGAAAAGCTGATAAATAAAAAAATCACGATAATATGATCACAATGCAAGACTTCGGCGAGTACAATATCGCCGATGAGAATCTCCTCGACGTCCAGACAATCACCGACGCGATGATGACAACCGCCCAGTCCATCTCGGAACTGTGCATCAGGTTCTTCATGAACCTTCTGGTGTGCTGGATAATAGTCCAGTTCTTCTATTACCGCAAGAGCCGCCGCAGGGACTATTATTTTACCTTCATGCTCTTCTCTTCCGCCATGCTGATGCTCCTTTACATCATGGGAAACGTGGAAGTCGGAGTGGGGCTGACGCTGGGCCTGTTCGCGATTTTCGGAGTCATACGCTACCGCACCGAGACCGTGCCCATACGCGAAATGACCTATCTTTTCGTAATTATCGCCCTTGCTGCGATGAACGGTCTCGCCCCTGTCTATAAACTTGTAGGTGCCGCCACCGCATCGCCGCACTATGAACTGGCGTCCGGTTCCGTGTCCATAATGGCCCTTTCGAATGCCCTGGTGATCGGTCTGATCTGGCTTCTCGAAAGCGAAAAGCTGCTCCGCCATACTTCAGCGAAACTCATTCTCTACGACCGTATAGACCTGATAGTGCCCGAAAAGCGTCAGGAACTCATCGAGGATCTCGAGAAACGGGTTGGCGTGAAGGTCGAAAAACTTGAAATCGGCCACGTGGATTTCCTTCGGGACGCGGCATTCATAAAAATCTATTATACTCTCGAGAAAGGTCAGAGCGGATCGATAGACACACTTACCCGCGCCAAAGATTTTGTGGAACAATAGTTAATTGCTATATTTGCCTTTCGAATATATATTCGAAGTCGTATGAACGTTATCAATCTCGCGGAGGGGAACTCCGTTCTGAACACCTTCATTGCCGAAATGAGGGATTCCGTCATCCAGAAAGACAGCCTGAGGTTCCGTACCAACCTTGAGCGTGTGGGCGAGATTTTCGCTTACGAGATTTCCAAAACGCTGGACTACAGCGTCAAGGAGGTTACGACGCCGCTGGGAATCGCCAGTGTCGCCACCGCTGACACCCGCCTTGTGATTGCGACTATACTCAGGGCAGGCCTGCCTCTGCACAAGGGCCTCCACTATTTCTTCGACCATGCGGAAACCGCTTTCGTGGCCGCGTTCAGAAAATTCGGGAAGGGCAATTACTTCCAGATCAAGGTGGATTATTGCACCTGCCCGGAGATAGAGGGCAAGACCCTGATACTGGCGGACACAATGCTCGCCACCGGAGCGTCCATAGAGATTGCCTACAACAAACTTGTAGAGGAAGGCGGCGCTCCCGCCTATTCGCATTTCGTCTGTCCGATAGCGAGCCGCTACGCTGTGGAGTATCTCCAGAAGAAGCTTCCCGAGAACACGACACTCTGGGTAGCTGCTATTGACGACGAACTCACCAGCCACAGTTACATAGTCCCCGGTCTCGGCGATGCCGGCGACCTCGCCTTCGGCGGCAAGCTGTAGGCGTTCCAATGGACACGACCCCGGGGGAAATTCTGAAAAAGTACTGGGGCTATGAGAGTTTCCGCCCCAGACAGCTTGAAATCATAGACTCAGCCCTCCAGGGGAGGGATACGCTTGCGATTCTTCCGACCGGAGGCGGCAAGTCCATATGCTTCCAGGTGCCGGCCCTGATGAAAGAAGGACTGTGCCTTGTGGTGACTCCGCTGATTTCCCTTATGAAGGACCAGGTCCAGAATCTGGCCTCCAGAGGTATCCTGGCCATTGCGGTCCATGCCGGGATGACCCCGCATGAAGTGGATCTCGCCCTTAACAACGCCGCCTACGGAGGTTTTAAATTCCTCTACCTTTCCCCGGAGAGACTCTCCACCTTCCTTTTCCGGAAATATCTCAGTGTGATGAATGTGAGTTTCATCGTAGTGGATGAGGCCCACTGCATCTCCCAATGGGGCTATGACTTCCGTCCCAACTATCTGGAAATCGCCCAGATAAGGGAGTTTACGGATGCCCCTGTCCTCGCCCTCACAGCAACGGCCACTCCGAGAGTCGCCGACGACATAATGGAGAATCTGAAATTCAAGGCTCCCAATATAATCTGCGGCGGTTTTTCACGTGAGAACCTGAGCTACATAGTGCGGCGCTGCGAGGACAAAAACGGTCAGATACTCGCCGTGTGCCGCGGAGTCAGCGGGAGCGGAATTGTCTATGTCCGCAACCGCAGGATGACGGAAGAACTCGCACGGATGCTCGAGTCCCAGGGCATCAGCGCCACCTTCTATCACGCCGGCCTGACCGCGGACCTGAGGAGCGAACGGCAGAACCTTTGGAAGAGCGGCGGGGTGCAGGTCATGGTGGCGACCAACGCCTTCGGAATGGGTATAGACAAGCCCGACGTGCGTTTCGTGGTCCATTACGACCTGCCGGACAGCCCCGAGGCTTATTTCCAGGAGGCCGGGCGGGGTGGCCGTGACGGCAAGCCCTCGTATGCGGTTCTGCTTTGGAACAATTCCGACATCGACCGGCTTCGGCAGATTCAGAGAGTTTCATTTCCCTCACTTGAATACATCGAGGACATATATCACAAGGTTCACGTCTTTTACGGGATTCCATACGAAGAGGGCATGGGCCGCCAGCTGAAATTCGACCTTCAGGAGTTCTGCAGGAAGTTCTCCCTCTTCTCCCCGGAGGTCTATTATGCGATTAAATACATCGAGAGGGAGGGACACTGGACCCTTGCGGAGGACCTCGACGTGCAGACCAAGGTCAAGTTCGAGGTAGATCGCGGCGCCCTTTATTCGATAGACCTGCCGTCCCCCGCGATGGTGCCCCTGCTGGAAATACTGATGAGGCGTTATGAGGGGATCTTCTCCTTCCCTTCGGCCATAGACGAGGAGCAGATTGCAGCCCAGACCGGGGTGACCGTCCCCATGCTCCGGGAAATGCTTTATACGCTGAGTGTCAATCATATAATCCGCTATATCCCGCAGGCGAAGGCCAATGTCCTTTTCATAGCCCACAACCGGCTCTATCCCGGCAATCTCCAGCTCTCTCCTAAGCGTTACGCCCTTTTGAAGGGGGCCTATTCTGACAGGGTGGAAGCAATGAAGGAGTATGTAGCGGCCGAAGAAGGCTGCCGCGCGTCGATACTGCTGCGCTACTTCGGAGAAGAGCCCGCCGCAGACTGCGGCTGCTGCGATCTCTGCCGCGAGCGCGCCCGAAGGGAAAAAGACAGCGCAGGCGAGTTGCAAAGCTTCATTGAAAGCCGCGGCGGGGTCTATACCCTCGGGGATATAAAAGCCGCTTTTCCGACCTCCTCCGCAGCCATCTTCGACACTCTCAGAGGCCTTATCGACAGCGGAACCGTACCCCCGTATAAGCATTAAGGAACATATTCATATTTTTTTTATAACTTTGTAAGTTGTAAAGAATGTATTGTACTAAGGATGAACCGCAAAGAAATCATTATCGCAGTCACGGCGCTTCTGGTAATGGTAGGGGGCATAGTCTTTTTTATGAAGGCCCTGTATCCGGGCTCCGGCGACAAAGGCCACAGCTCCGGAGCCATGCGCTCCACGATAGTGAGAGCAGTCCCTTCAGATGCGGTCGCATTCATAGTACTTGACGGAACGCCCCGAAGCGCAGAAGTAGTGGCTGATACTACCGGCCTGCTGCGTTCTTTCGCCGGTTCGGCCGCCGTCAGTTTCCTCAGGACAGCCGGAAAGCCCCGCGCTGCAGTTTCCCTTCACAACAGCGGTTCCCTGGTCCCTCTGATAGCCATGGAAATGCTGCGTGCGGATTCCCTCGAAATTGCGCGTGCGCAGGTCGATGCCGCTGCTTCAGGGCTGAAATCCCGCTTCGTCCCTGCCGAAGGCATACTTCTCGCCTCCACTTCCGAGACTCTGATTTCCTCCTCCGTGCGTCACATGGAGGCGGGAATGTCCATACTTAATTCCGGCACTCTCGGCAGCCTTATCCGCGGCTCCGACGGCTGTGCCCTTTACCTGAGCCATCAGAGCACCGCGAAACTGCTTCAGGTCTTCGGCTCCGCAACCATGCGGCAGAATACCTCCTTCCTGAAAAGCTTCGCAGACTGGACAGCACTCAGGATCGAAGCGGTTTCCGGCAAGGAGATTGTCCTAAAGGGTTCCTCATCCAGTCCGGACGACAAGTCATACTTCGTCAACAGCGTGGCTCCGTGCGTTCAGGGAGAGGTGACAGTCCCCGATGTGCTTCCCTTCAATACTGCGTCTTTCACCGCCCTTCCTCTTGCTTCCTGCGAAAAGTATATCGCTGCCTACCGTGAGTATCTGGATGCCAGGGGAATGCTGGGCGCCTACGACAGGGCCGCAAAGGCCAGGGATGCTTCCGGGATAACTCCCGCTTCCTGGATTGCCGACCTGCGTCCCATCGAGGTTGCCAAGGCTGCGGTTTCCATTTCCGGAAAAATGGAAGAAGTCATTCTCCTGAAGGTCTCCAAGGATATGCCGAGGAAAGTAGCCCCGTTCTACTGCGCCGGATATGTCAGCGCCGTGTTCGGCTCCCGTTTCAGCGTCCCCGACGAATCCTGCTGCGTCCAGCTGAAAGGCCGTTGGAGCGTAATCGGCTCGGAAGAAGCTGTGGGCGCATTCAGCAATGGTGAGATACTGTCCTATACCCTCCGTTCCCGTTTCCAGGACAATTCTGTCCAGCTGCCCCAGGGCGTAGTTGTCTATGCCTCCCTGACTGATGCTCCCGGTACTGAGCAGAAAGTGTTTTCAGCCCGCCTTGCCAGGGAATTCGGCGCATGGGCGGACGGCTCCGCCTACGTCCCGGTGCTGATTGGCACGGATGCGGCATCCCTCTCTATCGAAGCGGACCGCAATGTGCTCAAGGGTGCCGCGAGGGAAGTTCTGATGTCCGCTCCTCTGGATACGCTCGTGGAAGTTCCCAAAGGACCGTTCAAAGTTAAGAACAGCGCCACCGGGAAGATCAACACCTTCTATCAGAACTCCGCCATGTCGCTCTGCCTCAATGATGAAAATGGCAAAGGACAGTGGGGAATCCCCTTCAAGGCGCCCCTTTGCGGCTATGTCGAAGCCATTGACTACTTCAACAACGGAAAACTTCAGTATCTTTTCGCTGCCGGCACCAAACTCTATCTCATAGACCGTCTCGGCCGATTTGTCGCCGGTTTTCCCGTGGAACTCGGGAAAGAGGTCCTGCTGGGTCCGGGAGTCTATGATTTCTCGGGAGCCAGGAACTATAACGCACTGATTCTGCACAAGGACAACAGCATAGAACTATATAACCTCAAGGGCCACAGGGCCGCAGGCTGGAAAGGCATCAAGCCGCCGGAGACCGTGAAGCATCTGCCCGAGACTATAGCCGTAGGCGGGAAGACATACTGGGTAGTCCGTACTTCGCTGCGCACCCTCGTCTATCCTTTCAACGGCGGAGAGCCTCTCACCACCGAGGACGGAGCTAAGATGTTCAGTCCCGACGCAAAGCTCAAAGCCGTGGACAAGAACTCCGTCGAAGGGGAGTGCCTGGACGGAAAAACCCGGAGCCTGAAGCTTTAAGAAGACTAAAACACTGAACCATATATGGAATTCAAATCTGTAAACAAGTTGCTGGAGCACAGTTTCCGCGAGAATTGGGACCTCCCCGCCCTGTCCAATTACCAGGGCGTTACCCTTTTCTACAGGGACGTGGCACAGCGGATTGCCAAACTGCACATCGCTTTCGAGCAGTGCGGCCTTAAAAAAGGCGACAAGGTTGCAATCTGCTCCCGCAATCAGGCCAACTGGGGCGTATGCTTCATGGCGGCCACCACCTACGGTGCCGTAGCCGTGCCGATTCTGCATGAATTCAAAGCCAGCAATATACACTTCCTGGTGAACCATTCGGACGCCAAGGTCCTGTTCGTGGATGACATCATCTGGGAGAGCATAAGCCCGGACGCCATGCCGGAACTGTACGTGATCGTCCAGATCAACACTTTCAAGTTCCTCTACACCAGGGAACCTGAGCTGCTGGACATCCGTGAGCACCTGAACGAGTCCTTCGGAAAGCGTTATCCGGACAACTTCGGCCCAGAAAACCTGGATTATTACGTTGATTCCGCTGATGAGTTGGCCATAATCAACTATACCTCAGGTACTTCCGGCTTCTCCAAAGGCGTAATGATTCCTTATCGCGCACTGTTTTCCAACATTCAGTTCGCCCACGAAGACGCCGAGCCGCAGCTGCGCGCCGGGATGAACTGTGTGTCAATGCTCCCTTCGGCCCACATGTTCGGAATGATGTTCGAGTTCATCTTCGAGATGTCCATCGGCATGCATGTCCACTTCCTGACCCGTGTGCCGAGCCCGAAAATAATAATGCAGGCCTTCTCGGACATCCATCCGGACATTATCATCGCAGTGCCGCTCATAATGGAGAAGGTCTATAAATCCAAACTCAAGCCGCTTATCGACCGCAACAAGCTCATCATGGGAATTCCCGTCATCGACCAGATGATACGCAAGAAATTCCTCACCGAACTCACCAGCTCCTTCGGCGGACAGTTCGAGGAAGTCATCCTTGGCGGCGCCCCCTTCAATCCCGAGGTCGAGAAATTCCTGCACCGTATCGGATTCCACTACACCGTGGGCTACGGCATGACCGAATGCGCTCCGATTATCAGCTATGCGCACTGGGACAAGGTGAAAGTCGGTTCAGCCGGCCGGGTCGCCATGAACATGCAGATGAGGGTGGACAGCGAAGACCCCAGGCGCATCCCGGGAGAGCTTCAGGTCTATGGCCCCAATGTCTGCTTGGGATATTACAAGAACGAGCAGGCCACCCGCGAGAGTTTCACCGGGGACGGCTGGTTCCGCACCGGAGATATGGGCATTATCGACGAAGACGGCTACCTGTTCCTCCGCGGCCGTTCAAAATGCATGATTCTGGGCCCTTCAGGGCAGAATATCTATCCTGAGGAGCTGGAGGCCGTAATTAACAACTTCAACTATGTGGTGGAGTCGCTGGTAATCGAAGACAACGGCGGACTCACTGCACTGGTCTATCCCGACTACCGTCAGGCAGATATCGACGGGCTGGACCGCGCCGCGCTCGAAAAGAGGCTGCTGGAGGCCCTGCCCGAAATCAACAGCCAGCTCCCCAATTACGCCCGAATCAAGAAGATGGAGTTCATGCCCGAAGATTTCGAACGTACTCCCAAGCGCAGCATCAAACGTTATCTTTACCAGCGTAACTGATATTATTGATGGAAAAATTCGACAAGAGCTACCTGGAGATGGCCGAGGTATGGTCCCACAATTCGTACTGCAAGAGGCGGAGAGTGGGGGCGCTGCTGGTGAAGGACCGGATGATTATTTCGGACGGTTACAACGGCACTCCTTCTGGCTTTGAAAATATCTGCGAGGATGAGGACGGAGTGACCAAACCCTACGTCCTGCATGCCGAGGCGAACGCCATCACCAAAGTCGCGAAAAGCGGCAACAGCAGCCAGGGCGCGACGCTCTATGTGACAGCATCTCCCTGCGTGGAATGCTCGAAACTGATAATCCAGGCAGGAATAAAGCGGGTTGTCTATCGCGACGAGTACCGCCTTACCGACGGAATAGACCTGCTCCGCAGGGCCGGAATTGAAGTGGAAAGGGTGGATACGGATGAATAAGCGGCTCTTTCAGTTTATACAGATTTTTCTCGGGGTGATTCTCGGAGTCATCCTGACGCTTGTCGTCATAAAGTATCAGGGCGACAAGGCCGTCCGCCGCGCAAAGTACGAAGACTGGCGCAAGCTGAACCTCATACTCAGCGAAGTCGAGAAGAATTATGTCGATACAGTTGACGAAAGGGCGGTGACCGACGCTGCAGTATCCGCAGCCCTGTCGGCCCTGGACCCGCATTCGATATATCTCCCTCCGGTGGAAAAGGAAGAATCGGACAGCGAACTTTCCGGCGACTTCGAGGGTATAGGAATTCAGTTCAATGTGCCCAACGATACGGCAATCGTGCTGGAAGTTATTTCCGGTGGCCCCTCGGAAAAGGCCGGACTGCTGCCCGGGGACAGGCTGCTCAAGGTGGACGACGAGGTGATTGCGGGAGTGAAATTTCCTCAGGACAGTATGGTGCGCCGGATGAAGGGCCCCTCAGGAACCAAAGTCACTGTGACGGTGATGCGCAGCGCAGAGACCATCCCCTTCGAGATTACGCGCGGAAAAATTCCGCTTTACAGCATAGACGCCGCATTCCTTGTACGCGATTCCATCGGCTATATACGCCTGCAGAAATTCTCCCGTACGACTTATCGCGAATTCATCGCCGCCTGTCTCAGACTCAAGGGGATGAAGGGCCTGGTGCTCGACTTGAGGGACAACAACGGCGGATATTTCGACCAGGCTTTCCTGCTTGCGGACGAGTTTCTCTCCAAAGGAGACACTATCGTCTATATGGAAGGTCGCAGGCGCCCCCGCGAGGACTATCTCGCTGACGGCAGGGGCAGCCTCCAGGAACTTCCGCTGGTGGTTTTGATAAGCGAGCAGTCCGCATCCTCATCTGAAATCTTCGCCGGAGCCATCCAGGACAACGACCGGGGAGTGATAGTGGGCCGCCGTTCCTTCGGCAAGGGGCTCGTCCAGGAGCCGGTGAATTTCAGCGACGGTTCCGGAATCCGCCTCACCGTGGCCCGCTTCTACACGCCTTCCGGCCGTTGTATCCAGAAGCCCTACGACAACTACGCCTACGACATCTATAACCGCTATCGCAGCGGCGAAGTCTTCTATGCGGACAGCGTCCACGTGGACACGACCGACGTGCACCGCACCTCCCGCGGCCGCAAGGTCTATGGCGGCGGCGGAATCATGCCGGATGTCTATGTCCCCATGGACACGACCCGCGCCACGCCGTATTATCTCGCGCTGAACCGCAAGGCGGCGCAGATGAGATTCGCGTCAGAGATGATGGACCGCTATGGCGACAGGCTGCGCGGCATAGACACTTATCCTGCGATGGACGCCTTCCTCGCGAGTGTCGATTTGTCGCGTGAATTCCGTTCCTGGGCCGAACGGAAGCATGGAATCAAGGCTTCAGCTGCGGAGTGGACCGAGACTCTGCCCTATCTTGAACCGCAGCTGCGCGCACTGACCGCCCGTTATTCCAAGCTCGGGCAGGCCGCTTTCTACTATTATTATCTGGAGGTGGACGAGACAGTCAGCCGCGCCCTGGAACTATTTGGCGAGAAAGAGGAATACAGTCGGCTTCTTGCCGATTGAGACCTGAACTTTTTTCCATTCTGAAACAGCAAGCGTGTGCACCGATTCGTCGGCGCAGGTCAGGTTTGTCGCGACTGTGAGCCTGGTGGAAGGTGAGAGGGTGGAGGTCAGGTCCGCCAGAAGAGCGTCGCTGCGGTAGGGAGTTTCTATGAAAATCTGCGTTTCGCCGGCTGCCGACGAGCGTTTCTCCGCTTTCTGGATAGCTGCACGCCGCTCCGCCGGCTTTACAGGAAGATATCCCCTGAAGGTAAAGCACTGGCCGTTCAGCCCCGAAGCCATCAGCGCTAGCATCAGCGAGGACGGCCCAGTCAGCGGCACCACCTTTATCCCGTGCCTGTGGCAGAGATCGACAAGCTGGGCTCCCGGATCCGCAACTGCGGGAAGTCCGGCCTCGGAAATCAATCCCACGTCCGAGCCGTCCCTGAATAGCTCCAGCAGGGCCTCGACCTCCTGAGGAGTGCTGTGCTCGTTGAGTTCCCGGATCTTCAGTTCCTGGATATGTCCCCTTAGTCCCGCCTCGGAAAGATAGCGCCTCGCAGTCCTGGCTTCTTCCACGACGAAAGTCCTCAGAGAGAGCATTATTTCCCTTACTCCGGAGGGAATCACCGTCTCCAGGGGACCGTCACCCAGAGGCGCGGGTATCAGATAGAGAGTGCTATTTTTCATTTACTATTGCTTTTCCGGTGGAATCAATCTGAACTGTGCGCCGGCTCTCTTCAAGCTTGCTGCTGAAGTATTCCAGCCGCTTTGCGCGGGACATGAACATGGTGGTGAAGAACTCCCCGAACGTGTTGAATTCCCTCTGCCATGCAAGGCCGATTCCGTTCCGCTGGCTGTTGTCCAGGTAGGAAGTGTACTGGTCTGCGGAGTGCGAGAAGAGGTTGAGCCGCAGCGAGCCCTGGCGGTTGAGTTTGATACCTATGTCCAGGTCGCCGGCCACGTCCCCGTTGGTTCCGTATTTCTTGCTGCCTATCGAGCCGTTGACGACCACCCTGTTGTTGAACAGCTGCGTGGATATGGCCACGTCGAAGAGGTCGTTCCCGTGGTCCGTGGGTTCGTAGTTGAATCCAAGGTCCAGCGGAATGTTCAGTTTCTGGAAGATATTGCTCAGCTGTCCGGACATTATGGCCGAGAAGTTGGACATCAGCAGGTTGGAGTTCGAGGACACGATTCCGGACTCTTCGGAAGGGAGGAAGGAGTTCGCGACCAGTATGGAAAGGAACTGCTTCTGCATCTTGTCCTCGGTGTTCAGGGCGCTTTCAACCATGGCCTGCGTGGCCGGGTCGAGGTCGGGCACCTCGATGGACAGGCCGATGCTCGGGTTCCGCATTTTGTCGGTTATCTTGATGCCGCAGTTCACGGTGCGGCGGGACGTCGCGGTCGTGTCCGCAAGAAGGGTTGACAGGGATGCCTTGGTGGTATAGATGCCGTCTATATTAAGTTCAGTGTCCATGACCTCCCCGGCGAAACGCACGGAAGAACCTTCGCGCAGAGTGAATTTGCGTGCCACGAGATTCATCGCGGAGAAGTTGAAGCCGCCCGATGTGAGGGTATAGTCGCCGCCCAGAAGCAGTTTGCTGTTGCGGAAGTCTATGTCTATGTTGCCGGAGCCGTTGCCGGTAATGGCCGAGGCCGTGGATCCGCTGAGTTCGATGAAGGCGTTGATGGAGGGGCTTACCTGCAGTTTGAGGTTTATTCCCAGAGATGAACTGCTGGATTTCTTCTTGCCGGATGTTCCCATCATGAGGTCATAGACATCCACCCTTTTTTCCACTTTCGGCTCCTTGAAACTCAGGAGGCCGCTGTTGCGTGCTGAGTCATAGGAACTCAGCGGAATATGCACGTCGCCGTTGCCGCGGGTGGCGGCATCGACCTTGAGTTCCAGTTTCGACAGCGTTCCGCTTATGTCCACGTGGCCGCTGGCGTTGGCGTTGCCGTAGAGGATATCCTTCTCTTCGGGAGAAATCGCGAGCACCTTCATGTTGTTGAAGTCCACGTGGGTATCAAGGCCTATGTCTGTGAAACGGTTCCACAGTACGCTGCCGTTGACGCTGCCGCTGCCGCCGTTGCCGTCGTCAAGCTTGACGTCGTCGAAACTGAGCGCTTCTTCCGTGAGACTGAGATTGCCGTTTACGTGATAGGGAACCTTCGTGAAGTCCAGTTTCATCAGGCCGTCCGAAAGATGCAGCCCTTCGCTTGAGATATGTATCTTGTCGAGGTTGCCGTCCACCCGGATGAGTCCGTTGACCGAGCCCTCGAGCTCGCTGAAGACAGTGTTCAGGAAGGGCGTGGCATGGCCCAGATCCACTCCGGACAGGTTTGCGAGAGCGTGGATGGATTTTGTGGAAGGCTTGATGTAGCCGCCTATGTCTATGTTGCGGAAACCGTCTTTTTCACTGCGTACGAACAAGTCGAATGCTTCGCTGTCGCGGTTCCATACGCTCGCGAGATTCAGGGTTCCCAGCGGCCTGGAGCCGAAAGAAGCATTCTCGCAGGTTATTCCGGCGAGAATTCCGGGCATCTTCTCGGAGGGCGAGATAATCAGGGCGTTGCCGGTCGCAATGCCGCTGATGCCGTAGTCCGTTCCGAGGGCGTAGTTCGCCACCGACAGGTCGAAATTGTTGAGCCTCACTGTCAGGGTGTCGCTCCTGGCGGGAGAGAAGCCTCCGCTCACGAGTATGCTTTCCTCCTCGGAGTCAACCGCGAGATTATCGACGCTTATGTCTTTCCCTTCTATGACTATGTCGCCGGAGTGCATGCTCCAGGCATTGTCATTATAATATATATTGGACGGAAGTACCTGGGCGGTTATCCTGAGCTGTCCGTCGTCTTTGCGGAGGAAATCCCCTCCGAGGTAGAATTCACCCCTGTTGTCCTCGTCCGTTTCGTTGTCGTAGTCCAGACCCAGGCCTATGTGGTTGTCCCCTGCGAAAAGGGTGGCGGCTGCATTGAGGAACTCGATTCCGCCGGCTTTCAGGGAGGAAGTGGTAATCCTTCCGGCGAGATTCCCGTTCTCATTGTCGATGCTGACCTTCAGGTCCTTGAGGTATTTGTCCCGGAGGGCGATGCGCTGGGATCTTAGGCTCGCGTCCAGAAGGCCGTTTCCGCGGACGCTCAGTCTGAGGGCCGTGCTGTCAGCGACATAGACCCCCGGGGCGATGAATGCGAGCAGTTCACGGGTGTCCCCAAGGCTTAGGCTGACGTCGTAGGACGCACCTTCCCAGGGCTGTATTTCAGTCTTTGCAAGAGCCGGCAGGGGCTCCAGTACAGCCAGATGCCTCAGGTCTTTGACCATGTCTATAACCGGACGCGAACCCACGAATGTGCCGTTGGCGAAGCTGGAAGAGAGTTTTATCCTCTGTTCGTCCGTGCCGCTGTTACCCCCGAGCGTTATGTCCCCGATACGGTGTACTCCGGCGGCGTTCTCCAGTTCTATGTCGTTCAGCCGCACATGGCCGACGTATTCGCCGCCGCCGGTACGGACCATGTCCGCGCTTGCAGTGAGGGATACCTTGGAGGTGCCGCGCTTGTCAATGTTGAGCGCCTGCAGGTCCGCATATCCGAGCTCTGCGAAGAAGCGGTAGGCGGAATTCTTCGTCCTGGAGGAGAAGGAGAAAAGGCCCTGGAAGAGGAAATTCAGGTTGGGGTCGTTGCAGACCACGCGCCCGTCGAAAGCGTCGTTCTCATAGCGCCCGCTGGCGAGAATGTCCGTATAAGTGTAGCCGAGGGCGCTCAGACTGCCGATACTCAGCGAGTCCAGCTCGACGCTCAGCCCTTCTTTGCCGTCTATGACGCCGCTGAGCGCGGTTTTCATCGACACTGGCCCGAGTGCGTCTATTCCGCTGAGCGCGCCGAGGTCCAGCTGCACCGCGTCCATGGTCCCGCCGATGGTGAGCGGCCTGTTTTTATCCACGAGGTTGCGTATGTCGGCTCCGACTTTCAGGCGTCCTTCCCGGTTGCGGAGGGTGGCATCGACCAGCAGCCTGTTCAACGGCCCCCGGAAGTTGCCGCTGAGGGCGAAATGCTCGCCTTTGGCAAGAGAACCGATTCCTATGTCGGAAGTCCTGGCAAAGCCGCCGAGAGCTTTCGAGAGCCCTGCAGCGGTGAAATTCATATTTTGGATTCTGCCGTCCAGAAACAGGCTTTCCGGGAGTCCCGTTATGGTCACAGAGGTGTTCCCGCTCACGCCGCTGCGCTTTTCGCTGAAGGATATGTTCTTTGCGCTGAGGTCATTGACATAGCCTGAGACATCGCCGTCCACATCGGCAGTGAACTCCATGCCGTGGAGTTCGGGAGCGAAGGGAACTATCGAGCGCATGTCAAGTGCCGTGGGCTTTTTGATACTGCCGTCGAGCTTCACTTCCTCTATGAAATTGCTCCAGGACTCGTCGCCCTTGTAGCTCATCACGAGATCGGCATGGATGTCGGAGAACTGGTCTTTTATGTTCAGGTTCCTGATCACCGTGCGTTTCTTTCCGACTCGGGCGTAACCGCTGATATTGTCATAGACAGCCCCGCATTTCTCGCTCATGCGGGAACTCAGAAGGGTGCCGGACATCACATTGTTGGACATCTTGACGTTCCTTGCCAGTATGCTGTGCGCCGTGGCGTCCAGATCCGCCCAGTCCATCGCATATTCCGGAAAGAGGGACCCGTTCCCGATATTTTTCTCCTTCAGGCCATGGTTCAGCATGGTGAAGTGGAAGTTCTCCACTTTTGCAAGCCCGATTTCGAACAGGTCGCCCTTGTCCTCGGGAGGATTGTTGCCTGATTTGAGCCGGAATACTGTCTGGATGTTGTTGTTGCTCCCGCCTGAATTGAGGGAATCGGGGCTTATAACCAGATTCAGTTCGCCGTCGCGCACTAAGGCGCTGCTGATATAGATACCTCCGTTGCGAATCAGGCTTTTCGGCGAAAATTTCACCGAGGCGAAGCCGATTTTCGCCAGCGTATCTTTCCGTGGCAGGAACTCGCTTTCACATGGATGTGCGTCCAGAACCACCACATTTTCCAGCGTAATGCCGCTGAAAGGCTCCACGGAAATCCTGCCCAAATGTATCTCCCCGTCTATCTTATCGTTCAGAATACCAATTGCTTTCTTGCCGATACGGGTCTGCACGGAAGGGGCCTGGACGGCAATGAGGGCTGCTGCCAGAAGCAGCAGAAGCACTCCCGTCACGACTCCGAACCACCGTATGAGCTTGGTCTTGGGCATAATAATACAATCTACAAAAATAACAAATTCTTGTTATTTTTCAAACCGGAGGTCCCCGGAGCTGCTGTGCTCCATGCACTTCATTTGGAAAAATTGAGTAACTTTGTGCCCGTTATGGAGATAATTCTGGGAATAGAATCATCGTGCGACGACACCTCCGCTGCGGTCCTCAGGGACAGGGTGCTGCTGAGCAACGTAATCGCCTCGCAGGACGTGCACAGGGCCTATGGCGGAGTGGTGCCTGAGCTGGCATCCAGAGCCCACGAGCTGAATATTGTGCCCGTTGTCAGCGAGGCCCTCAAAAGGGCTGGCGTCTCCGCTTCCGAGCTTTCCGCGATTGCTTTTACAAGGGGGCCGGGACTGCTCGGTTCGCTGCTTGTCGGGACCTCCTTCGCCAAGGGCCTTTCGGTCTCTGCAGGAGTGCCTCTCGTGGAGGTGAACCATCTTCAGGGACACCTGCTTGCGAACTTCGTACGGCAGGAAGGAAAGAGCGTCGAGGAACCCGCGTTCCCGTATCTCTGCCTGCTTGTTTCGGGCGGTAATTCGCAGATTGTCAGGGTGGACAGTCCCCTTGAATTCAAGATTCTCGGACAGACCATAGACGATGCGGTGGGGGAGGCTTTCGACAAGTGCTCCAAACTGATGGGGCTCGGCTATCCCGGCGGCCCCGTCATAGACCGCCTGGCAAAGCAGGGAGACGCGTCCCGCTTCGCCTTCGCAAAGCCTCATATTCCCGGTCTGGACTATAGTTTTTCGGGGGTCAAGACTTCGCTCCTTTACTTTCTCAGGGACCGGATGAAAGAGGATCCGGACTTTCTCGAAAAGAACCGTGAAGACATCTGTGCCGGCTTCCAGAAAACATTGATAGACATTCTCCTGGACAAGTTGATAAAGGCGTCCCGCCAGACCGGCATCAGGGATATTACTATAGGCGGCGGGGTGTCCGCGAACAGCGGCCTCCGGGAGAGGATTCTCGCCGAGGGCGAGCGCCGCCGCTGGCGCACTTTCCTGCCAGAACTCAAGTTTACGACCGACAACGCCGCCATGATTGCCGTGGCAGGGCACTACAAATACCTCCAGGGCCTCTTCGCCCCCCTCGACACTGCCCCATATTCCCGATAGGGTTCAGAACTGGCGGTGAAAGAATTACCTGCTTCACTTTCATCTAACCGTCGCCTTCCAGGCGACCCCTCCCAACTGTGTTGGGTCCCTCCCTCTTATGGTGCCGAGGGTGGCACAGGCGATGAAAGCGAAGCAGGTAATTCTTTCATCTAACCTTGTTCCTTTAGCCTTGAATAATATGAATGGGCAATCATGTTTCAAAACGGTGCAGGATAGTGTTAAAGATTGTCAGGAAAAATGATTATATTTGCAAGCTATTGAGAAAAAAGCTTGCTTATGATTAAGGTACAGTTTCCTGACGGGAGCGTCAGAGAGTTTGAAAAAGGAGTAAATGCTTATGAGATCGCGATGTCCATAAGCCCCAGGCTTGCAGAGCAGGTCCTTGCAGCAAATATCAAGACTCCGGGCGAGCCGGAAACATCCAAAGGCACAACAATAGATCTTCTGCGACCAATCAATACGGACGTCGCCATACGCCTCCTGAAATGGGAAGATGACGAGGCCAAACACGTTTTCTGGCACTCCTCGTCGCACCTTATGGCAGAAGCCCTCGAAGCCCTTTATCCCGGAGTGAAATTCGGTATAGGCCCGGCGATAGAAAACGGTTTCTATTATGACGTGGACCTCGGAGGACAGACTATCAGCGACGCCGATTTCCCGAAAATCGAGGCCAAGATGCTGGAACTCGCGCGCGGAAAGGAGGACTTCCGCAGGATCGAGGTCTCCAAGGCGGACGCCATGAAGTATTTCACCGAAAAGGGCGACCAATACAAGACCGAACTGATTTCGGAACTCGAGGACGGTACCATAACATACTACACCAACGGCCATTTCACCGACCTCTGCAGGGGACCGCACCTTCGCAATACCGACGTGATCAAGGCGGTGAAGATCCTCTCGCTCGCGGGAGCATACTGGAGAGGCGACGAGACCCGCGGCCAGCTCACCCGTATCTACGGCATCACCTTCCCCAAGAAGAGCATGCTGGACGAGTATCTGGTGATGCTCGAGGAAGCGAAGAAGCGCGACCACCGCAAGATAGGCAAGGAGATGGAACTGTTCACTTTCTCCCAGAGAGTGGGGCAGGGACTGCCGCTGTGGCTCCCCAAGGGTGCTGCACTGCGCTACACCCTGGAGAATTTCCTTCGCCGCAAGCAGGCCGAGTACGGCTATCTCCCGGTGGTGACTCCGCACATCGGCGGAAAGGAGCTCTATGTGACCTCCGGCCATTATGCAAAGTACGGCAAGGATTCATTCCAGCCCATCCATACTCCGCAGGAAGGAGAGGAATTCATGCTCAAGCCCATGAACTGTCCCCATCACTGCGAGATTTACCGTTCCAGTCCGCACTCTTACAGGGAACTGCCGCTGCGTTATGCCGAGTTCGGCACTGTCTATCGCTATGAGCAGTCAGGCGAGCTGCACGGACTTACCCGTGTGCGCGGTTTCACGCAGGACGACGCCCATCTTTTCTGCCGTCAGGACCAGATACAGGAAGAGTTTGAAAAAGTCATAGACCTGATTCTCTATGTATTCAAGACCCTGAAGTTCGAGAAATTCACCGCCCAGGTGTCCCTGCGCGATCCGAAGAATCCGTCCAAGTATATCGGCTCCGATGAAAACTGGGCAAAGGCGGAGGCCGGCATCATAGACGCTGCTAAGAAAAAGGGCCTGCCGTATGTGGTGGAGACCGGCGAGGCGGCCTTCTATGGACCCAAACTTGACTTCATGGTCAAGGATGCAATAGGAAGAAGCTGGCAACTGGGTACCATCCAGGTGGACTACAACCTTCCTGAGCGCTTCGAACTGGAGTATGTGGATTCCGACGGAAGCCGCAAGCGTCCGGTGATGATTCACCGCGCTCCCTTCGGTTCGCTGGAGAGATTCGTGGCCGTACTGCTCGAGCACACTGCCGGACATCTGCCGCTCTGGCTCCATCCGGACCAGGTTAAAATACTGCCTATCAGCGAAAAATTTGCAGATTATGCAAAAAAAGTTGCACAGGTTATAAATATTTCCGAAATTCGCGCCTCCGTTGACGACCGTAACGAAACGCTCGGCAAACGAATCCGGGAAACTTCCCTTGCGAGAATCCCTATCATACTGATAGTCGGAGAGAAGGAGCAGGCGGAGGGGACAGTTTCGGTACGTCGCGACGGACAGGATATAGGATCAATGACCCTCGATGGCTTCACAAAATATGTGAAGGATGCCGTCGCGGCCGAATTGTCCGAATAAATGTATAATTTAATTTAAGGAGGAACGCACTATCGCAGCACCCTATCGCCCTTCGGGCCCGAGGCCCCCAAGGAAAGACAACGGCTCCAGGAATGAAGCCGCTCCCGAACAGCAGAACCGCATAAACGGGGACATTACCGCCCGTGAGGTCCGCCTGGTCGGGGATAATATTCCCGAGCAGGGAATCTACCCCATTGCCAAGGCAATGCAGCTTGCCGAGCAGCTGGAACTTGACCTGGTGGAAATCAGCGCAAAGGCTGAGCCTCCGGTGTGCAAGATTCTGGACTACCAGAAGTACCTGTACCAGCAGCGCAAGAAAGCGAAGGAGATGAAGGCGAATGCTGCGAAGATAGTCATCAAGGAAATCCGTTTCGGCCCCAACACTGACGAGCACGACTTCCAGTTCAAGCTCAAGCATGCGCAGGAGTTCCTGCAGGAGGGGTCGAAGGTGAAGGCCTCGATTTTCTTCCGCGGCCGTTCCATCCAGTTCGCCCAGCAGGGCGAGAAACAGTTGCTGCGCTTCGCGGTGGAGCTTGAAGAATTCGGCCGGGCAGAGAATATGCCGGTGCTTGAAGGCAAGCGTATGACCATGATGATAGCGCCGCTTAAAAAGAAATAATCCGAGTGGTTCGGACTATATAACAAAAAATTAAAAACAATGGCTAAACTTAAAACCAACTCCGGTGCCAAAAAGCGCTTCGCGCTTACCGGAACGGGAAAAATCAAGAGGAAACACGCCTATCACAGCCACATCCTCACCAAGAAGACCAAGAAGCAGAAGAGGAATCTCGATCACTTCGCCATCATGGACAAAGTGGACGTTCCCCGCGTAAAAGAACTTCTGGTCATCTAATTATGTTTAACTGGATGGCAGTCTGAAAGCGCCGCCACAGGGTGGCCACTGCGTCCAAAAAGATCAAAACAATGCCAAGATCAGTTAACTCTGTCGCCTCAAGGGCGCGCCGCAAGAAAATCCTCAGCAGGACCCGCGGCAACTTCCTGTCCCGCAAAAACGTCTGGACAGTAGCAAAGAACACCTACGAAAAAGGTCTCACCTACGCCTATCGTGACCGCAAGGCCAAAAAGAGAGAGTTCCGTTCCCTCTGGATCCAGAGGATCAACGCCGCCGCACGCCAGTACGGCCTCACTTATTCCCAGTTTATGGGCCGCCTCGCAAAGCAGAACGTGGGCCTGAACCGCAAAGTCCTCGCCGACCTCGCCATGAACAATCCCGAGGCATTCGAGGCAATCGTAAACTCTGTAAAATAGTTCATTGACAATAACGTGAGAGCGAAGGAGATCATCCGTAACAAGTGGGTCCGGCTGGGATTCTGGTCCGTACTCTACATTTTGTGGGTGATTTGGCTCGGAAACTTCTGGTGGCTCCTCGGCCTGGGTGTCATTTTCGACCTTCTCATTACGAAGAAGGTGAAATGGCTCTTCTGGAAGAAGGAGTACAAGGAAGGGGAGAAGCACAATGTCTGGCTCGACTGGCTGGATGCGATTATTTTCGCCACCATCGTCGTGACTTTCATCAACATCTTCTTCTTCCAGGCCTTCAAGATTCCTTCCTCATCGATGGAAAGCACCCTGTATACGGGGGACCATCTTTTCGTGAGCAAGCTTTCCTATGGCCCGAGGCTTCCCCAGACGCCCCTGACGATACCCTTTACGCACAACGTAATCTTCGGAAAAGAGTCCTATTCGACTGCACTCCAGAGACCTTACAGGCGCCTTAAGGGATTCGGAAAGGTCGAGAGGGGGGACATCGTGGTCTTCTGCTTCCCCAACGGGGACACCGTCCTCACCCGCGACCCTTCGGCAGATTATTACGCCTGGGTACGCAATTACGGGCGGGATTTCACCGTGGACCGGCTCGGTCCGGTGAAGGTGCGCCCCTCGGACAAGAAGGACCATTATGTCAAGCGCTGCGTGGCTCTTCCGGGAGATACCCTGGTCGTCAAGGACGGCCTCGTGTGGATCGGCGGGGAGCAGCAGGAGGTCTATCCGGGCGTTCAGCTGACCTACCGCGTCGTTACGGATCGCCAGCTGAGCCAGAGGAAGATTGCCGAGCTTGGCCTTAACCGCAGGGAACTTTACTACGATCAGTCCCTTCCGGGCTACCCCTGGATGCCGCTTACTGCCGATATGCTGGAGAAGGTCAAGTCCCTTTCGAGCGTTGTCTCGGTGGAGCGCAACCTGGATGTCTATCCGGACCACGGCCGCGACGGCGACATTTTCCCCTTCACCGGGAAGACTCGCTGGAGCCGGGACTATTTCGGTCCGCTGTGGATACCCCGGAAGGATGCCACAGTGCCTCTGGACATTGATAACCTGCCTTTTTACGAGCGGATTATCAAGGACTACGAGCACCACTCGCTGGAAGTTCGCGGGGAGGAAATTTTCATCGACGGGGAACTTTCCGAAAGCTACACGTTTTCGCAGGATTATTACTTTATGATGGGCGACAACCGTCACAATTCGCTGGATTCGCGCTACTGGGGCTTCGTTCCCGAAGACCACATAGTCGGAAAGCCTTCGATAATCTGGCTGTCAACAGACCCGTCACTGCCTTTCCCTCGGAATATCCGCTGGAGAAGGTTTTTCAAAACTGGTAAATTTTAAATAGTTAAAGATATGTCAAAGGTTTGTCAAATAACCGGACGCAAAAGGATGGTCGGCAACAATGTCGCGCACTCCAAGCTCCGTACCAAACGCCACTTCGACCTCAATCTCAAGACCAAACGTTTCTGGTCCGAGTCGGAGCAGCGCTTCATCACTCTCAAAGTTACCTGCAAGGGTATGAGAATCATTGAGAAGGTCGGTCTCGACGCCGCCCTCAAGGAGGCTCAGAAGAAAGGATATGTCGGTCTTGTTTAACACTCTGAATTATGGCAAAGAAAGCTAAAGGAAACAGGGTTCAGGTCATCCTCGAATGCACTGAACAGAAGGAGAGCGGCGTTCCCGGAATGTCCCGCTACATCACCGTCAAGAACCGCAAGAACACTCCCGAGCGTCTTGAGCTCAAGAAATACAACCCGTACCTGAAGAAGGTGACGGTCCATCGTGAAATCAAATAAGGAGACTAAGCTATGGCAAAGAAAGCAGTTGCTACCTTCGATGCAAAGGCCGGTGCAAAGCACATGGTAAAATGCATCCGTATGGAGAAATCCCCTAAGACCGGCGCCTACATCTTCACCGAGCAGCTCGTTGAAGAAGGTAAGGAAAAAGAATTCTTCGCAAAGAAGTAATTTCTACTTTTCAGTTTAAACGACCTGTAT
>JAFYEM010000063.1 GCA_017544265.1 Bacteroidales bacterium | reverse complement strand
CATAGATGATATCTACGCAGGCCTGGTCCACGGCGAGGATGTCCGTCGAGGAGAGGATGCCCACGTTGGGCGTTACCACCGGAGCGGCGTGAACGCCCTCGCAGTCGCAGGAAACCGACATATTGCGCATCACGTTCACATAGGTGACGTGCTTGCCGAAGTGGTCGATGGTGGCCTTGGTGCTCTCCGTCATCCGCTCCATGAATTCCTCCTCCTTGATGTCCCACTGGTTGGGCTGGCCGGGGGTAGTATGAATCCAGGCTTTGCCCACGCGGCCATCGGCACAACCTATGCCGATGTTCTTGTTAGCGCCGCCGAACCCGCCCTGTGTGTGGCCCTTGAAGTGGGTGAGGGCGACCATGGAGTCGTAATTGACCAGGTGGCTGCCGACGGCCATTTTCTTGAACCACTTGCCGCCTTTCACCGGCAGCGTGAGCGTGTCTTCTTCGTCGATGATATCCACCGGGCAGAAGGTCCAGCCGTTCACCTCCAGGGTCTTGCGGTGAAGGTCCGTGGTATAGCGGTCTCCTTCATAATAGGTATTGGTTTCGATGATGGTTGCATCGGCCAAATCCTTCTCCATCAGCGCCTTGACCCACTCTCTGGGGATGATGTTAGGGCCGTTCTGCTCACCGGTGTGCAGCTTCACGCCCACATGTCCGCCAATCTCGCCGGCTACCTTTTCATAGGCGGCGATAAGACCATCGGCCGACAGATTGCGGGTAAAGTAAACCACGGCTTCCTCGCCGTCACGCTGGGCATAGGGGACATACTTGTTGCCATCCTTTACGCTGGAATTATTGGTAGTGCCGCAAGACACAAACGCGGTCACAGCCAGGATATAAATAAATGTGCGTTTCATTGGATATTATTGAATTGAACGTTCTATTATAGCAATTATTTCAACTCCGGCCAAGCTCTCGCCGTACTTGGCGCCTTTCAATATATGAGGAATGTCGCAGGTCAGAGTCCTTTCTGTCGCAGGTCAGAGTCCTTTCCGTCGCAGGTCAGAGTCCTTTCTGTCGCAGGTCTGTGTTTTTGGGCCGAACTGCGACGGAAATCGTTGACTCAGAGCGTATAGCGTCGCGGGTCAGGTGTTTTTACAGACCTGCGACGATTTTGCGACCGACCTGCGACGATTTTGCGACCGACCTGCGACATGTCCCATCAGATAAGAAGTCATGCCGACGAAAATGTTTAATTATACTTCGATAAATTCCGAATCAACTATCGTGAAAAGGCCCGGGAAAACATCACCGGGCCTTCATAATAAAGGATGCTTCGTGGTACTGGCTCCTGTAGCCGGTCACCGTGTCCAGGAGGACGAACCTGGCGAAAAAATAAAGATTACTGTTCGTCTATCCGAAGTTCCTGACGGATGCCATCGATCTTTCTCTCAAACCGGGTAATGCCGAGAAGGGCGCAGAGGTAAGCGGAACCCATTGAAATGACGCCGAGGCCAATCAGGGTAGAGAGAGTGGCGGCGGTAACGTCCGGATTCTTAAGGCCCAGCATACCCAGCACAATACCGCAGATTCCGAGCAGGAGAATGACCCACCAGGCAGAGAAACCGACCCGCTTGTAGTCAAAGCTGTTCACGGTGATGATCACACTTTCAATGAGCACCCACATGGCAAAGATAACGGGCAGCGAGAAAGCCAGGAAGATGTTGTTACCTAGGAAGATAATACCGATGATAATCTCCAGGATGGCCGACAGGGCCCGTGTGCCGCTATTGGGCAGGAAAGCCTGCGTGCGGAAGGTGAACATCAGCTTGGAGACACCGGCAACGAGTGTGAAGAGGCCAATGAGCCAAGCGGTTGTGAAAAGGGTTGCTGCGGGTTTGGAAATGCAGAGCACTCCAAGGGCAATGAGCAGGATACCTGCTACTGCCAGCCAGATTTTAGTACTTGTTTTCATAGTTATGATTGGTTTGACAAAGCAAAGTTAGCAATTATTTCTGCGCAGGAGCAAAGGACGCTATTCCGCATCCGGCTGCTGCCCGTCGTGGGCCTTCCAGGCACATTCGGTAATCTTCATGTCCGAGAAAACGGCCGTGAAGGAAGACTCTTCGGGGGAACACGCGTAAATGCCAAAGCGGATGATGTCTTTGGCTGCATACATATGGCATATACGCATCTGGCTAAAGTCTGTGCCGTTTGAGGAGCACTCGATGCAGAAGTCATCCTCCCGGCGGGAGAAGCGGTACCACATAGTCTTCACATCGGACGATATGGCTGTGGTAGCCCAGTCGGAGTAGCCGTTGTTGGTAGCGACGCTGCCCAGATGCTGAAACGTCTCGTTCTCGAACTCCACGGAGCCCTTGAGCCAGTTGTCGCTGTCCAGATACATCACAATGCCGCACTGGTCAAAGCGTTGATGGCTCTGCGAAAAGTCGGTTTTAACCACAAAGCTGAAGAACTTCTCCTTGGTCTGCATCTGCAAAACGGGCGCATTATCGTTCCGAAAATGGTAATATGTCCGCTGCCACAGGTCTGTGTGCGGGGCTGTGGTGATAGAAATCACGCCATCCTGGATTTCGAAGCCGGCCGGCTCCCTGGTCCACTGAAGTCCTTCCAGATTAATTTGTCCGCCACTAGCAAGCGCTTCAGATACGCTGTCGGTGAAATCGGTGTCAGAGGCAGCCTTCCGGGAGGATTGGCCGCAAGCATGGGCAAAAGACAGTGTTGCCACTGCTGCCAGAAATAAACAAATCTTTTTCATGATTCAAAAGTAGTCATTATTTCTGACCCGAGCAAGTATGGTTTTTTCAAAACCGGGCTCAGGATTTTGGGAATTAAGCCGATTCTTTACTAATTTTGAGCCGAAAAACTTATACGAAGATGCTGAAAAAATTCCTCCAGGCCCTTCTCCTCTGCTTCGTAGCCATCGGCTGCGGGCCTCATTATACGCCCACGCTGGAAAAGATCCAGGAGCGGGGGACTCTCCTTGTGGGCACGACAGGGGATTATCGGCCACTGAGTTACAAGGAGCCGATAACGGGTGAGTATTGGGGATTCTGCATCGATGTGGCCGAAGAGATGGCACGGGAACTGGGTGTCAGCGCCAGTTATGTACCCACCTCCTGGCCAACGTTATCGGCCGATGTCCAAGCGCCGGAACTGTTTGAT
>JAFYEM010000062.1 GCA_017544265.1 Bacteroidales bacterium | reverse complement strand
GGTCTTCAACTACCCCGACGGCGACACCGTGGTGGTGGAACGTCAGGCAGAGAGTTACTACGCCATCGTCCGCGAGTTCGAGGCCATGCTCAACCCCGCCGCTTCCGATGCGGAAAAGGGAAACCTCTTCCGCCACTATCCGCCGGAGTACATCCAGCAGATTCGGCTCAAATACCCTGGTGCGTATTATCCCGGAAAGGGTAGGGAGGCGGTCTGGAGCGAATATAAGGTCATCGCACGGCCCGTTGACAAACGCGCGAACTACGTGAAACGCTGCATCGGCATCCCCGGCGACATGTTAGAGGTTCGCGACTGCCAGGTTTACATCAACGGGCAGAAAGCGGTGAACCCCGACCGCATCCAGTTCATGTACCTTGTGTCGCATCCCAATGGTCTGCAACTCTCCAAAAAAGAGCGTAAAAGCTTGAATATCAACGAAGAGGATATGCAGCAAGTGGATGTCAGCCGTTATGTCTACCGGTTGAATGCCGAGCAGAAGCAACTCATTGAAAAGAAGGGTTACAATGTACAGCTGATAAGCGACGAGGATGGTGTTTACGAACCCGACATTTTCCCGCACGACAGCAACTATAAGTGGAACAAGGATTTCTTCGGTCCGCTGGTTATCCCGAAGAAGGGTATGACGGTGGACATTACGCCCAAGAACATCGCCCTGTACGAGAAGGTTATCCACAACTACGAGGGTCACGACCTGCAGGTGCAGGACGGCAAAGTCATCATTGACGGACAGCCCGCCACGACCTACACCTTCGCGATGGACTACTATTTCATGATGGGTGACAACCGCCACAACTCCGCCGACTCCCGTTTCTGGGGCTTCGTGCCGGAGGACCACATCGTGGGCAAGGCCTCCGTTGTGTGGCTTTCCATTGACAAGTTCAAGACCTGGAGCGACAAAGGCAAGGTGCGCTGGAACCGCATGTTCCGGAAAATACGGCTGTAGAGACGTCATAATATGGCGTTATGCGCACCCTTATCATCGACATAGAACCCCACGATGAGCTTCCCGATGAGCGGACGCTGATCGAACTGCTCGTGGAACAGCTCAACGAGGCGGTTGGGCCGCGCGGACTGCACATCGGCAGGGTGGGGTGGGGCGACGGAACATACGACGCCATCCGCTTCCGCCTCTCCGGGGATGTGGAAACTCGCGCGGTGCAGTTCGTGCTGCAATTGCAGACCGCGCTGAACGATCTTTACTACGACATGCTTGCTGTGGAGAAAGACTGGCTGACGGTGTGCGGCATCCCGATTCTCCCTTTGAATAATCTGCCCTTTGTGTACAAATCTTCGGGCTACCGCAAAATCATGGAGAAGGTGCGGCAGGCCGAGGAGAAGGACTATGGGATGGATTCCCTGTTAGACGATTTCCTCTCAGGACGGGAACCTGGCGATCCTAAAGCCGGAAACACCGAGGAGACACTCCGGCAGGAAAGCGTGAACCGTGAAATGAAGGCGCTGACCGATCTGGGCGACAAGCTGACGGATGCGGCCTTAGTGGTCGCGCAAATGTCACGGTCCACGGCGAGTCCCCGATGGAAGAAGGCGGAGGAGCTCTTCTGGCACGGGGCGCACGAGGCGGCAATGACCGTCCTGACACTGCCGGAAATCAAGAAGGAATTGCGGAAGGCCGCCCGCGAAGGCGACCGAGCGACAGGGGAGAGCCTCATTGGGGAAGCCCTGCTGCGGTTGCGGCTTCTGCGTGTGGATGCCCCCGACGACTGGAAACAGGAAGCCCTCTCCAACTACAAAACCTGCGTCACCTGCGGTCGTAGCTGTCTTCCGAAGATGGCATTGGTCGGCCTGATGACGGAATATGCCCATTTTTTGGACGACCACCTTATGGAACTCCGAAGTATCCGGATTTACGAGGAGGTGCTCACTATGTTGCGTGAGCAGGTCGCAGAGGATCCGGAAAACACTCTGCCGTCGTTGGTTCTCACGCTTCGAGGATACGCTCAGGTGCTTGTATATAAGTCCAATAGACAAGAAATATACGAGTCGGAATACATTCCGTCCGAATCTTACTGGTATGAGTGCGATCCCAGTGTGGAGTCAGTTTTCTCGGAGGCATTGGAGATCTGTCGGCTGTTGGCTGCCGAGGATCCGGATGCCGCGTTGCCGCTTTGGGCCGACACCTCTTTTGTTTATGGCGGGATGCTCCTCCGGCTATGCTATGCAAAACGTGCGATGCAGGCCATGTCGGAGGCGGTGGAGATTTACCGGCTCCTCGCCGAACGG
>JAFYEM010000061.1 GCA_017544265.1 Bacteroidales bacterium | reverse complement strand
GAGGCAACACAATTGCGGATAGAGTTTTGAAGGTGAACCTACGCTTCCTGTAATCCACGCATTGGGAAGTTTTGATGGTAACTGGGGTTTGATAGAGAAGACCCGGTTCCAGGTTCTGGCATGATGAGCACAGCGATCTGGTCAGGCAGATCCATGGGTGTTTTCGTGTACTTCAACATGGTCTAATAAAGCAAAAGACCCGCCCTGGTACGCTGTTCTACGGGAAGCGTGGCGAGTACTGTTACTGCAAATATAGAGTTTTTTTTTAATATCCACAAAATTTTCTAACTTTGTCCTGCCGGGTAACCCGGCATACATACAGCGAAAGTGTTTCGCGTTGTCCTTGTATGAAATCTGGTAAATTTTTGAGAGGGACGATGGTTGAAGCGCTCCGCTCGGCATTGATTGTAATCAAGTTGTATGGCTTGCTTTACATATGTAGAGTGTGGAGTATCGGTCAAATCCATTCTCAAGGTCCTACCAGAACCCCATACAGTGGAGGCGAAGCGGCTCCACACTTTTGTATTGTATATCACCGGAGAAGTGGAGCGCCGGAGAACAGGAATCATCATGTATCGTAATCTTGCCGCGATTATTGACAGGGTACTGAATAACATCCTTAATTCGCTTCCGAGTCAATTTACATCGGCGCAGTTCATCAAAGCGGTCAGCTACTATTGTGCGCCGCAGTATCAACAAGTATTGACTCATACAACTTTTCGTGGCCTTCATTCATGGATTGCCCGTTGGTATC
The DNA here is from genome assembly GCA_017544265.1 of Bacteroidales bacterium. Lineage (GTDB taxonomy): Bacteria > Bacteroidota > Bacteroidia > Bacteroidales > UBA932 > Cryptobacteroides. The sequence goes on along the minus strand of JAFYEM010000061.1, from coordinate 32,974 downwards.
TGACCAGCAATTCGAGAATCACAAAGGTCGCAAATGGACAAAGACATATTGAAACCATAAACGGAAATAAAACTACTAATGCACTATGGAACAACCCTGTAAAAAACTGACAAGACGCTCCATATTGCTGCTTCTGCTTATTATGTTGCCGCTGTGCTTGAGAGCGCAGTATGCGCCAAAAGCATCCAGCGCGACCGCTAAGATAAAATCGCCGGCAGCTCAAAGTCTGAGAAAAACTGCGGAATGGACGATGATTGCAGCTCCCATTGCCACCGCGTCTCTTTATGGGGTAATGAAGATGGCCAAAAGAACCAAAGTCGAATATTGTGTGGATTTATATGAGTCACCAGGCCTGTTTCTACGAAGAATAACAGGATTGACTTTGGAAGAGGCTGACTATTATGCAGCAAATCCCCCTGATCCAGCCACCATCGGAATAAGGAATTTTTACAATGTGGAGGTTCCTCCATACCCGACTTGGGTCCCTTGGGCCGTTGGTGGAACGGCACTTGCTATAGGGGGAATTATGTACGGTTTGGCGGGATCATGGATTACAAGTATCGCGTTGAAATCTTTAAGAGGACTTTGGCAATCAATGTCCGCCCAGATGGAATAATCATAACATTCTGACTCCATGAAACGTTTTTCCTTTTTTGTGCTGTTCCTATTACCTGAACTATATCTTTCTGCCCAGACAGCATCGGACCCGAATAATTACGATAAATATCAACCCCGCGAATATACCCCTATGCGGTACTTCCCCAAAAGTACCGGAGGGCCGTTGGTAATCAAGCCATACACTCACGAGCCGGTCGTACCTACTGCCAAAAAGTTATACACGTTTATCAATCAAACCAAATCGACTCATCCCGAATTGAAATCAACCTACAAGGGGGATTGGAACGCATATGTAGACTTGTGTGCCAAGTATATGGCCAGGGGAAGGGATTATGAGAACCTCAGCAAAAAAAAGCAGATGAAGTATTTTCAGGAAGACTGGGAGCTACTGGGCAGAAGTCTGTATGACGATGATTATCAAGCCAGAAAAGAGGCGAAAGAACGCAGTATAAAAGATTCCCTTGCCCGAAGAGATCGCTTCGTTTCAGATTCAATACAATTTCGAACTGCATTTGTAAAAGACTCGTTAGCTGGAAGACGAAAATTCGTGGATGATTCCTTATATCGGGCCGACTATCGTAAGAAACATAATTATGATTACGTGGTGTTTGACGGGCCGCATGGGGAGCCACGGCTATGCTATAGGAACGGGAAACTGATAGATGGTAAAATATACAATGAATACGGACTTCTGGAGAAAGAGTACAAGGGTGGACGGTTGATACATAATTGTGAGTATAGCGACTGGTATTCAAAAGCTATTAAGGATGAACATTTTGATAGAGGCAGAGATGATTCCAGTTTTTATATCTATGACAAGATTCTGCGACGAAAAAGATATTATTATTCCGGCAACGATGTCCGAGAGGGGCGGATTGGCAGAGATGAATATTATAATGCGGCGGGACTTTTAACAAAAAAAATCGGATACGAATGGTCAGATTACAAATACCTAGATAAGATGATAATTGACTATCTAGAGTATTATCCAGACAACAAGACCGTTAAGAGACAAAAGGTTACATACTTTTCTGATTCGGACATCAGTCGTATGGGGAATGTTGCAGTAATGGATTTCTTCTCGAATGGAAGCAGGAGGCAGACAAAGAAATATCGGAAGCTGAGTTCGGGAAATCTGATCATTAAGGAAATATGGACATATCGCGATGGATATGCGGATGTGGAATACTATGATTTCGATGGGAATCTGGAACACCGTTCGACAGAATACTTAAATAGCAGCTGGTTTTAATAGCAAGGGCTTGTTTACAACACCCTGCTCACTGGATTTAGTAGATTCTCTCCGGCATCCCTTGGGTGCGGAGGCTTAAAAGGAAACGGCATAAACAAAAGAGCACTTTCTCGTGCAAATAAGAAATAGTTTTCGTAACTTTGCGGTGTATGGACAGGCAAGTATCATATATCGTGGCGGTTATCAGTGATTTCGCTGAGCGGTTCTGCCTGTCCAATCCCCAGGCCTATCGGTATCTTGCACGCTACAAGGGCATAGATTTCCTTCTGGAATTCTATGATGTAGAGCACACGTTGTCTTTTGAGGACGTAGTGGCTGATGTCGCACTATATTGCAGGAACAATGGAGGGGCGTTGGCATGATACTGTATCACGGCTCCAATGTCGAGGTCAATGAAATTGACTTAAACAGATCCGAGGTTGGCAAGGACTTCGGGGTTGGATTTTATCTCACTGCAAGCAAAGACCAGGCAGAGCGAATGGCGAGCCGTAGGGTACGGCTGTATGGCGGAGACCCTGTTGTGTCTGTTTTTGAATACGATGAGGCCTCTGCCAAGAAAGATAGCCTTGTGCTGAAAGATTTCCAATTCTATTCGAAGGAATGGGCCGACTTCATTTTGGCAAACCGCGCCAACGGAACTCGTACACAAAGTCACAACTACGATATCGTACATGGTCCCATAGCCAATGACGATGTTGGGTTTCAGATTCGCCGCCTTCTTGCTGGCATTATTACAATTGACGCATTCTTGGAAGAGCTAAAATACAAGCAAGGCATCACATATCAGTATTTCTTTGCCACAGAGCGTTCCATCAAATATCTTAAGAGAGTATGAGCCAGGAATCCTTTATGATTGAGGAACTGGTCAAGGACCTTGTCCTCAAGTTGATGGAAGAGCATAAGATGTCCATGAATGAAGCTTTGGACGCTGTTTATAATTCCGACACATATACGAAAGTCCTAGATTTGGAGACGGGTCTTTTCTCTCAAAGCACAGCTTATGTATATTCTATCCTTCAGCGCGAACTGAGGGAAGGGAAAATTGTTGCCGGGTAGACACATCTTGTAGACACGGAGGCAAAAGAGGGATTTGCTCAGTCGCTACGCTCCTTCGCACTTCCCTTAGTCTCCGAGAGCAAAGCAAAACCGGATGCTCTGATGTCGCTTTGTGTCTGTCGCCACACCCTTTCGAAAGCCGCTTTCGACGGATGCGTCGCCATACACAAATGCCGCACTGGCGTGCGGCATCCGGTATTTGCTTTGCATAGCGCGGAGGCGGAGGGATTCGAACCCCCGGAACGTTGCCGTTCAACAGTTTTCAAGACTGCCGCCATCGACCACTCGGCCACACCTCCTTTGGGACGGCAAAGATAAGCAATGTTTTGGAAATATTCAAAACAGTTTTTATATTTGGGACTTCGGAGACAAAAAAAACGCCGTAACAGACTGACTATCCTGAACCTATGAAAGATTTTCCACGATTCGACATGATGAGGGATCCTATCCGGACCCGCTGGTTCTTAAGGCCAATTACCCTGCTTCTGAGCCTGCCTGCCACCATACTCCACAAGACCATAATCCACCGCAACGGTACCGAAGGACTGAAGCCCCCGTATATCCTGCTTTGCAACCACAATGCTTTCATGGATTTCAAGGTGGCCACGAAAACCATCTTTCCGGACAGGGCGAACTATGTCGTCGCGATAGACGGTTTCATAGGCAGGGAATGGCTTCTGAGGAATGTCGGGTGCATCTGCAAGAGAAAATTCACTTCAGACACCGTGCTTGTCCGCCAGATAAAGAAAGTCATAGACAACGGCGACGTGGCTGTCATTTATCCGGAAGCCCGCTATTCTCTTTGCGGCACCACCGCTGTGCTTCCCTCTTCGCTGGGAAAACTCTGCAAAATGATGAACGTTCCGGTCGCGAGCCTGATATGCCACGGGCATCATGTCAATTCCCCGTTCTGGAACCTTGCGGAACGCCATGTCAGGCCGACCGAAGCGGACTTTACTCTTCTTTTCACACCCACACAGCTTCAGGAGGCCACAATCGATGAAATTAATGACAAGATAGTCGAGGCCTTCCAGTACGACGACTTCGCATGGCAGAAGAAAAAGGGCATCATAACCCCTTTCAAGCGCCGGGCCGAGGGACTTCACAAAGTCCTGTACCAGTGCCCCCACTGCGGGACCGAGTACGAAATGTCCTCTTCTCTCAACCAGATCCGCTGCAACCATTGCGGAAAGACCTGGGAGATGACCCTGCTGGGAGAGATCAGGGCGCTGGAGGGAGAAACCGAATTCAACCACATCCCTGACTGGTATGAGTGGGAAAGACAGAATGTGCGCGAGGAAATCGAAAAAGGAAGCTATTCTTCCGGAGAACTTCCGGTCCATGTGAATTCTCTCCCCAACGCCAAAGCTTTCATTCCGCTTGGCGAGGGTGTGCTGGTACACGATATGAATGGCTTCAGCGTCCACGGGAAGGACAAGGACGGCGAGCCCTTTGAGATGAAGATTCCGGTCCCATCGCTCTATTCATGCCATATCGAGTACGAATATCTCGGGAAATATGGCGACTGCGTGGATCTGAACACCCTTATGGACACCTGGTACATCTATCCTCACGACAAAAAGTTCTCGGTGACCAAGATGGCTCTGGCTACGGAGGAGCTCTATTATGCCTATCGACGCTCCATTGGCAAGCCCTGCCGGCCGGGCCTGGCATAAATGAGAAAAGTGAGTTTCAAATGTCAAGTTAAATGCTTATATTTGTAAGTTAGAGAAGTAACACTAAAAGAAACTCACAAGGTATGTCCAAAGTAGTAACATTCGGCGAGGTTATGCTTCGGCTCGCCACCCCGGGATACCAGAGATTTTCCCAGGCCCATTCTTTCGAGGCAACTTTCGGCGGCGGTGAGGCTAACGTGGCCGTATCGCTCGCGAATTACGGCATCGACGCCCATTTCGTGACGAGGCTCCCCGACAACGATATCTCCGCAATGTGCGTAAGTGAACTCCGCGGTTTCGGCGTGGGAGTGGACGGCATTGTCTATGGCGGCGACCGCATAGGCATATATTATCTTGAAACCGGTGCCGTGGCGCGCGGCTCGAAAGTGGTCTATGACAGGGCCTATTCCGCTATCTCGGAGATACGTCCCGGCATGGTGGACTGGAAGAATGTTCTGAAAGGCGCCGACTGGTTCCACTGGACCGGCATAACTCCCGCCCTGTCCCAAGGCGCTGCCGATGCCTGCCTGGAAGCCATAAAGACAGCCAACGAACTGGGCGTCAAGGTCAGCTGCGATTTAAACTATCGCAAGAAACTTTGGAAATACGGAAAGACTGCCGCCGAGGTCATGCCGGCACTTGTCGAGGGCTGCGACCTGATTCTCGGCAACGAAGAGGACGCGGAGAAGGAATTCGGCATCAAACCGGAGGGCTTCGATGCTGAAAAAACCGGCGGAGAGATAGACCAGACTGCATTTGTCAGCGTATGCCGCCAGCTTATGCAGCGCTTCCCCCGCTGCAAGAAAGTCGCCATCACCCTTCGCGGCTCCATAAACGCCAACCACAATACCTGGGGCGGCGTTCTCTATGACGGAAAGACTCTTTGGCAGAGCCGCCGCTATGACATCACCCATATCGTGGACCGCGTTGGCGGAGGCGACTCCTTCATGGGCGGACTGCTCTACGGTCTGCTTTCCTATCCCACCGACCAGGAAGCTATTGAATTTGCGGCTGCGGCGTCCTGCCTCAAACATACCATCCCCGGGGACTACAACCGTGTCAGCGTATCCGAGGTGGAAGCTCTTGTCAAAGGCGGAGGAAGCGGCCGGGTTTCACGGTAGAGACTGAAAATTATGTCAAAGTTCAAGAAAATAGATACCATAGGTATCATCAAAGGCACCGGGATAGTTCCGGTGTTCTACAACGCCGATGTCGAGCTGACCAGGAAGGTGGTGAAAGCCTGCTATGACGGCGGCATCCGCGCTTTCGAATTCACAAACCGCGGTGACGGAGCCCACAGGGTATTCAAGGAAGTTATAGCATTCGTTCGCGAACAGTGCCCGGACATGGCCTTCGGCGCGGGAACCATACTGGACGCCCCTACAGCGGCCCTCTACATCCAGCTCGGCGCCGACTTCCTGGTGTCTCCATGCATCGTGGAGGATGTGATTCCGCTCGCCAACCGCCGGGGAGTTCCATACAGCCCAGGATGCGGCACAGTGACTGAAATAGTCCATGCCATGGAGAAAGGCTGCGACCTGGTGAAAGTATTCCCCGCAGGAACCGTCGGCGGCCCCGCCTTCGTAAAGAATATCCTCGCTCCCCTGCCCTGGGCCATGATTATGTGCACCGGAGCAGTTGAACCCACGGAGGAAAACCTCACGGCATGGTCCAAGAGCGGAGTCACCGCAGTGGGCATGGGTTCCAAACTCTTCCCGAAAGAAGTATTGAAAGAAGGCAAATGGGATGCCGTCTCAGAGCTCTGCCGCAAATCCATAGCCTGGTTCAAGAATGCTTAAAAACTGGACAAAAGCGCAGATCCGCGACCGGGTCGCCAAGGTAACTGAAATGGCGGAACTCGGTACCGTGGAGTGTAAAATCCGCAAGGTCGTCAAAGCCAACGACAAGGGTGAGTTCTATAAAATCGGCAGCAGGACCATAGTGATGACCTGCCTGGCGACGCTCAAGGCCGGAATCCGCCTCGAAGGATTCTCCGAAGACAATGTCAAGGTCGATATCCGTCGCAGCAGCGTCAAAATCACCCTTCCGCACGCGGAAGTGCTCAGCTTCAACATCCCCCCGGAAGAAGTCGTGGAGGAATGGTACGGTGTGGGTCTGTTCCGCAGCGATTTCACTGATGCAGAGCGAAACGACTTTCTGCGCCAGGCCGAAGACGATATATACAACGACCGCGAACTTATCCGCAGCGTCGGTATTCTGGATGATGCCGAAAGAGGGGCCGAAGAGATACTCCGCACCCTTCTGAGCGGCGCAGGTTTCACCGATATAGACATTGAGTTCAAATGAAAACGCTTCTTGTTCTGATAATTATCGTCCTTGCGGCGGTGGTCGCGGCAATATGGCTGCGCGAACGGGCACGGCGTATCAGGATTGAATCCACCGACAACATAGTGGAGGAGATTCACAAAATCGGTGAGCTCACTACCGCACGCTACTACGAGGAACTCCTCGTGAAGACCAGCCGGGACGCTTCCGGGGAGATTGTCTTCACCGACGACAGGACGCCCCACCTCACAAAGAGTTACCTGATTAAAAGTGTCAAGGGAACCGTCAGGGCCGGATTCAACCTCAAAGAAGCTGTTCCGGAAGACATAAAAGTGGCAGACAATGTACTGACACTCCGGCTTCCCCATGCGATAATACTGGAAACAATTGTCCGCCAGCAGGACGTGGAGACTCTTGTGGAGAAGGGCAAATGGCTGCATGAGCAGTCCGTGGATGTAATGCAGAAGGCCTATGACACTTTGCGGGAAAATGCACTTGAAAACGGCATTCTCGCCTCTGCGGAACTGTCCGCCCGTTCAAATCTCTTCCATATCTGCAAGGTCCTCGGATTCAGGGATGTTAAAATTGAATTCAAATGATTGACGCCTATATTCCCGCCGGGCTGGATGCCGCACCGCTGCTAAAAGAAAAGCCTGTACGGAGAGTAACCATGGTGGAAACGCCCATGAGCGCGACCGCCACCATCAAGACCATAGCCAGGGATGCGAAAGCCCCCTACATTCTGCTATTTACACGCCAGGACAGCCTGAAACTGGTTTCCTACTCGCTGGAAAGGCTGCTTCAGATTGCCGCCGACACAAAGGCGGTGATGCTCTATTCAGACCGCTTCATCACCAAGGGGGGAATAACCCAGCCGGCTCCTGTCATAGACTATCAGGAGGGTTCGCTTCGTGACGACTTCGACTTCGGCGCCCTTCTTCTTATCCGCCGCGACGCTTTAAGGAAGGCCGCCGGAGAGATGGACAAGGACTATATGGCCGCCGGCCTGTATGACCTGAGGCTGCGCCTTTCCCGGCTCGGCAGGATAGATCATGTCAGCGAATTCCTGTATTACGAGATTGAAACTGACCTTCGCACATCAGGGGAGAAGCAGTTTGACTATGTGGATCCGAAAAACCGCCGCTCCCAGATTGAAATGGAAGACGCAGTCACTGCGCACCTTAAGGCCGTGGGAGCGTATCTCGGTCCGAGGTCATTCCGTCGGATAAACCCTCTCGAGGGTGAATTTCCCGTGGAGGCGTCCGTCGTCATCCCCTGCAAGAACAGGGCGAAAACCATTGCGGACGCCATCCGTTCGGCGCTCTCACAGAAGACTGATTTCCCTTTCAATGTGATAGTGGTCGATGACAACTCCATCGACGGCACCATAGACATAATCCGTTCGTTCGCAGACGATCCGCGACTTGTCTATATCGCCCAGGATCCATCCTGGCACGCAATCGGCGGCAACTGGAACGCCGCCATACACCATCCTCTCTGCGGCCGCTTCGCCATCCAGCTGGACTCTGACGATGTCTATAGCGGGACGGACACGGTCCAGAAGTTCGTAGATGCTTTCAGGGAGCAGCGCGCGGCCATGGTCATAGGCTGCTACGCAATTACTGATTTCAACGGAAAGCCACTGCCGCCGTTCGTGGTGGAGCACCGCGAATGGACTCCCGGGAACGGGCGCAACAACGCCCTTCGCGTCAACGGCCTCGGCGCCCCCAGAGGCTTCTGGGTGCCGCTTCTGAGGGAACTCAACTTCCCGACCACCAAGTATGGAGAGGACTATGCCCTTGGACTCCGCATCAGCCGCCACTACAAAATAGGCCGCATCTGGGACGTATTGTACAACTGCCGCCGCTGGGAAGGCAACTCGGACAGCGACCTTTCCATAGAGAAGGTCAATGCGAATAATTATTACAAGGACCGCATCCGCACTTGGGAACTTAAAGCACGTCAAGCACTAAATTCAAAAAAAGCTATATGAGAATAAATTGCGAAGTTCGCTACCCGTCCCACCAGGACGATGCGAAACACTATGACACCGCGACTCTGCGGAAACATTATCTCGTTGAAAACCTGATGGTAAAAGACGAGATAAATATGGTCTATTCTATGTTCGACCGCATCATTGCAGGCGGCGCAGTTCCCGTGGACGAGGAACTCGTCCTCACTCCTCCGGAGATTCTCCGCAGCGAATTTTTCACCTCCCGCCGCGAATTGGGCATAATCAATGTCGGCGGCGAAGGCATAGTCAAAATCGGCGACGAGGAGTTCACGATTCCCCACAAAGAGGCTATCTACATCGGCCGCGGCGACCGGCACGTGTCTTTCAAAAGCATAGACAAGAACGCTCCTGCGCATTTCTACTTCAATTCCGCGACCGCACACCGCGAAACCGGAATAAAAAAGGTCTCGAAGAAAGATGCGGTCGTAATGCATCTGGGTTCACTGGAGGAAAGCAACGAGCGCACAATCAACCGCCTGCTGGTCAAGGAAGTCGTTCCCTGCTGCCAGCTCCAGATGGGTATGACCGAACTCGCACCGGGAAGCACCTGGAACACCATGCCGGCCCACACCCATGACCGCCGCATGGAGGTCTATTTCTATTTCGACCTTCCCGAGGATGCCGCAGTCTGCCACTTTATGGGACAGCCCCAGGAGACGCGCCACATCTGGATGCATAACGAACAGGCTGTGATCTCTCCACAGTGGAGCATCCACAGCGCCTGCGCTACCCGCAACTATACCTTCATCTGGGGAATGTGCGGAGAAAATGACGACTATAATGACATGGACTGGTGCGCCACAACTGATTTGAAATGAAAAAGTATCTGATTTTACTCGCCCTGCCGCTGCTGTTTGCATGCAAGAGCGCCCCCGAGGTAAAAGTAATGGCACGCGCCGTGCCGGAACGTGCCGATGATTTCGTGTTTGAAAACAACCTGGTTGCCGGACGTTTCTACGGAAAGGCCCTCGAAGGCAATCCCACATCCCCGGGAATCGACATCTGGGTGAAACTTCCCGGCGCGCTGGTCGCTGACAGCTGGTACGCCGAGGCTCAGAAGAGCCCCGACTACTACCACCACGACCACGGCGGCAAAGACTGCTACAAAGTGGCTGTTTCCCTCGGCGGCGGAGCTTCTGCTCCCTTTATCGACGGACGCATCTGCTATCCGGCTACCAATTACCGTTCATCGGAGATTCTTGTCCAGGAACCCGGAAAGGTTTCTTTTGCCCTGGAATATCCGGAATGGGAAGCCGCGGAAGGGATAAAGGTATGCCTCCGCAAGGAAGTCACCCTGTCTGAGGACTCATATTTCGCGGATGTTGCGGACTACTACAGCTTTACCGGTACTGACTCCCTCAGTATAGCTGCAGGAATCAAACTGCACTCAGCGCAGAATACCATTGAAGCCGCTTCTGAGACTCCGTCAAGCTATGCCATCTGGGAAAAAGCTTCGGACCAGAGCATTGAACCCGAGGACGGGATGCTTGGAGTCGCCGTCATTCTTCCCGGCGCCGAAGAGCTGATTGTTTCCGAAGAACTGGACCACGCCCTGCTCATTAAAACCATAGCCCCCGGAGAGGCTCTCCGCTACCGTTTCGGCTCATGCTGGTCGAAGGGCAACATCAAGACTTCCGGGGACTGGTTCGCTCTGGCGAAGTAATTACCAGCCGAATATAATACTGCTGGAGGAGAAGGCTGACGCCTCTGCTCCAGTTAGTTTTTTAGCGCAATCGCTATGGCCGCTGACTTCGGTCTGGTCATCCTCATAGACGAGTCCATAGCTCTGCTTGCCGTCATACCTCGACAGGTTTATACTTGGGCACGAGAGATTTCATTATTACCCATGCAGTCAGGTATGCCAGACCGCAGAAGCAGAACATAATGAAATAGCCAGCAGGCTTGCCTTCGAAACCAAGGAAGGTGAATGCGGCGCCCTGGCTTTCAGCATAGGTGAAGAGGTTGCCGGCTGCCTTCTGGATTATCATAGACCCGATTCCACCCGCCATCGCACCTATTCCGGTTATGGTCGCAATGGTGCTCTTGGGGAACATGTCCCCGATAGTGGAGAAGAGGTTGGCACTCCAGGCCTGATGTCCTGCACCGGCGAGGCCGATGAGTATGGCTGGCCACCAGGGAGTGTTGAAACTGACGCCAAGAGGCTGGGCGAAGAGGGCCGCAATCGGGAAGAATGCAAAAATCAGCATGGCTAGCATACGTCCGCTGTAGGGATGCATACCCTTTCTCTCCACGAATAATTTCGGAAGATAGCCGCCGAAAATGGAAATCACCGTCACAATCGCATAGAGAGTGAAAATCAATCCCTGACCGAGCCCGGAAGTGGCCGGGGCGTGGAACTGGTTGCTGAAATAGGATGGTGCCCAGAAGAGGAAGAACCACCATACGCCGTCCGTGAAGAATTTTCCGGTGATGAAAGCCCATGTTTGCCTGTAACGGAAACACTTGATCATAGGTATGCTCTTTTCGGAGGCTATTGCAGCCTTCTCAGCAGCTTCAGCGGCATCATCAGAATGGATATACTCCAATTCAGCCTCTCCGACTCGTGGCGATTTCTCCGGCTTTTCATACATGAACTGCCAGAAGAACATCCAGATGAAGCCCAGGCCGCCGATGATTATGAAAGCCCATTCCCATCCGAAAGCCTTCGCCAGCGGAGGGATGCAGAGCGGAGCGGCGAGAGCGCCCACCGAAGCTCCGGCATTGAAAATGGAAGTAGCGAATGCCCTGTCCTTCTTCGGGAAGTATTCGGCCGTCACCTTGATGGCTGCGGGGAAGTTTCCTGCTTCACCGAGCGCCAGGATGCCACGGCACAGCAGGAAGAGGAAGACTGAGGTGGTCGAAACGGCAAGGGCCACGTTGGACCCTGCCTGAACAGCTCTGAGAGCTGCCACGGAGTCTATGTCGCTGACAAACCATGTTGTAGCGATTCCGCAGCCGGCGTGCATCACGGCACCCAGGGACCACACTCCGATGGAAATGAGATAGCCTTTCTTAGTTCCCATCCAGTCCACGAACTTGCCGGCGAAGAGGCAGGCGATGGCGTAAAAGATGGAGAAGAAAGAGGTGATGGTTCCATAATTAGCGTCAGTCCAATGGAACTCTGGTTTGATGAATTCCTCATAGGTCAGGGAAAGTACCTGACGGTCCAGGTAATTCACAGTCGTGGCGACAAACAGCAGGCTGCATATCCACCAGCGCCAGTTTGTCATAAGTTTTTTCTGTGTACTCATATTATTGTAAAGAACAAAAAATACATGGCAACAGTCAAATATACATTGTATTTTTTATTTTACAAAATGATGGATTCAACAGCTGCACGCATACCCCGGGACTGAATCAGTTCGAGGTCAGATGCCAGGAGCCCGGTGAGGCCGGGAATGGCGTTGAGGTCCTCGTCCCAGATGTACTTTTCCGCAAGAACACCTTCGGCGACCTTGCGCACATCACCAACTGCCCAGAGATTCTTCAGAAGCTCCATGATCTTCGGATCGTCATTGGGAACGATCTCGTCCTCTCCCCTCTTTCCGCCCTTGTAGTAGGTGCAGATGGCGGCAAGACCGAGAACCAGGCCTTTGGGAAGCTCTCCCTTGCGTTCCAGATAGGTCTTCAGACCGGGGAGGTCGCGGGTCTTGAATTTGGGGAAGGAGTTGAGCATGATGGAAGTCACGAAGTGCTTGACGAAAGGATTGCGGAAGCGGTCCATAACATCGTTGGCGAACTTGAGCAATTCATCCTGGGGGAGATTCAGAGTAGGAAGCAGTTCCTCGAACATGACCTTGCGCACAAATGCACCAATTTCGGGATCCTCGCAGCATTCCTTCACCGTATTGAGCCCGCTGAGATAGCCGACCGGCGAAAGAACGGTATGCGGACCGTTCAGAAGTGTAACCTTCCTCTCGTGATAAGGGGCCTCGGAAGGCACGAACAGCACGTTCAGGCCCGCCTTGTCAGCAGGGAACTCCTCGGCCACTTCCTTCGGAGCTTCGATAACCCAGAGATGAAAAATCTCCGCCTTGTCCAGAAGATGGTCGTCGTAACCGGCCCTCTCGCAGAGTTCAGCGGCATTGTCGCGGGGATATCCGGGGACTATCCTGTCCACAAGTGTTGAATATACCCCGCAGGCGTCCTCAAACCACGCGGCAAAGTCAGGTCCAAGGTTCCACATGTCAATATACTGGCGGATGCATTCTTTCAGATGCTTACCGTTTTCGAAGATAAGCTCGCAGGGGAAGATGACAAGTCCCTTGTCCTTTGCTCCCTTGAAGTGTTCCCAGCGGTGATACAGCAGCTGGGTCAGCTTCCCGGGATAGGACGAGGCCGGGGCGTCATCCAGGCGGCATGAAGGGTCGAAGGCTATACCTGCCTCGGTGGTATTGGAGATTACGAAACGAATCTCGGGCTGCTCCGCAAGTGCGAGATAGGCCTTGAAATCAGTATAGGGATTAAGGCCGCGGGACACCACGTCGATAAGATCCACGCTGTCCACGGGCTTTCCGTCCAGGAGGCCCTGGAGATTGAGATGATACAGGCCGTCCTGCTCATTGAGCCATTCGACCATACCCTTTTCGATGGGCTGGACAACCACGACAGAACCGTTGAAATCCGTCTTCTGGTTGGTTTTCCAGATTATCCAGTCGATGAAAGCACGGAGGAAATTCCCCTCACCGAACTGAATGACTTTTTCAGTGTAGCTCTTTGCCTGAGGCGCTGTTTTACGATTTAGTCTTTCCATAATTATTCGCTTTCTGTTATAAGCGCAAGGACCAGGGCCTGCTCCTTGGCTTTTTGTTTTCATATAATTATTTTAAAGTGTTACTCCTGTTTTGAATATTGCGATCTCGCGTATGCCGCTGCGCTCGTTGTTCACGAGTTCGCCTGAAGCGGCTGCAAGGGTGAAATCAATGAAACGGGACGCGACTTGTTCCATAGGCTCACCCTCGGCGAGCACACCGGCATTGAAGTCTATCCATCTGGGTTTTCCCTCGGCAAGAGGGGTATTTGTCGATATCTTCATGGTGGGCACGAAACTCCCGAAGGGAGTCCCGCGTCCGGTAGTGAAGAGCACTATCTGGCAGCCGGAGGCGGCAAGGGCTGTCGAGGCGACAAGGTCGTTGCCGGGTGCGCTCAGAAGATTCAAACCCTTCACGCTCAGGCGTTCTCCGTAGCGAAGAACTCCTCGGACCAGGCTCTTTCCGCATTTCTGGGTGCAGCCGAGGCTCTTCTCTTCAAGGGTGGAGATGCCCCCCGCCTTGTTTCCCGGGGAGGGATTCTCATAGACAGGCATTCCCTGCCGCATGAAATACTCCTTGAAATCATTGATGAGACTGACGGTTTTCTCGAATGTTGCCCTGTCCTGGCAGCGGTTCATAAGAATGGTTTCCGCACCGAACATTTCAGGTACCTCGGTCAGTACCGTGGTTCCGCCCTGGGCGACAATCCAGTCGGAGAATACACCCAGCAGAGGATTCGCCGTAATTCCGCTGAGTCCGTCGGAGCCGCCGCATTTAAGCCCGACCCGAAGTTCGCTCACGGGAACCACGGTCCTTTCATCGCGGCAGACGATCGCATAGATTTCTCGGAGCATCTGCAAACCGTAGGCAATCTCGTCCTCTACTTTCTGGCAGGCGAACATCCTTACCCTGGTTTCGTCCACCGGGCCCACCAGCTGCCTGAAAGCGTCCAGCTGATTGTTTTCACAGCCCAGGCTCACCACCAGCACGCCCCCGGCATTGGGATGGTGCACCATATCGGCAAGCACCGTGCGGGTGTTCTCATGGTCGTCCCCGAGCTGGGAACAGCCGTAATTGTGCGGAAAGCACACCACGGCGTCCACGCCATGCAATTCAGTTTCTGAAAGGAAGGTCTTTACAATCTTCTCGCAGATACCGTTGACGCAGCCAACCGTAGGTATCACCCATATCTCGTTGCGAATTCCAACCTGACCGTCGGAGCGGCGGTATCCCCTGAATGTACGCTTCGCGGGAGCTTCGGGGATTTCATTCAGTGCAGGAGCATAAGAATACTCCAGAAGGCCCTCAAGATTGGTCTTGATTACACTGTGGTCCACCATGGAACCAGCCGGCGCAGGGGCCGTCACATGTCCGATGGGGAAACCGTATTTTATTACATTGTCGCCCGCAGCGAGGTCCCTCAGGGCCACCTTGTGGCCCCTCGGGACATCCTGCAGAAGGGTTACGCCCTCAACGGCCTCCCCCCGGACGAGGTCCTGGAGAGCGACCGCGACGTTGTCGTCGGGATTGATTTTGATGTACTTCAAAATTTAAAGTAGTTTTTAGCGTTAAAGTAACAGATATCCTCTATCATTCCGCCGATGAAATCAAGTTCGGAAGCAGGAAGCTTGCCTTCTTCCACATCCTTGCCAATCACGTCGCAGAGTATCCTGCGGAAGTATTCGTGGCGGGGATAGGAGATGAACGAACGGCTGTCCGTGAGCATTCCCACAAAGCGGCTCAGCAGTCCAAGGGTCGAAAGCGCGTTCATCTGCTTGCGCATTCCGTCCTCCTGATCGAGGAACCACCAGCCCGAGCCGAACTGCATCTTGCCGGGCACGGTGCCGTCGTTGAAGGTATAGGCCATTGTCATCATAACCTCGTTGTCCTTGGGATTGAGGCAGTAGAGAATGGTCTTGGCGAGGGAGCCCTCGGCTTCGAGACGGTCGAAGAAACGGTGACCAGCAGCCGCCGTGGGGAGGTCGTGGATAGCGTCGTAGCCGGTATCCGGGCCGATCAGCCTGAACATCCTGGAGTTGTTGTTGCGGATTGCTCCCACGTGGAACTGCTGCGTCCAGCCGGAATTCGCGTCCATCACTGCCATGTCGTGGAGGAAAGCGCTGCGGAACTTGTCCAGAGCGACTGCGTCAGGAGTCTTTCCGAGCAGCACCGACTTGAAGATGAGGTCTATCTCAAGCTGCTTGTAGGGTGCGCTGTAGAAAGTCTCCAGACCGTGGTCTGAAAGCCGGCAGCCCATGGACTCGAAGAAGTCATGGCGCTTCTGAAGGGCGTCGATAAGGTCCGAATAGGAATTGATTTCCATGCCTGCGGCCTCGCCGAGCTGCGCGAGATAGGCCTTGTACGCCTTCGGGTCCTCGATTGCCATAGCCTTGTCCGGACGCCATGCGGGAATCACCCTGGTGCCGAAAGGATGCTCGAGAATCATCTTATGGTAGCGCAGGTCATCCGCCGGGTCGTCTGTAGTGCAGACGACCTCGACGTTGAAGCGGCGGATAAGGGCCTGGCCGCGGAACTGCTCGGTTGCAAGAAGTGCGTTGCACTCCTCAAAAATTTCGCGGGCAGTCGCGGGGCAGAGAAGTTTGTCTATGCCGAAGACACGGCTCAGTTCCAGATGAGTCCAGTGATAAAGCGGATTGCGCATGGTATAGGGTACTGTAGCCGCCCACTTTTCAAATGTCTCCCAGGAGGACCTTGTGCCTCCCGTGAGGTATTCCTCACTCACCCCGTTGGCCCTCATGGCTCTCCACTTGTAGTGGTCGCCGTAGTGACCGTCCACCAGCCAGAGCTGGGTAATGTCGCGGAACTGGATGTTCTCGGCAATCTGCTTAGGTACGAGATGACAGTGATAATCTATTATGGGCATACCCTCTGCATGCTCGTGATAGAGTTTCTGCGCAGTCCTGGACTGCAACATGAAGTCTTTGTCTATAAAAGCCATAAGTCTAATTCTTTGGAGTCCATTTGACATAGAAGACATTTATGCCGCCACTCTTGGAGCACCAGCCTATCTTGCCGGCAGCATCGACTTCTATTGTGATAGTCCTGGGTTCCTGGACCTTCCCGTCTCCGTCTTTCCCGGCAGGGACGTCATACTCGACACCATTGAGAATAAGTTTGCGATCGTCGGTATTGCTGCCGCTGGCCGCATGGATTTCAAAGGTGCCGGGGCCGGCGACCTGGATCTGCATGCCGCACTTGGTGACTCCGCCGGAATATGTGCCGCTTCCAGCCATCTGACAGCGGTAAACCGCATTCTCGCTGGAAGGGATGCTGGTACGGTCATACTTGAAACCGGAGCCGCCGCCATTGACATATCCCATATTGTTCTCCACGTAGTCTGCCTTCACAACCACATTCTTGCCGAATTTGTCTGCGCAGGCGTGGAAGTACAGGGAATCCCACTTGGTCTCCACGGTAACCGGTTTCAAAACCTCGCGGATATTGAAGGAAACTGTCACTTCTTCCGAAGGCAGGCTCTTCTTGTCTGAAGGATCGGGCTGGGCTGTGACACCGACAGTGTGTTTGCCAAGCGTCAGGGCGGATACCGCCATCGACCATGAAGGTTCTGTCACGGGATCCTTTGCGACACCGTCGAGTGTAATCGCATAAGAAGCAGCCTTCGGAACGGCAGTCCAGCTGACAGTAACATCGCCCTCAGCATCCTCATTGAATGTTTCCGCATTTATTGAGAGCTCAGGATTGGCAAGCGGCGCAGGTGCGCTGTCGTCAATTTCATCGGTCCAGGTAAGGGCCTTGAGCTTCACTGCGCCGGTACCATAGACATAAATCATGGTCTCGGCGGCAATGTCGTCAAATATGACCTTCATGGCGGAAGACGATACAGGGATGCCTATGGCGGGCTTTCCGTCGCGGCTTACGACAGCCATCGCGGCTGCGTCGCCGGCGTCACCTGTAGTGAGCACAAGCGCGCCGGGCTCATCGACCTTTATGCCTATTCCGCAGTCCACAGGCGCGCCAGCAGCTAGCGTGGCGGCACCGCTGAAGAGGAAACCGTCGGCCTCGAAGATGACGGGCGTGTTCTGCACATAGAAGCGGATGCCGTCGCGGACCATGTCCTCTTTCGCAGCCTTGCGGAATATTTCGCTGTCCGTCAGATCCCAGGTCTTTACTGCCTTGGTTACATCCTGGGTGAGGTCTTCAGGAACTTTCTCCACCTCCACGAGCCAGCGGGGATCTCCGACCTTGAGTTCCACAAGGTCCTCGTTCACCACGGTGAAATCATGCCATGCCACGTCGTTGCAGGGGTCATCCTTCAGGATATTAGTCCCGAGATTGTCCTCATCGCCGTCCAGGGCGCTCTGCGCAGACTTGAAGAAGTCGCTGTCTGCGGCTCCGCAGTTATAGAACCAGTTGTTCTTGAATACAGGTACCTTGCAGGAGGCATCTTTCAGCAGCAGCCGGCCAGTCTCGTTGAGGAAGAGGTTGTTGGCGCAGGTATAGCTGCCAATCTCTCCCCTCACGTAAAGCAGGCTGTTCCCGGAAGATGCGACGGTGTTGACCGTATTGTTTTCAAATACGAGGCTTGTCACGGGAAGATCCTTGTCGATACGGAGGAACACGCGGCCGCCGGTATCGAAGGTGCTGTTGCGTATGGCCATGGACCCGTAGGAACCTTTGCGTATGTCGATGAACTCGCCGCCGCTGCCCTTGAAATCGGTAGCGACCAGGCCGTCCACCGTGAAACTCGACACGGTGGCCTCCTTGTTGCCATAATACAGACCGTCCACGTAGGAGACCATCTTGCAATTTATGACATCAATGCTAACAGGGGCGTTCTTTATGTCAGCGTCCAGCTGAATCAGCCGTCCGTACTGGTATTTCTGCCCGTTTAACTCACCGTCGAAGTTCAGGGACTCGAGACGGATCAGGTTAGCGCCTTCCTTAAGGCGGAAATGCCCTGTGACTACAGGGGCCTCACCGTCAGCGGACGGTTTGCCGAGAAGAGTAAGGGGATGGTTCAGAACCACATTTTTAATTACGAAAGCCGTGTCTCCGTAAGGGAGGACGAGTTTGTCCGCCCCGCCCTCGACAAGTGCGCGGAAATGGGCTGTATCCTTCAGTTCCACGGCCTGGGAATAATCCGGGAGTGTCCATGCAGATACGTTTCCCCGGATGGCGCCCTTGAAGAAGAGGGTAATTTCATATTGGGTAGAAGCTTCCAGATTTGAGACAGTCGCCGTCGCAGCCTTAAGAGCTGCCGCATCGGGGACTATCGCGATCTCGCCTTCACCGTGTGCGGGTGTTGCGACGATATCGGAAACATCCATATAGTCAGCTAATTCCTTTGACCACGAGACCGTGATTGAATTTGCAGTACGCTCCAGTACCACAAGTCCGAGCGGGTCTTTAACGGCAAAGGTCTTGAAGGTCTTTTCGTATTTAGCCCACGCGGAATCATCTTTAGTCGAGGATATTCCACGGACCATGAAAGTGTAGGTTCCGCCGGGTTCGATATCTTCGGTAACGAAGGGGACCATCCTGGCAGGAATGGTATCATACAGGGCCCTGGATCTTCCGGCTGCTTCACCATTCTCATCTTCGAAAACTCTCTCCACATCCAGGATATATGCCTCCGCATCCTTTGTCACCTTCCACTCGAAGGTAGTCTTGTAACCGGTTTTCCGGTCCACTGTAACCTTGAGGTCCATGGGTTCGAGGCAGCGCTTGAGGGGTACCTCCGTAATCTCATTGAACTCCTTGGCGCATGATGCGGCGGCGATGGCCGCAAGGGCAGTCAATATGTATTTGAACTTATTCATACTTATAGTCGTTTACAACAAAATTCTGGCTTCCGTTGATCTGGGCGCTGAAAATCGGCCAGTACATGTACCATTCGACATCTTCGCCATGGGCATAAAGTCCTTCGATACGCTTCTCGTAAAGTCCGGTGTCCGCCCCGGAGGCATCCTTCACCTTGGAGAAATACTCTGATTTCTTGATCCAATCGTCACCTGGATCGCCGCTCTCTCCGGCGTTGAAACCGTAGATGGCTATGGACTCGGTGGCATTGTCATACTTGTAATAAATGTCATCGTTGCGGCCGCTGTATTCGCCGGTTCCGTCACGAAGGGCACGGAGCTCTTCTTTTGCGACATCGAGCTGGGTTTTGAGTTTGCCCCAGCGGATCAGGTCGGCCTTGCGAAGGAATTCTCCGCAGAACTCGAAAGCGCGCTCGTCAACTATAGCGTTAAAGAAATCGTCCTTGCCGCCAAGTGCGTTGACATAGTCACGGGCAAGTGCCTCATTGCCCCGGAATGCCCTTTTACGAACTTCCAGAAGCCATTCTTTTGCCTTTGCTGATGCCGGGTGGAGTTCATTCTCGATTTCGGCCGCCATCAGCAGCACGTCCGCATAACGCATGACCACAGGTTTCACTCCGTCATCAGCGTTTGATGCGGGGGCATCACCCCATTCGAAGCGGTATTTGCCGAAATACCAGTTTGATACACCGGCAGGTTCAAGCACATCGTCACTGCTCCACTTGTAGTTCACACAAGTGATGTCGCGACGCACGTCCCTGGGATCGTACTTCCACCAGAAATAAGGAAGAGGACCTGCGGAACCGCCGCGGGCGCTTGTGTAAGTATTGTAGCGGGAACCGGTTTCTGCGCGCAGTGCAAAATAGTTGTTCCACTGTCCGCGGGCGTTGCCGAAAGGAATCACATAAAGAGTTTCACCATCGAAAAGGATGTTCTGCTTGGCGCTCTGGCGCTTCCAGTAAGCCCCGAAATCCGGATCAAGGGAGCATCCGCCGTTTGAAATGGCATCCTCAAGATGCGCAAGAGCCTTCGGATAGAGGACATCCTTGCCAAGCTCCTTGTCGTTGGTGAAACCAACCGAACCGAGGTTATGGGTGCCTACCTTTCCTTCAGCGGGACGCAGGGCCTTACCCGAAGCCATTAGGGCTATGCGGGCATATAAACCTTCTGCGAACACCTTGTTAATGCGGTCAGTACGGGAAGTAGCGGAAGACTTGCCGGGATATGGCAGGTAGCCGATTGCCTCGTCCAGATCGGAAAGAATCTGTTTAAAAATCACGTCCCTGCTGGACTTAGGCAGGAAAATGGTTTCACTCGTAAGCGGTTCAAAACGGGCAGGGACATCACCCCAGGCCTTGCAGAGGTCATAATAAATCATAGCTCTGAGGGTCAGGGCTTCACCGAGCAGGTAGGCCATGTCTTCCTTTTCGCCGACCTTGCCGTATTTGCGGAGCCCCTCGATGGCGAGGTTCGCCCGTTCGATGCCTTTGTACATCTGGGTGTAGCATCCCTCTTCATGATTGAGTTCCTTGTTGGCGGGAAGACAGTCGTAGGTCGTGATTTCCGTCTTGTCATTGTCACCGCCGGGTTTATAGGTGTTGTACCACTCTATGTCGGTGTTGAAACCGTACCATACCAGAAAGCGGTTACGGTAGGACTTGTCTATGGCGAAAGTCTCGGTGATACCGAAAATGGTACCTTCGGCGAGAGAATAGTTGGAATAGATGGTCTCGGCATCGAAGGTGGAAGGAGACTCCGGTTTGAGGAGTTTGTCGCAGGAAGACGCAAGTGCGGAGATTACTGCGAGGCTAATGACTATGCTGAATAACTTTTTCATCTTCAATGTCCTTTAGAAAGTAAGGTTAAGGCCGGCCACTACGCCTATGCTCTTGGGATAGGCGGAATAGTCCACACCGGGAGTAAGTGGTGTGGTACGGCGGGTATCCACTTCCGGATCATATCCGGAGTACTTGGTGAGACAGAAGAGGTTGGTTCCGGTCACATAGACACGGACTTTGCGGAGATGAATCCTCGAGGTGAGGGCCTCGGGGAGGGTATATCCGATGGTCGCGCTCTGCAGGCGGAGGAATGATGCATCCTCGACAGCCCAGTCGGAGAACACCGCGTTGCCCATGACCGGGTTCCACATCTTCTTGCCGGAGTTGGCCTCGGCGATTTTAGCGAGATCGGTCATAACTTCGCCGTTACTCCAGTCGATTATGGTCCAGCGCTTGCCAACTTCCATATCCCTGGTCAGGTTGAAATAATAGTTGTTATGGACAGTGTTGAACTCAATCTTGTTGGCGTTATAGACATCATTGCCAATCATGTAGTTGAAGTTCATGCTTAGGTCTATTCCCTTCCAGAATGCACTCAGGGAGAAACCGCCGGTGACGTCCGCCATGGCGTTTCCTATGACCTTTCGGTCGGAGGCGGTGACCATGTTGTCCGCTGAGCCGTCGATATTCTTGAGTTTCATGGCGCCCGGCATCAGATAGTTCTCGCCGATTACGGGGCTGGAGTTGGCCACTCCTTCTTTCAGCACCCATTTGCCGTCCACATAGCCGACGAAATCGTCAGTTGTATAGAAGCCGTCGCTCACGTAGCCGTACATATTTCCAAGAGGCTGGCCTTTTTCCACTCTATAGTCATCCTGGATATCCTTGGATGCCCAGTAGGATGAGGAATTGTACACATCCAGGCCGCCGAGGTCTGTTACCACGTTCTTGTTGAAGGCGACGTTTGCAGCCAGGTTCAGCGAGAAATCCCTGGTGGTGATTACAGGGGCGTTGAGGGAAATTTCAATACCGCGGTTGCGGGTGGAACCGGCATTGCGGTACTGGGTGTTGTAGCCTGCTCCGGAGATGGGGAAATTAATCAGAAGGTCCTTGGTGTCATTCTGATATACTTCGATGCTACCGGAAAGACGTCCATTGAAGAAGCCGAAGTCGAGGCCGATATTGTGGGTATAGGTTGTCTCCCACTTGAGGTCCGGGTTGTTCATCGTAGCCTTGCCGTTTTCATCAGTCTTGGGCGCCCAGTAGGAGCCTCCGGTGCTGATGTAGGTGGTGGACGAAGAAGCATATTCCTTGCTCAGCATGCCTCCGGGGATATTGTTGTTGCCGGCGGTACCGAAGCTGTAACGCAGTTTCAGCTGGTCCAGCCAGTTGCGGGCCGCGAACATGAAAGGCTCCTGGGAAATGGTCCATGACACGGCCGCGGAGGGGAAGAAGCCCCATGGATTGCTGAACTTGGACGATGCGTCTGCACGGAAGGTCGCGCCTATGGAATAGCGGTGCTTGTACTCATAGTTCACCCGGGTGAAGAATGAGAGCATGTTGTCATTGGCAGCGTAATTGTTGCTAAGTGAAGCGTTGTTGGTCACTCCGTCTGCCCCGAGCGATTTTCCGGAAGCGGAGGACATGAAGTTCCATGCCAGCTCCGAGTTGAAGAACACAGGGAAACCGTCCACCATCATGTTGATGGTATTGCTCTTGGTGATGGTGAGTTCCTCGCCGATGAGGGCCGTGAGCTGATGGTCATCGTTTTTGAGTAGCTTCTTGAAATCGTAATTAAGGGTGTTGGTGTTGCGGAACCGGGTGCGGAAGTTCTCCTTATGCTGGTTGGAAGGAGTGCCCAGAACCTTGCTGTTGGAGACGCTGTAATAGGTGCTGGTGCCGTAGAAACGGTCGTCGCTCTGGCGGTAGTCCTCCAGTCCTCCCTCAATCTTGAGCTTGAGATTCTTGATTATGGTCCAGTTGAACGCGGCATTCACGTTCAGGGTGGTCCTCAGGCGCCTGCTGTCATTGTCCTCCACGCTCTTCAGGGGGGAGACCTTGTAGCTCGCCATTGATTCGTCGTCATCGTCACCGCCTATGCTGGTAACCGGAATAGGCTGGAACTGTATGGCATGCTTCAGACGGCCCTGTCCTGCAGTGGTGCCGGAATCATTGATGCTGTTGGCGCCCGCGCCGCGGATATTGACCCTGGAGTAACGGACATTGGCGTCGATGCTGATGTTCTTGGAAGTCTTGAAGTTGGCCTTGAACTTGAGATTGTCCCTCATGAAGGATGAACCCTTCATGATTGCTGTCTCGCCAAGGTGTGCATAACCCAGTGACCAGCTGTAGCGCTCGCCAGCGCCGGAAATAGTCAGATCCGCGGAGAAAGTGTCTCCGGTGCGGCCGAACACGGCGTCCAGCCAGTCATTTCCTTCCATTCCTTCATACTGGTCCATCTCGGAGAACTTGCCGAAATAAGGCTCGTATTTGTTGGGAAGTTCCTTGCTTATGGCGTACTGCTCATACTGGAGTTTTGCATAGTTCTCCACGTCCATAACCTTGATGGCGTTGCGGTTTGCCATCTTCTTCATGCCGTAATAGGCATTCAGCTGGATTGAAACCTTACGGTCCTTCTCGGCGTTCTTGGTAGTGACGATGACAACGCCGTTGGCACCCCTGGAACCATAGATCGCAGTGGAGAAAGCATCCTTCAGTACGTCTATCGAGGCAATTTCGGAGGAGGCGATGTCATTGATCGACTCCACCGGGAAACCATCCACGATATAGAGCGGGGAATTGTTCTGGGTAATCGAACTACCGCCGCGGACACGGATCTTGATATCCGCGTCAGGGTCGCCTTCGGTAGTGACCACGGAAACACCGGCCATCTTGCCGGTAAGAGCCTCAGAGACAGCAGCAACAGGCATTTCCGCGAGTTTTTCGCTGCCAACAGACGACACGGAGCCGAGCAGGTCACGCCTTTTTACGGTAGCATAACCCACGACGACCACTTCGTCCAGGAAGGTGGAGTCCTGAAGCAGGACAACATCAATCTCGCTGCGGCCTTCGATGGGGACCACCTGGTCCTTCAGGCCGATGAACGAGAATGCAAGGTTCACTGCATCTGCCGGAACGGAAATCACATAATCTCCGTCGATGCCGGTGATTGTGACGATGGAGGTCCCCTCCACGGTCACGCTCGCACCGATGAGCGGTTCGCCGGCTTCATCCCTGACGACACCCTTGACGGTGTTCTGGGCGAAAAGCGATACTCCCGTTCCCAGGCAGAAGAGTGCAAGAAAGATTTTCTTAGCTAAACTTTTCATTGATCGGTTATTATAATGGTTAGTTTAAAGTAATATACTGTCCGTAGGCGTTACCCGCCTTCACGATATCCTTCACGAGATAATGGAGGTACATTTCCAGGTTGGTATAACGACCGTGAATGTCCAGGTCCGTATCGGCCCCGTCCGAGGCCTTGTTCTTATCCAGCCCCCACATATCTTCGAAGGTATCAGGAATGCCGTCTCCGTCGCTGTCCTTGCGGGCCGTCCTCTGCTCTTCGGTGGCAGAATACTCCGGCCAGGCGTAACCGTACTTTGACCTGACGTCATTGATATCTTTAATAATCGCTCCGCCGGTACCCTTGTGGGAGGATGTGGGGGAAAGCACGTCGGAAGCGATTCTCACATCCACAGCATCTCGTCTGAGGGAAGCGCCCGCATTTGCACAGACCACATCCCTGGCCTTTTCATAACTGTGGGAGGTCACTTTCGCCGGGACGAGGGAGCCGTTGCTCAAACCGCTTATCGGCAGAGCCTGTGACAAGGTGGTCCCGTAATTCGCATGGCCCTCGCCGTCATGCCAGTAGATTTTATTATTCCGGCTGCTGATTTCTTCATAACGGTTGCCGTCCACATAGACAGAGGGATAACCTTCGTCTATCTTAGACTTGCCGCACTTGGAGCAACTGGCATAGACAGAGTTCAGGTCCAGGATATAGTCCTTTCCGGAGGAGTCGGGCCCGAGTTTGTAATAGTTCCCGACCACGTTGAAGCTGCCGCCTTCGCCGCCATAGGTATTGTTTCCGCCCCAGTTATAGATTACATTGTTGCGGTAGTCCACATTTCCGCGACGCGCCGGAGAGGTATGGTTCTCATAGATATGCGGATGGTCCAGACGCGGGTTGCGGCTGTCGTGATGCGCGAGCAGATTGTGATGGAAACTGGCGTTTTTGCCGCCCCAGATTCCACCATAGCCGTGATTGCCCTTGGAGTGGAGCCTGCAATTCTTCATAGACTCGGCAATTATGCACCACTGGAGAGTGAAATACTCGTTGCCATAGAAAGAAGCGCCTTCGTCTATGCTCCAGCTCATCGAGCAGTGGTCTATTATGACCCGCTCCTGATAGCGGCCCCAGATGCAGTCCTCGCCGTCGGCCTTGTCCGCCGCGATATCCGCGTCGCTCCACGGTGCCTGGTCGCCGAGGCGGAAGCGCATGAAACGGATTATGACATTTCCGGCGGAGATGTTCACGGTATAGTCTTTCAGGCAGATACCGTCGCCGGGGGCAGTCTGGCCGGCAATCGTGATGCTGCCGTGACTGATTTTAAGATCGTCCTTGAGGGTTATGATACCTGCCACATCGAATACCACCGTCCTCGCGCCGCTCTGGTTCACGGCCCAGCGGAGCGAGCCCTCGGGGGGATTCTTGGCGTCATCTGCAAGGGTAGTCACATGCAGGACCTTGCCCCCGCGGCCGCCGGTGGTGAACATTCCGCCGCCTTCAGCTCCGGGGAAAGCCCTCGCGATGTCGTCCTCTTCATAGTCCGGAATCCCGAATTCCTCGTAATTCCCCGTATCCACGGGTTCTCCGGCAGTGCTCACCTCGAAGGGAGAGGACCAGTCCGAAGTCTTGCTCCCCGCGGTCGCACGCACCTGGAAAACATATTTCGTCCCTTTTGCCAAACCAGTAATTTCAGCCCTCTTGAATATGGTTTCACGACCGCTGCGGACTTCTTTCTCCCTTTTCAGGAGCTTCCATTCATATCCGTCGGCTCCGACAACCTCATCCCACTCTATGATAAGCCTGGAATCGGTAGCGCTGTGCAGCTGAATACCGGACGGAGCCGTGAAGGACTTGCCGCCGCCCGAAAGGTTTTCATCCTGACATGCACCGAGCAGCATCGCTGCGGCAAGTAAAGCAATCATTTTTCTCATAGTATTTCGTATTCAAGCGCGGCCATTATAAGAGGTCCTATACCCTTGGGGTCGTTGTCGCACACGCGTTCATTAATATAATAGTCATAGTCCCCGCTGCGCTTCTGCTTTCCGCCCAGACCGGCCACTTCGCAGCAGCTGTGCAGAGTGACAAGACCGTCCTTCTCGCTGACAAACGTCCGTAAAAGGCCTTTGAAAGTATCCACGGCAGCTTTTTTATCTTGCAACAGGCCGAGCCGGACGCCTTTCAGGCGGGAATATGCGAACATCGCGCTGCAGCTCGCTTCGAGATAATTACCCTCCCTTCCGGGCGCGTCCATCACCTGATACCACATTCCGGTAACGGGGTCAGCGTAAGCAGGGATCGTTTCCCAGAGTTCTTTGAAAATCGCGGCAAGTCTGTCCCTGCACTCCCCTCCCGGGATAATTTCAATTACGTCCACAAGGGCCATCATGTACCATCCCAGGGCGCGGCCCCAGCAGTGGGCGCTCCGGCCGGTGGTCTTGTCGCACCAGAACATTTCACGGGAACTGTCCCAGGCATGGCGCAGAAGCCCTGTGGAACTGTCACAGGTCTTCTCGCGTATCAGCGAGAACTGCGCCGCTATGTCGTCCAGGTTACTCTGCTTCTCGGCAGGGTCGCTTACGAAACGGCAGGTATAGGCAGCATAGAAAGGTTCCACCATATACAGCCCGTCCAGCCACATCTGATTGGGATATATCTTTTTGTGCCAGAATCCCCCTTCGGGTGTTCTCGGCATGTGCCGGATCTGGGAATAGAGCGTATCGAGAGCCGTTTTATAGCGCTTTTCCCCGCCTGCTTCACATAGTTTCAGCAGAGCCACTCCGGGGCAGATATGGTCTGAAGAATAGTTTTCCTTCCTGTATTTTCCGCCTATCGCACCGGTGGAGTCTATAATCGCATCGTACCAGGTGCTCACATAATCCACATAGCCGGCCTCGAGGAAGGCGTTAAGTTCCAGTCCTGTGGTATAGTTCCACTTCAGTTTCCCCTGCTGGCCGTCCAGGTAAGTCGCATCGGGGCATCTTGCAATCTCACTTTCGACTATCCTCTGAGACAACGGGGCCCTGGCTGTGCAGGCAGCCAAGGCGAAAAGCAGTATTATGCCAATTCTTTTCATCATCTGTTGTCCAGCGGATTCCAGCGTATGCCGTCCTGCGGCTGATACATTACATTTTCAAAGGTATAGTCTTTCAGCTTTGAAGCGCTCAGCCTGTGGCTCCATCTGACCCTCGGCCCCCTTGCGCCGGGCCCCGAAGAACCGTATTCAGCGTAAAAAGAATTCTTCTTCGTGTCAGGCTTGCCTTCCTTTTCCCAGTCATGCCAGCCTTCGGGAAGTATATGGGCGCCCATTTCGCAGTCGATGAAAACCGTCTTCGCATAAGCCCCCCATGGCCGGCCAAGATAGCATCTGTCTATGCCGGGTTCCGCTGTGAGCCGGCAGTTGCGGAACACGTAGCCGTATTTCTGGCCCTTAAGTGTGCTGGCCGCAGTGACATAGCTGTTCTTTTTGGAATGCAAGGTGCAGTTCTCGAAGTAGGCGATGGACGGGCCGAAGATAAAGTCAGTGGTGCCCTCTATATAGCAGTCCAGGAAATAATTGCGTTTGATTCCGCCGTCTTTTCCATAGCGGCCGTAGGTATAGAGGGTGTCCTGGTTCCCTATGAAGCGGCAGCGCCGGAAAAACAGGAAGTCGCCGTCCGTGAAAACGGCCACAGCCTGTGCAATGTCTTTTCCATCACCGGAGGAATTCTCGAAGGTCAGGTCCTCGAAGCTTATGTAACTCGCGTGGACATAGACGGAAGCGCTGCCGGACGTGCCGATGGGAAAATCGCGGCCGGGCCAGTTCTTTTTCGCGTATTTGCCGAAAGTGATTATGGTGTTTTCGGCTCCGTCGCCGCTGATATGCAGGCGGAACTTGTTGTGCGGAATCACGACCTCCTCATTATAGACACCCGCGTTGATATGAACGGTGGTGATTTCCTTATGGCTGTAATCCGGACAAGCGTCAATTGCCTCCTGCACTGTCATATAGTCCCCGCAGCCGTTCGCATCGACCACTATGTCGAAGCGGCGAAGGTGACGGGCGATTTCGGGAAGCTGCTCCCCTATGGCGGCGCACACTATTTCAGTGACTTTGCGGGCACCTGCGGCGACGGTGTGGGTATTGTCTGTCTTGCCTTCGGGCGCGCAGGCATATTTCCCGGCCGGCAGGTGCATGAAATACGGCCTGGAGGCCTCGTCTCCGAGTTCTTCAAGCCAGTCCAGCGTGAGTGTCGTTATGTCCAGCAGGGTGACGCCCTTTTCCTCGGCGACCTGCCTCATGGCCTCGGGATAGTCCCCGTGGCACTCCCTGTCCAGTTTCCCGTCCTTGAACCAGCGCCTCGCCACAGGCGTAAGCAGCACCGGCGTGCCGCCTTTTTCCCTCACCCCGTCGATAAAAACCCGAAGATTGTCCTGATAGGCACCGAAAGCTGGTGCGTAACGGGTGGGGTCGGACTCCTTGGCGTCGTTGTGCCCGAACTGGATGAAGACATAGTCTCCGGGGCGGACGGCCTCATAGACCTTGTCCCAGAGCCCGAGGTCGCGGAAACTCCTGGTACTGCGGCCGTTCTGGGCGTAATTGACTACTTTGACCGCCGAGGGGTCCAGAAAATTCTGGAACAACATGCCCCAGCCGCGTTCGGGCGTGCCTTTGGAAAGGTCTTTCTGCGCCATGGTGCTGTCCCCCATCAGATGGATGGTGAACGAAGAACAGATAAACCATGTGGCGGCCATAGCTGCGAGAATTCTCATACTTCTTTTCCGTTAACCTTCACTCCATCAATGGTGATATCGACGCTGTTGTGCATCTCGACGCCCTTTTCAGCCGCAAAATCGGAATCGCTTATGCTTATGTTCCTGAGCGGCAGTTCGGGGAGGCCGTTGAGATAGACTGCCTGGGCGGCTCCTGCGCACTTGATGCCGCGTATCGTAATGTCGTGGAAATCAGGAGTGGTTTCATCCGCCTTGACTTCTTCAACCAGCCCGCCCTGCGACATTTCGGTTGCGGCGACTCCGGCATAATATAGATTGAAAATCACCGCATAGGTCACGATATCCTTCATCCGGATGTTCTCGCAGAGAATATTCTTCACTTCTCCGCCGCGGCCCCTGGTGCTCTTGAAGCGCAGTCCCACGTCGGTGCCGAGGAAGGTGCAGTTGCGCACTGCGATATTCTCCACTCCGCCGGACATTTCGCTGCCGACCACGAAGCCGCCATGCCCGTGATAGACAGTGCATCCGTCAATGACAAGATTGCGGCAGACGCGGGCGTGGCGGCGTCCGTCCTCGTCCTTTCCGGATTTGATGCAGATCGCGTCGTCACCCACGTCGAAGGTCGAACCAGTCAGTATCACATTCTCGCAGGCGTCTATGTCTATACCGTCGCCATTGGTGCTGTAATGCGGATTGCGGACAATAATATCCTTGACAATCAAATTTTTGCACCAGAGCGGATGAATGTTCCAGCAGGGCGAATTCAGGAAAGTGACCCCCTCCAGCAGGACATTCTCGCACTCCCTGAAAGAGACCATCACAGGGCGCAGGAAAGTAATGATTTCACTCTCGTCAAGATCGTCAGAGGGTTTGTTCAGGGTGCCGGCAGTAGCACGGGCGGCCTTGTAGCCCTCGTCCGGGAACCAGACCTTGCCGTCGTCCGAAAGCACCCCGCCTCTTTTCATGACCATCTTCCACTGGTCATCCCCCACCTTGCGGCGCTTGACCTCCCTCCAGGCATCTCCGTTTCCGTCGATGATACCCTCGCCGGTAATCGCAATGTCATGCGCACCGCTGGCATTGATGGGTGAAGTGCAGCGACGCACATCCAGGCCCTCGAAATTCGTATCTATGACTGGGTAATCAGCGGGGTCGGTGGAAAAAGAAAGCACAGCCCCCTTCTCAAGATTGAGGCAGATATTGCTTCTTAGAGTTATCGGCCCTGTAAGATAGATTCCGGCCGGCACCGTCAGAGTCCCGCCGCCATTTTCCGCGAGCTCGCCTATAGCCTCCGCAAATACTGCGGTATTGAGCACGACTCCGTCTCCGACAGCACCTTTGTCGGCAACAGAAATTGTCCTTCCGGGAATCGACGGACGCTCCAATTTGGGCATATCAAAAGGTAAATCCTCGTAAAGGGAGGAAAATTCGTTCCGGCTGCAAGCGATGGAGAGCACAGCCAAAAACGCTGAAAATAGGGGTTTTAGCCTCATGTGTTATCAAATACGCGCGTTAATATGCAAATATAGCAAAATTTTACCGCTAAACAAATGAGACAAACTGTATTCGGAATTTATGACAACGGGGACTTTGCCGGAGAATATGCCCTTCCCCGGGACAACTACTGGGCAGGATATGTCACCATCCGGACACCTTTGAGCCTGAGCATGCCCGGGGCTGAATCAAGCCCCTTCTCAGAAAAGAAAAACACGCTGTCCGAAATAGTATTATCGTGAATCTCGGAGGCACTTCCAGACGCACGCACCGCAATCCGGCAGTCACGGCAAACCACATTGCGTATGTCTATGCCGGCGAACTCCGGCAGCCAGTTTTTAGTCTTTGCAGCCTGGGCATTCTCGTTACCGGCCGGACGGTCGGCATAGGAAGTCTCGAAAACAATAGCTTCATCACGGATTCCGTTCATGGTTATATCACTGATACTCAGGTTTTCCGTCTTCCCTCCACGTTCAGGGGCGCTCTTGAAGCGAAGACCTGTATCAGTCCCTGAAAACGTATTTCCCCGCACCACGGTGTTTTTGACGCCTCCGGAAAATTCCGAACCGATGACAAAGCCGCCGTGGGCATGGAAAACCGTATTCTCCACAATCAGTATATCTTCGCACGGTCCCCTGTCGAAACCATCCTGACCCGCACCTGCCTTGAGGCAGATTCCGTCATCGCCCACATCCACCATGCAGCGGGCGATCAACACCCTGCTGGTGTTCATCAGGTCTATCCCGTCGCCGTTCTGCGCATTCCAAGGGCAGCGGACTGTTATTCCCGAAAGGGTAACATCCTTGCATCGCTGCGGAACCAGATGGAATTTCGGAGAATTCTGGAGCGTAACTCCTTCAACCAGAATCCTTTCACAGTCGGTGAAACGAATCAGATGATTGCGCATCTTCTCCTGGTCTTTGGGATTGCCTGCAATATCCGGAATATGCTTCAGTTCAAACGGATACCATAGCT
This sequence comes from Bacteroidales bacterium, assembly GCA_017544265.1. Lineage (GTDB taxonomy): Bacteria > Bacteroidota > Bacteroidia > Bacteroidales > UBA932 > Cryptobacteroides. The sequence goes on along the minus strand of JAFYEM010000061.1, from coordinate 1,271 downwards.
TATTGTCTATTACCGTGCCGCCCATCCTCTGATAGTCCTTCCACTCCACATCACTGACTTTCGAGCGCTTCACCGGACGCCAGAAAGCACCGTTGCCGTCAATTACGCCTTCGCCGGTAATTGCGATGTCACACCGCTTGCTGGCACTGATGCACGGCACCGCCCTTCCCTTGTTGATATAGACAGCCCTGTCCGGCGTGAAAAGAATCATCGCGCCCCTTTCCAGATGCAGTTCCATCCTGTCTTTCAGCACGATAGGTCCGGTCAGAAAAATCCCGCGGGGAACGTTCAGCCGGCCTCCGCCCATTTTTTCCAGGGCGGCAAGTGCATTGGCGAACGCTTCTGTATTGTCGGCTATTCCGTCACCATTGCCGCCGAAATCCAGAATAGACACACTGCTGGCGGGAATCTGCACCTGTGCGGGTGCCTGGACGGGAAAAGGAAGATCCTTGTAAAAAGCGTTAAAATCCACTGCCCAGGCAGCCGAAATGGATAAGGCTGCAGCTAAAAGTGTTACAAAAATGTGTTTCATATTGTCTTAAGTTTTGTCGCCGCAGTGACATCGTGCACTCTGAGTATGGTCGCTCCCCTTTCAACAGCTTCTCTCTGCAGCGTCAGTGTCTCTTCCAAAGCTTTTTCGGGGCTTAGACCTTTCGGCTGGTAAGTCATTCGTTTTCGGGATATTCCCACAAGTATCGGACGATTGAATACCTTAAGCGCTTCCATGGAATGCAGCAGTTCCAGACTCTGCGAGACATTCTTTGAAAATCCGAATCCGGGGTCAAGAATCCAGTCCTTTATCCCATTTTCCGCCGCCTTGAGCGAAAAGTCCCGGAAATACTTGACTACCGCCGCCGTAACGTCTTCATAGACATAATTATCATGCATGCTTGCCGGTGTTCCCTGTATATGCATAGCAACATAGCTCAGTCCGAGCCGGCCGACGGCCGGAAGCATATTTTCGTCCGCCTTGCCGGCGAATATGTCATTGACAATGACCGTGCCAATCTCATCGACTGCACGCCCGACGATACCGGCGCGAAAGGTGTCTATGGAAATTGCTGCCGAGGGAAACGCAGACCGGACGGCCTTCAGCGCCGGTTTCAGCCGACGCCACTCCTCTTGCTCATCGGGGATTATGGACCCGGGCCTTGTGGAGACCGCGCCTATGTCAATAATATCGGCCCCCTCGTCAAGCATCCCGCCGACCCTGTCCACAAGTTCGTCCGTCCTGGTATGTCCCCGGGCGTCCAGAAAACGCGAAGGCGGAT
>JAFYEM010000060.1 GCA_017544265.1 Bacteroidales bacterium | reverse complement strand
GATGATCCGACTCGAACGGACGACCCCTACGTCCCGAACGTAGTGCGCTACCAACTGCGCTACATCTCGAAAAAAGGAACCGCCATCAAGCGGTTCCTTCAGTGTCATTAGGCCAATTTGTTGATATAGACCTGAAGGCCGCTCTTAAGGTTGGCCGCCTTGTTTTTATGAATGATGCCCATCTTGGCAAGCTTGTCGATCATTGCATAGACCTTGGGGCTTGCTGCGACGGCCTGGGATTTATCGGTTGTGTTGCGGAGGTCGCGGATAGCGTTCCTCGTTGTCTTTGCATAATACTTGTTATGCAAGCGGCGCCTTTCGTTCTGACGGGCGGCTTTCTGTGCGGATTTAGTGTTTGCCATTGTTTTTCTTTTTTATCAGTAGTGGGTAGGAGAATCGAACTCCTATTGCAGGAATGAAAATCCTGAGTACTAACCGTTATACGAACCCACCATTCCGGCCGATTTGCAACGAGGTCGCTTTATCGGGACTGCAAAGGTAGAAATATTTTTTTAGCGAGCAAAATTATTTTTTAATTTTTCCTAACTTTGTGCACTGTACATTAGAAAGTCTGAATATGAAAGTTGCAGTGGTCGGAGCGACCGGGCTCGTAGGCTCCAGAATGCTTGAAGTTCTTCAGGAAAGAGCATTTCCTGTCGATGAACTGCTTCCGGTCGCGTCAGAGCGATCCATAGGGCGGGAAATCAGCTTCCGCGGAGCCCCGCACAGGGTCATCAGCGCAGAAGAAGCTGTCGAACACAAACCCGATCTGGCGCTTTTCTCAGCCGGAGGCAGCGTTTCCGCCGTCCTTGCCCCTAAATTCGCAGCCGCAGGATGCTATGTCGTGGACAACAGTTCCTACTGGAGAATGGATCCGACGAAAAAGCTCGTGGTGCCGGAAATCAACGGCGATGTGCTCTCCGCCGGGGACCGGATAATCGCGAACCCCAACTGCTCGACAATCCAGATGCTGATTGCCGTCGCCCCGCTTCACCGCGAATTCAATATCCGCCGCATTGTGGTATCGACCTACCAGTCCATCACCGGCACCGGCTACAAGGCCGTGCAGCAGATGGAAGCAGAGCGCCGCGGCGACGCCCCGGGGACTTATACCATGGCCTATCCCTACCGTATAGACCGCAACGTGCTGCCACATATAGACTCTTTCCTGCCTGACGGATACACAAAAGAGGAACTGAAGATGGTCAACGAGACCCATAAGATCCTGGATCCTGCCATCAAGGTTAGCGCGACCACCGTCAGGGTTCCGGCAACGGGAGGACACAGCGAATCGGTGAACCTGGAATTTGAAAAGCCTTTCACCGTCGAAAGAGTCCGGGAGATACTCTCCGCCGCCCCCGGCGTGACACTTCTCGACGACCCGGCAAACAATGTCTATCCCATGCCCATACTGTCCGAAGGCCGAGATGACGTATTCGTCGGACGCATCCGCCGCGACGACACTCTCCCCTCGGGCCTCAACCTCTGGTGTGTCAGCGACAATCTCCGCAAAGGAGCTGCGACCAACGCCGTCCAAATCGCAGAACTGCTGCTTAAAAAAGGATTTCTGGGGTCAGAATAGTACTTTATCAATAAACGGTGTTCGGTACTGATAAGCTATTCGGGTGAGGTTCCAGCCGGGCTTTGTCAGTATCAGTGCGGCTTTCTTGCCACGGGTAACGGAACCATATTTCTCTGAAATGCCCATGGCGTATGCCCCGTTAATAGTCACCGCATTGAAGGCCTCAACCGGGGTAAGTTTCATGCGGATACAGCCAAGAGCCATAACAAAGCGCATGTCTCCGCCCGGGGACGAGCCCGGATTGTAGTCAGAGGCGAGTGCAATTCCAAGGCCGGACTTTATGAATTCTTTCGCCCGGGCATAAGGTATTCCGAGGAAGAATGAGGAGCCCGGGAGCATCACAGGCATGGTAGAGCTGCCTCGGAGAGCCTCGATTTCAGCCTCCCCCGCCCTTTCCAGATGGTCCACAGACAAGGCTCCATACTCCACCCCGACCTGGACTCCCCCGCTGCAGGCAAGTTCATTGGCATGTATTTTCCCGCGCATAAGCCCCTTCGCGGCACCGAGGATACGCGCCGTATCCTCGACAGTAAAGAAACCATCATCGCAGAAGACATCCACATAATCCGCAAGTGCGGCAGCCTCGGGAAGCATGTCTATAATCTCGTCAACCCATTCGAAGCGGCTGCGGCCGCGGGGCACGGCGTGGGCGCCGAGGAAGGTCGGTATCACCGCCGCGGGGACAGTGTCTTTAATCCGGCGGATTACCCGCAGCATTTTCAGTTCATCCTCGCGGCTGAGTCCGTAGCCGCTTTTTATTTCCATAGCTACGGTACCCCCGTCCATCATTTCCTGCACCCTGGGAAGGGCCTCCTGAAGCAGCTGTTCTTCGTCCCTTTGGTGGAGCAGGTCCGCGGAATTGAGGATTCCTCCGCCTCTGCGGGCGATTTCCTCATAACTAAGTCCGTTTATCTTGTCCAGAAACTCCCCCTCGCGGCTTCCAGCCCAGACAACGTGGGTATGGCTGTCACAGAAGCCCGGCATAAGCATTCCTCCCAGGGCATCCACACACTCCCCTTCCGGGCAGCATGACATGGGGCCGAAGTCCTTGATGCTGCCTTCTTCAATCTCCAGCCAGGCATTCTCCAGCACTCCTGTCTCCCCCTGAGCACGTCCCTCCTTCCGGAGAACCCCCTCCGGAACTATTCCCACCAGCAGACCTATGTTCTTAATAATCATACAAACTTATTCCCTTAACAATAATTCCACCATCATACGATAAATTCTTCGCGCCGGAGGAATTCTACAGATTTTTCCATATACGGATGCATGTAGGTGTCCGTCTTGAGGAAAGGAACAACGGCGCGGTAGGCATCGAAAACGCGCTCAATCAGCTCGGACGAGCGGGCAGGACGGCGGAATTCGAGAGCCTGCGCGGCATTGAAGAGTTCGATGGCGAGCACAGTCTCCACATTATCCACTATCCGCACCAGTTTGGTCGCAGAATTCGAGCCCATGGAAACATGGTCCTCCTGCCCCTGGGAGGACGGAATGGAATCGCAGGAAGCCGGCCAGCAAAGGCCCTTGTTCTGGCTCACTATCGAGGCCGCCGTGTACTGCGGAATCATGAAACCGCTGTTGAGTCCCGGCTCGGTTACAAGGTACTTGGGAAGCCCCCGGAGGCCGTGTATGAGCTGGTATGTGCGTCTCTCTGAAATGCTCGCAAGCTCACTCATGGCTATGGAAAGGGCGTCCATGGGAATTGCTATCGGCTCGCCGTGGAAATTGCCGGCGGAAATCACCATGTCATCTTCCGGGAAGATATTGGGATTGTCAGTTGCGGAATTTATCTCATTCTCCAGCACGGAGTTGACATACATTATATTGTCTTTCACGGCACCATGCACCTGCGGAATGCAGCGGAAACTGTAAGGGTCCTGGACATGCTCCTTCGGCCTGGAAATAAGTTCGCTGCCGCTGAGTATGGACATGAAACGCTCGCCGGTGAGAATCTGCCCTGTGTGGGGGCGTATGCGGTGCGTCTGCGGGAGGAACGGTTCTATTCGGCCGTCATAGGCATCCAGCGACATTGCGCCGATAAGGTCCGCCCAGCGCGACAGGCGCTTGCTTTTCAGTATGGACCAGACAGCGTGGGCGCTCATGAACTGGGTGCCGTTGAGAAGCGCCAGGCCCTCCTTCGACTGCAGCTTTATCGGCTCCCAGCCTTTTTCTGCCCAGACCTCCGCGGCAGGCCGTACACATCCCTTGTACAGCACCTCTCCAAGGCCTATGAGCGGAAGGCTCATGTGGGCCAGGGGGGCGAGATCGCCGGAGGCGCCCAGCGAACCTTGCTGATAGACAATGGGAAGAATGTCTTCGTTGAACATGTCCATAAGCCTCCTGAGAGTGATCAGCTGCACTCCGGAGTGCCCGTAGGAGAGAGACTGCACCTTCAGGAGCAGCATCAGCTTGACTATTTCCGGACGCACCTTGTCTCCGGCGCCGCAGGCGTGCGACATCACCAGATTGTGCTGCAGGGCACTAAGATCTTCTTTCGGAATGGTGACATTATAAAGTGAACCGAAACCAGTAGTTATACCGTAAAGAGGTTTGTCCAGGTCCTCCATCTTGCGGTCCAGATACTCCCGGCACCGGATTACGGCTTCTTCCGATTCTTTGGACAGTTCCAGTCTTTCCCCACGTTCGATAATCTGTTTTACTCTGTCAAGGGTCAGTCTCTTGTGTGAAATTTCATGTACCATAGTAATTTAGTGATGGTGAAAAATTACCTTACTATTTTAAAGCATCTTTAACAAGTTCTTCGTCTGCTATATTCGGAAGCGTCACCCTTAGTCCCAGAGTCCGCTCCATTTCCCGTTCTATTGCAAAGCGCGCCCCTTTATTGCGGGCCCAGCTGCGACGTGCGATACCATTGTTGACATCCCAGAAAAGCATCTCGCGGATATGCCGGTCACTGTCTTCACTTCCGTCTATGACCATGCCGAAGCCGCCGTTTATCACTTCGCCCCAGCCCACGCCGCCGCCGTTATGGACAGAAACCCAGGTCGCGCCGCGGAAACCGTCTCCGATTACATTCTGCACAGCCATATCGGCAGTGAACTGCGATCCGTCATAGATATTGGAAGTTTCGCGGTACGGGGAATCTGTTCCGGATACATCGTGATGGTCCCGTCCTAGCACTATGGGCGCGGAGATTTCACCGCTGCGTATGGCATCGTTGAAGGCAAGCGCAATACGGGTGCGGCCCTCGCAGTCCACATAGAGAATACGTGCCTGGGAGCCAACCACGAGGTGATTCCGGCCGGCTTCCTCTATCCAGCGGATATTGTCCCTCATCTGTCCGGCAATCTCAGATGGGGCCGATGCGGCCATTTCCGTCAGCACCTTGACTGCCAGCGCATCGGATTTTGCGAGATCTTCCGGCTTTTCGCTCATACACACCCAGCGGAACGGGCCGAAACCGTAATCGAAATACATCGGGCCCATGATATCCTGCACATACGAGGGATAGCGGAATTTCCCGTCCGGACGCAGGACGTCGGCACCGGCGCGTGAAGATTCCAGAAGGAAGGCGTTGCCATAGTCGAAGAAGTACATTCCACGCTCTGCAAGACGGTTTATCGCGGCGACATGACGCCTGAGCGATGCCCGGACCGCCTCTTTGAAGAGTTCAGGATCTTCGGACATCATGCGTTTGGACTCTTCGAGCGTCAGGCCGACAGGATAATATCCGCCGGCCCACGGGTTATGCAGAGAAGTCTGGTCACTGCCTAGATCCACTTTCATTCCCTCGTCAGCAAGCCTCTCCCACAGGTCCACGACATTGCCCACATAGGCGAGCGAAACCACTTCCTTTGACGCCACCGCCCTGCGGATTCTCGGAACCAGTTCATCCAGATTGTCATGAAGTTCATCAACCCAGCCCTGACTGTAGCGCTTTTCTGCGGCCATAGGATTGATTTCAGCCGTAACGCTGACCACCCCGGCTATGTTTCCGGCTTTTGGCTGGGCACCGGACATTCCTCCGAGGCCAGCCGTGACAAAGAGCAGGCCGCTACGGTCGTCAACCTTCCCGCCAAGTACTTTGCGGGCTGCATTCATGACAGTTATTGTGGTGCCGTGGACAATGCCCTGCGGGCCTATGTACATATAACTCCCTGCCGTCATCTGGCCGTACTGGCTTACTCCGAGAGCATTGAAACGCTCCCAGTCGTCCGGTCTGGAATAGTTCGGAACCACCATTCCGTTCGTTACGACCACACGTGGAGCATCCTTATGGCTGGGAAACAGGCCCAGGGGATGCCCCGAGTACATCACCAGCGTCTGCTCGTCGGTCATTGTCGCAAGATACTGCATCACGAGGCGGTACTGGGCCCAGTTCTGGAAAATTGCCCCGTTACCCCCGTAGATAATCAGTTCGTGGGGATGCTGGGCGACCCTCGGATCAAGATTGTTCTGGATCATCGCCATTATCGCCGCCGCCTTGACGCTCCTCGCGGGATATTCGTCTATAGGCCTGGCGAAAATATCGTATTCCGGACGGAATCGATACATATAGATGCGGCCATAGAGGCGCAGTTCCTCTGCAAATTCCCTGGCCAGGACCTTGTGATGCCGCTCAGGAAAATACCTCAGGGCATTTTTCAGCGCCAGCACCTTCTCATCCTCCGTCAGGATATCCTTACGCCTGGGCGCATGGTTCACCTCGCTGTCATACGGCTTCACCTGTGGCAACTCCGCCGGAATTCCTTCCAGAATCTGTTCCTTAAATGTTTTCATTGCTGTTGATACTTTCCAAAACATCATGTTCATACCGGAGTGCCTCGGCGATGATTTCATCGGAGCGCTTAAGCAGAGGCTCAGCAGGGGTTTTGTCGGCAAGTCCGGCGGCATTGATGCGGACATTAAGCGCAGCACCGCGGATAGCGGCAACCGCAGCAAGAGCAGCCACACCGGCATCGGAAGCCGACGCAGGATTGCCTTTGCGGGCCATCTCGAGGGCAAGCGGCAGAGCCTTCAGGGCAGCCTCCATTGTCCGGAGCGGAACCGCGGCGGCATTGAGGGTAGCCGCTTCGAGCGCAGCCGCACGGGCTTCTTTCTCCGCAGGACTTTCCTTCGGAAGCGAAATAGCGTCCATAATAGCGTTGAACGCGGCCGTATCCTCGTCTATAAGGTCTATGAGTTCGGCCATCACAGCCTGACCCTTTTCGGCGACATCCGAAAACTCCTTCCACCTGTCGTCCCAGCCCCGCTTATGCGAGGACAGATTGGCTACCATTGTAGCGAGAGCGGCTCCGAAAGCGCCCATGCAGGCCGACACGGAACCACCCCCCGGCGCAGGAGACTCGGAAGCTGTCTCCGCAGCGAAATCCCTGATGCTCAGACCCGCAAGCGGATGCTTTCCGCCGTCTTCAATCAAATACTCTATGACTTTTTCATGTGGATTGAACGGCTTCAAGTCATCCAGCGACATAGACCTGACGGCGATTTTGACTATTTCCTCTTCGGCAACGCCCAGCGAGCGGCACTGCCTTTCAAGATAGAAGCGGCCGGCATCGATAAGCACTTTCTTCGGCACAAGGCCGACGATTTCCGCGCCAGTAACACGCAGTCCCCTCGCAGCCGCAGCCCTTGATACTTCTTCGAATGCGACGTGCAGCGGCACTGCATCAATGTCGGTTATATTCATAGACACCTGCGCGATGCCATATTCGTCTATATACCAGCCTATCGCCTTGCAGCCTTTGAGCGTACCCGGAATCCATATCTGCTCCCCGTTTTCATCCTTCAGGAGTTTCCCCGTCAGGGAACCGCCTTCGCGGGCCTTGCGCCCTTTTTCGCGTACGTCGAAGGCGACAGCCATAGCCCGCCTGACAGAGGTGGTATTTAGATTGAAATTGACCGCAACCAGAAAATTCCTCGCACCTACATTCGTCGCCCCGGCCTTAGCGACCACCTCGTTCCACTCTCCGCCGAAGTCCGGCTTTCTCTCAGGATCAGCCATCTTCTCCTGAAGCGCCTCATACTCCCCGGCTCTGCAGACAGCAAGATTCTTCCTCTCCGGAATGCGCGCCGCAGCCTCATACAAATAGCACGGAATGCCGATCTCGCGATAGAGCCGTTCTGCCAGCCTCTCCGCCATCAAGGCACATTCTTCAAGGCTGAGCCCGGCCACGGGAATTATCGGCAGCACGTCAGTCGCACCGCTGCGGGGATGGGCCCCGTGATGTTTTCTCATGTCTATGAGCTCCGCCGCCCTCTTCGCTCCGCGAAAAGCCGCCTCCGCAACGGCCTCAGGCTCACCTACGAAAGTAACTACTGTCCGGTTTGTCGCCTCCCCGGGATCCACATCCAGGACTTTCACCCCGGCGACCGAAGAAATCGCCGCGACTATGGAATCAATAATGCTTTTATCGCGGCCCTCGCTGAAGTTAGGAACACATTCTACGATTCTTTTCATACATATCCGATTTATTTCCAAATTTACAAAATATATTTGGAATATCGAATATGATGCACTGCGAACCGCCTACCTCACCCGCGCCATACGGGTGGCGAGATCCATATAGCAAAGGCCAAGGCGCATCGACTCGGATGGATTGGCCTTGCCCTTGACTTCGTCTATTTCCAGGGTCAGGACGGTTTTCTTGGTTTTGGCATTCTTGACATACACCTTTCCCCACATGATAACCCCGCCTGCCTTTGCTCCGCCCATGGGGATGAAAAGGCCCGCGGCATTTCCCATGTCAAGCACCTCGACCTTTATTTCAATCAGATAGTCCACCTTATCCTTGCCCTCGGCAACAACCAGCCCCTTCTTGTTCAGTTTACTGAACCGTATGCTGAAATATTCTTCAGCCTTGGCATGGTCCTTGGGCCAGTCCCGGACATATTCCGAACCCCTGCTGCTGAGATACTGGCTGAGGGTTTTTGTCTTGGCACCGTCCTCTCCGACATAAGTCTTGGAGTAATCCCATACTACTTTGGCTTTGCCGGGATTTTTAAGGACAGAAACATCACCGGACTTGACGGAAACGCCGCCGGCGAACAACGATGAAGCGCTGACAAGAAAGATTGTCGCAACAATAAGGAATTTTTTCATTATCAAGTGAGCTATATTTTTTTCAAATATAGACAATTTGTAAGATATCTGCAAGTTGCCCGCCAAAAAGGGATGCCTGTACCGGAATACTCTCAGAAAACAGCCTTGAAATTTTGGAATCTTGTATCAATTATGTATGTTTGCGCGTTGGAGTAGTGTAAAAATTTGAAAATGACGAAAGTAATTTATTTTGCAGGAGGATGCTTCTGGGGAGTGGAGCATTTTTTCAAGGGAGTTGACGGGGTGAGGGAAGCTGTGCCGGGTTATGCGAACGGACGCGGGACCGCTCCGACTTATGAACAGGTCTATACCGATACGACAGGCTTCGCCGAGACCGTACGAGTTTCTTATATACCGGAAAGAGTCTCGCTACAGGAGCTTGTAAAGCTGTTTTTCGCTATTATAGACCCGTTGTCGCTGAACCGGCAGGGCCATGACGAGGGGACCCGCTATCGCACCGGGATCTATTACTGCGAGCCTTCTGACCTGCCGGTTTTGGAAGAGGCTTTCCGCCTTGAGACCCAGCTGCTTGGCACAAGCCCCGTTACGGAGCTCCGCCCACTTGAGAGTTTCTTTCCCGCTGAAGATTACCATCAGGATTATCTGGATAAGAATCCGGGAGGTTATTGCCATCTTCCCCTCAAGGCTTTCCGGTATTTGAGACTGGTGCAGGACCTTAAATATCTGCTCGGGGATGAGACGGACCAGATTGCCAGGATGTCCGAAACGGCAGCCCTGATCTATGAAAGGATGCATTTCTTCTGGGTCGGATTCTATCGCGTCTGCGGAGACCAGCTTGTGCTCGGGCCCTTCCAGGGGCCATCCGCCTGCCTGAGAATCGGCTATGGGAAAGGAGTCTGCGGCACTGCATGGCAAAAAAAGGAAACCGTCGTGGTTCCGGATGTGGAGCAGTTCCCGGGGCATATTGCCTGCAGCAGCGAGTCCCGCAGCGAAATCGTGGTTCCGCTGCTGTGCGGCGGTGAAGTCACGGCCGTTCTCGACATAGACAGTACCGACACCGGCACCTTCGACAGCATAGACGCCGCATTTCTTGGCATCATCGCCGAAGTTCTGGCGCCGGAAACCATCACCGCACCGTCTGAAATCAAGTAATAGTCCGGACAGTAACCGCCCGGGCATGCATTTCCGTACTGTTTTGCAGAAAAGTTATATATTTGCAGGCGTGAAGGTTAAGCTGCATACACGGAGGTTATTGGCAGTGGTGCCCATTGCTGTGCTGGTGACCTTTCTGGCGCTGGACATAGCCATATTCGGACCGGACTCAATACTTGGTCCGTCACAGGTGGCGCTTCTGGCCGCCTCGGGAGTTTGCGTATTTCTGGCGATGCTGCTGTATAAGACACCGTGGAAAGCATTTGAAAAGGCCATCGGCGGGAATGTGGGCGATGTGGCCGGGGCCATACTCATCCTGCTTCTCATAGGAGCAATATCGGGCACATGGACAATGAGCGGCATAGTGCCGGCGCTCATCTGCTACGGGCTTAAGATAATCAGTCCCAAGGTATTCCTCCTCACAGCCTGCGTACTCTGCGCCGCGGTTTCACTGCTCACCGGATCGTCCTGGACCACGATTGCCACAATCGGCATAGCGCTCATCGGCATCGGCCGGGCAGAGGGCTTCAGCGACGCCATGACGGCGGGAGCCATCATCTCGGGGGCCTATTTCGGCGACAAGATATCGCCCCTGTCGGATACGACCGTGCTTGCCTCATCCGTCAATAAGGTGGATCTGTTCACCCATATCCGATATATGCTGCTCACCACGGGGCCGTCGATAATCATCACCCTGATTATTTTCACCGTCATCGGCCTTGTACACCCCTCCCCCCAGGAGGCCCAGATGGGGATTTATGCCGATGTACTCAGAGCGCACTTCCACATCACCCCCTGGCTGATGGTGGTTCCGCTGCTCACTGGAATTATGATATGGCGTAAACTGCCGGCCATCGTGGTGCTGGCCTTATCGACGCTCGCCGCCGCGGCCGCCGCCCTGGTTTTCCAGCCCGAAGTGCTGTCCACAATCGGCTCGGCCGTAACCGAAGGCTCCAGGGGGAAGGTGCTGTTCACCGGGATGGTGGAAAGTATATACAATACGGTTTCCATCGACACCGGAAATCCGAACGTCAGCGCACTGGTGACTTCCAGGGGGATGCTGGGAATGCTGAACACTGTGTTCCTGATTATATGTGCGATGTGCTTCGGCAGCTGCATGAAGGCCGGCGGAATGGTCGATGACATTGCGGGAATAATCACTCCGCTCACCAGATCGCGCACCGGACTTGTCGGCACGACCGTAGCCACCGGAACAGCCCTGAACGGGATTGTCTCCGACCAGTATCTGTCTATAATCCTGAGTTCAAATATATTCCGGGAGTCGTTCGAAAAAGGCGGCTACGAAGGCCGGCTCCTCAGCCGCAGCGTGGAGGACTCAGCGACGGCAACCTCGCCCCTGTTCCCCTGGTCCAGCTGCGGCATGACGCAGGCCACCATCCTGTCAGTTCCCACCCTGGCCTACGCGCCGTTCTGTTTTTTCAACATAATCTCGCCGCTGATGTCTATACTCATTGCAGCCATCGGATTGAAGATTTTCAAGCATCCAGTCAAAGCGGAAGTTAATCACGGTATTTATGATGAGAAACAGCCCTTTTGAGCAATTATCATCGAAAGGTCTTCTCCCATTCTCTCTCAGTCATAACTGTACAGAGATACTCGTAGAATTTTGATTCATCCCAGCCAAGCCGGCCCATCAACTCAGCCTCAAGGTTTGCCTTAAATAATTCATATTCTTCATCATCGAGCCCCGCTGTCGCTTTTTGAAAACATTCTATGGTAATGTAATCTTTCCACGGACGAATAATATCTTTTTCTTCTTCAGTCAACTTATTTGAGAGCATTGTATCCGTGTACTTTTCTATCCACAATCTGGTTTTTATCTCCGGGGTCACATCTGCAAGAGTCTTCTGCTGCTCGAATAAGGATAATTGAACCAATTCACTTCGCATCACTCCGTCTATAACTTCGTAATCAGTACTCTGATTTGAAGAACATTCTGATAATAAGAAAAGAAGAGAAAGTATAAGGATTATTCGCATATACCAGTGCAATTACTGTTTCCGGCTATTCCACACATCTTGACTCTTTTGCAAGGGCGCTGGTTATCTTTATAGCATATATAACCAGCTTCACATCCCGCAGAATAGATACAATTACATGTCGGAGTCAAGTCCCCAATTATTCCTGATTTAACATTAAAGTAGTTGTCTTTTGCTAATGATTCAAGATATTCATCCTGAGTCATCCAAATACTTGCAAGATAGAAAATTTTATAATCATCCCAACCATACTGCGACCTTAATATGGTATCTAGTTCTTTAGCCTTCTTTTCGATCTCCTTTTGCCCTTTGATAGTATCATAGTGATAAGACTTAAGACTCCTAAAGAACTCTAGATATTCTGTCTTTCCCTCATCATCTGAAAGATTTTCACTCTCAATTAATGCTTTTTCTTGCCAAAGTGATACTTTCCGTTCTCCGGATAGTCCAACATAAATTGCTTGCTGTTGTCGGAGCGGGAGCAGAACTATTTGTTCTCTGCTTTCATTTTCATATTGTGGTACATTCTCTATCGCCCATTCATTTACAACTGGGTCACAACTGAAAATTTGTTGCTTATTGCAAGAGAAAAGAAGAAGCGCCGTCGCAGATGCAACCAAAATAGAAATAATTGTTTTCATGGCAGGTAATTAATTGTTAATGACTGTTCCTTTAAAATGGATAACTGTTTTTCTTGGATTATTTATAGAAATTGTACATGTCCTTATGAATGGTCCGGGATTAATATCAGCGTTATATGTGAATACCATATTAGATTCTTCTCCAGAAGGAATGATGTCATCATATTTTACTGAAAGACATGAGCAATCAACGTGAACATTTTTTATTATTATTGGTGATTGACCAATGTTATATATCGTTATTTGCGCTTGCTTATGAGAATTTAGATTAATGGCACCTAAATCAACTTCTTTCGACGAAACTGAGTATTCGGTATTTGTCTTATTAGCCAACTCGACTAGTAAGGCCCTATATAACGGATCACTTTTAGGCAAATTAGAATCTTTAAAAATATCCACTGCGCTCTTCAGATGGCTGAGAGCGCACGAATCTTTATGGCGTTTTGCGCTATCATATAGAAGATAATTAAAATAAAAATCATCTTGATATTTTGCATATATGCTATAGGATTCCAACTCTTCATGTATGTTTTCACTATCGACAAGATTTGTTAATCTAAGCATGTCTTTTATATATGAACGAAGCATCGGTGTTGTTTTATTCCAAGAAATTGTTCCATCCCGCAAAAAATATCCAATACTCGCAAAATCCTTTTGGGGTGTTATTTTGATTATGGCCGGGAAAGTCTTGAATCTTAAAATCTCTTGAAGAAGTGATTCTGAGCCGAGCTCAATATTATCCCTAAAACACGAGAGCAGTGAATTATCATTATCAATAAGAGAGTCGACAAAATGAGTTGTATAGAGCGTCTCCATTATCACAAACATCGTATCTGTCCTCATCTCATTATTACTCATTAGCGTTAATAATGACACCTTGGGACAACCTTTCCTGTTATTGCACGAAAGTAATACTAAACAGGCAATTATGGCAAAAACGACTCTTTTCATCTAATTCTTCCTTTTTTGCAAAGATAGATGAAATAGAGGTTGTTCCGCAATAGAAAATAAGTATTGTAAGAAGTGCGAAATAAGTAACAGCTTGAAATCCAGCAAAATATAACTTGCTTGCAAGAATAAGCCATTACAGGTTTGAGATGATTTCCTCTTTAGAAGGGGCTTCGCTAGCTCTAATTTTAGAAGATATTCTGGAGCGCATAGTGTAAATATTGCTCTCAGACTCACTGGTCAAGCATCGTATCGTATGCGCAGAAAGTCCAGCCAATGTGTAGCAAATCAATTTATACTCTCGTTCTTCCCACCCTGGTAATTCTTCTCTAATTCTTACCATTATGTTATCGTGAGCTTTATTAACGTAACCCTCAATATATGAGTTAATATCCTTATCCTTTGTATTTCGTCTGATTTCCCCTTCAAGTTTACGCTTCATTGCAGTCTCTGAAGAACAATAGTATGCGGAAACCAACTTATCAAGAGAAGAAAGGCGCTGCCGTCCAAGGGCAATATCCTTTTTTGTATTCTCGGCTAAAGCTAGTTTGTTCCGGTACTTAAGATTCATAAGAACTAAAGCCATTGTTAATAGAAGGAGAAAAGAAACCACCACTACAAATATGAGTTTTGTTTTCCTAGATTTCGACAAGTCTTTTTCCAGCTGAATCTTATTATTAAGAGTTCTTTCAACCGCAATACCAAGTCTCTCATAATTAGTATCCTGGCCAATGGGCATAATATATGATATATCTGCTATCTCACCGGACAGAGATAAAAACTTACGCTTGTAATTCGAGGCATTGCGAACAAAACCATTATCGGCGTAAACATCCTCTAATGCTTTGTAGATATTAAGGAGCATCGCGGTATCCTTCCTCGTTTCAGCGTCAAGTTGGGCCTCGACGAGAGCTTCTATTGCAGCTACTGAATCATTACGGCCTCGTTGAAGTTGTGATAAGTAATAGAAACTTTTTGCCCTCTCAGAAGAGCAACCCTTGTCTCGATAATATAAAACAGCAGACCAAATCTGCCAGTTCTGAGACATATCGAAGTTTTGCGCTTCACGTTTTTCGCTTATTTCCAACGCCTTTGTCGCCCGCCTCCGCCTGGCCATTTCTCCGTTGCAGGAGGAAAAAAGCGGAACGCAGAGACATACCAGGAAGAAAAGCGTGAGGCGGTGTCTCATCAGAACAGCGTGGGTTCGAGGTCGCCGAGGTCTATGGGTTCGTCATCGGCGGGCGAAGCGGCGGAAGAAGGAGCGGGCGGAGTCACCTCGGAGGCGGGAACCTCGGAAGGAGATGCCTCAACACCGTCAGAAGCCTCATCCTCGACTTCGGGGTCTATTGAAAACTCCACGGGCTCGTCGTCATCGCGGATGAAGGGCTCGCCGAATTCGACCTTCCTGACCTCCAGGGAGGAGCATTTCTTGCCTTTTGCCGTAACCCCCTTCTTGGCGATGAACTCCTCTGCATCAAGGGTTTCCGCTTCCCTGTGCACGGACTTGCCGCCGAAGGTCACGATAACTGAGGGGTGGGCGTCCGATGTGATGTCCACAAGGTAGGAAGACTTGCCCTCGGCAATGAACAGCACCGGGGTGTTATTGCTTTCGGTAAAGCTGAAACGCTTCACATAGAAAGCCTTGGCCGAACCGTCATAGTAGAGGGCGGTGAAAGTGAGCATGGGATCGAACTTCTCTATCCTCAGTATATCGCCCTGATACTTGTTCACCAGGTCATAGCTCGTAGTGTAGTACGTTCCGTCCTTGAACACGGCGAGCACCTTGTCGTCTCCGCTGAACTGGCCGAGGTACTGTCCGCGTCCGTCCTCATTGAGGCGCTGGATGTCCGCATCGTACCAGATATCCTTTCCTCCGATGGTGGACACGCCTTTGGACTTCATCGTGATGGTGCGGATGGCATTCTTGGACACCAGATTTCCCCTGGAGGTCCGGCCCTTTATTGCAAGTGCGGAGAAATCGTACTCAAACTGGGTCTTTTTAAGCTTTGCCTTGGGCCGGAGCGCGATCTTCACAGTCTCGGCCTCGCCGTTATGGTTCACGGTGAACCACATGATCCGCGAACCCGGTGCGCCCGTGGTTATGTCGTAAATGGTTCCGCGCGTAACCGAAGTAATGGCAAAGCGCTTGGCATAATAGACAGAAGACTCGCCGTCGCGGTAAATCACATTGTATATGGTCCTGCTGTCGCCTCTCTGGAACACGCCGACATAGATCAGATCCTTCGCAAAGAAGGCCTTGTCCGCGACTTTTGCTATCTGGAAGTGCCCGTCGCGGCCTATGACGATGACCTCCGACAGGTCGGAACATTCGCTGACGAACTCGCCTTCGTCCCGCCTCAGGCCCGTTCCGACAAAGCCCTCCGCATAGTTCGCATAGAGTTTGGCATTGTTGGATACGACCTTCGTCGCCGCAATGGTCTCCAGGGAAGTGATCTCGGTGCGGCGCACGAACGGCTTGCCATATTTCTTTTTCAGGCCCCTGAACCACTCTACGGTGTAATCAGTGATATGGTCTATGTTGTACTGGACCTCGCGCATCTCGTCCTCGATGGCATAGATTCTCGCATCCAGCTCCTTGGTGTCGAACTTGGAGATCTTGCGCACCGGCTTTTCCACCAGCTTGAGTATATCGTCCATTACGATTTCCCTGCGAAGAAGGTCCTGATAGTCCTTCATCTTCGAGAACACGTCGTCCAGCTGCTCTTCCCAGCTCATCTGGTCCTGTTCCAGGACATTGTAGATTCTGTTTTCGAAGAAAATGCGTTCCAGCGAGTCATAGTGCCACTCCTCTTCAAGTTCTCCCAGACGGATGCGGAGCTGCGCCTCGAGAATGTCTCGGGTGTGGTAGGTGTCGTATTCCAGAATGTCGTTTACCGAAAGGAATTCAGGCTTGTTGTCGCGGATGACGCAGGCATTCGGCGAAATGGAGGTCTCGCAGTCCGTGAAGGCATAGAGCGCGTCTATCGTCTTGTCCGGAGAGACTTCGTTCGGAAGGTGGATGATAATCTCGACCTTCTCCGTGGTCATATCGTCGATTTTCTTAATCTTGATCTTACCCTTGTCCTTGGCCTTCAGGATAGAGTCTATCAGCATCCCGGAAGTCTTGCCGAAAGGCAGTTCGGTAATGGTGATGGTGTTCTTGTCCACCTTTTCTATCCTTGCGCGAACCTTTATCTGGCCGCCCCGCTTTCCACGGTTGTATTTCGAGCAGTCGGCGATTCCGCCGGTAGGAAAATCCGGATAGATTTCATAGGGCTGATTCTTCAGAATGGCTATGGATGCATCCAGAAGCTCATTGAAGTTATGGGGCAGAATCTTGGAGGCCATGCCCACGGCAATTCCCTCGGTTCCCTGGGCGAGCAGCAGAGGAAAACGGACCGGGAGCTCGGTCGGTTCCTGATTGCGTCCGTCGTAGGAGGTCATCCATGGGGTGACTTTCTTGTCGAAGACGACTTCCTTGGCAAACTTGGAAAGACGGGCTTCTATGTAACGGGGGGCGGCGTTGGAATCACCGGTAAGGATATTTCCCCAGTTTCCCTGGCAGTCGATAAGATAGCCTTTCTGACCAAGCTGCACCAGGGCTCCGACTATGGATGCGTCGCCATGCGGGTGGTACTGCATAGCCTGACCGACTATATTTGCGACTTTGGTATAGGCCCCGTCATCTATATTGAACATAGCGTGGAGCACACGCCTCTGCACAGGCTTAAGACCATCGACTATATGGGGGACAGCCCTGTCCAGGATGGTATAGGAAGAATAGTCCAGGAACCAGTCCTTGAACATTCCGCTCAGTTTGAAACGACGGCTGTCGCTTCCGAGAAGCTTTGCAAACCTTCCCGGCTGGGAACTGTCCACGACATTGTCGTCTTCCTCAATGGGTTCTTCATCAATGGGTTCTTCCTGAATATCGTCCCATTCGTCTGCCATATAGTGCCAAATCTAATCAGTGAAACATCACGACTTGCCGAAGCGGAAGCCGAAAGGCAAAAATAAGCATTTTTTTCGAAAAAATGAGCCGATTCTACGCTTTCGCGAAGAACTTGTACTGGAATATCAGCAGATAGATGGCACCGACGGTGACACAACTGTCGGCAAAATTGAAGACGGGCTCGAAGAAGATGTGGCCGCCGAGCCAGGGGAGCCAGTCCGGCCATGTCCACAGCGGGAAGTAGAACATATCCACGACTTTTCCCTGCAGGAAAGGTGCGTAGGAACCGCCGAGGGAAGCTATCACTCCGGGAGCTGATTCAGAGAAAAACAGGCCGTAAAACATGCAGTCCAGCACATTGCCGAGGGCTCCTGCCGTGATAAGGGTAAGGCCCACAAGCACCCCTGCAGGGACTTTCTCCTCCGCCCCGGCTTCATTGCGGTGGCAGAGCGAGCGTATCCACCAGACCAGGGCGCCGAAAAGGATTATCCTGAGCACGGAAAGGGCATACTTTCCTATGACACCTCCGAAGGACATTCCGAAGGCCATTCCCTTGTTCTCGATAAAGAGTATCTGGAACCAGTTGCCGAAAACAGGGATGCTCTCCCCTATCGACATATTCGTCTTGACCAGGATTTTTATCACCTGGTCAAGCACGACGAGTACGGTTCCGAGAATAAGAAGCTTGTATTTAGCTTTCATCCAACTAGTTCTTACCCTGCTTTGCAAGCATTTCCTTTGCCTCTACGGTAAGAGTTGCATGGGGGACCAGACGGAGCCTCTCCTTGGGAATGAGTTTGCCCGTTACGCGGCAGATGCCATAGGTCTTGTTCTCGATCCTTACAAGGGCGGCCTCGAGGTTCTGGATAAACTTGTACTGCCTCTGAGCAAGCTGGCTGGCCTCCTCCTTGGAGAGCTGGAGAGCGCCGTCGTCCTCGACAGTCTTGAAAGTTGGAGCCGTGTCCTGGATGTCGTTGCTGCCGGCGTGCATCACCACCTGACGGAGGGTGTCATACTCTGCACGAGCCTTGACAAGCATCTCATTGATGATTCCGCGGAACTCTTCAAGTTCCTCATCGGAGTAACGTGTCTTATTTTCTTCCATATATTCTACTTTATATAATCGGGATTGATGCTGACGTCTAATCCTATAGTCTGCTCTCCCCACTCCACAAGGCCTTCGGAAGGCACTGCCTCGGTGAAGGAAATGAGGGAAAGGGTCTGAGCCTGAATATATTCTTTATGGGCGGAAAGAGCCCCGCATATCTCGGCTGCCGCGTCGCCGGAGGCCGTAATTCCCACCAGCACCCGGTCCGTGACATCGAACGATGCTTCTTTGCGCGCGTTCTGTATGCGGTTCACAAGCTCACGGGCGAAGCCCTCCAGACGGAGTTCTTCGGAAATCTCCACATCCAGTGCGATGGTCATGGCGCCTTCTGAGGCGACCAGCCAGCCAGGCATGTCTTCGGAGGATATGGTATAGTCACCGCTCGAGAGCGTGACATTCCCGCCCGGGAGTGCAAGCGTATAGGCCTCAGATGAGAGTTCGGCTGCCTGGATGGCGGAAATAGTGTCCTCTTCCATTGTTCCGAAAGCGGCGGCGATTTCCTTCATGCGGGGGCCATAGGCCTTTCCGAGAGTCTTGAAATTCGGCTTTATCTTCTTGGTAATGATTCCCCTGGTGTCGGTGATGAATTGCATTTCCTTCACGTTCACCTCCGTCAGAATCAGCTCCGACATGGACTCCATCTGGCGCCTCACTTTTTCCGAAATCACAGGAACCAGAATCTTCATCAAAGGCTGGCGTACCGGGATGGAGGCCTTCTTGCGAAGTGAAAGCACCATTGACGATGCGGTCTGCGCAAGAGCCATCCTCTGCTCCAGGTCCTCGTCCACAAGTGATGCGTCCGAAGATGGCATAAGTTCGTAATGGACGCTTTCGCCGCCGGTCAGGTCGCACCAGAGCCGGTCCATATAGAAGGGCGCAATCGGAGAAGACAGTAGTGCAGTCTTCACCAGCACCTCATGGAGAGTCTGGTAAGCGGCAATCTTGTCCTCAGTCAGTCCTCCGCCCCAGAAGCGCTTGCGGTTCAGGCGGACATACCAGTTGGAGACCTCGTCGCAGACGAAATCCTGAATCAGGCGGCCTGCAGTGGTGATATCATAGTCCTCGTATGAGGCACGGACATCCTTGATGAGGGTATTCAGGCGGGAAATGATCCACCTGTCTGTTTCAGGACGGGCGGAATAGTCTATGAGCGGCTGTATTCCGGGCTCGAAGCCATCCACGTTGGCATAGAGCGCGAAGAACGAATAGGTGTTGTAGAGTGTGCCGAAGAACTTGCGGCGGATTTCCTCGACCCCGGCTTCGTCGAAACGCAGATTGTCCCAGGGCTGGGCGTTGGTGAGCATATACCAGCGCAGGGCGTCCGGACCGTAACTGTCCAGTGCCTTGAAAGGGTCAACCGCATTTCCGAGCCGCTTGGACATCTTGTTCCCGGCCTTGTCCAGCACCAGTCCGTTGGAAATAACCCTCCGGAAAGCGGGGGTGCCGCTGATCATCGTGTGAATTGCATGGAGAGTGTAGAACCACCCGCGGGTCTGGTCCACGCCTTCGGCGATGAAATCAGCAGTGGCGCCGAAATCCTTGCCGCCAAGCCCCCGGAGGCCTTCCTGGGCGTATGGCATGGCGCCGGAATCGAACCAGACGTCTATCAGATCGCTCTCGCGGACCATCTTCTCACCCTTGGAAGATACCAGGAATATCTCGTCCACATAGGGGCGGTGAAGGTCTATCAGATCGTAGTTGGACTTGCTCATGTCCGCAGGGTCGAAGCCCTTTTCGCGGAGCGGATTCACCTCCATTACGCCGGCCGCGACGGCCTTGTCTATCTCGGCGAAAAGCTCGGCGACGCTGCCGATGCACTTTTCCTCCCGGCCGTCCTCAGTGCGCCATACCGGGAGCGGAGTGCCCCAGAAGCGGCTGCGGCTCAGGTTCCAGTCCTGGATATTCTCAAGCCAGACTCCGAAACGGCCGGTCCCGGTGGACTCGGGTTTCCACAGAATCTGCCTGTTCAGCTCGACCATCTCATCCTTGACGGCACTCGCCTTGATGAACCAGGAATCCAGCGGATAGTACAGCACGGGCATGTCGGTTCTCCAGCTGTGAGGATAACTGTGCACATGCTTGAGCATCCGGAACAGGCGGCCGTCTGCCTTCATCATAAGGCAGAGGTCCACATCCAGGCTCGTCGCCTCGTCCTTTCCCTCGAAATATTTCAGATAACCGGTCTTTACATACCGGCCGGAGAAATCTTTATATGAAGGGTCGACGGTAGCCGCATAGTCCCTGTCCAGGTCTTCCAGTCGGCAGAAACGGCCCTGGCGGTCCACCTGGGCCTGCGGATTGCCGTCCTTGTCTATGGGCATTATGCCGGCTATTCCGGCGGCCGCGGCGACTCTCTTGTCGTCAGCGCCGAAGGTCGGTGCGATATGGACGATGCCGGTACCGTCCGCAGTCGTGACATAGTCCCCCGGAATCACCTTGAAGGCATCCCCGTCCGGGCGGAACCATGGAATCAGCTGACTATAGCTTATGCCGAGCAGTTCAGAACCCTTGAACGAGCCTTCCAGAAGCCTCCACGGCACAATCTTGTCTCCTTTGGAATACTCCATCGGCGCCGTCCCGCCAGCCGCCTGGAACCATGCTCCCACGAGTTCTTTCGCGAGGACATAGACACACTTCTCAGCGGTATAGGGGTTGAAGGACAGCACCCTGACATATTCTATCGAAGGGCCTACGCAGAGGGCCGTGTTGGACGGAAGCGTCCACGGCGTGGTGGTCCATGCAAGTATGCACACGGGAACATCACCCTCGAAGAGTTTCTCCGAAAGAGCGTCGCGAATCACCTTGAACTGCACGGTCGCAGTGGTGTCCGTGACATCCTTGTAGCAGCCGGGCTGGTTGAGTTCATGGGAACTCAGTCCGGTGCCGTCGGTCGGGGAATATGGCTGTATGGTATAGCCCTTGTACAGAAGGCCCTTGTCGTAGATTTTCCTGAGCAGGTACCACAGGGTTTCGATGTATCGGTTGTCGTAGGTGATGTAAGGGTCGTTCATGTCCACCCAGTAACCTATTCTCTCGGTCAGATTCACCCATTCCCTGGTGTATTTCATAACCTCCCTGCGGCAGATGTCGTTGTATTCCTTTACGGAAATCCTGCTGCCGATATCGGCCTTGGTGATTCCGAGCTTCTTCTCCACTCCGAGCTCAACTGGAAGACCGTGGGTGTCCCATCCGGCCCTGCGGCGGACTTTGAATCCGCTCTGGGTCTTGTAGCGGCAGACGGCATCCTTGATGGAACGGGCCATCACGTGGTGTATGCCGGGCATTCCGTTGGCGGAGGGGGGACCTTCAAAGAAAATAAATTCAGGCGCCCCGTCACGAAGGCTCAGGGTCTTTGCGAAGGCCCCTTCCCTTTTCCATTTCTTCAGCACATCCTCTCCAGCCTCGACCAAATTCAGTCCTTTATATTCTTTGAAAGCCATAAAAATTGCTACTTTTGCATAGGAATTCGCAAAGATAGCAAAAAAATGAATACTCT
>JAFYEM010000059.1 GCA_017544265.1 Bacteroidales bacterium | reverse complement strand
TGGCGACATGCAAACCTCCTCAGCTATATCGTCCAGGGTGATGTTCCTGTGCAGATTTGCCGATACATATTCCTGTATGCTCCGGAGGAACTTCTTCTCCACTGCCGATACCCTCCCGGTGGGCAGTTCCCCGCCCGAAGGCAGCGACGAGATATAAAACTCGTACACCCTCTTGCGGTTCTCAATGAGGTTATCAACCGTACTACGCAATTTTTTCGGGGAGAAAGGTTTCTCCAGGTAGGCATCGGCCCCGCCTTCCAGGCTTTGCTGCATAAAGACGTCCGGGACTTCGGCCGACAGCAGGATCACGGGGATATGGCTGGTGGCGAGATTGCCCTTCAAGGCTTTTGTAAGGCCGATTCCATCCATCTCCGGCATAATAACGTCCGACACTACAATAGTTGGCGATGTTCCAGATTCAATCTTTTGGAGGGCCTGACGGCCGTTCGAAGCGATGATGATATTGTAGTTCTCACTAAGAATGTCACCGATGACGCGGGCCATGTCCTTGTCGTCTTCCACAACCATGACCGACTTGTCTTTGGTTTCAACCACAGGCAAGGTTGCTGCAGGCCTGGATTCTTCCACTGAAAGGGGTATGGTGAAGATGAAGCGGTTTACCTTCAGGTCGTCGTCCATTGAGAGAGAGCCGCCAAGAAGAGTTGCAAACTTACGGCTGGTAGAAAGGCCCAGGCCGGTTCCCTCCACATTGGCGGATGAACTGTCTTCGTAGCGGTAAAACGGCTGGAATATTTTTTCCCGCTCTTCTTCCGGAAGGATAGCGCCGTCGTTCTCCACTATAATGTGCGCATCACTGCCATCAACCGACAGCACAATTGACGAGCGGCTCTGTGAATACTTGAGCGAATTGGATAGCAGATTATCGAAAATACGCCCCAGGGAGCGAACATCCGTTTCGCAATACACAGGCGATTCCGGCAGAGTCAGCGCAAGGCTCTTCCCCTCCTGCAGGAACATGGGATGGAAACGACGGTGTGAGTCTTTAATCACAGTGCGAATGTCCAGGAACTCCGGATGAATCTGGAAAGTGGAGTCTGTAAGTTTACGGAAGTCCAGAAGTTCATTGATAAGAACAGTGAGCTTAAGCGAATTGCGCCGCATGATATCCAGATTCTCCTGCACAGAACCGTCCGAAGAGCCTGAAAACTTGCGGATAAGGGCCTCAATTGGAATCTGCACAAGGGACAGAGGCGTTCTTATTTCGTGGGCGATAGAAGAAAGGAATTCCATCTTGGAAGAGAGCATTTCACGTTCGTGCTCTGCCGCAGCCTTTGCTTTGGCCCGACGGTCCGACAGTATAGCTATTCCTACTATTGAAAGCAGGAATATCATAAAATATACGGAAATAGCCACGGGACTCAGCAGAACGGGCGGCTGTACCCTCAGTCCCATGGAGGTCTCAGAACTCTCTTCACCTGACAAGGAAAGGGCTTTTAGTTTGAGATCCCACTTCCCAGCGGGCACGCCGTAAACCGTGAATGTTCCGCCCTGGACCGGTGTCCAATCGTTGAATCCGTCAATCTTCCAGTATGTTTTCCGGCTCGGAAAACGCTCATAATCCAGCGTTGACACATTCACGGCAAAAGAGTGTACCGTACGGCCGATATTCAAGGATGCAGGACATATATAATGGTTGTCGTCTGCATCCTCAGAGGAAGACAACGTGTACAGTGAAGATACCACC
>JAFYEM010000058.1 GCA_017544265.1 Bacteroidales bacterium | reverse complement strand
GGTTTGAACCAGTGCTTTGCGCCGACGCCCCATTTGTACTTTATCATCATGAAGCCGATGCACCCGGCGGTAGCCGCATACAGCTTGGCATAGTGGAACCAGCCCTGCATATAGACATGGGTCTGGTTTTCAAGAGCCCACTGCGCACCGGTCTTCACGCCTATCCAGATAGCCAGGAAGTAGGCAGTAAGCGCCAGGGGTACAACAAGGAAAGTGACAATGCCACCGAGTTTGGTACGGCGTGCAAATTCATTGAGGAGGATGAGGCCCAGCAGGACCACGATCAGCATTCCCCACTGAGAGAGGGCGTTAGCCCCATAAACTTGGAAAAACATGATTAATGGTTATTTGGTCGATAAAACTTTTTGTTCTTTCTTATCCGTGACAAGTGCATAAACCAGCCAGACCAGTGTCAGCGCAACTGACATAGGAACGCCCACTTTGAGCATTTCCAGAGGAGTCCAGGCAAACAGTTCGCCGTTTATTGCATGATCCACGACCAGCATCACGGAACCGCCCCAGAGCATTTTCTCCAGTGAAGCAAGGTTACGGCCTATGAATCCGGTTTTCCAGCCGGCTTTGCGGCATATGCTGGTAATAGCCGCCTGGGCAAGGGGTACAATGTAACAACTCATACTTCTATTTCTTTAATTTCTACTTCGTTTCCTTTTAATAAATATGTCTTCCCGCTCCCGCAGTGCGGACAGGTGCGTCCATACTCTATCGTGGAGTACTCCAGACGGCAGTCTTCACAGCGCGTTACGGCCGGAAGGATATTGAATCTGAGTTCGCAGCCGCGGAGCAGGTCCTCCTTGTCCGCAGCCCATCGCCAGCAGTCCGTCAGATACTCGGGAACCACCGACGACACCTCTCCAATATTCATTACCACCGCCTTGACGTGCTCCACACCGTTCTCCTGCGCCGCCTTTTTGACGTCACGTATAATGTAGAAGACTATTCCAAGTTCGTGCATTATTTCTTATTAAATAGTATTTTCCCGGTGCGTTTGAGCATGTACGGGAGTATTCCGCCGAATTTGTCTTCGGAGGTACGCATGTGGGATGCTTCCGGATGTACGCGGTGCAGGTGGATTGCGTCAAATCCGCACTTGGTCGTGCAGATGCCGCAGCCAATGCAGCGGTTCTCATCGACCACCGAAGCCCCGCAGCCAAGGCAGCGGGCGGTTTCCCTGCGGACCTGCTCCTCTGTGAGAGTACCCTGGTATTCCTGGAATTTGTCCTTGACAGGCATCACGCCGGGATCCTGGCGGGAAGAGTTGTCGTAGGACTCGACCAGGATGTCTTTCTTGTCGAGTTCTATGAAATCGCGCCTGTTGCGGCCTATGGTCATGTGCCCGTGCTGGACGAAGCGGTGCAGGGACTCGGCAGCCTCCTTGCCGGCGGCGATGGCGTCAATGGCGAATTTAGGGCCGGTGAACACGTCGCCTCCGACGAAAATGTCGGGTTCCGCAGTCTGGTACGTCAGTTTGTCCGCGATTGGATAGACACCGCGGAAGAATTCGACTTTGGTATCCTTCAGAAGGTCTTTCAGCACTACGGTCTGGCCGATTGCGAATATTACCATATCGGCATCGAGGGTAATCAGCTCGTTTTCATCATATTCCGGAGCGAATTTATGCTCCTGGTTGAAGACGGACGTGCATTTTTTGAAAACAATTCCCTTCACCGCAGCCTCTCCGAGCACCTCTTTCGGGCCCCATCCGGGATTGAGCACGACGCCGTCTTCGCGGGCTTCCGTACGTTCCTCGAGGGATGCCGGCATTATGTCCTCGGTCTCCAGTGAAAGCATGGTCACGGATTCGGCGCCGCTTCTGAGAGCCACCCTGGCCGCGTCTATCGCGACGTTTCCGCCGCCGACCACGACCACCTTGCCGCTGACTTTCACCTTGCCGCAGTTGGCACCGTGAAGGAAGTCGATAGCCGTCATCGTGCCATTTAGAGCATCTCCCGGTATTCCCGGCAGGCGTCCGCCCTGGCATCCGATAGCCACGTAGAAGCCTTTATAGCCTTCTTCCCGCAGCGAGGCGATGGTCACATCCTTCCCCACTTCCACGCCGGTGCGTATCTCGACACCGATTTCTTTCATTATGTCTATTTCGGCGTCCAGCACTTTCTTGTCGAGCTTGTACGACGGAATTCCGTAACGCAGCATGCCGCCGGGGGCCTCGTTCTTTTCAAAGACAGTCGGCTTGTAACCCATCGTCGCCAGATAATAGGCGCAGCTCAGGCCGGCCGGACCGCCGCCGATGACGGCAATCTTCTCCTCCCACCTTTCCTGTACGTTGGAGCAGATGTTAACCTCGGGCACAAAGCGCGTATACGCCTTCAGGTCCTGTTCGGCGATGAATTTCTTCACCGCGTCTATTGCGACGGGACGGTCAATGGTACCTCGGGTACATGCATCCTCGCAGCGGCGGTTGCAGACGCGCCCGCACACCGCAGGCAGGGGATTTTCCCTCTTGATGAGTTCCAGTGCCTCGCGGTACCTGCCCTCGGCCGCCTTCTTTAGATAACCCTGCACGGCTATATGGGCCGGGCATGCGGTCTTGCAGGGGGAAGTTCCTGTCTCATAGCAGTTTATCCGGTTGCGGTCGCGATAGTCCTCGGTCCACTTGTGCTCCCCCCACTTCGCCTCGTCCGGAAGTTCCTGCTTGGGATAGGTCTGGGGGCCGTGAGTGGTGCAGAGTTTCTGTCCGAGCTTCACCGCACCCGCAGGACAATACTCTACGCAGCGGCCGCAGGCGACGCAGTTTTTAGGGTCCACCTCCGCGACATAGGCGCTGCGGGACATATTGGGAGTGTTGAACAGCTGCGACGTTCTCAGGGCGTTGCATATCTTCACATTGCAGTTGCATATCGCGAAAATCTTGCCCTCGCCGTCAATATTCGTAACCTGATGGACAAAGCCATGGTCCTCGGCCTTTTTCAGGATTGCCATCGCCTCGTCGTAGGTGATGTCGTGGCCGCGGCCTGTCTCCCTCAGGTAATCCGCCATGTCACCGACGCCGATGCACCAGTCGCGGTAGTCGTCAGCACAGCCCTCGTCGAGTTTCTTGCGGCCGTAGCGGCAGGAGCATATACCCACTCCGAGATGTCCCTCGTAGCGTTTCAGCCAATACGATATATGTTCTATGTCTATGGATTGGTTTTCCATGGAAATGGCCTTCTCCACCGGAATGACGTGCATGCCGATACCGCTGCCGCCCATGGGGACCATTGGAGTTATTTTCTCCAGCGGCAGGAAGGTCATCCTCTCGAAGAACATCGCGAGCTCCGGATGACGGTCCATAAGTTCCACGCTCATGTTGGTGTACTCTGCGCTGCCGGGAACGAACATGGGGACCCAGTATTGGCGGTCTTCCCTCCTGTAGGTAGTGCCTGGAACCGGACCGTCCTTGGTGTAGCGGTCGCCGTAGTCATACTCCAGCATGCCGAAATATGCAAGGCGGTCCAATAGTTCATCGAAAGAAGCGTCGTCGGGAGTATAATGCTTCCTGCCGTTCATCTGGTGAAGCGTAGCGTAGGAATGATGCTTCCTTACCTTCAGCGGGCTGAGGGGCAGCATGTCAAGAAGGAGGTCCAGCGAGGCCTCGCGGGTCACCTGATCCATCTCGTCTTCGAAAATGCAGGCAAGGCCCCAGTACTCGGGAGCCTCGGTAGTCATCTTGAGCTTACCCGGAACACGGTCTGTTACGTGGCGTACGAATTTAATCAGTTTCGGGTCCGGATTCTTGTCTCCAAAGTGCTTGGGGACAAATTTCTTGGACATTTCGGGCATATATGGTTTATTTAGTGTTGTCTGACTATGCTTTCCACGCCGCCACTTCCCCTAGTATCCACTCGGCGAAAGCATCGACTCCCTCGCCGCTCTTGGCGCAGATGGGAATCAGCCGGGCTTTCGGATTCCGCATCAGGACTCCTTCCCGGCACTTTTCGAGATCGAAATCGAAATACGGCATCACGTCGATTTTATTCACCACCACGACATCGCAGATGGAGAACATCAGAGGATACTTGAGCGGCTTGTCATCCCCCTCGGGGACGGAAAGTATCATGGCATTGCGGACAGCGCCGGTATCGAATTCGGCGGGGCATACCAGATTCCCTACATTCTCCAGGATCACCAGGTCCACGCCGTCCAGGGCAAGGTTGTCCATACCCTGACGGGTCATTTCGGCGTCCAGGTGGCACATCCCGCCGGTATGCAGCTGGATGGACTGGATGCCGGTCGCAGCCTTGATCTTACGCGCGTCAACATCGCTGTCTATATCGGCCTCCATCACGGCGACGCGAATTTTGTCCTTCAGAAGCTTGATTGTCCGGATAAGAGTTGTGGTCTTGCCGCTTCCGGGCGACGACATGAGATTCAGAAGGAAAACGCCCCGCTTTTTCAGTTCGCTCCTCAGAGCGTCGGCGTCCCTGTCATTGTCATCAAATATACTCTTCTTGATTTCGATGACTTTAACTTCGTCCATCAGTTTTCTAAGTGTTATATTATATGGTCATGTAAATATACGATTTTTTTTCGTTTCTCAACGATTTCCGCCCTTAAAATGCAGCGAATCGCCCC
>JAFYEM010000057.1 GCA_017544265.1 Bacteroidales bacterium | reverse complement strand
TCTTCTGTCTTCAGATAATCAACTACTTTCGCGAGAGGGCTTCCTGCAATCTGTGCGGGAGGATTTGCGCGGTCGTCGCTCATGATACGGGCGATTCCTTCGGCGCCGCTCTTGCCTTCGCGGACTATATAGACCATCTTCTCCACGAAGAGGCCGTATTCGGCATAGATATTCTGCATCAGCTGATAGAGGGTAAGCCCCTTTGTGGCGGCCCAGGCTGCGCATTCGGCTACCATGGCGGCAGTAATCTGGGCGCATTTGTCGCGGACGAACTGGCCGACGTTGAAGCCGTAGCTCTCTTCGCCGCCGCAGATGAATTCGCTCTTGCCTTCATTCCGCTTGACAACTTCGGCGATGTACTTGAATCCCGTCAGGACATTGTAGCATTTCACTCCGAAACTCTTGCATATTTCGGCTATTAGCTCCGTGGTGACTATGGTCTTTACGCAGTACTGGCGGCCGTCGAGCTTGCCGAGTTCTTTCCAGCGGTTGAGAATGTACCAGGTGAGCATGGCGCCGGTCTGGTTTCCGGTGAACTGGACCATCTTGCCGTCGTTGCCGCGTACGGCGATTCCAAGGCGGTCGGCGTCAGGATCGGTTGCAAGAACAAGGTCGGCTCCGACCTCGTCGGCCTTTTCAAGGGCCATGTTCATGGCTGCCGGCTCCTCTGGATTAGGGGATTTGACGGTGGGAAAATTGCCGTCGCTGATGTCCTGCTCGGGGACGTTATAGATATTCTTGAAGCCTATCCTGCGGAGGGCTTCCGGGACCAGGCGGACGCCGCAGCCGTGCAGAGGCGTATAGACAATCTTTATTTCAGGGTGCGCCTTCACGGCTTCGGGGCTGAGCGTAAGCGACAGGATGTCATTGAGATAGGCCTCGTCGACTTCTTTGCCCATGATTTCAATTCCGCCGAATTCCTCACCTGCTTCGAAGCGTACCTGGGAGGGGTCGGAGATTTTGCCGACTTCTGCGACTATGTCTTTGTCCACCGGGGAGGTAATCTGTCCGCCGTCGCTCCAGAACACCTTGTATCCGTTGTATTCCTTGGGATTGTGGGAGGCGGTTATCATTATTCCCGCGGTGGCTCTTTTCAGGCGGATAGAGTAGCTGAGTTCGGGCGTGGGGCGGAGGTTGTCAAAGAGATAGACCTTAATGCCGTTGTTGGAGAGTACTTCCGCGCTGATTTTGGCGAAAAGTTTGGAGTTGTTGCGGCTGTCGAAACTGATGCAGACGCTTTTGTCACCTTCCACATTCTTCTTGATATAGTTGGCGAGGCCCTGGGTAGCCATTCCGACGGTGTACTTGTTCATTCGGTTGGTTCCGACTCCCATTTTGCCGCGAAGGCCACCGGTGCCGAATTCCAGATTGCGGTAGAACGCGTCTTCAAAGCCTTCCGGATCTGAGTTCCTCAGTTCCAGGACCTGGCATTTGGTCTGGTTGTCGAAGTTCCCTTCGAGCCAGCTCTGGGCGGTTTTTTCAAAATCTTTCATATAGCTATAGTTTTAATGTATGTATCTTTTAATAACAATAACCTGCACATGTTTTTCCACCTTCGGTCCTAAGGTGTCAGCTTATTATTTATCAGGTTTCACCGGACAGCATCATTTCGGCGAGGTGGGCCTTGCCGCGGCGGATGCGTGTCCGTACGGTGTTCAGCTCCAGTCCCAGCTCGCGGGCAATCTGCTCATATTCAAGTTCTTCTATCATGTATTTGACCATGACGTCCTTGTATAGCGGGGGGAGGACCTCTATGTAGCCCATCAGGCGGTTGTGGTTCTCATCCTTGATTACATCTTCCTCCGGACTGGTTTCCGTGATAAGTTCGCCTGCTCCTTCATTCTCGCTGCTCCTGCCGAGGATGCCTTCCTTCTTGGCGTCTTCCCGGCGGATGTCCGCAAGGCGGTCCAGGGCGGTACGCGTAGCGATAGTGAAAAGCCAGGGCTTGAAATCCCTTGACAAATCAAAGGATGACAGTTTCGAAAAGGCCTTCTGGAAGGTCTCGCTCACAGCGTCGTCCACGTCGGCCTTCCATTTGAAATAGCCGCTTAGACGTCCTCTGAGTGGCCTTTCATAGATTTGATAGATTGCCCGGTAGGCCATCTGGTCTCCCTGGATTGCAAGAGCTATAAGATCTTTCTCGTCTGCTTGGAGGTAGTTCATGTCAGTGGGCTTCCAGCCAGGATTTTCCGCTGTTGCATTCCACAGTCAGCGGCACGGAGAGTTTAACAATATTTTCCATGGTGTCCACAACTATTTCCTTTACGCGGTCCACTTCTTCCGGAAGGGTGTCGAAAAGCAGTTCGTCGTGGATTTGAAGGACCATCTTCGTCCTGAGGCCCTCTTCTCGGAGACGTTCATCGACACGTATCATCGCGAGTTTGATTATGTCCGCGGATGTGCCCTGGATGGGGGCGTTTACGGCATTTCGCTCGGCCAGTGCCTTCAGTGTCTGGTTGCGGGCGTCTATGTCCTGCAGGTAACGGCGGCGGCCGAAAAGCGTCTCGACATAGCCGTTGCCGCGGCAGAATTCTATGGTGTCGTTGATAAAAGAGCGTATGGCGGGGAAAGATGCGAAATAGTCTTCTATGATTTTTTTCGCCTCGCTGCGGCTTATCCTGAGCCTTTCGGCCAGTCCGAAGGCGGATATGCCGTACATTATTCCGAAATTGGCTGTCTTTGCTATCCTTCTCTCGTTGGTCGTAACCTCTTCGGGAGCTTTTGCGAAAATCTTCGCGGCCGTGGCGGTATGCACGTCCAGGCCTTCCCTGAAGGCTTCCACAAGGTGAGAGTCGCAACTCAGATGAGCCATGATGCGGAGTTCAATCTGGGAGTAGTCTGCGGAAAGTATGAGTCCGTCTTCAGTTCCCGGGATGAAGGCGCGACGGATTTGCATCCCGCGTTCAGTGCGTATGGGAATGTTCTGCAGGTTCGGTCCTGAGGAGGACAGCCGCCCGGTTGCGGTAAGGGCCTGGTTGAATGTGGTATGAACCCGGCCGTCCACCGGAGAAATATACTGCGGAAATGGTTCTATATAGGTGGAAAGCAGCTTTTTGGCGGCCCTGAATTCAAGTATTTCATCAACTATCGGATGCTTCCAGGCTATGTCCAGCAGGGTGGATTCGTCTGTGGGGTACTGGCCCCTGGAACTCTTCTTCGCCTTGGGGTCCAGTTTGAGTTTGTCGAACAGGACTTCCCCGACCTGTTTTGGGGAGGATACGTTGAGTTCCGGCTCTGAGGCCAGTTCCCTCACGCGGGCCTCCCTTTCCTGAATCTCCATGCGGAGGCTTTCAGTATAGGCCTGCAGGCTTCCCAGGTCCACTTTCACTCCGGCTATTTCCATTCTGGAAAGAACCTTGGAGAGGGGCTCCTCCATCCTGTCGTATAAGTCTATGGGGAAGGCCTTTTCGCCCAGGATTGCCTCGGCAATGGGGATTATGGCCGCACATTCCTTTTCCCTCCCGGGCGCTTCGGCGGGCGGCGCATCCTCAAAAAGCGAAAGACTCTGAGCCGTCTCGGCAGAAGCAGAAATATCCGTTCCCAGATACTCCAGGGCAAGCACGTCGGTGGCATGACTCTTTTCCGGATTCACCAGATAATGCAGCAGGGCAATGTCCATGTAGCGGCCACGAAGTTCTATTCCCGCGTGTGCGAGCAGATTGCGGGCGAGTTTCAGGTCTGCTCCGTATTTGTCTATGGACTCGTCTTCCAGGATTTGCCGGAAGTCTTCCGCTGTGCCGGACGCGGTTTTCCCCGCTACTGAAACATAAACCCGTCTGACCGGAGAGAAAATACCGCTTCGCACAGCTTCGACAAGTATCGCGCAGCGGTGTTCCCGCGCGGCCGACTTCAGAAGTTCGTCCTTGTCCGCCTTTGCAAAGGTGAAACTCTCTTTTTGTTCGGCCTGCGGCTCGGCTGTCGGCTGAAGATTGCCTATATAGCGCCTCAGGGACTGGAATTCATATTTTGCGAACAGGTCGGCAATCTCGTTGTGGAACTGCCAGTCAAAGCGCATGTCTTCCGCAGTGACATCCAGCGGAATATCCGTCTTAATGGTCACCAGCAGCTTGGAGAGGTCGATATGGTCCTTCGCCTCCAGGAACATTGCCTTCTGGCGATCCGCAAGCATGTCCAGATGCGCATAGATATTCTCCAGCGAACCGTATTTGGATACCAGTTTCCCGGCTCCGACCTCTCCTACGCCCTTGACTCCCGGGACATTGTCAGAAGTGTCACCGCAGATTGCGAGCATGTCGATTATCTGCACCGGGTCCAGGATGTGCCATTTTTCGCAGATGGCCTGTTTGTCCACCAGGACGTCGTCACCGCCCCCTTTTCCGGGCTTGAGCTGGAAGATGTGGTCGGAAATAAGCTGGCCGTAATCCTTGTCCGGCGTGACCATATAGACATCCATCCCCTCGGCGGCGCTGCGCACGGCCATGGAGCCAATTACGTCATCAGCCTCATAGCCCGGAATCATCAGCACGGGTATGTCCATGGCGCGGACTATTTCGACAAGCGGGTCCAGCGCGTCTATGACAAGCTGGGGAGTGGGGGGCCTGGTGCCCTTGTATTCAGGATACAGCTTGTTGCGGAATGTCCCTCCCGGAGGGTCGAAAGCAACGGCCAGATGGGTTGGCTTTTCCCTTTCTGCAAGCTCCAGCAGGTATTTTGTGAAGCCATAGAGAATGGAAGTGTCAAGCCCTTTGGAATTTATCATGGGCCTTCGCAAGAAGGCATAATACATCTTGAAAATAAGGGCGTGTCCGTCTATTAGGAAGAGTCTGTCCATAGGCTATCTGGAAATCGGTCCGCTGCCGCGGAGAATGTCGCCTTCATACCAAACGGCGAACTGTCCGGGGGCGATACCTCTCTGGGGTTTGTCAAACAAAATATACATTCCGCTTTCCCGCATGGTGAGCGTGGCGCTCTGCAGGGGCTGGCGGTAGCGTACGCGGACCCTGTAGCGGCGGATATCCCCCTGCTGCATTCGGAGTTCCTCCCGCAGCCATTTAACCTCGTCGGGCGCAATCTTGAGCACGTGGCGGTACAGGCCCTTGTGCGAGTGGCCTTCGCCCACATAGACACGGTTCGATTCCGGGTCCGTGGCTATTACGAACAGGGATTCCTTATGACCGCCGACGGCAAGTCCCTTGCGCTGTCCGATAGTGTAGAACTGGGCGCCTTCATGGGTGCCTGCAACCTTGCCGAAAGGATTGGCTTTGTAGCGTGTCTTCTTTATATGGTGGCGGCCGCTGCGATAGACCTCGGTCTCGAAGTTCAGTCCGCTGTAATCTACAGGTTTTGAAAGCGTTTCAAGTTCTTCGCTGCTGAGTCCTGCGATTTTTTCCTCGTCGAAAGGGGAGGGGGCGAGTGGCTCTCCGTCGCTGGTAAGGAGCTTGACTTCCGGGGCGTATGAGCCTGTCATTTCCATCAAGCCGCCGTCCTTCAGCAGGCTCTTCAGAGTGCTCTCGTAGTGGCGGTACTGGGGATTGTCTGTGAAGAAACTGTCATAGACTTCGATAATCTCGCCTTCCCGGGACTCGATTTTCTGTTTCAGGAAAGTCGGAAGATCCACTTTCCCGACAAAGCAGATTCCCTGGGAATCCTTCTTGTCCGCCGAGGGCAGGTCCGCCTGCTTTGCCAGGCGACGGACTTCCGGTTTGGAGAGTTCCCCGATGGGGAAAATGGCGCTGCGAAGCTGCTCCTGGGAAAGCTGGCAGAGGAAATAACTCTGATCCTT
>JAFYEM010000056.1 GCA_017544265.1 Bacteroidales bacterium | reverse complement strand
TTGAAAAACAGAGTATCCATCCTGAAAAGGGATGCGGGCGTAATGATCAATGAGGCTCGACTTCGATTCCGCTATACCGCGCATTCCAACCCCGACTGCCTGCTGGAAGGCACATCGGCCTACCCCGTCTATCTGGAAAGAGGAGATGTCCTGTACTACAATATCGGCCTCCAGAATCCCGGAACGGTAAAGCTATACAATGCCGATGCCCGCCAGACTCTCAAGACCTACGCGCAGAAGACAAAGGTGGCCGATTCACTTGTGGTGGCCAACAAAGGCATCTACCTGGTGGAAATAGTTCCCGGAAAGACGCAATACGCGTCCATAGATATCCAGTTCCGTATGGGCGAATATCACCCCGTCAAGACGGTCCACAGCGAGGAAATCCCCTGCAAGGCGGGAGACTTCCGTGCGGTCTCGAACAAGGGCGTTTCGATGCGCACCGTTTTTGATCAGCCCAGGAAATTCACGCTTTCCAGTCAGTTCAAATCCACGTTTACCAGCGCAGCTAAGTCAATTGCGCTCGTCGCAGTTCAGATTCCTGCAGGAGCAACTGATGTTCTCTACAATCTTCGCATTTCGACCAGCGAGCAGGACAAGAGTTCTGATGGCAAATTCCCTGACAAGATGAACCTTTCCTATAAGAAGGTTCGCTTCCTGGGGCTTCCTCTATATGAAACCTCCAGAGGTAGCGGTTTGTTCAGCACCTTGCTTGATGACAACCGTCCAATCAGAGAGGAAGATGCATACTGCAATATGTACGTTTTCCGTAGCCAATGGGCGGCAAAGCAGTTTCAAGATGGGAACAAACAAGCATCTCAACTTCAATACGATGTAGATTACTCAACATTGGGCACTCAGTCCTGCAACGGCCGTATTCCCACCAAGGGTGCAAAGACCATTTATCTGGCCTTCGAAAATGAGCGAGTGCGTTATTCCAATTACATTTGGGTGGAGGTATTGACAGCTATGCCTACGACTGAATACCACTCAACCAAGTATACTGTTGAGTAATGAGGAGAATCCTCTTTCTTGCATATGCCATCCTGATTGCCAGCCCTCTCTTTGCCCAAAGATTGGCTGGCAAATGGCTTGTGTATGAAGGAAGCGATGGTTCTGAACTTGTTGTAACTATTGCATCCGGAGGCTCCGGCAATGCGGATTTATCCCTTATCCGTCGCTCTGAAGCGGTTCCTTACGGCGAAGGTAGCCAGTTTTGGGGAACGTTTCGGACGACAGGTGGATACTATTTTCTGGTGAAAGGGAGCAAGAAAGTAGGTGTCAGTGTTTCCCTGAGCGATTCAACCTTTGTTGTCAAGCAAGTCGGAAAGCCGTCTGTATCTGTTACTGCCTGGCTGGATGAGCCGTACAGCACGCGGGAACTATCCGACTACGGCGATTATAAGAAGCAGGTTGTAGCCCAGTGGAAGAGAGATTTCCCGACCAATGAGGACGTGAAGAAAGGCAAATGGATGATGGAGCACTATTTCACTGACTTCTATGGCGATGCTTTTGAGGTCTTGCTTGAAGGAAACTATCGCATAGTGGAACGTACTGATTCCACTATTGTCATGAAAAATATGGATTTGGAGATTCCACTTTTGACGTGGAAGCGCCTACAACAATAGACAGACCGTTAATCTGTCAATTCCTGGTACATCTTGAAGAGGCGGGCGACAATGTCGGCCAGGGATTGCAAAGCCTTTTCTCAACAAGAGTATTGCCAAATCCGGGGAAATTGTTAACTTGCGTTGTTTATTCACATACAAAATATTATGGCAAGAAAAAATTTCGGGGCGAAGCCTTACACCTATCCACAGCCCGTATTTATTATCGCCGCATACGGCGAAAACGACATTCCCTCGGCCATGAACGCCGCATGGGGCGGGATTTCCGACTATAAGGAAATCACCATGGACCTTTCCAAGGGCCATAAGACCGTGAAGGACCTCCGCGCCCGCGGGGCCTTTACCGTGAGCATGGGCACCGTCCCGCAACTGGTCGCCTGCGACTATGTGGGCGTGGTCTCCGGCAACAAGGTCCCCGACAAGGTGGCCCGCGCCGGATGGCATGTGGAGAAGTCCGCTTTCGTCGATGCGCCGCTGATCCGGGAGTTGCCGCTCGCCCTCGAGTGCAAAGTGCTCTCCTACAATGAGGAAACTGGTATCCTCAAGGGCGAAATCGTCAACGTCAGCGCTGACGAATGCATCCTGGACGGGGAGGGGAATGTCGATGTGACCAAACTCCAACCCATCACTTTCGACCCCTTCAACAACCGTTATGTCGCCCTCGGCAATACGGTCGGGAATGCCTTCAAAGACGGCCTGCAACTGAAATAAAACGCCATGAAAAGAGTCCTGTCCTTCCTCGTCTGCCTGGCCTTCCTCCTGGGATCTATGGCCGCCGCGGCCATCGGCCTGGGCAGCCTCAACTACGAAATCGTTTCTATCGACCGCTGACCGCGGGACACAAATGCCGAGAATATGAAATGCTGGAGCCAGCTTATTATCGACGTTGACTACTCCCCTGCAGACCCGGGAATCAATAACTGGTTCTGTGAAAGCACCGAATACAGCAAAGCCGAACTCGAACCCGGCAGCTATTATGACGTCCATGGTGACGCTATAATTAGAAAAAAATAATATCTTTGCCCTGCCAGCCGTTTTGCCCGGTTTTTTATACGACAATGAAATGTTACTGGCGGCGAAAGAATAGACTTAAGCGAAGGAACAACTTATATTTAAATAAAATCTGTTACAATGAAAAAATTTGTATTTATCCTGGCCTCAATACTGCTTGTGGCCGCATTAGCGTCCTGTAACAAAAGCAATGCTGACAAGAATAATGGTAAATCCGGAGGTAATTCCGGCAGAGTCAGCACCAAGGTAGAAATGAAACTGATTGCGAATTTCAATGCCGACTATTTCCGTTATGCTGACTTCCAGGTAAAATATCCCGAAGGCGGCAGCATAAAGACCGAAAACCTTGTCGCACCGGAGGAGAACACCCGTTCAAACTGGAGCAAGACGTTTTACTACACATCGGAAGCCGATGTGGTCTTCGAAATAATCTGCACGCCTAAAGACGTCGAGTATGAAACTGCAACCAAGACGCAAGGCTCTAAAGAATATGAATATGTCATCTTCAACAACAACTGCCTGGTCAGCCTCCAGATAAAGAACTATGACGCTTCCGGACAACCGATGTATGAGGGCTATTACGGCTCTACTCTCAAAAATTACGCGGTTACGAATGAAGGGCAGGTGGTCGAGACTCACGGATTCGGAGCTGAGATGAGTATCAGCTCACTGGCTGTCAAAATAAACGGAGAGGAGAGCAACAATTTCAAAGAGAACCAGCTGAATTCATACAAGTTCCACTACAGGATAGTAACGGACGAGGACGGCCTCACAGCCGAGTCGGTTAAAGAATAAGAATACTTGCCGGGACGGACTTACAGATTACCACCTGGTGTGGAAGAATTCCCCGCGGGGACGGTCAGTGCGCTCGTAAGTGTGGGCGCCGAAAAAGTCCCGCTGGGCCTGTAGCAGGTTGGCACCCGAACGGGCGCAGCGATAGCCGTCGTAATAGGATAGGGCGCTGCTCAGGGCGGGGACAGGGATGCCGCAGCTGACCGCCATGCAGACCACCTTCCGCCACCCGTCCTGGGCACGCGCAAGTGTGTTGCGGAACCAGGGAGACAGCATCAGGTTCTTCAGTTCGGGCTGCTCCGAAAAAGCATTGTGTATAGTGTCCAGGAAGACGCTGCGGATGATGCAGCCGCCTCTCCATAGCCGGGCGATACGTCCGCAGTCCAACTGCCAGCCATATTCTTCAGAAGCAGCCCGAAGAAGGTCGAAACCCTGGGCGTAGGAAACTATTTTAGCAGCGAGAAGAGCGGAGGAGAGGAGATTTTTCCACTCCGCCCCGCTCCGGTCGAAATGACAGGCGGCGGGCCCTGAGAGCACCGCGGAAGCATGGACACGCTCCTCCTTGCGCGCGGACAGGCAGCGGGCAAACACCGCTTCGCCGATGAGCGTCAGCGGAACGCCCTCGTCCAACGCGGCCTCGACGGTCCATTTTCCCGTTCCCTTCTGCCCTGCCGTGTCCAGTACGGAATCCAGCAGGAATTTCTCTCCCGACGGCTCCATTTTCCCAAGAATCTGCGCAGTGATGCCGATAAGATAACTGCCCAGTTCACCCTCATTCCACCTTGCAAACGTCTCCTGCATCTCAGGATTCGACATTCCAAGACAGTCCCGCATCAGTTGATAACATTCGCAGATAAGTTCTATATCCCCGTACTCAATTCCGTTATGGACCATTTTGACGAAATGCCCGCTGCCGTCGGGGCCTATCCAGTCGCAGCAGGGAGCACCGTCCGCCGCCCTGGCGGAAATGGACTGGAACAGCGGCCTGACCAGCGGCCAGGCCGCCGAAGACCCGCCCGGCATCATTGCAGGCCCTTTCAGCGCCCCTTCTTCACCGCCGGAAACCCCGCAACCGACAAAATGGATGCCTTTGCCGGAAAGCTGTTCATAGCGCCTGCGGGTATCATGGAAGTCCGAATTTCCACCGTCTATGACGACATCGCCCGGAGAAAGCAGCGGGACCAGCTCGGAGAGCACGGCATCCACCGCCTTCCCGGCAGTGACCATCAGGAAGACCTTCCGCGGCACCGAAAGCGAAGCGACAAGAGACGTATATGAATCGGCCCCATAGAAGTTTTTTCCTTTTCCGGGGCCTTCGAGAAACTCCGCGGTCACGGAAGGAATATAATTGAATACGCCGACGCGGAATCCCCTGGACTCCATATTGCGGGCAAGAGACGCGCCCATCACGCCGAGGCCGACAAGGCCGATATCACAAAGATTATTCATCGCTGAACCCTGGCATTACCATTCCATATTCCCCAGACCTGTTCTTCATCGGCCGGATGTGCGTAGTCCGTCAGAAGCGTCACCGCGAGAACGCCGCAGGCCCATGCGAACTGGGCGCAGCGCTCGGTGTTCCACCCCTTCAGAAGACCATACAGCAGTCCGCCTACGAATCCGTCGCCGCCGCCTATACGGTCGAGAACACTGATCTCCCTTGGCGGAATCACGACAGTCTGCTCCGGGCCGGAAACAATGGCGCCCCAGAGATGCCTGCCCGCGTCGATAACCTCGCGAAGCGTCGTTGCAACCACCTTCGCCTGCGGATATTGCATCCTGATATCCTCAATCATAGACCGGAAGGCATCCGTCTTGGCGGCAAGGTCCTTCCCTCCGGCAGCGGGCCCTTTGATTCCCAGGCACAGCTGAAAATCTTCCTCGTTGCCGATAAGTATGTCCGAAAGGGAGGCTATGGCCTTGAAACTGTCCCGGAGTTCCGCCTCGCGGCCCTCCCAGAAAGAAGCCCGGTAATTGAGGTCGAAACTGACGCGGGCGCCATACTGCATCGCCGTTTCGGCAAGCGAAAGGCAGAAAGAGGGCGAGAGAGCCGCTATTAGCCCGCTCAGGTGCACCATTTCCACGTCGTCATCCCCGAAGATATGCTCCAGGTCGAAATCCTCTGCCCTGAGCGTCCGGCCCACCTCTCCGGCCCTGTCGTTCCATACCCTCGGCCCCCTCAGCCCGGCGCCGCTGTCCGCAATATTGATTTGGTGCCTATAGCCCCACG
Organism: Bacteroidales bacterium; assembly: GCA_017544265.1. GTDB lineage: Bacteria > Bacteroidota > Bacteroidia > Bacteroidales > UBA932 > Cryptobacteroides. Next base: position 40,550 of record JAFYEM010000056.1, on the reverse strand, counting down.
GACCGCCCTGTGGCACTTCCACCCCCTCGACATCCATCCCCCGGCTGCGAAGATCAGCCTTGATGAACGAGGCGAAAGGATGTCCCTTGACAAAGGCAGTCAGCACCTTCACGGGAAGGCCCAGGTAAGAGGATACGCTGGCCACATTGGTTTCGGCACTGGTGGCCTGAATGGTGAAGGATCCGCCAGTATATGCTGGCTGGCGGCCGGCGGGAGTCAGGCGGACCCCCATGCTGGTGGGAACCAGGAGGGAATATTTCATGATCAGAGCAATTTGCCGAGCGCGACGATGCCCGTATAGGATACGATGCAGGCAAACACCAGCGCCAAAGCCATCAGTATATTGAAGACAATGCCGGGACGGGCAGAGCCCATCACCGACTTTTTATTTATAAGGAAGATCATGGACAGTATCACCAGCGGGAGCACGAAAACAAGCGTCACCTGCGAGGCAATCTGCGTGATGACCGGCTGCGTGCCCAGTATGGGAATGGTAAGCCCGACGATGGCCGCGATGCCAGTGAGAATCCGGAACAGCGGCGTGCCCGTCTTCATTTCCCCTTCGCGGTAATCGCTGATGAGTTCCGGCGCGAGCATCATAATGGGAAAAATGGACGAGAGACCGGCACTCAGCAGGCCCGTGACGAAGAGCGCGACGGCGAAACGGCCCGCGACCGGCTCGAGGACATAGATCATGTCCAGGACCTTCTCGACCCTAATGCCCCGCGTGAAAAGCACGCCGGTAGCACAAATCATAATTGACGCGCTGATTATAAATGTCAGCGAAGCGCTCACTATGGCGTCCCGCCGCTGCAGTTTGCCGTCACCCTTTCCCCAGCCCTTGCTCTTGAGAATCATAGGCCTGATTACGAAGGTCGGCGAAGACATGGTCGTGCCCACGAAAGCCGCGATGAACAGTTTGGCGTCGGCCGATTCCGGGATGGACGGAACGAATCCGCGGGCGATGGTGCCGGGAGATGGGAGGGAGATGAACATCGACAGGATGAAGGCGAAGCCCATCAGCGTGACCAGCACCGAGAGAATCTTCTCGAAGCTGGAATAATTGCCCTTGTTGAGTATGGTCCACACCACCCCGGCAATCAGGACGGCCGCCCCGAGCACGATCCAGTAGCTGGCCGCGGGGGTCAGTCCCGGTATGCAGAGATACAGGACTTCCGATACGGCATTTGAGGTTATGTTGAGTATGCTGGAAAGGCTGATCCACTGGCTGACCACAAGACCGGCGATCAGGATCATGGCCCATATTTTTCCACCCTTAAGATGCGTCTTGACGCCGTGGATGGCGGTGTCGCCCGTCACGATGCCATAGCTTCCGTAGGCATGGGTCATAACCCAGGTAAAGAAGGCGCTGATGGCGAGCACCCATAGGAGGCCGGTTCCGAACATGCTGCCGGACTTGACCATCGAGGTTACGCTGCCGGTACCGATGGTAAAGCCCAGACAAAAAAGCCCGGGCCCCACCAGCGCAATCCAACGCAGTATCGTTTTCAGAAGGTTCTTCATCAGGAAAACAAGCAGCCGCCGTTGATGTCTATGCCGTTGCCTGTGATATAGGCCGAATCATCGCCGGCGAGGAAAGCGACGAGGTCCGCCACCTCCGCCGCCTCACCTTCGCGGCGGAGCGGAGCGCTGCGGTGCAGGGCTTCCCGGCCTTCCGGCGCAGTGAAGGTGTCATGGAAATAAGTATTGATCATTCCGGGGCAGACAGCATTGACGCGGATGCCGCGTGGACCGAGTTCCTTGGCCATCGCGCGGGTATGGCAGAGCATCGCGGCCTTGCCGCACGCATAGACAGACGAGCCGGGGCCGCCGCCGTCGCGCGCCGCCTGGGAAGAAATGTTCACGATGCTGCCGCCTTTGCCCATATAGGGAAGCACGTCGCGGGTGCATAGCCAGCAACTCTTGAAGTTCAGGTCCATCAGGTCCTGGTACCACTGCTCGTCCTGCTCCTCGATTTTCTTGCGCCCGACAATGCCGCCGGCGTTATTCACCAGAATGTCTATACGGCCGCAGAAAGCCTTTGAAGCCTCCTCGAACAGCCTTTTTACATCTTCCGACCTGGAGACATCCGCTTTTACTATGATAGCATCCCCGCCCCGGCTCCGGATTGCTTCCAGAGTTTCCTGAGCCTTGGCTTCACTGTGGCAATAATTGATGCAAACTTTTGCGCCTTCCGCCGCCAGCTTCATCGAGATGGCCCGGCCGATATCCCGGGAACCGCCGGTAACGACCGCTACTTTTCCTTTCAAACCGTTCATTTCACTTGTTTATGTGTCCGCACACAAAAATAGATAAAAAAACATAATAATGCAAATCAAGCCAGCAAACTTGTGCATTTACATTAGATTATTTTATCTTTGCAGTCGGCAAAGGAGTTTATGTCACAACAACTCACCATCAAGCAGATTGCAGCACTCGCCGGAGTCTCCGTAGGGACCGTGGACCGCGTGCTGCATAACCGCGGCCGGGTGTCCGAGGCGGCGATGGCCGCCGTACAGGCTGTTCTGGAGAAGCAGAATTACAAATACAACCTCCATACTTCCGCCGTGGCATTCAAGAAGACCGGCAAGACCTTCCGGATCGTCGTGTCCATCCCATCTTCGGAGAAAGGAGAATACTGGGACCTGGTCCTCAAGGGCTTCGACAAAGCATTCCGCGAGTACGGCGACATCTCCATCAAGAGCGAATACATCTTCTTCGACCAGTTCAATTCCCTGTCCTGCCGTGAGGCCTTCGGGCAGATTGCAGCGATGGACTGCTCCGCGGTCATTCTGGGCACCACCTTCGTGGAAGAGACACGGGAGCTGTGCAGCCGCCTTGACGGGCGGCATATCCCATACGTCTTCGTGGACGGAAAAGTGTCCGACACCAATCCGGTTGCATCCTACATGGCCCATCAGGAAACCTGCGGGCGACTGATGGCGCGCCTTATGGACGGGTTTACCCCCGAAGGAAAGGAACTGGCACTGCTGCTGCCCAGGCGAATAGGCACCCAGATGTCCAACAACTCGGCTATCCGCCTTGCGGCCTTCAAGGCGTTTTTCAAGGAGCACGACAGGGAAAGGACTCTGCGCGAGGTAAGTTTCACTGCGGGCAGCCCGGATGAGGCCCACGAAGAAATACGTTCATTCATCAAGGCAAATCCCGGGGTCGGCGGTGTCGCCGTAGTCATATCGACCGGCTATCTTATTTCCGACGCCCTGAAGGGCAGGCGCGGCCGGCCGGTAATAGGCGGCTTCGACGTAACAAGCGGAAATGAGCGCTGCATACGCGAAGGCTCGCTGGACTTCCTGATAAACCAGCATCCGGAGCGGCAGGGCTTCAACGCAGTGGAGTCCATGCTGCACTATCTGCTCTACGGAGTCCCTGACCATACGCTCCGGGAGTATCTGCCAATAGATATAGTCTTACGCGAAAACATCGATTTCTGGACAGAAGAACTGTAATTTCCAGACAGCTAGGAAGCCGCAGTGAAGAAAAAGTTGCCCAAAAATGTGCGCGCACACAAAATATACGGAAAATTATTCTTATATTTGCCGCGTTGAAATGAATTTATTAAAGTGTGTGCGCACACACTATTTGGAAAATTATTTGAGTTATGATACACAAAACCTTTGAAGTGAAGGCTCCTGCTTCCTACAGCCGCCCCGAAGCAGAACTCATCTTTCTCAAATCCGAGAAGAACTTCCTGGAAAGCGGGCAACTTGGCAACGTCGGTGAAGGAGATGCCGGCGAAGACGAATGGTTCAACTAAAATGACGACGGCGATGAAAAAGATTCTTTTGCTTGCAAGCCTTCTTGCCCTTGCTCTTGCTTTTTCCTGCACCAAAGAAATTCAGGATAACAGCCCAGAAGTGACAACGGAAGCCGATTCCCCTGAAGCCACTATCATGGTATTCAAGGCATCCCTCCCCGAGACAAAGGTTTACCTCGGAGAGAAGGGTGCAGACGGCTACCCTACCCTATGGCAGGCTGGCGACGTTATCAGCGTAAACGGCAACCTGAGCGCAGCGCTTGAGGACGGCGATGGTTTCGTCGGCACCAATTATGCCCAGTTCTCCATTTCCGGAACATCTTCGGCACCGTATTATTCAGCTTCACCTGCCTCTGCAATTTCCGGCTATTCCGCCGGAGCAGCGACGGTCACCGTTCCCGCTCAGCAGACCTATGTAGCCGGGCAGCACGATCCCGCCGCTTACATAATGCTCGGCACTTCCAATTCTACCTTGCTGAGCTTCAACCCGATGATGTCGCTCTTCAAGATCACCCCGACCGCCCCGGCCGAGGGATCACTGAACATCACCTCCGTCAAACTGGAGGCTCTGGGTACGGAAAAGATGAGCGGTGCCTTTACGACCGACTTCTCGTCCCTTTCCGGCGGCGAGAACAATTATGTAGAGGTTGCGGCTCCTTCCGGCGGTATCCCGTTCGGCACTCCGATTACACTGGCGATTCCTGCGCAGAATTATGCGAGCGGTCTCCGCTTTGTCATCAGCGCGTCTGACGGCACCACCATGGCTTTCTCCCGCACTTCAGCCTTCACCGCCGCAGCGAGTACACTGTATCCGATTACGGCCCCTGCCTACGTACCTTCAGCAGTTACCATCACCGGTCACTGGAGCGTCAATTCTTCAGTCATCACTCTCCGCTGGCATGGTTCCAATCCTGCCAACGACAGCAAGAAGCCCTGGAGAATCCATGTCTATACCGACAGCGCATGCGCTTCTGAATTCGCAAGCTACGACCTGCCTGCTTCAGCAGAGTGGATAGTCGGTGAAGCTCCGCGCTTTGCCATCGCCGGTCTCGCCCCCGGAACCGACTACTGGTTCAAGGTCGAGGATCCCACCTCTGGTGCAATGAGCGATCCGGTCGCTGAAAGCACCAAGGCGTTTACCGTGGTCCCGATGCCGACGTCGGATATTACCGCCCCCGCAGTTGTCTATGCTGAGGATTTCGGCGAATATGCATGGGGAACGGATTACGTTAAAAACGGCGTCGGATTTATTCCTTCCGACCAGAGCAGTTTCTCCAACCGTTCACTGTCCGGAGCGACAATCAATCCTGACGAGAAGGATTTCCGCAGCACCGGTAATTTCTCCACGGCTATCGCCAACAGCCGCCTTGCCGACTGGCTGTCCGAAGGCAAGGTTTACATTCACCCCGGATATCTGAAACTTGGAACCAGCAGCACTTACGGCTTCGCCCTTACTCCTGAATTCCCCATCGAGGACGGCAAAACGGCGCTTGCCGATGTTACCGTCAGTTTCACAAAATACAATGCAGACCAGTCCGATGACTTTATGGTCTGCGTGGTCAGCGAAGACGGAGACAAGGGCGGACGCCAGTCAGACTTCACCTGGCCGGATGTAAATGACGCCTCTCTCTACAGGGTAGTTTCCACTGCTAAACACAGGGATGAATCCTCTCCATGGGAAACAGTGACAGTGAGTGGTATGAGGCTGCAGAGAGGCGACAGGATAGCATTCGGACGCACCAAAAGCGGCAGCAATTCTAAGGCCCGTGTCCTTTTCGATGATATCTCCGTGGAAGTCAAGGCGCTTTCGAACTCGTCGTTCTTCGCCTTTGCCGCAGAAGGTGCGACCTCTTCGACACTGCCCTTCTCCTGGAGCGGGGATCCTTCCCACGCATTCACGGCAAGCCTTTACAGCGATGCCGCCTGCACGGCTCAGGTCGCTTCCTTCGACATCCCGGCCTCAGACGCCTGCTGGAGTAGTTCCCAGCCGAAATTCGTATTCGGCGGCCTGACCCCTGCCACTACCTATTATCTTAAGGTGGCGGATACGACTGACAGCATTGAGTCCAACGTCGCTTCCGCAACTACCGAAGCGTTCAGCATCGTGCCGATGCCTGCTTCCATTACTTCTACGGGCGTCGCTCTCGCCGAAGACTTCGGTGAGCTCCTCTGGCACTCCGATATGCTCTCCGGTGCGGCCGGATTCGTTCCCAACACGACATCTTCCTTCTCTTCAACGGATGTGAAGAATTATGTTGCGGGCAACAGCACCGCCGGTGAGGTCAAGATGACCACCACGGCGCCGCTTGCCTCCAGCCGCCTTGCGGATTGGGCCTACGACAGCAATGTCTATTACCACTGCGGATACCTCAAGATGGGTAAGTCCGACGGCAAGGGCTGGATACTGACACCGCAGTTTACGGTGCCGGAAGGCAAGAAGGCCATAGTCAACGTGACCGTCACTGCCGCGAAGTACAATTCCAGCCAGGAGAACAGCTGGGGAATTGCCGTGCTCAACGCAGACGAGGCCAATGTGAGCGGCTATGCCGCGAACTTCAGCTGGCCGGCGGGCGGCACGTCTGACAAGTACCAGACCGTAGCGCTCGGAACAGAGTGGACGACGGTTACCGCCGAGGGACTGACCGTCCTTCCGGGAGACCGCATCACCTTCGGTGCCGCGGAGGGTTCATCCAGTTCCAAGGGACGTGTGTTCATCAGCGACATCAAGGTGGAGGTTACTGCAATCGAGGATGTTCCCATCAGGGTATCCGTACTTGAACGGACATCTTCCACCCTTGCTTTCACCTGGAACGAAGGCGGCGCTGAGAATACGGACAACCAGATCGGCTACACGGCTACGCTTTATAGCGACGCCGAATGCACGACGCCGGTTCAGTCCTATACATTCCCTTCCGGTTCCGCCGGACAGACGCTTTGGCGGAGCGGGAAGTATCCTAAGTTCATTTTCGCCGGCCTTGAGCAGAACACCCCTTACTTCTTGAAGGTGATCGATGGCTCCAACCAGGAGTCGGAAGTGATTGCCGCCAAGACACTCGCCTTCACTGTAGTCACTATGCCTTCCTCCATCACTGAGCCTGGCGTTGTACTTGCCGAGGACTTCTCGCTGTTTGTTTGGGACTTCGAATATGGCACCGGCTCCGTCGGTCTTGAAGCACCGTCTTCGCCGTCAAGCTTTACAGACAGGGGCACGACTCCCGTGAAGTTCTCGGAAAGCAACGGCGCCTACCAACTCTTCACTTCTTCCGCCTTTGCTTCCAGCCGCCTGAACAAATGGGCCCGCGATGCCGGAACTGACGCAAGAGTAATGATCCATCCCGGTTACGTAACTCTGGGTACGTTCAGCAATAACCAGAAGGCCTGGATCCTTACGCCGCCGTTCCCGGTTCCGGAAGGCAAGGTTGCCACGGTGACCATTACCTTGACTGTGCGCAAAGGCAAGACCTCCTGCTCCGGAAAGCATGCCGTCGGCATACTCAGCAACACTTCCAACAGCGGAGCCAATGGCGGCGGAGCCAATATGCAGAATGAGAACACCTCTGATTTTTCCTGGCCCAATGACCGCCCGGCGACGATATACAACAATTTTACCGTCGCGAGTGATGATGTCTGGGAGACAAAGACGTATAAGAATATGCTGATACGGAAGGATGACCGCGTTGTCGTGGGCGCACAGGCCTCAACAAGCTATTCCAGTTCCATCTGCTGCCTCAACCTCTCCGACATCAAGGTGGAAGTGACGGCCGTCAACGACGAAGGAACGCCCGAGAATATCAATGTCGGCATATAGTAAAAACAGAATATCATGAACAAAAGGATCAGACTGTCCTTCCTCCTTGCCGGCCTCGCCGTGCTGGCGGCATGCAGTAAATCTGAACCATCAGAGCCCGAATACCTCCTGACCGAGATTACCGTCGGTCAGGAGGAAGAGGCCAAAACCAGCCTTTCCGGGAGCAGCGTACTATGGTCCGAAGGTGACCAGCTTGCAGTATTCGCCAATGGTAATTCTACAGGCAACAAGTTCACTCTGCAAAGCGGAGCCGGAACAGGAAACGGCACTTTCAGCGGCGTCAGGCCACAGTATGTCAGCAGCGAGAACTACTTCGTTGCATACCCCTCAACGGCCACCTATAACGGAAGCAGTACATTTACTTTCACTCTTCCTTCCGAGGTGGAATACACCGCAGGGACGTTCGCGACAGACAGCAATCCTATGCTATCCGGTACAGCCAGCACATTCGGCAGCTTTACCATGAAGAATCTCTGCGGGGTTCTGAAACTCCAGCTGAAGGGAAGCATCAAGGTTTCCCGCCTCGAACTCACCTTTGACAAAGCTGTCTCAGGCCCCGGAACCGTTAGCCGCGGCGGCAACACACTGTCGATGACCGGTTCCGCGGACAGCTACAAGACTGTTGCGGTCAATTGCAGTTCCGCCCAGCAGCTGAGTACATCTTCCGCCAAGGAGTTCTTCGTGGTCATTCCGGACGGCTCTTATTCGAGCCTTACCGTGAATGCCATACTTCCGGACGGGAGTATCTCTTCCAAGAGTCTCACAGAGCCGTTCACCATCACCCGTTCGGCCCAGACGACTATGGAAACCACTATGCCGGCTGCGCGCGCCTCGCTCCAGGTATGGTCCCTCAACGTCGCCTGCCAGAGTAACGACGACAACAGCAGCTGGAGCAGCAGCCACTACTGGAGCAAGCGCAGGAGCGGTATCTATGCGTTCTTCAACGAAAACCAGCCGGACATCATCGGCACGCAGGAATGCGAGTATCGGCAGAGAGTCAATATTCTGGACAATACCAGCGGCTATGCGGCTTACGGACTTGGCGTGGATTACGGTAAAGAATCCAGCGGTTCCTCCGGTTCCCTCTGGAACAAGAAAGACTACAACACGGATTCTTCCAACTCCATCTTCTACAAGACCTCCAAATTTGATGTCCTGGACAAGGGAACGTTCTGGCTGTCGTCAAATCCTTCCAGCGTCGGTTCCGACGACGGGCACAACTGCGCCTGGATCAAGTTCCGCATAAAAGCGACCGGCGAGGTGTTCTATTTCTTCAACACCCACTTTACGGCCCACTATACCAGCGAGGCATACGCGGCCCGCAAGGCGGAGGCGGAAATCCTGTACAACCAGATCGAGGCCATCAATACTGAACATCTTCCGGTAATAGTGACCGGCGACCTGAATGAAGCAGCTTCTGTCATCATGGGAGAAGAGAAGGGTTATATAGGGTGGACAAACTACTACTTTGCCCGCAATGTGGACGGGAAGACAAGCAAGACGGACTACCCCGTGAGTTACAACAACTTCGTGGAAGGATGCGCAGGTTTCTCTTCAATATACAGCAGCGGAACCGTTTCCAACGGAGGATCCAACCTGGACCATATAATCTACCGCTACTGCTATGAAAATTCCAAGCACGGTCTTGTCCCCGGCAGTTTCGGAACTGACTTCCAGCCCTATGCCGGAGTAACCTACATTTCCGACCACTGGCCGATTACCGCTACTTTGATCTTTGATTATCAGTAAAGTGAAACAGGTCTTTATATTTCTTCTTTGCGCCCTGCTGGCCTTTTCCTCCTGCACTCCCGATCCAAAAATCGAAGAGGAGGAAAAGGAGGCCGAGCAGCAGCTCGAATCCATTCCTAACGACGGACAGGGCGTAATCCGCTTTTAGAAGAATCAAGATCAAAAAAAAGGCCGGCTGCGATTCGCAACCGGCCTTTCGATTAAGCTACCATCCTTCTACTCGGCATCCTCAATCGCTGTCACGGTGAGGGTGATGTCGGAGAGCATCATGATGGGTTTCAAAGCATTGCTTTCAGTGGTGGCTTTCCACGTGGGATTGCTGAAGCCGCTCTTAGGCCCGACGCCGATTCTTTCACCGCTCTTGACCTTGATTGTCCTTGTGTAGGAGGTGAAATGGTCGTTGAGAGTAACGAGCTGGTATAAATCGGGATTCTCCACGTCGCACCAGTTGAAGCTGTACCAATAGGAATCCATGACTTTGCCGTCATTTACTATGAATATGGCCCATTCACCGGTAAGCGTACCTGGCGTCGTCGCAGTGATAGTCACATCAACGGTCGCAAGCTTTCCGGCCTCGACCGGGATTTCCGGAGTCATGATCCAGGCTTTCGCGCAGTCGAATTTACCGGAAGTCTTGCTCGCCTGCATCGTTCCGAGCTGAAGGTAGCCGGGACCGATCATTACCGGCCTTCCGTCACCGGTTCCGGAGACTTTTGTTACTCCGTATGATGAATCGCTTCCGCCGGCATCATAGACCCAGTCAGCCAGCCTGGAGGATGAGAGAGAGTTCTGTTTGAACAGCTGCCACCATACAGCAGGACGTACCGGATCGTACGGGTCGGAGCCGTCCAGCGGGGTCTGGGTGGTTAAACCGCTATCTCCGCTTGCAGGGTCGATACCTGCGGCCTTGTTGACAAAGTCGCTGTTCCAGCAGAGTTCGCTGAAATCCTCGGCCAGTATGACTCCGGTCGCAGAAACGGCGGAAGGCAGAATCACTACGCTGAAGGCCTTGGTCTTTACCTCCACTGCGTTGGATTCAGCACCTGCCCCGTCGGATACCTTTACATAATAGGTCGTATCGGGGGCAAGACCGGTGAATACGAATCTCGGGGAAGCCGAACTGTACCATATAGTTGAGTTCGCCTCGAAGCTGAATGCGCGTACCGCTTCTCCGCTGCAGGAGGCATTGTCATACAGGGCGATATCCCATGCCTTGGCCTTGTCGTCGTCGAAGGAGCCGCCGAGAGTCCATCCTATAGTGACCGTCGAGGAGGTTTCTTCAAGAACCATCACGGATACGCCCGCATCCTCAACAGCAGTGACTTCCACCTTTATGTCTCCGACGAAGACACGGCCCTCATTGCTGGCAGAACCGTTTCTGGCACCGAAGGTGATACGGTCTCCTGGCAGAACTTCAAGTCCCTCTGCTGTTATGGTACTCCATGAGGTGGAACTGAGGCTCACTTCCTGGTATTTCTCCGCTGCACCGTAGGGAGGCCAGGCGAAGTTTGCAGAAGTGCCAGTCACTTTGGCTTCAGCGGGGTTGAGGACGGCTATAGCCCATTCTGTAGCCTGGGATGAATTGTAGCGGGCAGCCGTCACAGTCACCTTGACCGTGGCTTTCTTGCCTTCCGGGACGGTGAACTCAGGGGTAAGGATCCAGCCCTTGCCGCTGGCAGTTCCCATCTTGAGGTTACCGCAGTGGAAATAGACTCCGCTGTCTGCAGCCCAGCCGGCGAGACGGCTGGAAGCGATTGCGTCCGTGCAGTTGGACCATTTTTTCTCACCGCTGTTGCTGTTGCCTGCAACGAAGTTGGCAACATCCTTATCGGAGAAACTGCTTGTCGATGAAGGAACGAATCCTGTAGCTTTTGCTATCATGTCGGCATTCCACAGGATTTCGCCGAAGTCCTCGGCGAGGACGATGCCGGGCGAAGTGATGGAAGCGGGCATCTGGACTATGTCGAATTCCTCAGTTTTGGCTGCGACGACATTGGAAACGATTGCCGGATCTAAGGAAGTGTCGGAGACCTTGAAATAATAGGTCGTGTTGGGAGTCAGGCCGCCGAAGACATAGGTCGGGTTGGTCTTGATCCATATAGATGCCGTTGCGGCTGGAAGGTCGAAAGAAGAAACGACATTCTCGCAGGCGGCGTCAGAGTAAAGCGCGGCGGTGAAGGAATGCTCCTTGTTGCCGTCCCACTCGAATACAAGGGTGGAAGAAGTCTTTCCGCCGGCCTCGGAAGCGGCAAGTGTCGGAATTTCTTCATTGATGGCAGTTACTTCCACGCTTATTTCACTCAGATAGACGCGGGCTTTTGTCTTGTCTCCGCCCTTGATGCGGCCGAAGGCCAGGCGGTTGCCTCTTGCCATTTTCAGCCCTTCGACCGTGACGGTCTTCCAGTCCTTGCCGATGTTGGCGAATTCCACTTCACGGTAAAAGTCGGGATTGGTTTCATCCGCCCAGGTGAAATCGGATTCACGGCCACCCTTGTCTCCGTCTGCGCTGACAACGCATACCATCCAGGTCTCATATTCATCCTCTCCGTAGCGGGATGCAGTGAGAGTCACATTGACAACGGCTTCCTTATCTTCTGCAACGGGGAATTTGGGAGTGAGGGCGTAACCGTAGTTGTTGTCCGAACCGAGTTTGAGGTAGCCGGGATGATAGTAGGAGTTGCCCTCGGAAAGCCAGCCGTCGAGGCGGCTTGCGGAAAGGGCGTCATTGATGGCGGCCGAGCGCATGCCGGAGTTGGCAGCTGTCTCCTCGCGGGTGAAGCTCGCACCCTCGGTAGAGTGGTTGGAGAAGCTGCTCTGGTCTGCGGGGATGTAACCGCCGGCCTGGGTAATGCGTTCCCAGCCCCAGGCGTATTCACTGAAGTCCTCGGCATAGACGATTCCTGTCGAGGCAATTTCGGCAGGCATCTCGACCGGAGTGAAAGCCGTCGTAGTGGCCGTGCAGGCCTCGCTGACGCTGCCGTCGGTCTTGTCCTTTACCTTGAACCAGTACTGGGTACCCTGTGAGAGACCGCCTATGACAAAGTGCAGGTGCCAGTTTTTCAAAGACGCATCCCAGCAGGCGGCGTTAGCCGGAATGGAGTAGGTCTCCAGCAGGTTCGAGCACTGCGCGTCACCATAGACCAGAAGGTCGAAGGCGCGGTTGACGTTGTCTTCCGGGTTGACGCTGCTCCAGTTGAGTATTATGGAGGATGATGTCAGTACATCCGCCGAGCAGAAGAGGATGGCGGCTTCGTAGTTGATGTCGGTGCTGTACATCTTGCCGGCCTCGTATGGCTTCGTGGGGGTAGCTCTGCGGGCCATCACGCCACCGTTGACGTCGGTGAATATGACGCCTATGCCGTCGGTATAGTCACCGGCGGGGATAGACATGATCAGCGGTGTTCCGGGGGCGACTCCCCCGTCCGGCATACTGAGGGTGACACTGTTGGTGGCGCCTGCAAGCGCGTTGAAACTGCTGAAGTCGGTTCCGAAAGGTCCGGAGAGTTTCTTGCTGGAGGAAGCTATCAGCTTGACGCTCTTGATATTGACGCTCCCTGAGGGGATAAATTTAAACAGGGCCATCTGCGCTTCGAAGGCGAGCGGGCCGTCACTGTCGTTCTTTGCCAGCATAATGAATGCGGCAGGATCATAGGATCCGGCGACATAATTCTGCACCTCCGGAAGAGTCAGTTCCACTGCTCCGGCGGCATAATTAGTAACGGCCGCCCCGGGATAGACAGCCTCGTATGGTGCCGCCACGCCGCTGACTGTGAATTCGGCCGAACTGCTGCCGTCAAAGGAATTGTCCAAGGGATCAGACGCAACTCCGTTGACGTTGATGACATCACCACCAGCCCAGTAGTTGGGATATGCAGAGCCCTCTTTATCACCAAGATATGACTTGGTCTCGGAAAGAACCGCCTTGATGGTCTTGCTGCCGCCCTTAACCACGGCCTCAGGCTCGTTGATTTCATTGGTGCACGCCCATGCAAATGCGAGGGCCGCCAGGGAAAGAAGGAGATACTTTTTCATAGCTCAGACCCCCCATTCGCTTATGCCGGCATCCTCCTCATCCACAGGAGACAGCCTGCCGCTTACACAAAGACCGTTCTCGAGAGCCAGAGGCCTGATTCTCAGAACCGGCTCGACATAGAGCCGTTTCAGGGCCGTTTGAATTTTCATTTTTTTCATATTGAGCGCTTTTAGTGTTACTCTACATTTGTCACTTCCACGATGATGTCGGAAAGGTTTAGACCCGGACGGAATCCGTCGGCATTCTTATAGGTGGCTCCGTCGGAGTAAGACGGGGCCGCTCCGATGATGATACGGTCGTCACGGGAAAGTACAAGCCCTTCGAAGACGAGTGTCGTCCAGGAACCGGTCTCCTGGACGGAGAATCTGCGGTAGATACTTGCCGGACGCTCGTTCGGCCAGGAGAAATCGGAAGTATTCGCATCCTTCATATTGGCCCCTCCGCCTTCCGCTCCGCTGTGGGAGGAGTTGTCCAGAACGCCTATAGCGTAGTCGGTATGGGCCGAAGAGAACGCCCTGCTGACCGTAATGGTGACAGTGACTGTCGCTTTTTTACCTGAGACGATCGGGAAAGGTGGAGTCAGTATCCATGCCCTGTCGACGCCTATTGAACCCAGCGTTACATAGCCGGGATGGAGCCTCACCCTCGAATCCGTGCCGACATCGCGGGCCCATTTACTGAGGCGGCTTGCCTGGAGAGCAGTACCGTAGGAAAACAGCGAGCAGTTTCCGACGCTTTCGGCGAAGGGGACATAGCCTGTCCCGGGAGTTCCGTAACTTGAGGGCGATGAGGGTGCGGAAACTCCGGCGGCAGATGAAACCGCGTCGAAATCCCAGCTGAGTTCACCGAAATCTTCGGCGAGCACCATTCCGGGGGCCGATATCGAGGAGGGCATCCGGACTATGTCGAAATCATCTGTCGTCACTTCCAGCATGGCGGAGAAGTGGTCAGCGGAATTCACCTGGGCGAACAGTGTCTTTCCGGGAGTGGAAACAGGAACAGTGAACCTGGGTGTCTTTCCACCCCAGCATGCCGCACCGGCGGGGAATGAGTATTCCCTGAAAAGCTCTGTTCCGGCCTTGTCATTGTACAAACTAAGGATATATGCCTGTGCGATATCTTCGGAGGCAGTTCCGCCGAGGGACCACCCGAGTGTCAGAGTGGAGGAGGTCGATGCCTTCAGGGACAGATCGATGTCTGGCTCCCCGGCCGCGCCCTCCAGGCTCAGCGTATAGGTCTCTCCGGCCGCATAGATCTTCGTGGGAAGGATCTCCACCGAGGTCTCGCCGCCTCCGCTCATGCTGACTGTGACGACAAAACCGGCATCCCGGTAATCCCCGGGCGCCATGACAATGGACGCCGGAAGTTTGAATTTGCCTGCTGACCCTCCGCCAAGTTCAATCGCGGACGATGTGCCTCCGGAAATGCTCCAGAAATTGGTCTGGAACTCTCCGGCAAGCATTGCGGAGCCTTCCGATTCGATGCGGATGGAAGAGATATCTCCGGAAAGAGTCTCGGAAACGATATCGACCGTGCATGTGGCTTCTGAAAGCGCGACAATCGCATCGTCTGCCCTGCCGATAAACACGGACCCCGACTCGCCGGCAGTCTGGGATGAAGGAATGGTCAGCGTCCCGCGCTCGTTATTGAAGGAACCGAGAGCTTCGGCCGGAGAAATCACGCAGTAAGGGGCCTCGACTCCGTCAATCTCAAAGCTCGCAGTGCGGCTTCCGGCATCAGCTGCCGCAAGAGCTGTTGAGCGGACTCCGTTCACATTGACGGTTTCGCCAGCCTCCCAGGCCCTGTCAGGACGGGAAACCGAGATTTTTCCGCTAACCGGACCAGGCATGCTGCCGGCAATGTCTATGGAATAAGCGGCACCCGCCTGATATGCCTGGGGCGGGGTCAGCATGGCTTCCCTGGTCTCCCCGCCGGCCTCTGTCACGACAAGGCGGAAACCGTCCGCGGAATAGTTTCCGGGAGGAAGCGATACAGACAACGGAAGAGTGATACCTTCATCGCCGGAAGGACGTATTTCTATATAATCGGACGCGCCTGACGGAGCCGGAGACAAAGTCTGGTAATCGGTAATGAATGCTCCCGCTATCATCTTGCCGCCGAGAGCCGTCAGCTTGATACGGCGGTACTTCTCCAATCCGCCCATAAGGGTAAGCGTACTCAGGACCGGGGAGAGGGCGCAGACTCCGTCGCCCCTGCCGAGCCACAGCTGCCGGTCGGAGCCGGAGGGAAACCTGTGCTCGGGAAGATCCACGTGCGCGCTGCCGTCAGAATAGGCAAAAACGGCGTTATAGGGGCTTGCAATATGATATGGTGCGACGGTTGCGGGAACGCTGAATGCAGCTTCCGCCTCCTCAATAGCCTCCGGCAGAGGGTCTGAGATATTGCCGTTTACGCTGATTCTTTCCCCCTCGGCCCATCCCGAACTTCTGGAAACGCTTACAGTCACCATATTCCTGTCGTCCGCGGACGGCTGGACACTCTCCTCTCCACGGCAGGAGAAAAGCAGTACAAGGGGTATCAGCAGTGTCAGGTCTCTTTTCATTTCAAGTGGCGGTCAGAAAAATCCAATATCCAGGTCCAGTCGCTCGCTACTACACCGTGGCCTCCGTCGCGCCTGGCATAGCCGAGGTCGGTCCCGATTGCAGACGAGGAGCCGGTGTCGGGGAAAGTATCCCCGAAGGAGCCGTCTTTTCCAAAGAAGTCCCAGACGGGAGCCGCAGCTTTGAGCGAAAGGAATTCGCCGTAGGCGTCGAACCACAGGTTGTTGAATCCCAGCACCAGCAGCGGTCTCGGAGCGACAAGGCTGAGAAGAAGGTGCTGGTCGAAGGGCATTTCGGTCTCATGGCCCGCCCAGCTGGCATATTTGGGCGAGAACCAATGGGTGTATGTGCTGGTCTCGGAAGCAATGCTCTCCTTGTCCGGAGTGATATGTTTCGTCATGGGCACACCGCCGCTGCCGGTCTGGACCGGGGCGACAAGGGCGAACCTCTCATCGAAAGCTCCGGCAATCAGCGCGGCCTTTCCGAGTCGGGAACATCCTGTCACAATTATCTTGTCGGCGGCAAGGGCCGGCAGGGTCTCTATCATATCCACCGCCCTCATAAGGCTCCAACCCCATACTCCGAGCGACATCGGGTTGTCCTTTGAGGACGGGTCTCTCGGGGCCCACAGGTCGTAGATGCGGGTGAAGGCGATTTCCTTCTGCTTCGCAACCGTCTCCGGATCCGGCGCCACTTCCGCATAGCAGGCAGTCACTAAGGCGTAGCCCTTGCGCAGGAAAACATCTATGGGATAGTGATAACGGAGTTCTCCGGTGAGCATCTTTCCTCTCCAGGCGGGATTGGCGCTGTTGCCGGTGATGCCGAAATCCGGTTCCCTTTCCAGCCAGCAGTCGGGAACTATCACCTCCGGATCAGGAATAAAGGTGTGGTTGCCCCAGTAGTTGAGGGTGAGAATGACCGGAACCGGACCGCTGGCGTTGCGCGGCCTTACGACCAGCCAGTCAATCTTAGGTCCGTTCCTGTCCTCAGAGAACCACATCCGGTACTGCTCCCTCACGGCGTCGACTCCTTTTACAACGGTGTTGGCCCAGTCCAGACGGTCGATGATAACAGGCGCGGGGGCGGGAATAGTCCCGTACATCTCACTTTGGAAGATTCCCTTGATTTCTTCGCGGCGGAGCGCCCAGTCGTCCTTATCGTCAACTGAGGTGCCGTCGGCAAATACCAGGGGATTCTCCGGGGCGAAAATGTCGGTCACCTCGACTGTCAAATCTTTGACAAGAGCCCTGCAGTTGTCTCCGGAAACGCTGTAACTGCCCTTAACGCCGAACATTATCCTGTCGCCGTCTTCCAGCGTCAGGCCCTCGGCGGAGAGTTTCTGCCACTGGAGCGGGCGGTCGAGCGTGAAAAACTGGATTTTCTGGGTGTCGGCAGCGTCGGGATGGTGGTTGAAATCCGCCGAATAGCCCGTAACATTGGCGTTGGCCCTGTCCATGACGGCTATGCACCATACGCCGGAAGCGGTATTTGCAACCGTGCTTGCGTCAATGCTTACGTTGACTGTGGCGTTGCCGCCGCCGGGAATTCTGAACTCAGGAGTGAATATCCAACCTTTGGCGCCGCTGCGTCCTATCTGCAGCATGCCCGGGTGAATATAGACCTCGCTGTCGCTGGCCCAGCCTTTCAGGCGGCTGGACGGAAGGGCGTCCGTTTGCTGCTTGAGCAAATATAAGGAAGTTCCTCCGTAAGGGACGAAGGTGCCGGGGCCGTTCCCGAACGAGCCGGTGCCCGAGGGCTTGTAGCCGGCGCTCCGGCCCATAGGATCGGAGTCCCAGCGGAGTTCGCTGAAGTCTTCGGCGAGTACGATGCCCTTGTCTGTGACAGTGACAGGAATCTGCCGGACGGTAAATGCCTCAGTCGTGGCGGATATGATGTCGGAGGATAATCCGCTTCCGGTATCTTCCACCCTGAAATAATACGTCCTGCCCTGCTCGAGTCCGGAGAACACAAAACGGGGCGAGCCGTCTCCGCAGGCACGGGGAGCAAGATTGTAAGACTGCACGGGACTGGTGCAGGAGGCGTCTGCGTAAAGGCTGACCTTGTACGAGGATGCAGCATCAGCGGACTCGCTTCCCCCCTTGGTCCATGCGAAGGAAAGAGTCGATGAAGTAGAGGCGGCAAAGGACGCGAATACAGAGGCTACGCTCTTTGCCTCTGCCGTCAGTCCGCCGACGAACAGCCGGCCCTGACCTCCTGCAGGAACCCCTACGGCGATCCGTTGTCCGGACGCCACGTTGAGCCCGGAAACGAGGATTTCTTTCCAGCTTTCAGCCCCGGAAAGGGAGACCTCCCGGTATTTTGAAGGATTGTCTGTCGCAGGCATGGTCCCGTCCTGCCCTGTTACGAATACAGCCAGGGCAGATTGAGTGCCGGCGGCCTTGACGGTAATGTCCGCACTTATGTTCTTGCCTCCCACTACGTTGACCGGAGGGGTGAGGATCATTGCGGAACCGGCGGCCGAGATGTATCCAGGATGGAAAGACACATCCCCCGACGACTTCCATTCCGACAGAGCGTCAATCTGGGAGATATCCTCCGGAACCCCGTCCGTCACGCCAGGAAATCCGCTGAACGGATCGTCGCCCAGGGCGGAAGAACGGAAATCCTCGGCAAGGACGACTCCCCCCGCCCGGACTTCAGCGGGAAGCACCACGCGCGTGGATGACGGCATTTTCACCGGAATCGCTTCACTCGGACTCCCGGAAGCTCCGTCTTCCACCCTGAACCAGTATTCACTTCCCGGTTCGAGACCGCCGACGCTGAGGCCGCAGTCTTCCCCCGACGGGGCCATAGCGCCACGGACGCTGATGCTCCGAAGCTGAGTCTTGCAGGAGGCATCGCCGTAAATGCGCAGCGTCCAGTCTGTCAGGCTGTTCCCGGCAGGGTCGGTGCCGCTCCAGGTCAGAACTACTGAAGAAGCCGTCACGGCCCTGATGGAGTTGATGGACACGATGGTGGGAGAATATTTCGGAATGGCTATAGTGCTGCTTTGTCCGGCAATGGCTTTGAATACCCCGGCCCTGGAATAGGACATACGGCTGCCGTCGGAGGCAAATATTGTAAACCTGAGTCCTTCGGGATATTCGCCGGAAGGGATGCCCAGATAGACAGGCTTGCCGAATCCGAGCCCTCCTTCCGGAAGGGAAAGGCTGAGATAATCCTGCCCGCCGATTTTGTTTCCGTCCAGGGAGGCCGCCCGAATCCCGGTGACAGAAAGGCTCCCGGTTCCGGCGGCGGGGGTAATCTTCAAAATGGAATAACGCGGCTGAAGAGAGACTGTCCTCGTGGATGTCTCTCCTTCGCAAATGAGGGAGGCCGGGTCGGCGCCGCCGTCGCTGAAGGACTGGACGGCCGGAAACACAATTCCGCCGCTCCCGGCATCGAAGGCACCGGAGGGGAATACGGCACGGTAGGACGAGGACTCTTCCACGGCTACGGTGAACCTGGCTGTAATACCATCTATATTCTTAGCATCCAGCGGCTCGGATTCAGCACCGTTGATGCTTATCTTGTCTCCCCCGGTCCAGGAAATTTTTCCTCCTTCCGGCAGGACAGCCTTGAAAACCAGTCCGGGAACCACCTCACCTCCGGGACCGACGGGGTCCGGATTGTCACCGGAACCTTCCCCGGGGCCGGCTTCTTTCTCAGCGCAGGACAGAACTCCAGCCAAAAGCGGGAATAAAACCCAGATATTCAGAAACCTTCTCATTATGTGTGCGGTCACATTATAATATAAAAACAACAAGCGCCTCACCCGGCTCTTTAAGCACAAAGGTAGAATTATTAGTTTAAAAACACAAAAAAATGTGTGCGGACACATTGAAATTTTAAAAAGATGCATATCTTTGCAAAGAGAATTGACTTTCGGCCTTATGCGCACAAGTTATTTGATACCGAAAATACTCCTTAAAATTGTCCCGGCTGGGCTTCTTCTCGCGTTCTCGTGCATGAGGGAGCAGGATTCCGGCCTCCAGCCGCAAGGTGAGGGGAGCGATTTGCGCGTTTGCCTTCCGGAAAGCGGGACCAGGACTACCTTGGGAGAAGAAGAGGGCGGCCGTCGCCCCGTGCTCTGGTCCGAGGGCGACAGGATTTCGGTCGGCAGCGCCATCTCGGAACCCCTCAAATCGAAAGAAGCGGGAGAATCCTCGGCGGTTTTCAGCTTCACGACGCCTCTGGAGGCTCCGTTCAACGTGCTGTATCCGGCTTCTGAAAGCGGAACGGCAGTTCTTCCTCAGTCGCAGCAGTACATCGAAGGCAGCTGCGATCCAGCCGCCCTGCCCATGTACGGCTCGGGATGGAATCCGTCAGATATCCGTCTCTCCCACTTCTCGACAGTGTTTGAAGTGCGGCTGAGCGGGGCCGGCAAGTCTATAGACCGCATCATGGTGCTGTCTTCGGACGGCAAGCCGCTTTCCGGGTCCCTTATCCCGGATACCGACGCCAAAGGCCTTTTCAACGGAAATTTCACCATCAGCGGAGCTTCATCAGTCGTAACTCTTGAATGCCCCAGTGGCGGAACAGCCCTCGGCTCCTCGCCGAAATCTTTCTTCATCGCGGTTCCCGCAGGCGAGTACCCTGTCGGATTCCAGTTCGTGGTCCAGTCTGAGGGAGGAGGCGCGATGAGACTCGGATATGTTCCGCCGGAAGGCCGGCTGGAGGCCGCGCGCCTGGTGCGATTCCCCTCCAGGCAGTTTGCCGAAGATTCCGGTTTCACGATCATATCGAACGAGGAGCAGCTGCTCTCTTTTGCCGCCGACCCGTCGGCCGGGACTTGCCTTATCGTGGCCGATCTGGACATGTCCGGCCGCGAATGGGTTCCGTTCTCCCTATCCACGATGCTTGACGGCGGCGGACACACCGTAAAGGGGCTCTCCGGGCCCATGTTCACTACCGTGAGCGGGACCCTCCGCAACCTTGTTCTGGACAGTGCCTTCAGCGTTGACGCCGGGCCGTCCGCCGGCCTTGTCGCCACGCAGATTACCGGAACCGTGGAGAATGTCACACTAAAAGGCAAGTACAGTTATTCTCCTTCCGGCGAAATTTCATCCACCACCTATTTCGGCGGTATTGCCGGCCGGCTCACCGGCGGCGGAAGCGCCAGAGGCTGCCGCGTGGAAGCTGAAATCCTTGTCCCATCATCGGTAATCATGGCGGCTGACGCCAACTTCGGCGGCCTTTTCGGCCAGGCAAGTTCATCATCTGTCCAGGGCTGCTGCTTCGAGGGCCGGATGGAAGTGGCCTCCCGCTCCCCCGGCTCATACACATCCAAGGGTCTCAACTTCGGGGGCATCGCCGGAAGCCTTTCCGGCAGCACCTCGTCCTCCAACATCCAGCGCGGAGTCCTTTCTTTCACCGGGTCCTGGCTCAACACCCTCCGCTATGGAGGAATATTCGGCTATCTGTCAGGGAGTTCCGCCTGCGAAAACGACCGTAACGACGGCAAGGTCACCGCTGCGCCGGTCAACACCGACACTGACAAGGCCCGCTATGGCGGCGTCGGCGGAGTGTATGGCATCATAGACAATGTAAATATCACCGTAAAGGGCGCCGTCAACGGCCCGGAAGGGGTGGTATCCTACCTGCCGGAGTCGTCACCATCCTATTCTTTCTGCATCGGCGGCGTCATCCAGAGTGTCTATAAGGACGCGGCCGGCATATCCCAACTTGAAAACAGCGGCAGGATTGTCGTGGACGGCAGCGAAATCGCGATAACCTCATCGCGGCGCGGCATATTCGCCGGCGGCGTGCTCGGTTCGTCTGTATCGACCCACGTCCACGACTGTTCGTTCGACGGCGAAATAGAGTTCGTGCCGCTTTCATCCGTGCGAAATGCCGTCGGCGGTATTATCGGCCAGCTCGGCGACAACGACCCGTCCGCATCCTCGACCGGAGCTGTCACATCCTGCTCCGTTGGCCCCGGCGCAAAGATAATCCTGCAACGCAAGTACACCGACAAACCTGTGATGGCGGGCGGAATCGCCGGATTGAGCCGTTCCTGCGACGGAAACATAACTTCGTGCACGTTCTCCGGCAGCATATCTTCCAACGGAGCCCTCATTGCGTCCAGCGAGAGGCAGTTCTTCGGAGGAATAGCAGGGCAGGCATATTCCTCAAGCGCCCATTCGTTCAACATCACGGGCTGCACCGCCGGCGGGTCCATTTCATTTGCCAAAGCGTCCGGCTCGGAGCGCCTCTGCGCCGGAGGTATTCTCGGCGGGGCGTCAGTAAATTCCGTGACGATAGACAACTGCACTTCATCGACTTCCATCCAGGTCGAAGGGGACGTTGCCTCACCGAGGCTCGGCGGCGTGGCGGGACTGTTCTACAGCCACAGCGACGGCATGACGGCTGCCGTGGAAAACAGCAGCTTCACCGGAGCGCTTACTCTCCTTGAAAACAAAAAACTCTCCGAAGCCCCCATAGCGGGCGGAATCGTGGCCTATGCCGGCGCTGCCTCCTCCATGGAAACGGTACAGCTAAGAATAGCCGGATGCTCCTCCTCCGGAAGCATCCGCCGCAAGGTGAGCGGAATTACTTCCCTGATTCCCAGCAACCGCTCGAGCATCAGTATAGCCGGCGGAATTCTAGGTTCAGCCGGACTTCGACAGGTCTGGGAAACGGAAGATGTTTCCGGCGGAGAAAAGACCGTGGAAATAAGCGTCGAGGTTGTATCCGACGCCTATGTCCAGGCCGAAATTGAAGATTGCGTCCACAGCGGGCTGATATACTTTAATCCCAATGCCGGCGACGAAGATCCGCTCGGAGGCTCCGGCTCACGCATCGAGCTGAGCCCCAATTTCTCCATAGGAGGCGGTATCGCCGGTGTGTCCGCTCCCTCCGGGGGCAGTCTGCGAATCACCGGCTGCAAGAATTCCGGAAGCCTGCTCTCGACCTCCGGCACGCTCGGCGGCATAGTGGGATGGATACAGACCATGACAAGGGTGACAGATTCTGAAAACAGCGGCCTTGTCTATGAAAGGGACATCAATATTCCCGTAGGAAATGGTTCCGGAACGGGCTATGTCGTGAGCGGCGGCATCATAGGCGGAGTACACAGAAATGCGGAAAATACCCTTGTGGAATACTGCTGGAACAGCGGAGACGTAGCCGGATCCAGCCTTGCGGCCATGCCGCTCCCCTGCGCCGGCGGCCTTGTGGGCTCATACGGCGGAGGAAGTGTTTTCCAGCACTGCAAGAACAGCGGACATGTCCGCAATTATCCCGGGAGCGGTTCAGCAGACCTGGGAGGATATTTCAGCGGCGACAAAGCCTCCGGGACCTTTACTTCCTGCGCCGCCGGCGGCTGGGTGGCCCGCGGAGGGAAATGGGCCGCGGCCGATGCCTCGTGGGCGTCGCGGGCCTTCGGGGAGAGCAAGCCCGGATCATGCCTCCAGAATTGTATAATGTGGGACAACCACTCAAAACTGCCCTGGGAGGACTAGACTATGAAGAAGATACTTTTCGCCATCTCCCTGCTCCTTGCGACAGTCTCCTGCACTAAGAAACTGAATATCCCGTCCGACCCCGAGATAGACTCCGGCGGCCGGACCATGGTGAGCGCAACTGTCGCGGATTACGCCTCCCAGGCATTCGTCTGGCCGGCATCCGCCCGCATCGGCATTTACGACGGGAAAGGCCGGAGCAACTGCCGCTATACAATTATGAATGAATATGCCCTGAAGGGCGGAGCGGCCTCCTTCTACGGTATGTCCGTCTCCGGTTCGCTCATGGCATATTACCCCTTCAGCGAGAAGGGATATCCTTGCGTCGCGGAGCGGCGCCAGCCAGTACTCTGCGAGCAGGTCGCCGGGGAATCGGCGGCCAGACACCTGGCACTCAACTCAATACTGGTCGCGGAGGCCTCCCCTGAAGGGAAAATCGAATTCTCCTACGGGAACGGTTGTACCGGGCTTTTGCATCTCAAGATAAAGTGCAGCGTGGAAGGGCTTGTCGAAAAGGTGGTACTGCAGTGTCCCGCCTCCCCGCTTGCCGGCAACGTGGCCATGCAGTCCGGCACCGAACCTCTAGTGACCGAAGGATCGCATACAGTTACGCTGACAAAAGTGGGCAGGCCCTGCACCTTGCAGGCCCCGCTGGAAGTCTGGGCCCAGGTGCCCTCAGGAACTTTAGAACACCTGACAGTGACGGCGGTGAGCGCAGACGAGGCTTTTTCCGCCGCGGTTGACGGTCCCCTGAAAGTGGTTTCGGGCGGCGTGCTTGATGTCGCCGTCCAGGCTGCGCCGAACAGGGCCGGAAACGAGGATTTGCTTATCATTGACGGATCTTACGAATGAAAAAGAACTTCAGCATATTCTTTATGGCCACCTGGCTTGCGCTCTGCCTTGCCGGATGCTCGCAGGAGGTTCTCGTAACCCAGGGCAAGTCCCTGGGGACCGTGGAAGTTTATCCGGCGGCGGGTGATTTCTCTGTCTTCATAGACACAGACGGGGTCTGGAGCGCGTCCTCTCCCGAGACTTGGGTTCATGTTCCGGCAGACTTGTTCAAGGACGCGGGCGCGATAATCGTCGGCTACGACTCCAACGAGTCCGTGGTGGGTGCGCCTCGCTTCAACCGGCTCGGCCACGTCATAGTCCGGACTTACGACGGTGCCACGGCGGACACCCTCTACATCCGCCAGCAGGGCATCGAAGCCTTCATTTCGCTTGAAGACGCGACCGTTCCGGCTTCGGGCGGAAGCTGCTACATTCCCCTGCGCACGAATCTCACGGGGGCACAGCGCGGTTCCATCAGCTGCAGCTCCGACGCAGGCTGGATAGTCTCACCCGAAATCGGCGCAGATTTCAGGAGCATATTGTTTACGGCAGAATCCGGAAGTTCACGCGAAGGGATGCTGACTGTTTCCTTTACCGACGAATGGGGTCTTGTGACAAGTGCCGGATGTAAAATTTCACAACGGGAGGGCGGCCAATGAGAAAATTATTCTTCATAATGACTGCGGCTCTGCTGACTGCCTCTTGCGGCAAGGAGATTCCCGTGACTAAAGACCATCCCGTCTCTGCCGAGTTCGAGGCGGCGGAGAAGGCCTCCTCACTTGCAGTCATCTGGGCCTCATGCCCGACCGGGGGTGACGCTCTCAACCCCGCCGTTTCAGCTTCCGGAGCCGATGTTGCCCTGTGTCTCACCGACCTCTCATTTGAGGGCGGCGCTGACGACTGGTTCTCTTCCCATGCTTCCAAATGGCCATGCGCCAAGCACACCCTCGGCATTGCCGCCGGTGAAAAATACCTGTTCGCCGCAGCCGGAGAAGGGATGGAGCTCAGCTCCCTCGCCTCAGGCAACCTGCAGGCCCTGCTTATCCGGAAAGGCAAGTTCGCCATCATCCTGGGGGCACCTTCCGAAGCGGACATCGCCCTTCTGCTCCAGGAAACCTGGTTCAAGGAGACGGACACCGACTGGATATACGCGCTCCTGCTTTCCGACGAGTCCCCCGCGCTGGAGGACGCGACTTTCGCAGACTGCCTGCCGGGACAGTTCGGCCCCGTCGCCATGGCGGGCTCACGCAGCGATTATCTCTACACCTCTGCAGGTATCTGGAGCCTGCTGAGAAATATGTCGATGCAGCCCCTTGACGGAGGGATGCTCTACGGTTTCACTATCCGGGCAGAGGAGTCGAGGCTATGAAAAAACTACTGCTAATACTTTCAGCCCTGCTTCTCGGTGCGGTTTCAGCCTTTGCCCAGGTGACGGTGAAAGGACAGGTCGTCGGCGAGGACGGTCTCCCCATAGAAGGCCTCGCAGTCCTGATACAGGGCACTACCACCGGGGTCATGACCGACAGCGAGGGAAAATACACCATTTCCTGCAAGAATGACGACTCGCTGGTGTTCTCCATGATAGGAATGGAGGAGCAGGTCATCCGCGTGGATAACCGCAAGTCCATCAACGTGGTTATGAAAATCCAGCAGACCTCGCTGGACGAGGTTGTGGTCATAGCCTACGGCTCACAGAAAAAGAGCGACCTGACCGGCTCCGTCGCGGTTGTCAATATGGACAAGATCAAGAGCGACGCTTCTGTTTCCGTGGACCAGATGCTGCAGGGCAGGGTCGCGGGTATGGAGATTACCAGCACCGGCGGCGAGCCCGGCGAGGGCATGACCATCCGCGTCAGGGGCTCCCGCTCCATAAACGCCTCCAACGACCCGCTCATCGTGGTCGATGGCGTGGTGGACGCAGTGGACAGTTTCTCTGACATAAATCCCGAGGACATCAAGAGCGTTTCCGTCCTGAAAGACGCTTCCTCTACGGCCCTCTACGGTTCCCGCGGCGCCAACGGCGTCATCCTGGTCACTACCAAGGGCGGCGACAGCCAGACCCTCAACATCACTTTCAGCGCCAAGGTCGGCCTCGCGGAACTTCCCCGCAAGATGGACGTGATGAACGCGGCCGAGTTCGCCCAGTACCGCAACGATTTCAACCTTGACCGCGGCATCTTCAAACTCACAACCGCCCAGTCCACCGATGTGGAAGGCAGCAAGGTCTATCCTTACGAGAACCCCGCTTCCTTCGGCAAAGGCACCGACTGGCAGGATGTCATGACCCGCAAGGCCGTGAACCAGTCCTACAACCTTGCCATAAACACCGGCGAGTCCCGTTCCCACATCTATTTCTCGCTCGGCTACGACGACACCCAGGGAATCATCATAGGCAATGACATGAAGCGTCTCGTGAGCCGTATCAAGGTGGACAGGCGCCTCTGGCGCTGGCTCAAGATAGGAGCCAACGTGCAGTTCAACTTCAAGCACCGCGACCGTAACAAGATACAGCTCAACGGCACATCGACCAGCGCCGCCGTCTGCATCTCGCCGCTGCTGGACCCCACTTCCACATGGAACAAGTATGCCGACACCGGCACCAACGGCGGAAGCGTTTACGACAATCCGTACATAGTCGCCACTTCGTCGACCTACTGGGTGAGGGAGTACTACCTGAGCCTGAATCCCTGGCTCGAGTTTACCCTGACCAAGAACAACCGGCTCAAACTCAAGACTTCATTCACTTACAAGTACAACATCTATCAGGACTTCAAATACGAGCCGACCACCCTCCCGGTGAGCAAGACCAGGCACACCGGCGCCTACGCGATGCGTTCCAACGATGAGCGCAACTCCTTCCTGTGGGAAAACACGCTCAACTATGACCGCAACTTCAACGGAGGGCACAAGCTGCAGCTCATGGGCGGCTTCACCATGCAGGGCCGCTGGATAAACTACACCTCGCTCTCCGGCCGGGGATACCTCGACGACAACGTGACCTTCTACAATCTCGAGTCGGTGATGGACCGCCGCAACCTTTCGCCCTCCACGGACAAGAGCCTGATGAAACGGATGTCATTCATAGGAAGGGCCAATTACTCGGCTCTCGGACGTTACTTCCTGACCTTCACCGCCAGGGCCGACGGCGCGTCCAACTTCGCAGAAGGCCATAAATGGGCGTTCTTCCCCGCTGGCGCATTCAGGTGGAACATAAGCAAGGAGCTCTGGCTGGCGGTTGCGAACGCGACCTGGCTGACGGATCTGTCACTGCGTCTAAGCGCGGGTATGACCGGCAACGACGCCGTCTCCACAGGCGTGTCCAGCGCGACTCTCTCTAACAGCGCGTCCGAGTGGATGTTCGGCGAACTGTCGCCGGTAGCGTATTATCCCTCGAGGCTGGACAATCCCAACCTTACCTGGGAGAAAACCACATCCTACAACGCCGGCATCGATGTTTCGCTGTGGCGCGACAGGATTTCCATGACCATGGACGCCTACCTTTCCTACACTACCGACCTTCTTATGTCGGTGGCGAACTCAGTCCAAACCGGATACTCCTCCCGCTGGAAGAATTTCGGCAAGACGCGCAACATGGGTATCGAGTTCTCCATAACCTCGCACAATATCACGAGGAAGCACTTCAACTGGGAGACCGTGTTCAACATAAGCCACAACAACCAGATTGTGCTCGACATCGGCGACACCGAGTACATATCGACCGTCCACTACGACGGCCAGATGTACTACGGCTACGTGAAGGGCTACCCGGCGAATGCGCTCTGGGGCTTCCAGTGCGCCGGCGTATGGCACAACGACGAGGAAAGGGAGCGCAACAAAGCGACCCATGCCTTCGCCTCGCGCTACGACAAGAACGGCGTGCGGAAGTATGTCGACGTGAATCACGACGGCGTGCTGGACCGCAACGATTATGTCTATATGGGCTCGGGGGATCCGGTCGTTTACGGCGGCCTCCAGAACTCGTTCAATATCTGGAACGTCCACGTGGACCTCTTCCTCTCATATTCCATAGGGGGAAAACTCTACAACATCTCCGAGCGCCAGCTCGGCATGACCACCTACACGACCAACAAGTACCGCTACATGCTGGACGGCTGGCACCCCGTACGCAACCCCTGGTCTGACATCCCCGCGCCATACGACGAGGACACCTACGGCAGCGACGCACTGATCCACGACGCTTCCTTCCTGAGAATCAAGACACTCAGCGTCGGCTACACCTTTGACCTCCGAAACAAGGTCAAGTGGATGAAGAGCATAAACGTTTCCCTGAACGGCGACAATCTCTGGCTCTTCACCTCCTACAACGGATACGATCCGGACATCTCGTCCTCCGGAAGGAGGATAGACAACGCCTCGTATCCCAATCCGAGAACCTACACCCTAAGTATCAAAGCGAAGTTCTGATTATGAAAAAGACCGTTCTGCATATTCTCTGCGGCGCTTTGCTCACCATCGGCTCAGTTTCCTGCAGCTACCTCAAGGAAGACATCTACGGTTCTTCCACAAGGAAAACCTACTATCAGACGGCAGTCCAGATAGAGACCGGTCTCAATGGCTGCTACCTCCCCCTGAGGGATATTTTCAAGGAAGTCAAGTATTTCTACATCACCGAGGCGCAGACCGACCTGATGCAGATGGGCTCTTCCGGCCAGTACGAGGCCTACTGCCAGTATTCCACGATGAATCCCCAGTTCTGCGCCAATCTCTGGGCAAATCTCTACAGGGGAGTATCCCGTTGCAACACCATTTTAAGTACAATAGAGGCGTCCTCCGTCGATGAAAGTGAAAAGGCGGCTCTGCGGGCCGAGGCCGTAGTGCTGCGCAGCCTTTTCTACTACCTTCTCACCTGCAACTTCGGCGACGTGCCTTTCTACGAGGAGGAAGTAACCGACAGGAACAACGACCGGATAGCCCATCTCCCGAGAATGAGCGCCTCCGAGACTCGCCGCACCCTCATCCAGGAGCTCCGCAAATGTATTATCGAGGACAGGGCGCTGCCCTTCTATCCAACCTACGCCCCCGCAAATCCGAAGCAGTACCGTGCCGGAGCTGCTGTCGGCCTGATGGTCGGCGGCAAGATGTGCCTGTGGGAGGGCATGTGGAGCGAGGCCATAGACTTCTTCAGCCTTCTGGAGGAAATGTACGGTCCGCTGGAGAAATACAAACTTTCGGATGTCGCTTTCCGCAACCGCTACACCGGGGAATCCATACTTGAGATGGGGCAGACGGTGACGGACTATGGATACAAGGTTTACGGCGAACTCGCATCGCGCTGCGAGCCTATGCGCGGCAATTTCGACCCGGACCTCGACGATGAAGGCGACGACAACTCCGAAGTGACGGAATTCGACACCTCCACCGACTACTATGCCGAAGTCGGCATCCCGGAACTCGGCTCCGCCTCCAGGACCAATTCCCCGCTGCGTCCCACGAACCACATGTACAAGGATCTGATGCCCTACAATAGCGGAGACCGCAGACGCCACAGCTGCACGGCGGCCGGACAGGTCGAGGATGGCGGCGGATGGATGCAGTGCGGATGGTTCGGCTTCAACGCTTACGACGACCGCAGCGTCGTAAAACCGCACTGGCTATATTTCGACGGAATGTCTGCCACTTCCCGCCCTTACCTCGGCGACAAGTTCTGGTGCTTCAATATGCAGTACAAGCAGGACAGCAACAATTTCAAGATTTACCGCTACGCCGGGGCCGTCCTCAACATGGCTGAAGCGCACCTTCGCAGGGGGGATGAAGACTTGGCCTGCTCCTATCTCAACCAGGTGCGGCGGCGCGCCGGCCTACCGGAGGTCAAGCCTGCGGATTTTGCCGACGAGGAGGCCATTCTGAAAATGATACAGGACGAATGCGCACGTGAACTGTTCGGCGAGTACAACCGCAAACACGACCTGGTCCGCTGGGGAATCTGGTGGGAAACCATACAGGAGTACGGCGGTTCCTTGCTCAAGACCAATGCGAGGCCCTGCCACCGCTACTGCCCCATCCCGCAGGTACAGGTTACCTATTCTGGCGGAGCCCTCGACAATAACGAATACAATCAGTACGGCCTATGAGAAAGTTCCTGATAATACTCTTGTGTATGCTTCCCCTTCTCGGCTGCTCGAAGAAGTGGGAATGGACCGTTCCGCTTGCCGTCAACAGCACGGAGGTGGACGTGCCGGGCAATCTGGCCGGACATCTGTATCTTCCTGTCTATTCCACCGTCACGTGGAACCTCAGTTTCGATTATGGCGACTCGGACATAAAGTGGCTCCATCCGGATATTACATCCGGAAAGGGGTACAATGTTTGCATTCGCATTGAATATGACGCCAATCCTTTCCCTGAAAGCCGGGTGGCTTATGCCGTTATCGTCCCCGAAGACACCTCCACCGGTGCGGAGACGATAAGAGTCCAGCTTACACAACCTGCCACGAAATGAAAAAGCTGATACTGATATGCATCTCACTCGTGCCTCTGGCCTCTTCCTGCACAAAGCAGAATGCGGAATACGTGAGTGTTATTTCTCTCGGGGCATCCGAAAAGGTCATAGAGTGCCCAGTAGAATACAGCGAGTGTGAGTTTTTTGTCTATGCGGACAAGTACGTCAATTCCAGGGATTGCAATCCCATAGACTATGAGGCTGCAATACTGGACAACCAATCCTGGGTCGCTTTCGGCGACAACGGGACGGCTTTCATTAACAAGAGGGGAAGCGGTCCACTGAGAATGCATCTGGACGCAAATGCCGGTCTGCGCCGCAGCGCCGGATTGTCCTGCGTGCAGAAGGCCGCACCGACACCCTGACCGTCAGGCAGGAGGGCATTTACCTGGAATATATCCGTCTTGTGGGGAACTACCCGGTGGTCCCGGCAGAGGGCGGGACCTATGAGGCCGTCGTGGAGACCAACATGCTTCCGGCATTTCTCAAAATCTCCGGATCGGCAGGCATCACGGATTACGGAATGTCCCACAACTTGGTTACTTTCACAGTCGGGCCGAGCCCGTCCCGCGACCGGCGGAGCATCAGCATTACCGTTTCTGCACCTGACGGCTGGGGCGAGACGGTGAGCGGAAGCGTAACCCTTCAGCAGGAGGCGGGAAGATGAGAAGACTGTTCTGCATCGTAGTTTGCCTTGGAGCGGTCTTCGCCATGCAGGCCCAGACCCGGCTCAAGGTGATGTCCTACAACATCCGCTTCGGCTCCGCCAGTGAAAAAAAGCCTGAATACGAATGGAAAATCCGCCAGGCCGCGACTCCGGCTCTCATCGAGGATTACGCTCCGGACATAATAGGAGTAAACGAGCCGGAATGGGATCAGCATGAGTTTATCCTCCGTTCCTGCAGGAACTATGCCGGATACGACATCCCGCGCGACCCCTCCAGCAAGGAAAAGGAGTCGGAACCCATCTACTGGAACCGCAAGAAAATCAAGCCGCTTAAACTGGGTGTGTTCTGGATGAGCGAAACCCCGGAAGTCCCTTCCAAGAGCTGGGGGGCGCGCCACTACGACCTTGCCACCTGGGGCATATTCAAGTTAAAGGAAACCGGGGAGAAGTTCTTCTTCATGAACATCCACCTCGACAGCCAGAGCGCCGAAGCCAGGCGGAAGGGACTCGAGATGGCCTATGAACGCTGCTCTTCACTCAATCCCGAAGGGCTTCCCGTCATTCTTTCCGGGGACTTCAACATGCGTCAGAACTGTGACGAGATAATCCAGTTCGACACCATTATGCCGAACGCCCGCCTCACTGCGGAAAATGTAATTTCCGACCTGCCCACCTTCCACGGCTTCGGCCGTTTCGTCGGAGACTATCTCTATGACCCTGAGCACAAGAGCAAAAACAGGGTGACGCTGGACTATATCTACTGGAGAGGCTTCTCACGCTGCGTAAGCTACGAGACAATCACGAAAAGTTACGAAGACGTCCCTTTCCTTTCCGACCATTATCCGATCATAGCCGAACTGGAGTTTTAAATGTCCTGCGCTACCTTGAAATGCAGTACGCTGCGGACTGTCATAGACTCGTCGGCGGCACTTATGAACGACACTGAGTAGCGCTTACCACCCTTCTCGACATTGACTACCACGTGGCAGCCCTCGAAGGATTCGGGGGCGACGTCTTTCATCCATGCGGCGTCACCGTCGCTGGCGCGGCGCTCCGCCGGCATTATGGTCGGACAGATGATGCGGTAATCCGGATAGATGGACCGGTCCGAAAGGAGTTCCATCGTGCCCGGGAGATTGTGCAGCTGGTCCCAGACGCAACTCACATAGACCTGGCTACGGAGGGCGCCGATGAGTTTCCGACTCATGGAATTGTGCCCGTGATGATTGAGTTTGGCGACATTGGCGCGGCCGCAGACCTCCGCGATATCGTCTTCGATAAAGCGGACCGTCCCGTCGGGGTCGCGGAATTTGGCGGAGAAATCCCCGGCGGTATAGAAACGGAAATTGCCGTACGAGAATATCATCCCGAGCGACATCGCGTTCTCGCTAAGTTTCTTCGGGTTCTGCGTTTTCTTTGCCTCGAAAAGGTCCTTTATCCTGCCGTCCGGGAAGGCGATACGGCCGTTGGCGCAGATATTCCGGACCTGGAAGCCGGGATAGCGGCCCGGGCGGTGCAGCTGGACGATCTGGTCCGTCGCACCGAGACGGAATTTTTCTATCTCGAGGCCGCGGTGCTTCTGCATATAGTTATAGAAACGCCTGATATGCTCCACCGTGTCGGGGTCGCCGCCGTCCGCCGTATGCGGAATCGGGTCGTCATAGGAAGGCCAGCAGCGGTCTATGGCCTTGCGGAAATTCAAGATTTCCGCCGCCTGGGAGAAGCCGCTCAGGCAGTACTCCTGACCGTCGCGGATGATTTTCTCCGCATAGAAACGGTCGCTGCCGGCGTGGTCGTTGTGATAATGCGTAAGCAGCATATAGTCCACGTCGGTGACGGACGGATTGACCCTTGTCACATAGCGGGCAATCCATTCGCCGGAGTGCCTCGACGTATCCGGCAGCAGCGGAACGGCCTTTTCTCCGCGGGCAAGGGCGTCGAAATCGCCGCAGTCCAGCAGCATCGTCGTCCCGTCCGGGAAAATCAGGAACATCGATTCGGCCACGCCGGTGTAGATGAAGTGAATCTGGAACTGGCCTTCTTTCCACCCATGCCAGGGTTTTCCGACGCGCCTGTCACGGCACCCGGCTGCGAACGCCTTCTCCCAGTCCAGGCAGAGCGCCGCCCCGGCAAATAAAGATGTCTTTATGAAATTCCTGCGGTCCATGTGTCTATCGGAGAGTTATAGTCAGCGGCTTTTTGCCCGCCCGTATCCGGAACTCCTTCGGCCCTGACGACAGACAGGCGACAAGTGCAATCTCCCGCCCTGCGAGTTCCCTGTCGAACTCGAGCGTTACGGTTACGGAAGCATTTCCGTCCTGCCATAGCGCCGAGGTCACGAGCGTGCTGAATCCGGTGGAGAGGGTCCCGGGCCTGTTGTAAGCATTCCACCAGTTGAGTATCGGGGAGGACAGTCCGGAGAAATTGCTCCAGCCGCCGCCGCGTCCGGTTTCAATCATGAAGTGCTCGTAGCAGTTGTAGGAGTCGGCGCATTCGCGTTCCCAGTTCTCCAGTGCCGTGTCTGCAATCCTTTTGGCGAGATCGGGGCGTCCCAGATCCAGCATGGTTTTCCAGAGTATCATCTGGTGGGGCATCCAGACAGTGCCGTTCCAGTAGCCGTCCCTGCGGTAGTAGGGCGCGCCCTGGTCCACGGCGGTGATGCCGCAGCTGCTCCAGAGTTCCCCTTCGGTGAAAATATGGGCGAGCAGCGCCTCCCTCTGGCTGTCGTCCACTATCCCGGCGACCAGCGGGGTCACGCCGTCAAGTCCCATATTGAAATTGACTCCGTCTTCAGTCCGGTACAATCCTCCGGGAACGCCGGCGGAATCGTGCTCAACATAGCCGAAATAGCCGGTCTCTGCGTCCCAGGCATTGTCGAGAATACCTTTAGACATTGCCGCGATATCGGCTCCGAACTGTTTGATATCGGCCGCGAAGGCCTTTTTCTGTCTGCCTTTAGCCGAGGCCTCGAGATGGGCGGCGATAAGGCGGAGGATTTTCGCGCAACGGATGTAGTAGGCGGTGGATACCATCGGGGTGGTACGGCTGCGGAGTTCCTTCTGCGGACGGAGGGTCCACTGGGGCGGATAGTCGTCCCAGCCGCCGCTGTTATAGAACAGGTTCCATGTCTCCAGCAAACCGGAGGCCTTGCGGAAACGCGGCCCGGTCATATAGTCATAGAAACGCTTCAGGCGGGGATAGATTTCGCGTAGATGGTCCATATCGCAGCCGCCTCGCTCCCAGACGTCGCCGATTGCGAGAATCTGCGTTGCGAGAGGGGTGCCGTGATGCACGAAGGGCGCTTCTTCCTCCGGCGCCGTCGTGTACTGCCGGATGATTTCATAAGCTCTTTCCGGGTCCAGTTCCGCCATAGCCCAGCCTATGAAACCGCAGTCCCAGGTATAGAGGCTGTTCCAGTTTTTTCCGGGGCAGAAATGGCGTATGGGCTCTCCGAAAGCGTCTATGGGATAGACGACGTTTGTCAGCAGGGTAGCCTGCAGCAACTGTATGCCGAGAGGGGTTTCTCCGCCCGGGGGAAATGACAGGGCTTTTGTCATTTCGAGCGGAGGCGCAGCCGGAGTCGAGAAATCCCCTTTCTCCCCCTTGAAAATCACCATGCACAAGGTCGTGTCACTCTGCGGACGAAGCACCACCGGCCGCAGGAAATTAGCCGTGTAGTGCCCTTTCCTGTCACCTTTCAGGTCCTTGAACACATGGTCGTGCACCTTCCGGGGCATAAGCTGCTCCAGTTTGGCGCATCTCCACTGACGGACCTCGCTCATAGGATAGTCCCAGGCCACACCGTAGGTGGCATCCACTTCCGGATAGCGCACGGTAAACCAGCCCTCCCCCTGCCTGATTTCAGGCGTCCACTGTTCCGGAGCACCGCCCGACTTGCGTACCGCCAGCTGGAGACTGATGTTCTGCAGCAAGTCCGTACTGTTGACGCAGCGGGCCTCCAGCAGGACCTTGTTTTCGTCTATGACATGATAGGTCGCGTCCACATAGACCCTGTCCTTCCATTCTATTTCATGGCGATAGGTGATATGCCGCATGTCGGCGGAAACAATCCAGGGGTGGACGTCCGACTCCCACAGCGCGCAAGGCACTTTCACGTTGCGCCTGTAGGCGCCCGGAACCAGGCAGAACTCCACCTGGATTCCGGAACCGAGATCGTCAATGTGCGAAATGCCGAAATACTCTTTCGAATAGGGTCCCCATTTGGAAAGACTGGGGATATCGTGCGATACGGCGCCCTCCATTACCAGAGGTAGCAGTAGCGCAAGGCAGGCAGAGAGGCGTCTGAGAAATCTGTTCATCATTGCAAATATAACTCTTTCGCTTGAAAAGAGGAACTTTTTTCCAAATTATGTGTGCGGGCACATTTATTCCGTCCATCGGCTGGCTTGTCTGTTAATTTTTGTATATTTGTATGTTTTGACTATTATGGAATTAATGCGATGAATATCTTTCTCCAGGCGGCGCTTTCGGCGTTGTTTGCCTTGTCTTTCAATGACGGGGCGGTCCCGGGTGTGTCCGGACAGGCGGCATTTTTTGACGGATTCGACAGCCGAATCGTCATTCCTGCCGCAGATGTTCCGGCGCCGGAGAGTCATTTCACGGTAGATGTCTGGATTTGCCCCGCAGCTTTCCCGAAGAGTCCATGTCCGGTAGTGTGCCGTCAGCGGACGGACGCCCCCGGCGGATGGTCGCTCTGGCTGGATGCGCTCGGGAAGGTGCATTTTCAGGTCGCGGCATCGGGAGAATGGGTTTCGGTCGAGTCGCCCGCGGGCCTGCAGCTGCGGCAATGGTCCCGTCTGAGCGCGAATTTCCGCGCCGGAAGCGGGCTTTCCCTTGCGATAGACGGAAAGGAAGTGGCGAAAACGCCTCTGGAACTGCCCTTCGTGGAACAGTCGGCCTACGACCTCTGGATAGGCCGTACACAGGTCCGGACGCCATCTTTTTATGAAAACAAGGATATTCCCATATACAGCAGCCTGGACGGCGCATTGGATGAACTTAAAATATATTCCGACAAGAACGCCTATAAATCTCTGCTGAAAGAGAAATTCGTACGCCCGGCAGCGCCGGAGTTCGAAGCGCGCGTGCTTCCTTCCGGCCCGGACTCCCTCGCCTTCGGGGCATGGTACATTCCGCTCAAATATTATAAGGCGTTTGACGCGCGCTGGCGGGGAAATCTGCCGGATGTGGTGGTCGGATTCGGCCCCGAGCAGCCCTGGAAAGTGGTTTTCTGGCATGGCATTTCCTATGCTCCCTGCTTTGTGACCGACAAGGGGAACTGGATGTGCAACGAGTTCATCGAGCGCAAGAAGGTCACCGGCTGGGGCTGTCCGGAATCGATGAGCGACAAGCATGCCGATTTCTCATCTGTACGGATTATCGAAAACACTCCTGCCCGCACGGTCGTGGTATGGCGCAACATCCCTGTTGGAGTCAATCAGAAGATTCCATATCAGAGCGAAGAGACCCAGTGGGGCGACTGCTCCGAGGAAAGCTATATTTTCTATCCGGACGGCACCGGCGTCCGCAAGATGGAGTTGTGGACTTCCGCCCCCGGGGACTGGTACGAGTGGTGCCAGAGCCTGCAGGTGCTGCACCCCTCGCAGCGGCCGGAGGACGTGCTGGACGCGTCGAAAATCATGTCCGTGGCAGCTATGGACGGCCGCAGCGAGACTTTCGGCTGGGACTTTGACGGCAAGGCCCGCCAGGACGGCAAGTCCATTCCCGGCGTCAACATCCAGGTGACATACCTGAAGAGCAAGTGGAACCCGTATCTGATTCTGGAGGATGGCGGCGGGGTCAATGAGAAGGGCGAGTCCGGCCCGCGTATAGACCGTTATGCCGGCCGCTGGTCGGAGTTTTCCGACTTTCCGTGGCGCAATCACTGGCCTGTGGCGCAGGACTATGTCATAGGCCGATATGCCTGCATCCCCGACGCTCCGTCGCATACTTACACTGCCACGCAGTACAATGCGCCGCACAGCGTAGAAGGGCTGAAAATCACAAAACTGATGCTATGCGGCTGCACGGAAGGCGATGCGGCGGACCTTGTTCCGCTCGCGAAATCCTGGCTGCGCGCACCGAAGATGACCATAGACGGCAATGAAGTTCCATACGACGTCACCCAGCGGGCGTACGTCATTTCGAGTCCGAGCGACACTTCTGGCATTTCGGGCAATGCCGGGGAATCTCTCTTCTTCCGCCTCGACGCGTCGGCGGAGCACCCGGCAAAAGGCCTGTGCCTGATAATCAATGGAGCCGATACCCTTCCCCGGGAAGTAAAAGTGAACGGAGCACCCCTGCAGGGCTTCAAAGCCGGCATCCACACACTCTGGTCCGGTCCTTCACTGGTTCTCTGGCTCCCCCTGGAAGCGACATCTCCAGCAGAAATAAGCATATCGCGCCAATAATTGAATACATGCCATGAAAAAAGCATTACCCATCCTGCTGATGTCAGTCTGCATCATTTAATTTCCAAATACACCGGGAATTCCCTTTACCTCCCGCTGTGGGGATATATCGACAAACAGGGAGAAACAGTAGAATACAATCAGGAGGGGTACTACCTGACTTCCGATGAAAACGGAGAAGACGAGGTTTACGTACTCCATGCATCTAATCAACCTGGGACCAAACAAAGCTTAATCACAATGGACAAGTCCCTTATCAATCAGAACTTTGTGGCGGAATCCGCCACAAAACAGTTCTTCAAATAAGCTATTTTTGCGGAAAACAATGAGGCCTATGAGAAAGACACTTTTTATCATAGCACTTATTCTGTCATGTTTATCCGCTGTCCCGGCAGCCGCACGCGGACGGGTAGGGGCGGGTTATATGGTGGGCGGAACAACGCGCTCGGACGCGCTGGGAAAACAAAGCTACGTTTTCCACGGCCCTGTGGTCCATGCCCGCTGGAGCATAGACTTTTCCTATTATTTTGATTTGGATTTCGGGGCGGAATGGCGCCATCAGTTCATGCAGTTCCCATCCGGTGGCGTTCATCCGGTTTCCGGTCTTCCGGCCGGAGAAATCTTCAATGAAGAATATATCACGGTGCCGCTGAACCTCAATTTCGTCATCTCCACGGAGGATTTGGGTGCACTTCGCTTTCT
Organism: Bacteroidales bacterium; assembly: GCA_017544265.1. GTDB lineage: Bacteria > Bacteroidota > Bacteroidia > Bacteroidales > UBA932 > Cryptobacteroides. The sequence goes on along the minus strand of JAFYEM010000056.1, from coordinate 2,070 downwards.
CGATTACCTTGGCGCATACGCGGGTCCCAGGCTGGACTGGTGCATTTTGTCTCACAATGGCAATGACCGTACATTCTCCTTTATGAAGCAGGATTACGGATACCGGCCTCTGAACCTCGTTGCCGGACTGGGCATATATGTCATCAAGGGGAAATGGAGCTTTACTTTGACCGCAGACCACGGCTTTATTGACCGCTGCGCAAAAAGCGACGCCAAGATTACAAACGACTGGTTTGCATCACTGAGAATTGGATTTGAATTTGGAAGATGAAACGATTGACTCTATTGGTATGCCTGCTGTTGCCCCTGTCGGTCTTGGCGCAGGTGAATACGGACCTCTTCGACACGGGTTTCCGCTCAAGCTCTGCTATCGGCCAGCTGGAGGAAATGTCAGGGCAAAGCGTCAGCAGATCCAACTATAGTTCAGGAAGTTACAGCACCTCTTCCGGCAGCTCTTATTATAGCTCAGGCACCACCGGGGCCGATGCCATCAGGGACGCCAAGAGCAAATTCAAAAAGCCGTCGGCCCGAACGCAGAAATACCGTCCTCCACAGCAATCCAGGGCCCAAAAGGAATATGCCCGCAAACTGAAAAAGTGGAATGCGCGGTCGAAGAAAACAAGGGAAAATGCCCGGCGCTATGCCCGCACCAGTCATTTCAAATTGAAGAATGTCCAGCCTCTGGCGGAGAATACTTCTGGTACGGCTATTCCAAGAATGGTGATTCCCAACAATATTCCCAGGCATATCACGCTGGACTATCCTGTGTATAAAGATACGGTCTGGACCAAACTGCCGGACGGGACCCTGGAAGGCAAGGTGCAGGAATGCAAGTATTTCTCTTTCGGGGCCATTCCCGGAGAAGAGGGCTGGTTCAACGAGTTTCGCTTTTCCAACCCTACCAGCAAGGAAATTACTGTCAAGGTGGAATATGAGGTCAAATATGGCAAGGATGGGACAACCCGGCGCGAACATAAGGTGGTGCACATGCCCCCGGCAAGAATCAATGAGCCAAGCATTTACAACAATAGCCTTGGCGTCTATACCGACAACAGCACCCGCTATCGGATTCTAACTGTCACCAGATTATGAAAAAGGTCATAATATCAATCCTGCTGGTGCTTGGCACGCAGTTGCTTTGCAACGCTGACACCTGGTCCGATATGCTCCGGGCCTATAAAATGGACCTGAGCACCCTGGTGCGGGGCAACGGGTACCAGATCTTCCGTTCGGAGGCGGGCGGGCTGGGTATCGCCTATTCCGAGATGGATGCCGCAGGGCAGTGCCATTTCTCGCTTGCGATGGTCCCTGTAGAGGCCCTCGGGCTTCGATGGCTGCCCGGAGCCGGGGCGGATTATATGGAGATTCAGGACTACGGTTATACTTCCGGCGTTATGGCCCTTCAGGAGGTGGAGGGGCCGGAAACGGACCCAAAGCTGGGAAGTTTCGGCTATGTCATCGAGCCCATAATATTTGTTGGCCCTGATGGCCGTATTCTGAATCTGGGGTACTACGGCGACAAGCTGATTTTCCTGATCCAGAGGGACTCCGGCGTTTTCTGGCTTGGAGAAGACGGCAAGAAGGTCGATATCCCGGCCGTGAATCCTCCCGCAAGCCCTGCTGCCCCGACGCTCCATATCGCGGATACACGCGTCGTAGACCTGGGTCTCAGTGTATTCTGGGCCGACCGGAATGTCGGGGCTGATGCCCCCCAGGCATATGGCGATTACGTCCCCTTCGGGTTCGAGGTGCCTTGGGGTGGGGGCTGGCGCACACCGTCCTACAAGGAAATGGAAGAACTGGTCCTGAAATGCTCCTGGGAGCTTACTGCCTGCGACGGCGTGAAAGGATATAAGGTGATCGGCCCCAACGGGAACGCCATTTTCCTCCCGTTTGGAGGCGCTGTCTTCAGCGACGGAGAGCTGGCCAGCGATGGCGAAAGCGGCGCTATCTGGTCCTCGGAACGCCACTCCGAGAAATACTATTTGGAGAACAACTACATCATTTTTCTCCAGATGACCCAAAGCACCACGGAGAAGTATCGTCACTATATCCGGTCTTATAATTTGT